>CALRVE020000027.1:0-47576 GCA_943371535.1 Asaia bogorensis | reverse complement strand
TGGTATCCATTACATAAATCAAATCATAATACAACATATCCTCTTTTACAAATTGCCTGCATTGTTGTTGGCTTATATCAATGCCATTTTGTTTAGCCACTTTTTGCGATAAACGATGAGGTGCCTCACCTACATGATAACCTGCTGTTCCTGCACTATCCACTTGCCAATTTAATTTCAATGCATTGGCTTTATGTTGTAAAATGCCTTCGGCCAAGGGGCTTCTGCAAATATTACCTAAACAAACCATTAAAATTTTCATGGCAGCAAATATAGTTTTTGTTGATAGTTTGTAATGGTAACGTCATTTAATTGAAACAAATACTATTTGCGTATGGAAATATTTGGGTATTCGCATCTTAACGCTAAACTGGCCAGTTTTAAATTTCATCACCACCAAAAACGTTTATTATGAAACCAGAAACCATTCTTAAAAGCAGTATTTTAGATATTGTTTTTGAAAACCGCAACAAAGAGTACGGAGCTTACGAACTGCGTAAACAGTACGATAAACGAATGCTGAAATCTATTCTTTTTACCAGCTTAGTAGTTGCAGTGTTTGCGTTATCGCAAAGTTTTAAAGTACCGGTAAAAAAAGGACAAGTATTTGTAGAAAATTTACCTAACCTGAAATTTACAGATGTAATTCTACCCAAAGAAGAAGTACAACCTAAGCCTAAACAGGTAATAAAAAAGATTCAAAAGCAAAATGCTGCTGAAGCTGCATACGTTAAGCCAGAAATTGTACCAGATCATTTAGCCAATAATCCATTGAGTGAAGTATCTAAATTAGATAGCTCTTTAATTGGCTATAAAGAAATTCCAGGAGAGCCAGTAACCACCGAAGTTGGTATTACTAAAGAACAACCTCAAAATGGAGATGTGAATGGTAAAATTGAATCAGTTGTAGAAGCTGAAAACAATGGGCCATTGGTTGCGGCAGAATTTATGCCTGAATTTCCTGGAGGAAAAGCAGCTTTAATTGAATTTTTGCAAAGAAACCTTCGTCAGCCAAACGATTTTGAAGAAGGCGAAAAAGTTACCGTAATAGCTTCATTTATAGTAGATGAAAATGGGCATATTACTGGTGTAAAAATTACCCAAAAAGGCAGAAGCGATTTAGATGGAGAAGTTGTTCGAGTGATTAATAAAATGCCACGTTGGAAACCAGGTTCTCAAAATGGTCGTTCTGTGGCTGTTTATTACAAAGTACCTGTAACTTTTGTGGCAGCGGAATAAAATTATTTCCTAAATTGCCCGTTCTCTCAAACAACGTATTAAATACATGCAAAACGAGTATAGAGACAGGCAAAGAAAAAGTTATAGAATCATGCGTATGATTTACGACTTAACCATGGCTATACTTTTATTGGGTATGGCTGTGGTTATGTTGTTTGCAGAAAAGTTGAAAGTAGATCGGTTTATAGAAATTGATTCGGCATTTAGATATATGTTTGGAGCCATTTGTTTATTGTATGGGGGCTTTAGATTGTATAGAGGCATAAAAAGCGATGATTAATGAAACTTAACTTTTTAATAATAAGTATCTTAATTGGTGGAATTTTTACTGCATGTAAAGATTCTAGCCAGAAAACTGTGCCTGCCGACAATCCTAATGATGGTACTATTTATATAAGTGTAGATGAAAGCTTTAAACCAGCTATAGAGCAACAAATTTTAGTATATCAATCTTCTTCTCCAAATGCAAAAATTATTGCCTCTTATAAATCTGAAGTAGATTGTTTTAAAGATTTACAAAAAGATAGCACCAGAATGATTTTGGTAGCAAGAGGGTTAAATAAATTAGAAGAAGATTATTTTACTACCAATTTAGGCTTTAAACCCGAGGATGATATTGTTGCTTACGATGCAGTAGCTATTATTGTAAACATTAACTCAACTGATACATTATTTACTATTGATAAAATTAAAAAGTTATTGAATGGTAAAACCAATGCTCCTGTAATTATGGATGGAAATAATGCTACAAGTACAGTACGTTTTTTACAAGATTCTGTACTACGTGGCGAACCTTTTGGGCGAAATGTTGTAGCAGCAAATGGAAGTGAAGCTGTAGTAGAAACTGTGGCTAAAACACCCAATGCAATTGGCTTTGTAGGGTTAAGTTGGGTAGGAAATAATAATGAACCAAAACAACAAGAGCAGCTAAAAAAAATAAAATTGGCTCTAGTAGAATGCGTTAAATGTGCTGAGAAAGAGCTATTTGCAAAGCCTAGCCAAAGTACTATAACTTTTTCACAATATCCTTTGGCACGACCCTTGTACTTTGTGTTAAAAGAAAACTACTTAGGTTTGGGCACGGGTTTTAAAAATTTTATGAATTTAGAACGTGGTCAATTAATTTTTAGAAGATCATTTTTAGCACCTGCAAAAATGGATTTCAAAAAAAGAGGTGGCTTAATAAAAGATAGCGACAATTAATTTAAAAACAGGTAATCTTACAAAAACAGAACGAAATGAAGAAAACAGTTTCACTAGTTATGGCCGCAATGTGTTGTATGCTTGTGGTAAATGCTCAAAGCGTAGCCGATGGTATAAAATATATTGCTTATCAAAAAAGTAAAAGTGCAGTAGATGTTTTTTCTAAGAATTACAACAGTAATTCAAAAAATCCGGAAGCTGTTTACTGGTACGGACAAGCTTTATTGGCCAATGAAGATATTGCTGCAGCAAAAGCGGTATATCAAAAAGCTTTGCAAGAAGGTGTAAACGATCCTTGGATTTGGATTGGTGCCGGTCATGTTGAATTACTTGAAGGTGGCGATATTAATGCTGCCAAACAAAAATTTGAGCAAGCTATCACTGCAACAACGGGCACGAAGGGTAAAAATAAAGGTAAAGCTGATCCTGCTATACTAACAGCAATTGGTAGAGCTAATGCCGATGGTGGTTCAAAATTTGGTGATGCTAATTACGGCATTGAAAAATTAAAGCTAGCTGGTGAGTTAGATAATGTATCTGCAAATATTTATATTTATATGGGTATTTGTTATAGAAAATTAGGTGGAGAAATGGGAGGTGAAGCAGTAAAAGCATTTACCGAAGCATCAACCCGTGATCCAAAAAATCCAATTGGTTTTCATTTTATTGGTCAAATTTATGCTAGCCAAAGCAATAAAGATTTAATGGATGAATTTTATGGAAAAGCAATTGGTGCCGATATCGATTATCCTCCAGTGTATTTAGATTGGTTTCGTTATTATCAAGATAAAAATGTAAATATTGCCAAAGATTACATAGAAAAATATGTAACCATTGCCGATAAAGACTGTAAAACCGATTACTTCTATACCAACTATTTGTTTAGAGCAGGCAAATACCAAGAGTCTTTAGAAAAAACAAAAGCAATGGATGCAGGTGATTGCAAAACATTTGTAATGTTGCCAGTTTTATACGCATTTAATTACGATAGATTAGGCGATAGTTTACAAGCAAAAACATACTTAGAAAAATTCTTTGCAATAGCACCATTAGATAAAATTGAACCTATTCATTATGAGCTAGCAGTAAAAGTGTTTAGCAAATTTCCTGGAAGCGAAATGGTAGCAGCAAGCTACTTGCAAAAAGCTATTGAAAACGATACAACAAAAGCCAATAAATTATCTTACATGAAGCAAGCTGCCGATATGTTTGGTAAAGCTAAAATGTATGGCGAACAAGTGAAGTGGCTTACTAAGTACAATGATTTAAAGGGAACAATGGGCGAATACGACCATTACTTAATTACCAGTTCGGCTTATAGTGGTATGGATTACGTTGCAACAATGACTTATGCCCAAAAATATATTGTGGCATTTTCTGAAAAACCACAAGGTTATGTATTTAATGTAAAAGCAGCTAAAGCATTAGATACTACAACCACTCCAGGTATTTTAGTAGAAGCATTGTTATTTAATAACAAGTATTTATCATTAGATACAGTTAAAAATAACAAAACCATAGCATCAAACTACTATACCATAATGATTCATTATGCCGATAGAATGAAAGATTATGTTACTGCATTAGAGTATTGTAACAAGTTTTTAGCAATTTATCCTGCCGATCCAGAAATGTTGGGTATTAAAAAAACCCTGGAAACAATGGTGAATAAAATAAAAACACCAGCAAAATCAGCAAGTGGAGCAAAAGCAACTACAACAACCGATGGCTCAACTCCCAAATAAACACACTAGTTTTAAAATAGTACAGAAATAACTCTCCTACAAAGGAGAGTTTTTCTTTTTTTTACTTTTACACACTTATTTTTGCCACTCATTAGAAAAGCTATGCAATTGATTAACTTTTTATTAAATGCATCTTCAACCAGTTCGGCAGCTAATTATTTACCAATTGGTATACAACTAATTTTTGCAGCAGGTTTTGTAGCCACTATGTTGGCATTATCTGCTTTAGCTGGCCCTAAGCGTAAAACAAAAGATAAATTAGCCACATTTACTAGTGGTATTGAAACGCATGGAGATGCTCGTCAGCCAATGGCCATCAAGTATTTTTTAGTAGCCATTTTGTTTGTACTGTTCGATGTAGAAGTAATTTTCTTCTATCCGTATGCTGTTAACTTTAAAGAATTGGGTTGGAATGGATTTTTTGCAGTGCTCATGTTTGTGTCTTTCTTCTTGGTAGGTTTTACATATATCATTAAGAAAGGGGCATTAGAATGGGAAGATTAAAATAACTTATACTTATCAATTAGTATTAATAATTACAACAAAAGTTTGTTACAACTGTAATTATTAGTTCATAATTATCAATAATTAATTCATATGCGTCCAGTACGTTTTAATGTTCATCCAAAAGAAGTCAATATTGCCAACAGTTTACAAGTTGCCGAATTGCCTGAAGGCCACATGGGCGATGGTTTTTTCGCAACAAAACTGAGCGATGTAATAGGTTTGGCAAGAAGTAACTCCATTTGGCCATTACCCTTTGCTACCAGTTGTTGTGGTATAGAATTTATGGCAACAATGGCTAGTCATTATGATTTAGCTCGTTTTGGTAGCGAAAGAGTTGGTTTTTCTCCTCGTCAGTGCGATTTATTAATGGTAATGGGAACTATTGCTAAAAAAATGGGCCCTGTTTTACGCCAAGTTTATTTGCAAATGGCCGAACCTCGTTGGGTAATTGCAGTAGGGGCTTGTGCTAGTAGTGGTGGTATTTTTGATACTTACAGTGTATTGCAAGGTATAGATCAAGTAATTCCTGTAGATGTTTATGTACCAGGTTGTCCTCCACGTCCAGAAGCAATTATTGATGGTGTAATGAGAATACAAGATTTAGTGCAAAATGAAAGTATGAGAAGAAGAAATAATGAACATTACAAAGCATTATTAAACAGTTACGGAATTGAATAGCCCCTAGCCCCTGAAGGGGAAAGGTTTGGTATATATTTTTTAAACTAAAATTAAATGAGCCCCTTTAGGGGTTTGGGTATGGCTTTAACCAACGAAATAGTACAACAAAAATTAACTGAAAAATTTGCAGATCAACTTACCCAATGGGAAGAACCATTTGGAATGCTCACTTTTGTTGCACCCAAAGAGCTGAATTTAAAAGTGTTACAGTTTTTGTACGATGATGAAACTTTAAAATTTCAATTTTTAACCGATTTATGTGCAGTACATTATCCTGATAGAGTAGGCGAAGAAATTGCAATGGTTTACACAGTACATAATTTGGCTGATAATATCAGGGTTCGCTTAAAAGTATTTACTGATGTCGTAAAATCTGAAGTTTTCACTATTTCAGCATTATACGAAGCTGCCAATTGGATGGAAAGAGAAACCTTTGATTTTTATGGGGTGAATTTTATTGGACATCCCAATTTAAAACGAATTATGAATGTAGATGAAATGGACTATTTTCCTTTAAGAAAAGAATATCCATTAGAAGACCAAAGTAGAATAGATAAAGATGATGAAATGTTTGGTAGAGGCGGTAATATCATTTAAAAGAAAATTAAAAAGGTAAAAGTCAAAATTTTAATAGCTCCTTCTTTTGACTTTCTACTTTTTGACTTTCAATAAAAGTGGGTAACAAAATTTTTTAATCAAATACAATAATCCCTTTTTAGGGGATAGGGTACAATGTCAGACATATTACATCACCATATCAATTTGCCTGAGGGCTCTATTGAAAAGCAAACCACTACGCTCAATTTAGGGCCAACACATCCTGCAACACATGGTGTGTTTCAAAATATTATTGAGTTAGATGGAGAACGTATTGTAAGTGCTGAACAAACAGTAGGTTATATTCATAGAGCATTTGAAAAGTTGGCCGAAAGACGACCACTTTACCAAATTACTACCATTACCGATCGATTAAATTACTGTTCTTCTCCTATTAACAACATGGGTTGGCATATGACCTGTGAAAAATTATTACAAGTACAAACACCCAAACGTGTCGATTACTTACGTGTAATAATTATGGAATTGGCCAGAATTACCGATCACTTGATTTGTAATTCAATTGTTGGTGTAGATAGTGGTGCTTACACAGGATTTTTATATGTAATGCAATACCGTGAATTGGCTTACGAAATTTATGAGGAAGTTTGTGGAAGCCGATTAACTACCAATATGGGTAGAATTGGTGGCTTTGAAAGAAATTTTACCGATGCAGCATTTCAAAAATTAGAAAAGTTTTTACACGAATTTCCAAAGGTTTGGAAAGAGTTTGAAGATCTTTTCAAGAGAAATAGAATTTTTATGGATCGCCTCATTGGCACAGGAGCAATTAGTGCCGAAAGAGCTTTGAATTATGGATTTACTGGTCCTAATTTAAGAGCTGCAGGTGTAGATTATGATGTTCGAGTTCACAGTCCTTACAGCAGTTATGAAGATTTTGATTTCATTGTTCCGGTAGGAAAAACAGGCGATAATTATGATCGTTTCTTAGTACGTGGCGAAGAAGTTTGGCAAAGCTTAAGCATTATGGAGCAAGCATATAGAAAAGTACAAGAATTTAAAGGTACCGAAGCCGATGTATATCATGCAGATGTGCCAGAATATTATTTGCCAGAGAAGAAAGATGTGTATACCAAAATGGAAGCTTTAATTTGGCATTTCAAAATTATTATGGGCGAAATTGATATGCCTAAAGGCGAAGTATATCATAGTGTAGAAGGTGCAAATGGAGAATTAGGTTTTTATTTAATAAGCGATGGAGGAAGAACACCATACAGATTGCACTTTAGACGTCCAAGTTTTATTTACTATCAAGCATATAGTGAATTAACCAAAGGAGCTTTATTAAGTGATGCAATTATGACCATGAGTAGCTTGAATTTAATTGCAGGGGAATTGGATGGATAAGCACCCAAATGCTAAAAGGGTATAAAGTAGAGGCAACTTAAAATTTATAATTAAAAATAGTTGGAAGTGGTGAAGTTTAACGATACACAATTACAGGAGTTTAACAGGTTAGTAGCCCGTTATCCAAGCGATAAACAGAAGAGTGCTTTATTGCCTGTATTACATTTGGCACAAGATAGTTTTGGTGGTTGGTTAAGTGCTGAAACAATGGATTATGTAGCAGAATTATTAAATATAAAACCAATTGAAGTGTACGAAGTAGCTACATTTTATAGCATGTACAATTTAAAACCAGTTGGTAAATATTTATTTGAAGTTTGTCATACTGGTCCATGCATGGTAAGTGGTAGTGATAATATTATTGATTACATAAAAAATAAATTAGGCATTGGGGTTGGAGAAACTACAGCAGATGGTTTGTTTACATTAAAAACAGTAGAATGTTTAGGTGCTTGTGGTTATGCTCCAATGATGCAATTGGGCAAAACGTATAGAGAGCATTTAACCAAAGAAAAAGTAGATGCAATTGTAGATGAATGCAGAAAAAATGCTGCTGCAAATAATTAAACATGAAAAAACTATTTTTTGTACACCTATTGGTTTTAAGTGTTGTTGCTTTATTTGCTCAAACAAAAAATGAAGTAGCGGTGTTGGCTAGTGTAAGAAGTTTACATGCTGCAATCTTTATTGATAAAGATAGTGCAGCAATAGAAAACTTACTGGCAGCAGAAGTTACTTATGGTCATTCAGGGGGTAAGTTGGAAAACAGAAGAGAGGTAGTTGAAAACTGTAGTAGAAATAAATCAACTTACACAAACCTTAATCAAAATGGTATTTCAGTTTCAATTAATGGTAAAACAGCTGTTACAAGATATTTGCTTACAGGAACAGAAACTAAACCCGATGGTAAATCAACCGAATTGAAGTTGAACATTTTTCAAGTTTGGGTAAAGGAAAAAAAAGGTTGGAAAATGATGGCAAGACAGGCAGTTAAAGTAAGCTAATATGAAGATGTTATTGTTTAGCATATTGTTATTTATTAGTTCTTTGGTTATTGCACAAGATACAGTAGGATTGAAAAAAGCAACTATATCTTTAAATGAAGCATTGCTAAAAAAAGATACCGTTCTGTTAATGTTATTGTTGCATGAAGATATTAGTTATGGTCATAGCAATAGTTGGTTACAAAGCAAAAAAGAAGTGATAGGCGATTTTGAAGATGGTAAAATTGAATACACTTTAATAGAACCGATAGGAGCAGAACAATATACTATTCATGCCAATGCAGTTGCCGTGAATAGTATAACAAAAGTGGCAGGTAGAGTAAATGGCAATGCTTTTAATATGAGTTTACAAGTATTACAGGTTTGGAAAAGAATTAAAAAACAGTGGGTTTTAATAGCTAGGCAGAGTGTGAAAATTTAAACATGATATATGAACATTTTTAAGTTATTGCTTTCAGTTTTTTTATTTGGCTTAACGTCATCTTGTGTTTCGTCAAAAAAATCTGGAGTTACTAACGGTGGTAGAGAATCTAAATCTATTTCTGGAGAAATTAATGTTTATGCAAAAACAGGAGCCGCAGTTAGTCAAAATGCAAATGGAAAAGTAGGATCTGTAAGACATTATATTGTTTATAAAATTCAAAAGGGTGACAATGGAGAGAAAGTTTCTTTAAATGTGAAGAACTTACTTCCAATGTTAGATAACTATACACCGTCAATAGAGCTTGTAAATAAGTTTAAAAAAGTGGATAATGGAAATACGGTTTGGCGAACAGTTAACTTACTTACAATAATAGGAGGGGTAGCAATGATTGCTGTTGGAGCTAATAATTTGGCCATATCAAATAAAGATAAAACTGGAGGTAGTTTATTTTTAGGAGGTTTTGGTGTTATTGGTATAGGAGTTATAAGTGGAGGATTTTCAAATAGGGCCGATGAGAAGAATACATTGAAATTATTAGAGGCTGTAAGGTTGTATAATAATAGAGTTAAATAGTGTTCAGATCGATGAAGAGTGTCCTACGACTTAGCTAAGGATAAACTTGCAACGGGTGGTCAATTGAAATACAAAAGTTGGTAACATAAATATTTTATAACAAAACACAATAGTCCCCCAAATAGGGGATAGGTTTATGGGAGTAAAATTATTACTAGAAAAAGCTCATGTAGAAGGCATCAGATTTTATGATGTTTATCGCAGAGAAGGTGGCTACCGAAGTGTAGAAAAAGCTTTAAAAACAATGGATCCTGCATCAATTGTTGAAGAAGTGAAGAAAAGTGGTTTACGTGGAAGAGGAGGTGCTGGTTTTCCTGCTGGTATGAAATGGAGTTTTATCGCAAAACCAGAAGGCGTTCCTCGTCACTTAGTTTGTAATGCCGATGAAAGTGAACCAGGAACCTTTAAAGACAGATATTTGATGGAGTTTTTACCTCATTTATTAATTGAGGGATTAATTGTTTCATCTTTTGCATTAGGAAGCAACGATACCTACATTTATATACGTGGCGAATATGCATGGATAACAGACATCTTAGAACATGCCATTACCGAAGCAAAAGCCAATGGCTGGTTGGGTAAAAATATTTTGGGTTCTGGGTTCGATTGTGAAATTCATGTACAACGTGGTGCTGGTGCATATATATGTGGTGAGGAAACTGCGTTGATAGAAAGTTTAGAAGGTAAACGTGGTAATCCAAGAATTAAACCTCCGTTTCCAGCTGTTCAGGGTTTATGGATGCGACCAACTGTGGTGAACAATGTAGAAACATTGGCTGCGGTTGTACCCATTATAAATATGGGCGGAGAGGAGTATGCAAAAATTGGTGTTGGAAAAAGTACAGGAACAAAATTAATTAGTGCTTGTGGTAACATTAATAAGCCAGGTGTGTACGAAATTGATATGACCATTAGCGTGGAAGAATTTATTTATAGTGATGAATATTGTGGTGGAATTGCCAATGGAAAAAGATTGAAAGCTTGTATTCCTGGTGGTTCATCAGTACCAATTTTACCAGCTAATTTATTGTTGAAAACGGCCAAAGGTGAAACAAGATTAATGAACTACGAAAGTTTAAGTGATGGTGGTTTTGCAACAGGTAGTATGATGGGTAGCGGTGGTTTTATTGTGTTAGATGAAGATCAGTGCATTGTTAAGAATACCTACACATTAGCAAGATTTTATCGTCATGAAAGTTGTGGACAATGTAGCCCATGTAGAGAAGGCACAGGATGGATGGAAAAAATATTGATTCGTTTAGAAAAAGGCGAAGGCAAAATGAGTGATATAGATTTATTGTGGGATATTCAACGCCGAATTGAAGGCAATACTATTTGCCCATTAGGAGATGCAGCAGCTTGGCCAGTTGCAGCAGCTATCAGACATTTTAGAGATGAGTTTGAGTGGCATGTAACCAATGCACAAGAAGCTCAAACAAGAAATTATGGGTTGGCACATTATGCAGATGAAATTCATGTACCAGTAACAGCGTAAAAATTTCACGCAACGAAGCAAAGAAGGCCACGATGGCAACGTTTTGTGAAAAATTGTGTTTCTGGTACGTTTTTGTAAATCTTAGCAACGTAACGAAATAAGTATATAACGTGGCGTTCGTACCAATCGTAGCCTCGTTGCGTGAAAAACAAAATATGGAGAAAAGAGAAAACGAATTAGCCAAGTTGGTTTTAGATGTTTGCTTTCGAATTCATCGCTTGTATGGACCTGGCTTATTTGAAAATGTATATGAGGAAATTTTTTGTTACGAGTTTGAAAAAGAAGGGATAGCTTTTGAACGCCAAAAAGCAATTCCCTTAATTCATGAAAAAGTGAGATTAGAAGCAGGGTTTAGGGCAGATGTGATTATTGAAAGTAAATTATTAATAGAGTTTAAAAGTATCGAACAATTAGCCGAAGTTCATTATAAACAGGTTCAAACCTATTTAAAGTTAACCAATATAAAACTTGGTTTATTAATCAACTTTAATACGGTTTATCTTAAAGATGGAATTCATAGAATTGCAAATGGATTATAAAAATAGTATCGTTGCGTTCGTTGTACTCGTTGTTTCGTTGCGTGAAATAAAATATTAAATGGCAGATTTATTTAAAGTTACAATCGATAACATTACTATAGAGGTACCAGCAGGTACAACTATATTAAATGCTGCACGTAAAATTGGTGGAGAAGTTGCTCCCCCAGCCATGTGCTATTATAGCAAGCTAGAAGGCAGTGGTGGTAAATGCAGAACTTGTTTAGTAGAGGTAAGTAAGGGCTCTGAAAAAGATCCTCGTCCTATGCCTAAACTAGTGGCCAGTTGTAGAACAACTGTTATGGATGGCATGGAAGTAAAAAATATTACTTCGCCAAAAGTGCTAGATGCCAGAGCAGGTGTGGTAGAGTTCTTGTTAATCAATCATCCTTTGGATTGCCCAGTTTGCGATCAGGCAGGTGAATGTCATTTACAAGATTTAAGCTACGAGCATGGCAAAGAAGGCACTCGTTATGAGTTTCAAAGAAGAACTTTTCATAAAGTAGATTTAGGCGATAAAATTCAATTACACATGACACGTTGTATCATGTGTTTTCGTTGTGTTTTTACTGCCGATCAACTAACAGAAACAAGGGAGCATGGAATTTTAGATAGAGGTGATCATGCTCAAATTGCCACTTTTATTGAAAAGAATTTACAAAACGATTTTATAGGCAATGTAATTGATGTTTGCCCAGTAGGTGCATTAACAGACAAAACTTTCCGTTTTAAAAATCGTGTTTGGTTTACCAAGCCTGTAGATGCTCATAGAAATTGTGAAAATCCAAAATGTTGCGGAGAAGCACAATTGTGGATGAGAGGCGATGAAGTATTTAGAGTAACTGCAAGAAAAGATGAGTGGGGTGAAGTGAAAGAAGCTAGCAATGGAAAAACTGGTTGGATTTGTAACACTTGCAGATTTGATAAAAAACAAACTAGCGATTGGACAATTGAAGGTCCAAGTAATATCAATAGACATTCAGTTATTTCACAAGGTCATTATGTTGGATTAACAAAACCAGAGGAAACGATATCGAAAGTTTTAAAGGGCAGAAATCCAAAATTATTAATGGATATACATAGTGTAAGTGAGGTAAATAAAACACATATTGAATTGAGTAAGTTAGAAAGACCGGCTCATTCAACTGATTTTAAATAAATGATACTTGCAAAAGAATATATCACAAAAGTTATTACAGACTTTTTCAAAGACAAGCCTGTAAAAAAAGTGTGGTTGTTTGGTTCTTATGCAAGAGGAGAAGCAGATGAGGCTAGTGATGTTGATGTGTTGATTGATATTGAAAAAAACAAGAAAGTTGGTTTACAGTACTTTTTATGGCATGAACAGTTGGCTGAAATTCTCCAAAAAAAAGTAGATATTGTAAGTAGTGGTTGGGAGAATAAATACATTAAACCTTTTATAGATAAAGACAAATATATTATCTATGAAAAATAGTTTAGGAGATGCTCAACGTTTAATGCATATGCTAGATTGCTGTAATGAAATCGAGCTAGCAATTAAAACATTAAATGAAACGCTCTTTATTGATAATCACATTGTAAGAATAGCTGTGGTTAAATGGATTGAAATTATTGGAGAAGCATCTGTTTATTTGTCGGCTGATTTAAAGTTGAAATACAGTGAAATAAATTGGGCAGAAATAAAAGGATTAAGAAATATAGTTGTTCATGAATATTTTGGAATAAAATTCGATTTAATTTGGGAAGTAGCAAGTGAGCACATTCCAATATTAAAAGAACAAATACAAGTTATTTTAAAAGAGATAGCATAATTATGAGTATATTATCATTAGACGTTTTTTTATTAATTGAAAAACTTGCATTAATTATAATAATTGTTTTTGCGAGTTTAGGTATTGCATTGTACACCACATTTGCTGAGCGTAAAGTAGCTGCTGTTTTACAAGATCGTCCAGGTCCAAATAGAGCTGGTCCATTTGGCTTGTTACAACCTTTAGCCGATGGGGTAAAAATGTTTACTAAAGAAGAAATCATTCCTACACATGCCAGTAAATGGTTATTTATTTTAGGACCAGGTTTAGCCATGACAGCAGCTTTAATGACTTGTGCTGTTATACCATGGGGCGGTACCATTGAATTATTTGATAGAAAGATTGATTTACAAATTGCCGACGTAAATATTGCCATGCTCTACATTTTTGCAGTTGTAAGCATGGGTGTTTATGGTATTATGATTGGTGGTTGGGCAAGTAATAATAAATTTAGTTTAATGGCTGCTTTACGTGCAGCTTCTCAAGCCATTAGTTACGAGTTGGCAATGGGTTTAAGTTTAATTGCACTGGTAATGGTAACTGGCACTTTATCTCTTGGAGAAATTGTAAAAGAACAACAAACTGGTTGGTGGAATGTAGTGTATCAGCCATTTGGTTTTTTATTGTTCTTCATTTGTGCATTGGCTGAGTGTAATAGAACACCTTTTGATTTACCTGAAGCAGAAAATGAATTAAATTTTGGATACCATCAAGAATATTCATCCATGAAATTGGGTTTCTACTTGTTTTCAGAATACATCAACATGATTATGAGTAGTGCAGTAATGGCAACTATTTATTTTGGTGGTTACGATATTCCTTTTGTAGATGATGCTAAATTATATGCAAGTAATATTGGCAATTTCACTGCTTTATTTCAGGTAGGAACATTATTAATTAAGATTGTGATTTTCATTTTTGTATTCATGTGGATTCGTTGGACAATACCAAGATTTCGTTACGATCAATTGATGAACTTGGGTTGGAAAAAAATGATTCCATTGGCCTTACTCAACATGTTGGTAACAGCAGCATTTGTTTTATGGAAAACCAATGGGTTTAAGTTTTAGACAATATGAAATGGAGAAGTCTAAGAAGAGATGAAGGAGTTAAACCTTTTTGGCAAAAAGGGATGATCTACTACTTCAATTATCTAGTGGTTTTGTTTATAATTCGATTTTTACTAAGGTTGAATGATAAAGCCCAAAATACTTCATCTGAGAGTGCAATATTGTTTGATTGGATTTTTATAGTGTCTGTTCTTGTATTTTTTATTCCAGGTCTTATTTATTTAATTAAACCAAAATGGTTTATGTTGAATAAAGTACAGAACGTACAAGAGTGCGATACTTCGACTTAGCTCAGTACAGGCTACACAGAAGATGAATAAAGTTGTTTAGTTGGTAACAAAAAATATATTTGCAAATCTTAGACAACGGCCATTGGTCGAAAGCTAAAAGCTAAAAAATATGCAGGCATTAACAAACAGAGCAAAAGTGGTAGATAGAAAACCCATGAGTTTTCTAGAGAGTTTGTATTTATGGAATATTTTTAAAGGTATGATGATCACTTTCAGTCATATGTTTAAAAAGAAACCTACCATTCAATATCCAGAAGAGAAAAGACCATTTAGTCCAGTATTTAGAGGTTTACACGTTTTAAACAGAGATGAGGAAGGTCGTGAAAAATGTACAGCATGTGGTTTATGTGCAGTGGCTTGTCCTGCTGAAGCTATTACTATGGAAGCTGCTGAACGTTTACCCGGTGAAGAAAATTTATACAAAGAAGAAAAATATGCAGCTAAGTACGAGATTAATATGTTGCGTTGCATTTTCTGTGGATTATGTGAAGAGGCTTGTCCTAAAGACGCTATTTATTTAAGTGAAACTTTTGCACCAGCAAATTATACAAGAAAAGGGTTTGTGTATGGTAAGGATAATTTATTAATTCCTAATCCAAAAACACAACCAGAAGAATATGCTAAAGCAAAAGGGTTGTAGTAATGATGTGATGATGATTGAATGAAATGGGCTATCCAATTAGATGATACCTAACAATCGAATTTCAAATTGTAAAAATGAACACAGTACAAATATTATTTTGGTTTTTAAGTGGCTTGGCTATTTTAAGTGCACTCATGGTGGTAATTAGTAAAAACCCTGTACACAGCGTATTGTGGTTAATTCTTGTTTTCTTTTGTATATCGGGTCATTATGTTTTGTTAAATGCACAATTTTTGGCTATTGTTAATTTAATTGTGTATGCAGGTGCTATAATGGTATTGTTCTTATTTGTAATTATGTTAATGAATTTGAACAAAGAAACCGAGCCACAAAAAAATGTTTGGATGAAGTTGGCTGGCACTATTGCAGCAGGTTGCTTTTTAATTAGTGCTAGTAATATTGTTTTTAATGCTCAAACAGTATCCAAAGAAATTGGTTCAAAAGATGTAATGCTAAAAGATGGTTCTATTGGCTTAATTGGCAACTTAGGTAAAGTGTTGTTTAACGATTATGTAGTGCCTTTTGAAATTAGTAGTGTATTGTTTTTGAGTGCAATGGTTGGTGCAATAGTGATTGGAAAGAAAGATTAGCCCCTATCCCCTAAAGGGGGAATATGGAGTGAATAGATTTTTGATAACAAATAAAATATGACCATGGTCTATTAACTGTGGTCTGTCGACAGAAAGATGCCTATACAATATTATATTTATTTATCGCTGGCTTTATTTAGCATTGGAATTGTGGGTGTATTAACACGCCGAAATGTAATCATCATTTTTATGTGTGTTGAATTAATGTTGAATGCAGTAAACTTGTTATTGGTTGCGTTTTCAAAAATGCACCATGGTGCTGCTTATTTAACAGATAAAGCCACCACTGTAGGTACAGAGGCTCAACTATTTGTATTTTTTATTATGGTAGTTGCAGCTGCTGAAGTAAGTGTTGGATTGGCAATTATTGTAATGTTGTATAGAAACACAAGATCCGTCGATATTAATTTTTTAAACAGGTTGAAAAACTAAGCCTAGCAATAAGGTAAAGTACAATCTGCATTAACTAACATATAAATGAAGTTCCATTCAGGAATTTAGGGTGTATGAATAAATTGGTTTATTTAGTTCCATTATTTCCGTTGATTGGTTTTTTAATCAATGGCTTGGGGCGTAAGTCTTTATCGAAATCGTTAATTGGTATTATTGGCAGTGGAGCTATTTTGGCTTCATTTGTAGTAAGCTTACTTTTATTTTTAGTAGTAAAAGATACCAATGGTTTTGTAGCAACTGCATTTCAGTTTATTAATATCCAAAACTTCAATGGAACTACTCCATTAATTATTGATTTTGCTTTTCAAGTAGATCGATTGTCAGCTTTATTTCTTCTAATCATTACAGGAATTGGTTTTTTAATTCATGTGTATTCTACAGCTTATATGCATGAAGAAAAATCTGAGCATTTTGGACGATACTTTGCCTACCTCAATTTATTTGTATTCTCTATGTTGTTGTTGGTGTTAGGGGCCAACTATGTAATTATGTTTATTGGTTGGGAGGGCGTTGGTTTATGTTCTTATTTGTTAATTGGCTATTGGTTTAAAAACGATAATTACAATTATGCTGCTAAAAAAGCATTTGTAATGAACCGTATTGGTGACCTTGGATTTTTACTAGCTGTATTTTGGTTAATCGCTAAATTAGGAACTGTTTCTTATGGTGAAGTTTTTGCTCAAGCAGGTAACTTAACTACATTCGATATTACAGCAATCACTTTATTATTGTTTGTTGGAGCAATGGGTAAGAGTGCCCAAATTCCTTTATATACTTGGTTGCCCGATGCAATGGCTGGTCCAACACCTGTATCAGCTTTAATACATGCTGCAACCATGGTAACTGCAGGTATTTACATGATTGCTCGTAGCAATGTATTGTATAGCTTAAGTGGAGTAACACAAAACTTAGTGGCCATTATTGGTTTAGCTACAGCATTATTTGCAGCAACTATTGCTATTAAACAAAACGATATTAAAAAAGTATTGGCTTATTCAACTGTTAGTCAGTTAGGGTATATGTTTCTAGGTTTAGGTGTTGGTGCATATACAGGTGCAGTGTTTCATGTAATGACACATGCTTTCTTTAAGGCTTTATTGTTCTTAGGTGCAGGTTCTGTTATTCATGCTATGCATCATGAGCAAGATATTAGAAACATGGGTGGATTGAGAAAAAAATTACCCATTACCCATATCACTTTTTTATTGGGTTGCATTGCTATTGCAGGAATTCCAGGGTTTAGTGGATTCTTCTCAAAAGATGAAATCTTAGCTGCTGCTTATGCAAAAAATCCTATTTATTGGTATGTGGGAGTATTTACAGCAGGCTTAACTGCTTTTTATATGTTCCGTTTATATGCAACTACTTTCTTAGGTAAGTTTAGAGGAACACAGGACCAAGAACATCATTTGCATGAATCACCAAGTGCTATGACTATTCCATTAATTATTTTAGCAACATTAAGTGTAATTGGTGGGTTTATAAATGTGCCAGAAGTATTGGGTGGACATCATCAATTGAAACAATATTTATCGCCAGTTTTATTATCAGAAAAAGGTTTTCATTTAGACCATACAACTGAATATATTTTAATGGGTTCATCTGTTGGGTTAGCTGCTATTTTAATTGTTTTTGCATTAATGAAATACAGTAAAAATCCTGAATTGAATGAGCCAGCTGGTGCAGGAAAAATATTAGCCAACAAATGGTATATAGATGAATTGTACGATACCATTATTGTAAAACCTTTATTGGTTTTTTCTACGGGATTGAAAAATATAGTAGAGAAAAATATTATTGATGGAACAGTGAATAATGTTGGCAAATTGGTGCAATATTCAGCACGTCAAATTAGATTGGTGCAAAGTGGTTTAGTGGGTAATTATATAATGATAATGGTTTTAGCAATTGTCGTTTTTATATTGATGTGGTTTTATGATGCATCTATTGTAAAATGGGTAGGTAAATTGTTTAATTAAGACTTTACGAAAAAAATATTATGATTCCGGTACTACTTATATTCATTCCATTAGTTGCAGGATTACTTGCTTTTTTTATAAAAGGAGCAAATGGTAGTAAGCAATTGGCTTTGCTTGCATCTGTAGCAACTGTTGTGGTTAGCTTGCTGAGCGTTTTTGTTTACACAACTGCTAAGTTTAGCAATTTTGATGCAAGCTGGATTCCTACTTTGGGTAGCAGATTTGCTGTTTCATTAGATGGCATGAGTAAAATGCTTACGTTATTAACAGCCGTTTCTTTCCCTATTATTTTTGCAGCTACCTATAACAATACGTATAAAAATGCCAATCAATTTTATGCATTGATGTTGCTTACACAAGCAGGGTTAATGGGCGTTTTCTTAGCTGCCGATGGATTGTTGTTTTATTTCTTCTGGGAGTTGGCTCTTATTCCTGTTTATTTTTTATGCAGTATTTGGGGAGGAGAAAAAAGAATTGCTGTTACATTCAAATTCTTCATTTACACTTTTGTAGGTTCTCTATTAATGCTTGTTGGATTATTGTTTTTATACTTTAAAACAAATAATCACAGTTTCGCAATAGCCGATTTATATGCACTCAAATTAACGGCTAAAGAACAAACATTGTCGTTCTGGTTATTCTTTATAGCATTTGCTATTAAAATGCCCATATTCCCTTTTCATACTTGGCAACCCGATGCTTATGAGCAATCTCCAACAGCAGTAACCATGGTATTGAGTGGAATAATGGTGAAGATGGGTATTTATGCAGTGATTCGTTGGTTATTACCCATTTTCCCAGATGCAATTCATGCAAATAGTATGTTGATTGTAACACTTTCTGTAATAGGCATGATTTACGCTTCTCTCATTGCAATTAAACAAGATGATATGAAGCGATTAATTGCTTACTCGTCTATTGCTCATATAGGTTTAATGTGTGCAGCTATTTTTGTAATGAATGATATTGGATTGAAAGGGGTAATGATACAAATGTTTAGTCATGGCGTAAATGTAATTGGCTTATGGATTGTTGCCGATGCTATTGAACAAAAAACAGGTACTCGTAAATTCAGTGAACTAGGTGGTTTAGCACAAAAAGCTCCAGCATTAGCCATTTTATTTGTTGTTATGGCATTTGCCAATATAGCATTACCATTAACCAATGCTTTTGTGGGCGAATTCTTAATGTTCAATGGATTATTTGAATACAATATTTATTTAACTGCTGTTGCTGGCATTAGCATCATTTTGGCAGCAGTGTACACATTAAATATGGTACAAAAATTATTTTATGGAACTACCAATACCGTTACAGAACAAGTGGGTGAAGTAGGTGGAAATGTGCAGTTGATGTTGGTGGTATTAACTATTGTAATATTGGTTTTTGGAGTATTTCCACAACCAATGATTAACTTAACAAGTGATACTGTGAATGCAGTATTTGGTAAATAATATTTATTAATCGTAGAACAGTAGTACTACAATTAAATTTTCCTTTACAGGTTATACTAGTATGAATGCAATAATACTTTCGGCTTTATTGGGTGTAGTAATGATGTTTAGTGGCATTGCTACCAATAGCAAAACAACCATCAAGAATATTGCCATAGCTGCTTTACTAATTTTATTATTAGGCAACCTTGCAGAAACATATAGATGGTATACTATTTCAATTGATACCAAAAACATGTTGGTATTTAGCAAGTTTGGTTTATTCTTTAATACAATTGCTATTAGTGCTACTTTAATATATGTGATTTTAAGTGGTAGCGATATTGTAAAAACTGGTAATTATCCTGCCGATTATTTAGCTCTTATCTTCTTTGTATTATGTGGTATTAGCGTTTTAACATCGTTCAATAATTTATTGATGATGTTTTTAGGAATAGAAATTATGACTATCCCATTATACATATTAACAGGTGCAGCTAAAAAGAATTTAAAAAGTAATGAAGCCTCTTTAAAGTACTTTTTAATGGGTACTTTTTCTACAGGTATCATGTTAATGGGTATTGCTTTAATGTATGGTGCAAGTGGCAATTTTGGTATTAACTTAATGACCAAAGAACAAGTTGGCACTATTCAACAACAAATGCCCATTTTAGAAGTGATTGGTTTATTGTTTGTTTTTGTGGCTATGTTGTTTAAAGTATCGGCAGCCCCATTTCATTTCTGGACACCCGATGTATATGATGGTGCTCCAAGTGTATTTACCTCATTCATGGCAACTATTGTAAAAGCTGCTGGTTTTATAGCTTTAATCACTTTGTACTTTAACAAAAGTGAAGAAATGGGTACTCTTTGGAAAATTGTATTGATTATTGTAATTGTATCAACTTTATTAGTTGGTAACATTACTGCAGTATTTCAACAATCGGTTAAAAGAATGTTGGCTTACTCAAGTATTGCCCAAGCTGGTTTTATGTTGTTTGCATTATATGCCAAAAACGATTTAGCCAAAGAAGGAATTTTGTTGTATTCAGCAGCATATTCTTTAGCAACTATTGGCATTTTTGCAGTACTTATCAAAATTGATGACCACAGTTTTGATGGATACAATGGTTTAGCTAAAACCAACCCTGTATTAGCTATCACTACAACTGTTTTTCTTTTATCATTGGCTGGTATTCCTTTAACAGCAGGGTTCTTTGCCAAATATTTTATGTTGGCAGCTGTTTTAAAAACAGGCGGTACATTGGCTATTTATTTAGTAATTATTGGAGTGTTATTTGCAGCGGTAAGTGTGTATTATTATTTCAAAGTAATTCAAGCTATGTATTTTAAAGAAGGAACGCCTATAGTTTCTCCTTTTTCAGCAACATTTAAGTATGCCTTAATTGCTTTAGCAGTGTTGGTGATTGTATTGGGAGTTTATCCAGATTTATTGTTGAGTAAATTTTATTTCTAATAAATCGACTAAATTTTTTGAAAAACACTTATCTAGTATAAGTGTTTTTTTATGCAACTAACCTTACTCTCAAATTAATCTCTTGTAATTTCAATTTCTATTTTATCTTTATTCTGTTCTCATTAATTTTATATTGCACATAATATGACCATCACCGATTCTTTACAACTTGCTTTTAGAACTGTAAGAGGCAATAAATTACGTACAGGTATTACTGTTGCAATTATTGCTTTTGGCATTATGGCTCTTATAGGCATTATTACGGCTATTGAAGCCATGAATCAAAGCTTGAAAGAAAGTTTTTCTAGTATGGGAGCCAATGCATTTAGCATACGTTATAAAGAATCAAATATTCGTTTTGGTGGTAATAATAGAAGTGTTGAAAAATCGAAAAGAGGGAAAGAAAAAAAATCAAACCTAGATAAGGTTATTCGAAAACAAGATGCTGAATATTTCAAAGCCAATTACAAATTTCCATCGTTGGTAAGTATTTATAGAAGAGGAGGAGGTGGTATTGATTGTAGTTATGAAAATAAAAAAACCAATCCTGTAACTACCATTTTTGGTGGCGATGAAAACTATTTAGTAGTAAATGGATACAATATTGTTGTAGGTAGAAATCTCAATAATTTAGATGTAAATAGTGGTAGAAATGTTTGTTTATTAGGAAGTAATACATCTATAAAATTGTTTGGAGAAAATCCAGAAAAAGCGTTAGATAAAATTATTCGTGTTGCAGGAATGCCTTATAGAGTTATTGGTGTGTTGAAAGAAAAAGGATCGAGTAGTTTTTTACGTCAAGATGATATTGTAGTTACTTCTTATACCAATGCATCAAGATTGCAAACGGCTTCAATCACTTTTTTAATTGGTGTAATGGTGAATAATGTGGCAGAGTTAGACATTGCCACTAGCGAAGCTGAAGCAGTTTTTAGAGCAGTAAGAAAATTACAACCTACCGATGCCGATAATTTTGCCATTGAAAAAAGCGATAAAGTAGCCGAATTATTTATTGGCTTTTTAAGCAGTATTACAGGTAGTGCAGGTGCAATTGGTATGATTACTTTAATTGGTGCTGCCATTGGTTTAATGAATATTATGTTGGTGGCCGTTAATGAACGTACCAGAGAAGTGGGTTTAATAAAAGCGATTGGTGGTAAGAGTAAATATGTTCGTCAGCAGTTTTTATTTGAAAGTATTATCATTAGTTTAATGGGTGCTGTTTGTGGAATTATTTTAGGCATTTTAGTAGGCAATTTGTTTGCCTCATTTTTAAATACCGGATTTATTATTCCTTGGAATTGGGTAATTGCCGGAATTGTAATTTGTAGCTTGGTAGGTTTATTGGCTGGATTGTATCCTGCAATAAAAGCCTCTAAATTAAATCCAATTGTTGCTTTACGATATGAGTAGGAAAGAAGTATTAAAACTTAGGGCAATGAATATTTCTATCGTTATTAGGTCTTCTAATATAGATAAGAGAAATTTCTAAACCACCTCGGCTAACACTTGCAGTTTTCAGAGAAGAAGTATTGATATCGTAAGTAGCACCCAATCTAAAATCACCAAATTCTAATCCTACATACGGAATAATGGCATCTTTAAAACGCATCCATGTGCCAGCGTAAAAGCTAGTTGGTTTTTCAGCTTCTTCTCCACTTACATTAAACTGTAATGCAGTGCCCAAAACGGTTTCATTAGAACCACCCTGTAAACTATGTAATGCACTTACGTGCAATGTTGTAGTTGGTCCAACACCAAAATAACCACCACCATGTATAGTGGTTCTTGTATTTAATAAATAATTGGCTCCTGTAAAAGTTTGTCGTGGTCGGGTTATATGGTACATACTAACACCCAAATAATAATTGTTTCTATCGTTACTGCTGCCCGTGTATAAAATACCAGCATTTAAATCAATAAAGTTCGATTTAAGTGCAGCAGGATTACTAAATATTTCAGATGTAACACCAGTAAAACCAGCAGTGGTTAATTGATCTTCAAATTTTAAATTACTCGTATTAATCAACATATTGGCATAGGTGGCTTGAAAGCCCACACCAATTTGGCTATAACCATCTTCATCTAACCCTTTATGAAAAGCAGTAGAAACCGATGCATAATTAAATTTTACAGCACCATTTGCACTATTATCGCTATATGCCATCATGCCAACTCCCCAAGTATCGGTATAACCAATATTGTTTTGCATAATTTGAAAATCTACCGATGCTGTACTCGTAATAAATGCTCTGTTAATTTCGGGCCATTGATTTCTGTAGTTTCCTGCAACACGAACCGTACCATTAAACTTACCTGTAAAAGCAGGATTTAAGGTTAATGGGGAAGCAAAAAATTGAGAGAAATGAGGATCTTGTGCCTGAACAGCAGTAAAAAGAGCAATGGTTAATATAGATAGAAATATTTTTTTCATTCTGTTAAATGACACCGAAAATAAGGGAAATGCTGTAAAATAAAATACGATGTTTAGGTTTTAACAATTACTCGTTCTTCCTTTAGAAAACAAGTTGTTTTGCTGAAACTTATTTTTTAAACGTTAGTTTAAAATAAATCAAGAATGCACTTAAAACCATAATAATGCCATTACAAATAATTACCGGTAAAAGGTTTAAAGCAAAGCCATAAATAAGCCATATAATAGTGCTTGTAAAAACAATGAGCATCATGCTCATACTAAGGTCTCCAGCACTTTTAATTTTCCAGGTTTTATATACTTGGGGTATAAAAGTGATGCTGCTTAAAAATGCACCAATTAAACCCATGATTTCTGCAAGTTCTTTTGTCATATTATTTTTTTTGAACAGAGTGCAAAGCTAGTTGCAAAAAAGTAATTGTACACTACAATCATCATTCATCAACTAAACCGCCGTCAAGGCTTTAGCCGTTGACGGGGTTAACCCAATTAGTTTAAAAATAGTAAGAGCTATAAGGTTTTCAAAACCTTATAGCTCTTCAGAAAATTGGTATTTAGAAATATTTCCAATCCTGCTTATGCTTGTGCAGTTGGTCCACCAAAATTCATAGGAATTTCAATTTGTTCTAAATCTTGTATGGTGCCATGTGCAGCTTCATAACGATCTATGTTTTCGGCCAAAGCTTTCATAAAACGTTTGGCATGCATGGGCGTAAAAATAATTCTACTTTTTACTTTACTTTTTGGTGTGCCGGGCATAACGTTTACAAAGTCTAATACAAACTCGGCATGACTATGAGTTATAATAGCTAAGTTGGCATACGTACCTTCAGCCACTTCTTCTGTAATCTCAATGTTTAATTGATTGTTCGGTTGTTGTTCCATTTAATTATGTTGAGTATTTAATTATAAGTTATAAATGATGAGTTATGAGTGTTTGATGATTAAGTATGAATGATGATTTTTATAAATTATGCATGTTGGGTATTATTAATTGGAAACTTAACTTATAACTCATAATTCATAACCCATAACTTACCTCAGTCTGTCTACACTCTTCACCAATTGTTCATCTTTCCAAATGCCTCTTGCAGCCAATAATAAAAACACAGGAATTGCAAATACTACTAAAGAAGTTAAATCCATTTTTCCTTCAATATAATTTTTAGTTTGCAAATAGTACAATCCAATGTTTGCAAGCGATACAGCAAAAATACCTAGTGCAATTTTTAACTGCATTTTTCTGTCTTTATACAAGAAAATAGCCACTAAAGTTGCTACAGCAATAGACACGGTAAGAATAAGTATAAAAATATTTTCTCTTGCATTCAGTGGTACAAACTTGCTAATATTTTCTATCAATTTATTGCCACTGTAAAAAGAAATACTATTGCTTAAAGTTGCAAAGCCCAAAGTACTTGCAATTAATAACCAAACTGTTTGAATACGTTGTAACATAATATTGAGGTTTAAGGTTTAAAGTTGAAGGTTTAAGGTTGAAGGCACTCATACTTTTAGCTTTTGCCTTTTACCCTTTGCCTTAACTCTTTAACCTAGTTCTGGATATAAAATAAACTGACTCATAAATTCATTTACACTGGCTTTTGTTTTAGCCAATACAGCTTCGTCATCAGCATTCATTAAAGCAGTATCAATAGCATCTACTACAAAATTCATGTGATCTTCTTTCATACCTCTTGTAGTAATAGCTGCTACACCAAAACGAATTCCAGAAGTTACAAATGCACTTTTATCGTCGTAAGGAACCATGTTTTTATTGGCAGTAATATCGGCATGACCTAAAGTAATTTCTGCTTTTTTACCACTAATATTTTTGTTTCTTAAATCAATCAACATTAAATGATTGTCTGTTCCACCGCTAATAATATTGTAACCTTTATTTACAAAGGCTTTTGCCATAGCCTGTGCATTGCTTTGCACTTGTTTTGCATACACAGTAAATTCATCGGTTAGTATTTCACCAAATGCAATGGCTTTTGCTGCAATTACATGTTCTAATGGACCGCCTTGTGTACCAGGAAATACAGCCATATCCAACAAATTACTCATCATACGAATATTACCTTTCACATCTTTT
Organism: Asaia bogorensis; assembly: GCA_943371535.1. Classification (GTDB taxonomy): domain Bacteria; phylum Bacteroidota; class Bacteroidia; order Chitinophagales; family Chitinophagaceae; genus UBA1930. Next base: position 21,947 of record CALRVE020000027.1, on the reverse strand, counting down.
AATCCAAATGGATTTTCAAAATCTTTTCCCATCATAATTACACCACCACGAGGACCTCGTAAAGTTTTGTGTGTAGTACTAGTAACAAAATGACAATGGTTAAAAGGAGATGATAATAATCCTTTAGCAATTAACCCAGCTGGGTGTGCAATATCAGCCCAAACAAAAGCACCCACTTCATCGGCAACTGCTCTAATTCTTGCATAATCAATATCTCTGCTATATGCACTAGCTCCACAAATAATTACTTTAGGTTTTACTTCACGAGCTTTTGCTTCTAACATGTCATAATCAATCAAACCTTCTTCTTTGGTAACACCATAAAAATGTGGCTTGTATAATTTACCACTAAAGTTAACTGCTGCTCCATGTGTTAAGTGACCACCCATGCTTAAATCCAATCCTAAAATATCATCACCAGGTTGTAAAATGGCTAATAATAAAGCAGCATTGGCTTGTGCACCACTATGTGGTTGCACGTTGGCATATTCAATTCCAAAAACTTGTTTCAATCTATCAATGGCTAGTTGTTCAGTTTGATCTACAATTTCACAACCACCATAATATCTGCGGCCAGGATAACCTTCAGCATATTTATTGGTCATTACGCCACCCATTGCTTGCATTACTTGAAGGCTAGTAAAATTTTCAGAAGCAATTAATTCAATACCACGTCTTTGTCTTAATAATTCTTGGTGAATCAGGTCAAAAACCTGTGTGTCTCTTTGCATGATGTTTTCTTTACAAATTTTTATGGATAATTTTATAATGAAGGCAAACTCAATAGATGCAAATTTAACCGATACTAACTTGCAAGCAATGTTTTGTTTACAGAGATTTTTTATAGAACGCTGATGATAGGCACACGGATGACACGGATTGAGCTGATGAAAATGGATTTTTATTTTGCTACCTAGACACAGAGATAGGAACACGGATGACACGGATTAAGCTGATGAAAACGGATTTTTTTTGCCACGGAAGCACGGAAACACAGAAAACAAATCTGAGAAAATCTGTTCCATCAGTGTCATCAGCGTTCTGATTTTTTGTGATAGGCATACGAATGGCACGGATTAAGCTGATGAAAACGGATTCTTTAGCCACTAAGCCACAGAAGCACAGAAAACAAATCAGTGCAAATCCATTCAATCAGTGACATCTGCGTTCCATCAATCAATTTCTCCAAAAAACTTGTTGTTGCAGTAGATTTTGTTATTTTCACGTTCCCAATTGAGAGAAGTGTATGTTTTACATTATTTTTTGTGCGTTTGAAATTGGGTAAAAAGTAACGATTCAATGAAAGCAATTATACCAGTAGCAGGAGCAGGAACAAAGCTACGTCCACATACATATACTCAACCCAAAGCCTTAATTCCTATTGCAGGAAAAACAATATTAAGTTTTATTGTAGATCAACTACATGAAGCTGGTATTAATGAATTTGTGTTTATTGTTGGCTATTTGGGCGAAAAAATTCAAGATTATGTGCATCAATCTTACCCTCATTTAACCACACATTTTGTGTATCAAAATGAAAGGCAAGGCACCGGTCATGCAATTGAGCTAACCAAAAATATTGTTGGTGAAGATGAGGTGTTTGTTGTATTAGGTGATACTATTTGTGAGTACGATGTTGCTGAAGTGGTGAATAGTCCGTTTAGCATGTTGGGCGTTAAAAAAGTAGATGATCCGAGAAATTTTGGAGTAGCAACGATTGGCGAAGATGGCTTTATTGAACAAGTAGTTGAAAAACCTGCTATACCAAAAAGTAATATGGCTTTGGTAGGTTTATATAAAATAAAAGAAACCCACTTTTTGTTTGAATGCTTGCATCATTTATTTGTACAAGACATTAAAACACAAGGTGAATATAATTTAACCGATGCGTTAGATTGTATGATTAAACGGGGAGCCAGATTTCAAAGTTTCAAAGTAAAAAGCTGGTTCGATTGTGGTAAAAAAGAAACCCTTCTAGAGAGCAATGCCACACTAATGAAGAAGTATGGTGGTAATGTAAAAGATGGTCATGGGTTTGAAGATACCATTATTATTCCTCCAGTAAGTATTGCACCTGGTTGCGATATTAAAAGTTCAATTATTGGTCCGCATGTTGCTATTGGTGCTAATACCAGTATTGCTCATTCAATTGTAAGAGATAGTATTATTGGTTCGTACACCAATTTATACGAAGTAGTGCTAGACAATTCTTTAATAGGCAGTGATGCAAGTGTAAAAGGATTAAGCCGTAGCTTAAATATTGGCGATAATACAGAGATAGATTTCGGGTAGAAATAAGCTGAAAAATAATTGCAACTCCTACTATTTACTACAACTCAAACTCAGCTTTTAATTGTGTAGTAGTGGTTGTAATTACTGCATCTACTTTATTGGCAATAGAGGGTATTTGATCTATATTGGTTTTATTTTTTCCATTCAATTCTATAAAACGGATATCTTCTTTAATAGATACAACTTGCATAGTATCTATCGTGCTTTTTAACTTATGTGCAAGTTTACCAGCTTGTTCCCATTCAGCTTGTTCAATATAAGCCAACATTTCTTTACTTGTAGGTGGAATGGTATCTATAAAAATTTGTACTAAGCTTTTTACAAAATCGGTATTCCCTTCTGCTAAATCATTCACTAGTGAAAGGTTATAGAGTTGTTCTGAAGCGTTGGTATTTTCTGTATCTGAAGTATTCATGGCAAAGGCGAATCTACTACCAAAGGTATTGCTATTATTAAACACACGTTGCAAAACGGCCAATAATTCTTTTTCTTTAAAAGGCTTGGTTAAAAAATCGTTCATGCCCACTTCTTGGTACTTTTTTTCTTCTCCTTTTAAGGCATTGGCAGTAAGGGCAATAATGGGAATGTTTTTTTTGGTTTCATCAGCTAAGTTTCTAATTTCTCTGGCTGCATCTATGCCGTTTTTATTAGGCATTTGAATATCCATTAAAATAATATCAAAGTCTTCTGTATGCACTAATTCTAATACTTCAAAACCATTGTGTGCAGTTTTATAACTCATTCCCCAATGCTCTAACATACGCTTCACCAACAATTTATTTACTTCATTGTCTTCGGCTATCAATACCTTAATATTGGGTAAACTGTTTTTCAAATATTTACTGGTTAGAATGTAAATATATGATGTAAAAAACTAAAATTATAACTATGATTCATCAATTGTATATTAATTAAAAACCGATTCTTCAAAGAAGCGTTTGTTTACAATTAGTTCTTTGTTTTGAATCATTCTATAAATAGTGCTTTTTCCTACATCTAATTTCTTGGCAACTTTTAGTACATCGGAGTTGTAGAGGTCTAAATAATATTGAATTAGCTTAATATTAAATTCTTTTAAAGTAGCGTCCTTTACTGCAAAGCTCTCTAATACATTTTGGGTTACTATGTTTAAATGTTCAGGTAAAATTTCATTGCCTTCGGCCATTACACTAGCTAATTCAATTACCGATTTTAATTCACGAATATTCCCCGGGAAAGGATGATTCAATATTTTCTTTTTAGCCTCGGTACTAAATATTTTTACAGGCATTTTATTTTCCTTACAAAATAATTCCATATAATATTTAGCAATTAATAATGCATCATTTTCTCTGTCTCTCAATGCAGGCAAATGAATAGGTAAACCTAATAAACGATAATACAAATCTTCTCTAAAATTATTTTTCTTTACCTCATCTAATAGATTTTTATGTGTAGCAACAATTATTCTAACATCAATTTTTACAATTTCATTACTACCAATTCTAGTAACCTCTCTTTCTTGCAATGCCCTCAATAATTTGGCTTGCATGTTTAAATCTAATTCACCAATTTCATCTAAAAATAAAGTGCCTTTACTGGCTTCTTCAAACTTTCCAATTCTACGTGCAATGGCACCTGTAAATGCTCCTTTTTCGTGCCCAAATAATTCACTTTCTAATAAATCTTTTGGTATGGCTGCAACATTTACGGCAACAAATGGTTTGTTTTTTCTTTCAGAATTGTAATGAATACATTTTGCAGCAACCTCTTTACCAGTACCTGTTTCACCAGTGATAGAAACCGTAATATTGGTTTTAGTAGCTTTTTCCATTAAGGCAAAAACTCGTTTAATAGCAGGGCTATTGCCAATAATGCTTTTACCAAAATCATATTTACGTGCAACCTCTTCTTTTAATACTTCAATTTCATTTTTCAGCTCTGTATTTTCTCTTAAATGTTGTATAGCATTCCATAATCTATCCTTAGTATCTTCATCTTTTACAATATAATCGTAAGCTCCTTTTTTTAATAAATCAATAGCTACTTTTACATCTTCTTGCCCCGATATAATTAATACTCTTGTATCCGGGCTTAACTCTTTTATACGCAACATTAGCTCATCGCCATTGGTATCGGGTAAAGAATAATCAAGTGAAACTACATCTGGTTTTTCGTGTAAAGCAGCTAAAAAACTTTGTGCTGAACTGAACTTTTTTACCTGATAATCAGGATTTAAGTTTAAGGTATATTCAAGCATAGAACTATACCAGAGGTCATCTTCAACAATGAAGATTTTGAATGAATGTTGGTTTTTCATACAAGAATGATATTAGGATATGTTCCTAAAACGAACAACCACTCTCAAAATTGTATAAACAGTTAAAATTTGGGAAACTTTCTCCAAAAAATGGAAAAATGTGTATTATTTCTCCGTAAACCAAAAGCTAATTTTATGGTTTACAAGTAGATGGCTAATTTCAGCCCCTCGTATGGCTTGCACAATAATTATTTTTTGGGTGTTTTTTGCTTTTTTGCTTTATGCTTATGTAGGTTATGGCATAGTTGCTAGTGTTATTTCATTTATTCAATCTATTTTTTTTAAACAAGATGCAGTGGTTTTAGAATTCAATTTGCCACATGTAACTCTAATTGTTCCAGCATTTAATGAAGCCGAAATTTTAACTCAGAAAATAAGAAATACTTTAAGCTTAGATTATCCTGCCGAATTATTAAACATTATTTGCATTACCGACGGAAGTACGGATGATTCTGTAAGTATGCTTCAACAATATTCGCAAATTACAGTTTTGCATGAGCCTGTACGTAAAGGAAAAATGGCTGCTATTAACAGGGCTATGCAATTTGTACAAACGCCTATTGTAATTTTTAGCGATGCCAATACACTTTTAAATAGTATTGCTATTAGAGAAATGGTTAGGCATTACACCAACGAAAAAGTAGGTGGCGTTGCTGGAGAAAAAAAGGTATTGACCACATTGGCAAATAATTTAGTAGGCCAAGGAGAAGGTTTATACTGGCAATATGAAAGTGCAATGAAGCAATTAGATAGCAATTTATACACTGTTGTTGCAGCCGCAGGCGAATTGTTTTCTGTAAGAACAAAATTATTTAAACCTTTATCAGAAGATACAATATTAGACGATTTAGTTTTAGCCATCAACACTTGTAAACAAGGTTATACAATTGTGTACGAAAAAAATGCCTATGCCATTGAAACACCTTCTTTGAATTTAAAAGAAGAACGTAAACGAAAAATTCGAATTGCAGCAGGTGCTGCACAAGCTGTTGCAAGATTGGGAATTCTACCATCTGCAACTAATTGGATGCTAAATTTTCAATACTTTTCTAGAAGAATTATTCGTTGGTTAATTAGTCCTATAGCTTTACCAATTATTCTTTTAAGTAATGTAATTTTAGTATATTTTTATCAGTTAAATGGGTTATACGATGCAATACTAATTGCTCAAATACTCTTTTATTCTATGGCTTTAGCTGGTTGGATAATGTATAAACTGAACAAAAAAAACATTCTTTTATTTGTACCATTTTATTTTGTATTTATGAATAGTTGTATGATGGCCGGATTTATTGTTCAAGTTTTTAATAAGCAAAAAGGGGTTTGGGAAAAATCTAAACGAGAGCAAATACATAATTAAGACACTGTAGCAATGTTATGTATTGCTTATTCAATTATTTTTACAATTATGGAGGTAACTGAACAAATGGTAGATAAGCTTGCTCACTTGGCAAGATTAAACTTTACAACTACCGAAAAATACTCAATTCAACAAGATTTACAAAGTATCATTGCTTTTGTAGAAAAACTACAAGCATTAGATACTACAGGTGTTGCTCCTTTATTACATATGGGTAACAACACAAATGTATTGAGGAATGATGAAATTAAAGGCAGTATTACCAGAGAAGCAGCTTTATTAAATGCACCCATTAAAGATGAGCAGTTTTTTAAAGTACCTACTGTAATTAAGAAATAGTTTTTTGTAGATTATTAAATTCAACATTCATGAGTAATGCCATTATACATTTAGAAAATATTCAAAAAAGCTATTTCATGGGTAACCAAGCTATACCTGTGTTAAAAGGTATTACACTTGATATTCTTAAAAATGAATACGTTGCATTAATGGGTCCTAGTGGTAGTGGTAAGAGTACACTCATGAACATTTTGGGTTGTTTAGATACACCTACTGGTGGAAAATATATTTTAAACAACAATGATGTAAGTAAAATGGCCGATGATGCATTAGCCGAAGTAAGAAATACCGAAATAGGATTTGTGTTTCAACAATTTAATTTATTGCCTCGTTTAAGTGCTGCCGAAAATGTGGCTTTGCCTTTAGTATATGCTGGTGTTAGCAAAAAAGAACGTTTAGAACGTGCACTAGAAGCTCTAAAAAAAGTTGGGTTAGAAGATAGAAGCCATCATAAAAGCAATGAGTTGAGTGGAGGTCAAATTCAACGTGTGGCAATTGCAAGAGCATTGGTAAATAATCCCTCCATTTTATTGGCTGATGAACCTACCGGAAATTTGGATAGTAAAACAGGTATTGAAGTAATGGAAATTTTTGGCAAAATTCAGGCAGCTGGTAATACGGTTGTATTGGTTACACACGAAGAAGATATTGCACATTATGCAAAACGTATTGTACGTTTAAGAGATGGGTTAATTGAAACCGATACTACAAAAGCTTAATTTTTATTAGAGCCATAAAGTATTTTTAGTGGAAACATTGTGGGAGAGTTGATACTCTCCTTTTTTATTGGTGAACCTTTCAAATTTACTTTTGTTGTTCAGTACAACCCTTTAAAAAACTATCTTACAAATGGCATTTAAAATTTATACAAAAACAGGTGATGCTGGAAAAACCAGTTTAATTGGTGGAACAAAAGTGGCCAAAAGCCATATTAGAATTGAAAGTTATGGTACTGTAGATGAACTAAACTCGTACATAGGGTTAATTGCCGATTCTATAACGCATACGCATAGTAAAACTGTTTTAAAAGAAATTCAAGATCGTTTATTTACCATTGGCTCTTCTTTAGCATGCGATGATGAAAAAGAACCTTTAATGAAATTGCCCGATTTAAAAGAAAGTGATGTTCTATTACTAGAAAGCGAAATTGATAGCATGAACGAAGTATTACCCGAGATGAAAAATTTTATTCTGCCGGGTGGTCATGCTGCTGTTTCAACAACCCATATTACACGTTGTATTTGCAGAAGAGCAGAACGCATTTGCGTAGCCATGCAAGAAGCAGAACTATTTATTGATGCTCTAGTAATAAAATACTTAAATAGATTAAGCGATTATTTGTTTGTATTGGCTCGTTATATTGGCCATTTATTGCAAGTAGAAGAAATTGCTTGGAAGCCAAGGATGAGTAGTTAATGAGCCATCGCCTTGTAAAGTTTCTATCAATCCTGCTGCTTTAAATGCTGCAACTAAAGTGGTATGTTCTTTAGAGTTGACTGCATTGGCAACAATGTTTTTACTAGGGCATATATGTGCACCACCTACTTCAACAGTTTTTTTTCTTTTTGGGCAAAAGTTGAAACAGATAAAAATGCTGCAACTGCCATAAATACTAGCTTTTTCATAAAATTGAATTTTGTTTTGTTTGCAAGTATTTACGCTATTTAATAAACTATGGTTTTATTAAATAGATATTTTTTTGTAACCATCGTTCACCCAACTATTAAACACCTGTTGCGTCGCACCCTTCAACTGTTGAACATCCATTAGCTTAGAGTTGAACTTTTTATTCTAATTTAAGTTCTTTAAGAATATATGTTGTTTTTTGATCTTTAGTGCTATACTCTAATACTGCACCTTGACTATTGTTTATTGGAATAAATGGGTTAATACTGTTAGGCAATTCTCTCCAAATCCATGCTAAACCTATATCTTTTGAATCTTTCATAAGCTCTATTTCTTCACATTCATAACCTGAAATCATTTTCTTGTTTCCAGTAAATTTAGAAATTGACCAACTATTTTTTAAGGTATCTAATTTATTGTTTTCGGGATTTGGTTTAACCCAATAGCCATTATTCAAGTATGGAACACCATCCTCTGCTGGATCCATTTTAATCTTACTATCTCTCGAGTCTTGCATTCTAATAATGTTATTCTTGTCATCGATTGTATTAACAGTTATAATTACCGCAACTCCTCCACCTAATAAATTTTCTGCAGCTTCAAGTAAAGCATCATTTAAAGCTGCATTTGTTGCACTATCAGATAACATATCTTTAGTTACACCATCCATTAAACTATCATGTTGAATTTTCAATGTATTGGAATTAAAGTTCATTTTCATTTCATAAATAGCTCTGTATTTTTTTTGAGCTTGTAAACTCATTGAAATAAAAACAACTAAAACAAATAATAATTTTTTCATTCAATTAAAATTTTATTTAAAGTTATATAAAACCAGTAAAATAAAAAATCCCTCAACTTTCGTCAAGGGATTTCAATATCTATTTAATCAAGTATCTAGCATCTAGTTAAGCTTCCTCCGCACCTTCAACCAAAACTGTTGCTTTGTTATTAATTACTTCAACAAAACCACCTGCAATTGAATAGTTTTCAAAAGATGTTTTACTCTTTAAAATTTTTACAGTGCCTTTGCCCAATGCACTTACCAAAGGAGCGTGTTTGTCTAACACTTCAAACTTACCATCTACGCCTGGTAATTGTACACCAAATACATCGCCACTATATAATTTTTTCTCTGGAGTTAATATTTCTAATGTCATTTTATTAGGTTTAAGTTAAAGGTCTAAGGTTGAAGGTTGTTGAACATTAAACTTTCAACTGCTTAAACTTTAAACTGGTTTTATCCCTGAGCTTGAGCCATCATTTTCTTACCTTTTTCAACAGCATCTTCTAAGGTACCTACTAAGTTAAAAGCTGCTTCAGGATATTCATCTACTTCGCCATCCATAATAGCATTAAAGCCTCTAATGGTATCTTCAATACTTACAAACACACCTTTTAAACCAGTAAATTGTTCTGCAACGTGGAAAGGTTGAGATAAGAAACGTTGTACTTTTCTTGCTCTTGCTACAGTCATTTTATCTTCATCACTCAATTCATCCATACCTAAGATGGCAATGATATCTTGTAACTCTTTATAACGTTGTAAAATCAATTTCACTCTGTTGGCACATTCGTAGTGAGCATCACCAACAATAGCCGGAGTTAAAATTCTTGAAGTAGAATCTAATGGATCTACCGCTGGGTAAATACCTAAATCGGCAATCTTACGACTCAATACCGTTGTAGCATCTAAGTGAGCAAAAGTGGTTGCAGGAGCTGGATCTGTTAAGTCATCTGCAGGTACATACACCGCTTGTACAGAGGTAATTGAACCATTTTTAGTTGAAGTAATACGCTCTTGCATCAATCCCATTTCAGTAGCCAAAGTTGGTTGGTAACCCACCGCAGATGGCATACGACCTAATAAAGCCGATACCTCAGAACCAGCCTGCGTAAAACGGAAGATATTATCTACGAAAAATAAGATATCACGACCTTTACCAGTACCATCTCCATCACGGAAATATTCAGCAATAGTTAAACCAGATAATGCCACACGAGCACGGGCTCCTGGAGGTTCATTCATTTGACCAAATACGAAAGTAGCTTTAGATTCTTTCAAACCTTCCATATCTACCTTGCTTAAATCCCATCCACCTTCTTCCATGCTGTGTTTGAAGTTGTCGCCATACTTCATAATGCCAGCTTCAATCATCTCACGTAATAAGTCATTTCCTTCTCTTGTTCTTTCACCCACACCAGCAAATACTGATAAACCACCATGACCTTTAGCAATATTATTAATCAATTCTTGAATCAATACTGTTTTACCCACACCAGCACCACCAAACAAACCAATTTTACCACCTTTTGCATAAGGCTCAATCAAATCGATTACCTTAATACCAGTGAATAAAATTTCAGATGCTGTACTTAAGTTTTCAAATAATGGTGGCTTATTGTGAATTGGACGACCACCTTCTTTACTTAATTGTGGCAAACCATCAATTGCATCGCCAGTTACATTAAACAAACGACCGTTGATACCTTCACCAATTGGCATTGCAATTGCTTTTCCGGTATCAATCACTTCCATTCCACGAACCAAGCCTTCAGTGCCGTCCATTGCAATGGTACGAACACTGTCTTCACCCAAGTGTTGTTGTACTTCCAATACTAATTTATCGCCATTTTCTCTTGTAATTTCAAGAGCGTTGTAAATATCTGGTAACGTGTTATCGTTAGGGAAGTGTACGTCCACAACGGCACCAATCACCTGCTTAATTTTACCTTTTGAAGCCATATGAGTAAGGTTTTTTATTTGGCGGCAAAGGTAAGGGGTTAAGCCTTTCAAAAAAGTGCAACAGAAAACTTTTGTGCAGTTTTTTTTAGCTCCCAATTATTTATAAGAACATTGATTTTTGTAAATACAGCTTAGCTGTAACTTAAAGACAATTGCAATACTGCTATGCAATTGAAAAACAACAGGTTAGAAAAAATGCTTTGATGTTGGTTCTTTAATTCTATCTTATATTATTAGATTAATTTTTCTAAAACAAAATGAACAGCAGGGCAAAAAGTGGCGTTTTTTAGGGTAATAGCAGGGCGTTTAAAGAAAACATCTTCATCGGTATAAGGGAAACGATGACAATCGCTAGGGCGATGATCGTAAATGCTGCAAAAATTATCTTCACCCAAAAAAGGGCAAGGCGAAGATTGGGTTACATAATCTCCTTCATTATCTAATTTCAGATAGGTTTCAATAAAAACACCTTCTTTCATTCTCAATAGCTTGCTGATTCTTTTAATATCAGGTGTTTTAAAACGGGGAGAATAATTTTTGCAACAAGCAGCACAGCTTAAACAATCAATTTTGCTGAAAGCCTCTTCGTGCAAATCGGGCAATTGCTTGAGTACTTTCTTCTTATCGGCACGTTGCAAAAAGTTTTTGTAAAGTTTGGTATGCTCTTCACTTTTCTTTTGCCAATTGTCTAAATTGATTTCTGCCATTGGACAAAGATAGATATTGGAATACAGATTATTTGCTTCTCGAATTTTTGATAGGAACGCTGATGACACTGATTGAACGGATTTGCACTGATTTGTTTTCAGTGTTTCAATGTTTCTGTGGCAAATGACAGAAATGGATTTATTTGCTTCGCAAATTTTTTGATAGGAACGCTGATGACACAGATTGAACGGATTTGCACTGATTCATTTTTAGTGTTTCAGTGCTTCTGTGGCAAATGGCAGAAACAGATTTATTTGCTTCTCGAATTTTTGATAGGAACGCTGATGACACAGATTGAACGGATTTGCACTGATTTGTTTTCAGTGTTTCAGTGCTTCATCGGCAAACAATAAAATCCGTTTTTATCAGTTATATCCGTGTTGTCTGTGTTCCATTTCTTTGCTTCTATACAAAAAAGATTTTCCTTTGCATTTCTGCAACTATACAGTCAGCTGAAATGGAAACAACCAAAGAAACCTTACTCATCTTATTTTCAACTCCTTATTACCTTATTATTATTGGGATAGAAATTTTGTTATCGAATTATCGCCATAAAAAATTATACACTTTAAAAGATACTGTTTCAAATGTGTATTTAATGTTGTTGAATGCAGGGTTAGATTTATTGTTTCGTTCAATTTACATGGGAATTATTTTTACATTTTTGTACAACCATCGAATTATCGATACTTGGCAAAACCCTGTTTTATATTGGCTAGCATTATTAATTGCTGAAGATTTTTTATACTATTGGCTACATCGATTTGATCATGAAATACGTTTTTTTTGGGCAACACATGTTACACACCATTCTTCTCAAAAAATGAATTTTACCGTAGGATTTCGTTCATCTGTTTTTCAACCTTTATACAGGTTCATTTATTTTATCCCTTTGCCGTTATTGGGTTTTAAACCTTTAGACATTGTATTCATGTATGCAGCCACACAAATTTGGGGCATTTTTGTGCATACCGAACTCATTAAAAAAATGGGCTTTTTAGAATACTTTTTAGTAACTCCATCTCATCACAGAGTACATCATGCCAGCAATCCAAAATACTTAGATAAAAACATGGGTATGTTTTTAATTATTTGGGATAAACTATTTGGCACTTTTCAGGCAGAATTGCCAGTAAAAAAATACCAGCCAGTTAAATATGGATTGACTAAGAACTTAGAAAATATAAATGCAGTAAATCTGGTGTTGCACGAATGGATTCAAATTTATAAAGATGTTACACAGCCCAACATAAGCTTTAAACAAAGATGGAACTATTTGTTTGGTCCGCCAGGTTACAGTCATGACGGTAGTAGGCAAACAAGTGAACAACTGCGTCAATTTGAAAAAAAATATATAACGAAAAAGTAAAAACTCTTCTACGAAAATTTTTTTCTCTGTATTTAAAGAGAAAAAAGCACTAGCAAAATAATTGTCATAATGAGCAAATTGAGCTTTACAGCAAAAGAATTAAGAGCATTGGGTTATCCTGAAAGTCCAGTAATACCAATTGTTATGCATGTGGTAGAAAAACATTTTAAGTTTCATACAAAAGAAGCAGTTGTTGAAATTTTACAATCTGTTTTAGCTAATCCATTAGATTATAAAGAGGATGCAATATGGACTATGGTGGTAGAAAAGTTGGTACCTAAACATCTTCTATCATCCAAAGATGCTAATATGGAAATTTCTTTGAACAATCAAGGGGTACATTTTAACACATTTGGAGCCGAACATATTGAACAAGGTGCATTTCATCAAATGTACACTGCAGTTAAAATTCCTGTTGCAGTTGCAGGTGCTTTAATGCCAGATGCACATCAAGGGTATGGATTACCTATCGGTGGTGTATTAGCAACACAAAATGCAGTGATTCCTTATGGTGTAGGTGTTGATATTGGTTGTAGAATGTGCTTATCTATTTTTGATATTGATGCAAAAGAACTTACCAATAGAGAACAATTTTTTGCAAGAGAAATTAATGAAGCTACTTTATTTGGTAGTGGGGCACAATTTACTGAAGCCGAAGATCATGCTATTATGGAGCATGAAGCTTTTTATTCAACACAATTATTAAAAGGCTTACATGGCAAGGCTTGGAAACAATTGGGTAGCTCAGGCAGTGGTAATCATTTTGTAGAGTTTGGTGCAGTAACTATAGAAGAAAAAGATGAAATTTTAAATGTTGAACCAGGTACTTATATTGGCTTGCTAAGTCATTCTGGAAGCAGAGCATTGGGTGCAAGAATTGCAGAACATTATACCAAAATTGCCATTAGTAAAAGACGTTTACCACAAGATGCAAAAAATTTAGCTTGGTTAGATTTGAATGAAGAAGCAGGTATAGAATATTGGATTGCTATGAACTTGGCTGGTGATTATGCCAGTGCTTGTCATCATATTATTCATGCAAAAATTGCCAAACAATTGGGCCGAAAACCAATAACCATGGTAGAAAATCACCACAATTTTGCTTGGAAGGAAATGTACGATGGGAATGAAGTTGTTGTACACAGAAAAGGAGCAACACCAGCAGGTAAAAATGTATTAGGCATTATTCCGGGTAGTATGACAGCTAATGGATTTATTGTAAAAGGGAAAGGAGAAGTGGCTTCCATTAACTCTGCATCTCATGGTGCAGGAAGATTAATGAGCCGAAGTAAAGCTATTGCAAATATTACTCAACGTGCTTTAAAAGATGAGTTGAAAAAAAATAGTGTAACATTATTAGGTGGAGGTTTAGATGAAGCACCTTTTGCGTATAAAAATATTGATATGGTGATGCAATCTCAAACTGCATTGGTAGATGTAATTGGAAAGTTTACTCCTAAGATTGTAAAAATGGATGGTGCAAAACCAAAACAATGGCGTAAGGGTGCAAAGGAAATAGAAGGAGAATAATACTGTTCAATTTTCAATGTAATCTTTTTATGCTACATCAGTAAGCTTTCAAAATTTAATTAAATATACCCTCTAGTTGGTATTGATTAACGCAAGTAGTTAACTACCTTGCAAAGACCATCAGTCACCAAAACTAACAACAGCATGAAAAAGCTACTGCTATGCCTATGCATATTTTTAAGTATGCAAACTTCGGCACAAAGCTTCTTAGATTTAAATGCCCAATTCATTCAGTTATATAAGAAGAATGCATTTAAAGAAGCCCTACCTTTTGGTTTAAAAGCTATACAACAAGCTAAAATTGAATATGGTGATAAGAACATTAATTATGCTGTTGCTGTACATAATGTTGCTGAAACGTATTATAAACTCAAACAATACAACAATGCGTTGCCATATTATCACGAATCGGCTAAAGCTTATGCTGTTTATGTTAGAACAACAGAGTATCAGGCGGTTGCTTTATGTAATAATAGCATTGGCGAAATTTATTTAATTCAAAAATCATACGACTCATCGGCATACTACTTAGAAAAAGCATTTGCATTTTTTATTAGCGAACATGAAGAACAATACAACAATGCAATTGGAGTTATGAATAATTTAGTTGATCTATATTTTCCATTAAAAAAGTTTATTGCTGCCGAAAAAATATTTACAAAAATTTTACCCATTATTGAAAAAAAGGAAGGCATGTTTAGTGCCAACTATCAAGTAACTTTTGATAATATATTGTTTGCATTAAATGAATCTAAACAATATATAGAAATGCGATTTTGGCTAAAAAAAATGTTGCCAGCAATAGTTATAAAGTATGGCAATAAAAGTAAAGAGTATGGTGAGATTACTTACCAATTTGGGAACTGTTACAACAATTTAACCAATTTAGATTCAGCTATTTTTTATTACAAAGAAGCCTACAAGGCTTATGTAATCAACAATTCAATAAAATCAACCAACGGTTTTGCCATTGCTGCAAATAATATTGGCTTGGCATATTTAGAGATAAAACAGCCTGATTCCGCTGCGAAGTATTTAGAAATTGCATTTGATTTTTTTGTAAAAAATAGTGCTACAGAATACGATAATGCTATTCAGCTCATGAAGAACTTGCAGGAGCTGTATTTGCCCATTGAAAAGTTCAATGAAATGAATTTGGTGTACAATAAAGTATTACCAATTGTAGAAAAAAAAGAAGGTATATATAGCGAAAATTATTTTACTATCTTTTCAGGCATTGCAAAAATTACTACAAGTAAAGAAGCACTTATTCAATTAGAAAATCAACTTAAAAATATTCTACTTCAATTCGAAAAAAGTAATAAAACCATTAATAATGAGTGGTATCCCGAATACTTGTATTTACTGGCAAAATGTTACCGAAATCAAGAAAAATATGCTACTGCTATTGAAGTGTATAATCAAACCATTACAGCATTTACCTCTCTTTTTAAAGATGCTAAAAATAAAAGTGTAACTATTTGTTATAACGATTTAGGCATTATTTATCTAGAACAAAAAAAGTATGATTTAGCAACCTCATTTTTTGAAAAATCATTTGCTTATTTTAAAGAGAATAAATACACAGAGTATGAGAATTTAATTATTGTAGCCGATAATTTGAACTTAGTATATAAGTCGAGTAATCGTTACATGCAAATAAGAAAACTTTGCGAAGAAATGCTGTTGATTATTGAAATTGAAGAAACTGAATATTCAAAAAATTACTGTACCAATTTATTCGATTTATGTTCTGCACTTCGATTTTTATACGATTATAAAACATTGGAAAAACGAGTACAAGAGTTGGTAAAATGTGTGAGTAAAGTATATGGAGAAAAATCAATGCAATATGCTGAAGCTTTAGATTATTCCGGACTTTGCCAAATTGAATTAAATAATTTTGAAGAAGCAGAAAAACTCTTGAATCAATCTGTAACACTCAAAAAATCTTTAGGCAAAGACGCAAATATTTCATTGGTGCTAACTTATATGGCATTGGCAAATTTAAAAAGTGCAGCAGGTGGTTATACAGCAGCATATCAATATTATTCAACAGCAGCAAAAATTTTAGAAAAAGAAAAACTTACCGATACACAAGATTATTTAGCGGTATTGCAAAGTTGGGGCTTTGCTTATATTGATGGTGGTTTATATGCCGAAGCAAAAGAAATGCTTACTAAAGTATTGGTAGAACAATCGAAATTTGAAGGAGAAAATTTTTCTGGTAATGCCTCAATTTTAGTTTCAATTGCCAATGCTGAATTTCAATTAAATGAAATGAGTTCGGCCGAAATACATGCCAATAAAGCCATTTCAATAGCTAATAAAAATACCGATTTAAAAGATGTAATTGCAACAGCAAAAGGTGTGTTGGCATTGGTAAATCATAAGTTGGGCAATAGTGTTAAAGGAGTGCAATTGATGCAAGAATCCGTGTTGTTAAACGAGCAAATATTTGGGAAAGAAAGTACCCGAGTGGCTTTAACCAATACTAGTTTTTCAATTATTTATTTTGAAATGGGGAGGTATGCCGATGCTGAATTAGTATTGAATAAAGCTATTGCAATACAACAAAAAATTTATGGCAAAAATCATCCTGAATATGCTTTAAGCTTAATGAATTTGGCAATGGTTTACAGCATGCAAGGCGGCAATGAAAAAGCTATTGAACTTTTAAAAGAAAGTATGCATATTTATATGGGTAAAAACATGGCAGGTACTAGCAATTTTATAAAATTATTAAGCAACTTAACCTTTATTGTAAATAAGTTGGGTGCTTATGAAGAAGCTAAAAAATTACACTTGCAAACCTTAGATATTCTGAATAGCAGAAATGAAAATATTTCTTACAATCGCTACATAGTACTCAATAATTTATCGGTTACTTGTTTAAGTTTAAATGAGTATAAAGAAGCCGAAAAGTATGCTTTGGAAGCTCAGTTAATTGTAGAAAAAACACAAGGCAAACAATCTATCGAGTACATTAAAACCATTAACAATCTTGTACTTATTTATAGAAAATTAAACATGTTTTCTACAGCAAAAAAATTAACCGATGATTTATTGCCCTTGGCCATAGAAGTTTTAGGTAAAGATGCAGAGTTACTATCAACCATTTATTTTAATGAAGCGGTTTTTGCAAGTGCCGAAAACAATGTTGTACAAAGTGCCAATTATTTAAATAAAGCAACCAATATTATCATCAATAATTTTAAACAAAATTTCTATACATTAAGTGAAAAAGAAAAATTGGCTTGGTGGCAAGAAAAAGATTATTTGTTTGCTTTTTATCCATCTTTATTAACCCGATTTCCTGCTTATGCACCTTCTTTAATTGAGGCTTATACCAATCAACAATTGCAGTTAAAAGGCTTTGTGTTAAATGATGCATCTGCAGCATTACGTAAAGCAAGAGCAAGTGGTAATAAAACACTCATTCAATTAATAGATCAATGGCAATCTACAAGAACGCTGTTATCCAAACAATTGATATTGCCTATTAAAGAAAGATATTATAAAGTAGATAGTTTAGAAGCTATTGCAAATGTGTTTGAAAAAAACATCAATCAACAATCAAGTGGTGTATTGACCATTCAAACCCAACTACAAACCTATCAAAAAATTCAAGCTGTATTAAAAAATAATGAAGTAGCCATCGAGTATATTCGTTTTCCATTTTACAAGGATGCCAATTTTACCGATACTTTTAAATATGCTGCAATGATTATTGGTAAAACTGGAATTCCAAAATTTATTGAGTTAGCCAATGAACAACAAATTAATTGGTGTTTAACTGGTGGTAAAACCGATGCCAAAGAAACACGAGTAAACAATTTGTATAGAAGTACCATAAAAAAGCAATCAGCCAATACAACCTTTGCAGGCGATAGCTTATATACCCTTGTTTGGAAACCTTTGATGCCTCACTTAAACAATATTAATTCTATTGCTTATGCTCCAGATGGGTTGTTACATAAAGTGGCATTTCAGGCTTTGCCAATGATCGCCAAAGAAAAATATTTGATAGATGAATATGCATTACATCAATATTCAAGTATTAGACAGCTGACGGAAGTCAATACTCAACAATATAAATTCTCTTCTGCTTATTTAATGGGCAATACAGATTTTAATATACTTTCAAGCACTGTAACTTCAACAGGTGCAAATATTAGTTTTTCGGCAAATGCTACAAATCAGTCTTGGGCTGCATTGCCTGGCACTGAGAAAGAAATTGTAGCCATTGAAAAAATATTCACCTCAAAAAATATACAAGTAACAACTGCAACTGCTGCAAAAGCTACAGAAGAAAAATTTAAGTCAATAAGCAATCAATCATCTTCCATCATTCATTTAGCTACACATGGTTTTTTTCTTCCCGATCCTACAACATTAAAAAATAACTCAACTGAAAATAGTTTTGCAATAGCCGATGATCCATTAATGCGTAGTGGAATCATTATGGCAGGAGCAAATAAAGCATGGTCGGGAGAGAAAATTCCACTTGGGGTAGAAGATGGCATTTTAACTGCTTATGAAATTGCTCAACTAAATTTAAGCAACACACAATTAGTAGTATTAAGTGCATGTGAAACTGCATTGGGCGATTTGCAAGGAACCGAAGGCGTTTTTGGTTTGCAACGTGCTTTTAAAATTGCAGGAGTAAAAAATATGATTGTAAGTTTATGGCAAGTGCCCGATAAAGAAACTGCCGAATTAATGACTACATTTTACAATCATTTATTGTCTAACAATATTTCTGTAAGAGATGCTTTTACAAAAGCACAAAAAGAAATGAGGGCAAAATATCCGCCATTTTCATGGGCTGCATTTGTATTAATTGAGTAAAAGGGATTAAAAATTACTAAACCAACATTGCAGCAATAGATATTAACTATGAATTTAAAATCTTGCTTTTGGGTTACTTAGACACACTAGTTAAAGCACCTTATAAAATTATATCAACTGTAGTTGTGGATTAATTTATACTTACGAATACCAAAAACCCCTATGTTTGCCTTATTCAAACTACATTAGTATTGAATTAGGCAAGTTGTTTAATTGCCATTTATCTTTAAAAAGTATTGTAATTATGGCTTTCGGAAAAGAATTACCAGAAGTAATAGAAACCAAAGATGTATTTGTAGGCGATAAAAAAGCACCTGTAACCCTTATGCAATTTGGCGAATATGAAAATGAAGAGTGTGCAAAAGTGAATGAAGTAGTGAAAAAAATTGTTCAAGAATACGAAGGAAGAGTACGTTTTAATTTTCGCCATTTTCCTCTAACCAAAATTCATCAGCGTAGTCAAAAAGCTGCGGAAGCTGCAATTTCGGCTGCTCAAGATGGCAAATTTTGGGAAATGCACAATGCATTATTTGAAAATAGAAGAAACTTAGGTACAACCACTTTAAAGTTACATGCTAAAGATGCTGGTGTAAATCGTAAGTTAATGTTGGAAGAATTGGTGAACAGCACTTATGGTCAAAATGTACATGATGATATTGCTTATGGCAAAAAATTAGGTGTTACCGAAATACCTGCATTTTTCATTAATGGAGAAAGATATATAGGTAAACATACTTATGAAAGTTTAAGTAAAGAGTTAGATGAAGCCTTGAAAAAAATAAAACCTAAAAAAATTACAAAATAATTTTAATACATCTAGTTAAAAAATCAACTGAACCAGTCTTAACATGATTGGTTTTTTTTTGCCTGCAAACCAAACCCTAAAAAAATTCGATTATAAAGTTCATTTAAAAAATTTATAACTATGTTAGATACCAATAAAGAGCAACACCGTTTAGCTGCTGCAAAGCGTTATTTGAAATTAGATTTCAATAGTGAGCAAAAATTAGATGCCATTGCTAGGTTAGCATCTCATATTACTCAAACACCAGTAAATCATTTAGACGAAAAAATTTGTTCTGTGGTAAAAATGACTAGAAATGTAGAGGCTTAAAAACGCATAATTGCTCATTTATTTCTACAATGCGGCATAAAAAATAAAAACTATTGCAATAATTTGTTTGTTTAAGTTGAATAGCCTATTTTTTCAAATTAATCTATTCATCTTAAACTTTTTTTATGCTGAAACATCTACGTTCAAAAGTTATTTGTTTTGTTTTTTCTTTTTTTATGGTCATTGTTGGCTTACAAGCACAGGTAACTACCAACAGCGGTTCTGGACTAGCTGCAACTTATCCAAGCTTAGAAGCTGCAATAACAGCACTTAATGCAGCAACAATTACTAGTCCTATAGTAATTACATTAACTGCTGCAAATCCTCAAACTGCACCAGCTAGTGGGTATGAACTAAGAGCAGAAGGTTCGGCAACGAATACCATTAGAATTATAGGAAATAATAATACCATTACTGCATCTGCTGCATTAACAGCAGGTAACTTAAATGATGGAATTTTTAAAATTATTGGTGGCGATTATATTAGTATAGAAGATTTTACGCTCACCGAAAATGCAGCCAATACTGTAACAGATGCTGGTACTAACAATATGACAGAATGGGGTATTGCTTTATTATATACATCAACTACAAATGGTGCTCAAAATAATACTGTAAAAGGATGCACTATAGATTTAAATAGAACCTATCAAAATACATTTGGTATTTATAGCAATTGCAATCATTCTGCAACAGCCCCAACAGCAGCAGTTCCTGCAACTAGCAATGCTGGTAGCAATAGTGGATTAGTTATTATTGCCAACACAATTACAGACGTAAATATTGGTATTGTAGTAATTGGTCCAACTTTAGCAGGAGCCGAAAATGATGGAATTACTATTGGTGGTACAACAACAAATGGTAACACCATTACTAACTATGGCACAACAAGTTCATTTTCTGGGTATGCTAATGTTTCAGGAACGGTGAATGGAGTTTTAATTAGATGTTCAAAAAATTTTACCATTTCTCATAATACCATTACTAGTTCAGATGGTGGTGTAGCAACTGGTAATTTAAGAGCTGTGTATTGTGCAGCTCCGGTAAATGCGTTGACAGGAACTTATACCAATTCAGTTTCAAATAATACCATTTCATTAAAATCTGGCAATACTTCAGCTACAGCTGTTGAACAAGGAGTTTTTGTAGAAACTTCAACTGTTAATGCTACATCTACCATTAATATTAACAATAACAATTTTGTTGCTTTAACACATACAGTAGCTAATGCATCAGCAATTACAGGTATCTTAAACAGTGCTCCTGGTTTTAATGTAAATATTAACGGTAATACTTTTACCAATTTATCAGTTAATACAACAGGTAATTTTAATTTTATTACAAGCAGTGTTACTTTGCCTGTTGGTGGTACACACCAAGTAAATAATAATACTATTGTAACTGCATTTACTAAAACAGGGGCAGGTGGCACGGTTACTTTGTTTATAACTACTTCAAATTCACCAACTGGGTCGTTTTCTTCTGCTAGTAATAACAATTTTTCAAATATTTCTGTTGTTGGAAATACTGTAATTGCTGGTTGGATTAATAGAGATGGTGCTAGTACTATTAGTGGACCTTTAAAAACAGTGAGTAATAATGTATTTACTAATTGGGCAAGTGAAACTGGTGCTATTACTGTGTTAACAGAAAATGCTAGTGCTCCAGGAAGTACAGCAAGTGGTAATACTATTAATAATATTACAGGTGGTG
>CALRVE020000026.1:0-51526 GCA_943371535.1 Asaia bogorensis | reverse complement strand
TCACTTTTAGTTGCTGCTGGGGTTGGCTACGGAGCAAAAAAAATAAAAAATAGAAAAAAATCATAATCTCCCTTTAGGGGATAGGGGCTAGCAGCAGGTGTAGGTTATGGTGCAAAGAAAATGAGGGATAAAAGAAAAAATACTAACATCTAGTATTTAGCATCGGAACTCAGTATTCTTAAGAGTAATTTCTGAATTATACAAATAAAAAAGCTTCTCAATTTGAGAAGCTTTTTTGTGCCCTTTAGTAGCTTGAGTTCGAACTTATTGAAAGGTGAACTTATAAATATTCTAAATTATTAATTTGTCAATTTGTTCAAATTGACCTTTAATATTCTATTGTTTTTTATTGATAAATATTTGTTTGCTATTTAGTTTTGTTAAGTATCTAGCTTTTAGATTGTGTTTTATTTTAGTAATTATGTTGCACTCACAATTTACCCAAATACTTTCAAATTTCATTTGTAATTTACTTGAACTGAAATATCCTTAATTTGCAATTGAGAATGTTAAAAAGTGTTACATACGACGAAAATAAATTATTGCTTTTACTAAGTGAAGATAGTAGTTATGCTTTTCAAATTATATATGATAAGCATAAAAATAATATCTATCAAATAGCATTGCGTACCCTTAAATCTCCATTACTTGCTCAAGAAGTTGTACAAGATGTGTTTTTGAAGCTATGGTTTGAACGTAAAAATGCAGCATCATTTCACTCTCTTGAGAATTGGCTTTTTATTGTTGCAAAAAATCATATGCTCAATCAGCTAAAAAAAATAGCTAAAGAGTGGCAACACTTTAATACATATACGGCAGAAACTGAAAATCAGTTTGAGTTACCCAATGAAGATTCTGAAATTGATAAACTGTACTACACTCAGTTACACGATAAAGCTCTAGATAGTCTTACACAACATCAAAAGAATGTATATGTGTTGGTTAGGCTTAAAAACTTGTCTTATATACAAACTGCTAACTTGTTGAAAATCTCACCACTTACTGTAAAAAAGCACATGAACAGAGCATTATTGGGCATTAGAAAGTTTATTAAAAACAGTGGGTTTAAAAGTTTTTTCTTTTTTGTTTAAAAAAAACCTTCTCCTCGTACTACCATGGTTTTGTTTTGTTGTCTTTATAGTTAACAATTATGCAACAAGATAAACTCAATAAACTCGTTCAATGTTACCTAAATAATCAGCTAAATGAAAATGAGCTAGATGAGTTTTTTTACCTTTTAGATAAAGGTATGTTGGATGATTATTTAGAAGAGCAAATTTTATATCAACTCAAGAGGAAAGAGGAAACTGAAGTGTTTTTACCCTTTGATGTATCCGATCATATAATTCGTAATATATCTTCTGCTGCTAACTTTGCAACTCAAGCAACTACAATAAAGAAGCAGCCTGCCATAAAAAAATATATAAAATACGCAATTGCAGCTTCTTTTATTGGCTTAGTTGCTATTATAAGTTATCTATACTTAGCCCAATCAAACAATTCTAAACAATTATTTAGCAAGAACTTTAAGCAAAAAAATAAACAGTATCAATACAACAATTCTAATACAAAACTTAAAATAGAGCTTTCAGATAATAGCATCATTGTATTAGAGCCTGGGGCATCCATTAATTATTCCTCTTTTGAAGGGGAGAAAAGAGAAGTTTATTTAGAAGGAGACGCTTTTTTTGAAGTGGCCAAGAATAAGGAGAAGCCCTTTTTAGTGTACACAGGTTCTATTGTAACAAAAGTTCTAGGAACTAGTTTTAATGTTAGAAATAATGTTCATAATGGAAATACTGAGGTAGAAGTTAAGTCAGGTAAGGTTCAAGTATTACCTAATGTTGAAATTTTAAAAGAAAAAGCGTTAATTTCTCAAACCGCTATACTCATTCCCAATCATAAAGCTTTATTTAAAGAAACTGAAAAGATACTTGAAACAGGACTAGTTGCTGAGCCCCTACTAGTAAAAAAAATAAATAATTATATAAGTATTGATACAGGTAAAGTTTCTTTCCTTTTTAATAGACAGCATTTACGAGAAATTATCAATGATTTTAATACACATTATGGAATTGAGATTGTAGTTGAAAATGAAGAATTAAACAATTGTGTGTTTACAGGTGATGTATCTGAACAAGGGCTTTACGATAAACTAAAAATTATTTGTTTAACAATTAATGCAAATTATGAGTTAAATGGAACCAAAATATTAATTACTGGAAAAGGTTGTGGAAACATAAATCAATAAAAAAAGACTAAAAGTGTTGCAGCACAATTAGTCTTTTAAAACAGTACTAAAACTATTTTACATTTTAGCTAACGGTAATATTAATACTAAAACTTGTTAAAATTATGAAAACAAAGCAACATTTAGTTGCTTCATTAATGATTGCCATGAAAATTTCGCTTGCTCAATTAATGATTGCAGTACTTTTTGTTTCAACACTTTATGCCAATAATGCCGATGGGCAAAAGGCTATAGACAAAACTTTTACATTATCAGTAGATAATGTAAAGCTAGAAACATTAATTGTTAGTGTACAAAAAGCTACTAATGTAAAGTTCAATTATAGCCCCAATACTATCAATGTAAATAAGAACGTTTCTTACGTTGCATTTAATAAAAAAATTATAGATTTTATTCATGAGGTTTTAATACCTAATGGAATTGGATACGAAGAAATTAATAATCAAATTGTTTTAGTTCCCTACTTAAATAAAATAGAAGTTGCAACTACTTCAATTATTGATGTTACAATAAAGGGCGTTGTAAAAGATGATAAAGGCGAACCTTTAGAAGGTGTTACAGTGTCTATAAAAGGAACTGATGTATCAGCAATAACAGATAAAGAAGGTAAATATTCAATTAAAGCAAAAAGCAATAAAGTAACACTAGTTTTTTCTTTTGTTGGTTTTCAGAAAGTAGAAGTTGAAGCTAGCATTGCCTCTGTTGTTATTTTAAAAGAACAAACAAGTGTTTTAGATGATGTTGTTGTTGTAGGTTATGGAACAGTAAAAAGAAAAGATTTAACAGGGGCTGTTGAAAAAGTAAATATTGGAGACTTACAAAAAGCACCTGTAAGAAGTGTTGAAGAGGCACTTGGCGGAAGGGTAGCAGGCGTGCAAGTTGTTTCAAATGATGGCCAACCAGGCTCTCCTGTTTCTATTGTAATTCGAGGTAATAATTCAATTACACAAGATAATTCTCCATTATATGTTATAGATGGTTTTCCATCTGAAAATCCAGACTTAAATAGTATCAATGTATCTGATATTGAATCGATAGAAGTTTTGAAAGATGCTTCTGCCACTGCTATTTATGGTGCAAGAGCTGCAAACGGAGTAATCATTATTACAACCAAACAGGGAAAGGCAGGCAAAACAGAAATTTCTTATAACACTTATGTTGGCACCCAAAAAATTATTAAAAAAATGGATTTATTGAGTCCTTATGAATTTGTAAGGTTTCAATTTGAATATGATTCGTTAAACACAAAAGCTCAGTACTTAACAAACGGCAGAACAATAGAGAATTATAGAAATGCAAAAGGGATCAATTGGCAAGACTTGTTGTTTAGAAATGCAATGATGAAAAATCATGAGTTAGCAATTAGAGGGGGAAATGCAAGTACAAAATTTTCATTATCTTCTTCTATCATGCAACAAGAAGGTATTGTTTTAAATTCTGGTTATGACAGATACCAAGCACGTTTTAGATTAGATCATACTATAAGCCCTAAACTAAAGTTTGGATTAAATGTAAATTATAGTGCATTAAAGTCTTATGGTGTAATACCATCATCTTTAAATAATTCTAGCTCTCAAACAAGTAATTTAATGTTTAGTGTTTGGGGGTATAGACCAGTATCTGGTGATCCGAATGTAGATTTAACGCAGGGTTTAGATCCAGAGTTTGAATTGGACTTAAATGATTCTAGATTTAATCCATTAGAAACAGTTCAAAATGAAGTTAGAAATCGTTCGAACAATTCAATTATAGCAAACTTTAGTGTAGAGTATAAAATTACCAAAGATTTATTGTTTAGAAGTTCAGGTGGAATTACCAATGATTTAAATCAAACTGAAGAGTTTAATAGTAGCAAAACAAGAAGTGGAAGTCCGTCTACTGCTGCCGGAAGAATCAATGGTGTTAATGGATCGATTAGTAATAATACTAGAACAAGCTATGTGAATGAAAATATTTTGAGTTACAATAAAAAAATCAACAAAAAAAATACTTTAGATGCATTAGTAGGTTTAACAATACAAGGCTCAAAACAAAATATTTTTGGTGCATCAGCAACCAATTTACCCAACGAAAACTTAGGTCTTTCAGGTTTAGATGAAGGGATACCTACAAGAATTTCCTCTTTAAGAACAAATAATACATTAGCCTCTTTTTTAACTAGAGTAAATTATAGTTATGAATCTAAATACTTAGTTACTTTCTCGTTTAGATCAGATGGCTCTTCTAAATTTTCTCCAAGTAATAAGTGGAGCTATTTTCCCTCAGGAAGTGTTGCATGGCGTATTAGCAATGAGAAATTTATGAAAAAGCAAACTTTAGTAAATGATGCAAAATTTAGATTTAGTTATGGGGTAATTGGTAACAATAGAGTAAGCGATTTTGCTTATTTAAGTTCAATGGCATCAGCATTAACGCTTGCATATCCATTCAATGGTCAGGCGGCAGTAAGCATTGTTCCAACATCTTTAGGAAATCCAGATTTAAAATGGGAAACCACTTCACAAGCTAATTTAGGTTTAGATATTTCTTTCATGAAAAGTGCAATCACTTTAACAGTTGATGTATATAGAAAAGTAACTACTGATTTATTATTGAATGCACAATTGCCTTTATCATCTGGTTTTACAACCGCATTTAAAAACATTGGTAAAGTTGAAAACAAAGGCATTGAGTTTACTATCAATACAAAGAATATCGATAGAAAGAATTTTACATGGAGCTCATCTTTCAATATTTCATTTAATAGAAATAGGGTATTGGCACTTAATGATAATCAAGAGTCAATGTTATCTCTTGTAAATTGGGATAATCAATGGAGAGGATTGCCTGGCTATATTACAAAAGTTGGTCAGCCACTTGGTTTATTCTATGGAGCAATTTGGGATGGACTTTATCAGATCAGTGATTTTGATAAAAGTGCATCTGGCGTTTATACTTTAAAGCCAACTGTTACATCTAATACTTCAGTTTTTGATCCTCGTATTCAGCCTGGTCATATTAAATATAGAGATTTAAATGGCGATAGAATAATTAACGATGATGACTTAACAATAATAGGTAATGCTAATCCAAAATTTATTGGTGGCTTTAGCAATAATTTAAAATATAAAAATTTTGATATTAACTTTTTCTTTCAATTCTCTTATGGTGGTTCAGTACTGAATGCAAATAGATTGGTATTTGAGAGCAATTCAGGCAGAATATTACAAAATCAATTTGCTAGTGTAATGAATCGATGGACACCAGAAAATCAAAATAATGAAATGTTTGTAGCTAGAGGTGGTGGTAATAGAATTTATTCTTCAAGAGTTATTGAAGATGGTTCTTACCTAAGATTAAAAACAGTTCAAATAGGTTATTCAATACCTGCAAAAACAATGAAAAGACTTGGTATGAAAAGTATCAGAATTTATGCAGCTGCTCAAAACTTAATTACTTGGACAAATTATACAGGACTCGATCCTGAAGTTTCAGCGTATAATTCGGCACTTACTCCAGCTTTTGATTATTCTGTTTATCCAAGAGCTAAAACTTTAACAGTAGGATTGAATGTAAATTTTTAATAGAATAAAAACTATTATATGTCGATTAGAAATAAAATTAAAATTTGGTTTATTGCTTTGTTCTTAATTACAATGCTTCAAATGTCTTGCAAGAAATACTTGAATGTTTCCCCACAAGATTTTATTGCACAAGATCAATTTTTTAAAACTGAAGCTGATTTAAATTCTGCATTAGCTGGAGTTTACAGTTCACTTGCACAAGATGGTACATATGGCAGAAACATACCTATAGAATTAGAAATGACAACCGACGAAGGCTTATATAACAATAGAAATAATGCAAACACAATTCCAAGTTTATACGATTGTCAAGCTTCAACTAAAATTTATGCCGATTGTTGGCAAGCATTATATCAAGGTATTGGAAGAGCAAATCTTTTATTGGCAAATATTGATAATGCTGAAGTAAGAGATAGCATAAAAAGTATAATTAAAGGAGAAACTCTTTTTTTAAGAGCTTTCAATTATTTTCAGTTAGTAACAAGATATGGTGATGTGCCGTTGATACTTGAACCAACAACTAAGGTTGGTAATCCCAATTATCCTCGTACTCCTTCAATTCAGGTATACAACAGAATTGTTGAGGATATGAAAATTGCTGAAAATTTAGTAAGAAATATTACATCTATTGGTAATGGCTCTAGGGTTTCTAAAACGGCAGTTCAAGGTGTTATTGCAAGAGTATATTTAAAAATGGCAGGAAGACCATTACGCTTAGGTGTACCAATGTTTGACTCTGCAAGAACTTATGCTTTTAAAGTGGTTAATTCTGGTACACATTCATTAAACCCAAGTTATAAGCAAGTATTTATTAACCACTCAAAAGATTTGTATGATTTTAGAGAAAGCATGTGGGAAATTGAATTTGCCGGTAATAATACACCACAAGGTGCAGTAGCACCAGGAAGCAGATTTGCATCGCAATTAGCAATGCGATATACAGGAAGTGATCCCAATCCACTAATAGTTTATGGTTATGGTTCTTATATTCCTACAGGAGTTTTATATCAAATTTATAAAACTTACCCATCTGATACTTTGCGTAGAGATTGGGTAATGCCTCCATTTACGTACAATAGTAATACTACACCAAGAACAACAACATTTTATGCCACTGATGCATCTTCTTTTGATAGAGATTGTGGTAAATGGAAAAGAGATGAAGAAGTATATATTCCAAAACAAAGAGATTGGGGACCAACTAATTTTCCTATTTTAAGATATTCCGATGTATTGTTAATGTTAGCAGAAGCTGAAAATGAAGTTGTAGGTCCTACCGCTGCTTTACAATATATAAATCAAGTTCGAGCAAGGGCTTTAGCATCACCCATTTTCCCTGTACAAGCCGCAACACAAAATGCTTTTCGAAGAATTATCCAAGATGAAAGGGCAAGAGAATTATGTTTTGAAGCGTTGAGAAAATTTGATCTAATTCGTTGGGGAATTTTTAATACAGTAATGGATAATGCTCGAATTGTGATTTCAAATAGTTCATCAACATTTCGGAATAGATATGCTTTGCCTTACACAAATGTTAAGTTACGTGATACCTTATTGCCCATTCCAAGTGTAGAGTTATCGGTAAATAATTTAATGACTCAAAATACTGGATGGTAAACATTAAAATACTAATTTATGCGATTTAATTTATTTATAATAACTTTTTTAGTACTCACAATTACTTCATGTAAAAAAAATACATCTGGCTTTGTAGATGATATTAGTTCTTTCGATGTTAATCCAAGAACGTTAACCGTATCCATAAATGATAGTGTTAGGTTTGATTTAAGTGGAAATCCTGATGTTATTAGCTTTTACAGTGGTGAAATAGGTAGGGTTTACGATTTTAGAAATAGAACAGTTTTAAATGGTGGTAGTTTATTATTGAAGTTTGAAACTCGTGTAATTAATAGGCCCGCCGATACATTAGATGTTTTAGTATCTAGTAATTTTTCTGGTATATACGATTCTGTAAATGTGGTAAATGCAACATGGAAAAGTTTAAATAATAAACTATTGTTCCCTATGCCATCCACTCCATTAAACACATTTATTCCTTCTGGATTAAATCCAGGAATCTTTTTAAATATTACCGATAGTTTAGTTGCAGGTCAACCATTTTACTTAGCCTTTCGATATACTATATTAAGAACTAATAACATTGAATGGAGTGTTGGGAAATTAGGTGTATACAATATTTTTACCAATGGTACACCAAATGCAACTGTTATAGACTCAACAAACAATAACACTGGTGGATTTGTACCTGTTGCTTTAAGAGAACCAACACGTTGGTCAAGAACTTCTACTTTATACAAATGCTTAAACTCAAGTACTGCAGTAATTGGTGCACAGCATTATTACATTTCAAGACCATTAAATCCCAATGCAGTAAATCCAGATGCACCAATAGGTATAAAAAACATTTCTCAAAATCCTTTAAAATATTTTGCTTTTAAATATTCAATGCCAGGAACTTATAAAGTTGCTTTTGTAGCATCAAATGCAAGGTTAGAAATGAATCAATCTAGCGTTAAAGAATTTACAATTATCGTACAATAAATCAATACAAGATATATGAAAAATAAATTTTACGTAAATAGTACAATTAGTATTTGTTTTTTTTGTTTTATATTCTTACAAGCAATCAATACAAATATTTATGCACAACAAGTATTAGGAGCTCATAAAAATATTGATGCAGGCTTCGAGAGCCAATCTGCTGGAAATTTAACAGCAACATCTTCGCCAACATCATTAACAGCTTGGACACATGTGTTAAGTGGAAACGGGCAAACAAGATCAATATCTACAACTGGTGGTCATGGGGGGCCAGTATTTTTAACATTAGGGAAAACAGCTACAGCAACTCAGAATTCTAATACTGTTGCAAACAGTAATGTAGTTGGTGCTACTGCATTTTTAAGTAATACAACTTATATAGTACAATTTCATTATAAAGAAAATACTGCAAGTGCTGCAACGCCTGATCCACAATCTTTTGTATTTATTAGTGCAGATGGCACAAGTGGCAATAGGATTACAAATAGTATAACATTGGCTAGACCTACAACATGGACTAAGTTTACTTCAACTGTTACTACTAATAGTGTTACACCTCAAACTGCTACAGGAACCTGTGGTTTAAGTATTCGTACAACGGCCATTGGTACTGCAACAGTGGTTGATATTGATAATTTTGTAGTATATCCTGCTGATGACCAAACTACCCCAATACCAGATGTTACTGCTCCTGCAGCACCTACTTCATTTAATGCTATAGGTAATCCAGCAGTTGTAAATTTAAATTGGACTGCACCTGCAAGTGGTATTGACGGTGGTGGTTATATGATAGTTAGATTTACTTCCGATCCTGACGCAACTGCACAGCCTAGTCCTATCCAAAATGCAGTTTATAAAGCAAATGTTGCTAATGTTATTGGAACTACTGGAACAGTGGTGTTTATTGGTGATGGTACTTCAACTACTTTCGATGATGCAACTGCAGTGCTTGGTACAAGTTATTGGTACAGAATTTATACAGTAGATAAAGCATTTAATTATTCAGTTGCTGCAGCTACAGCTGGACCAGTTTCTCCAACAACAAAATTAAACTATTATTACAATGGTGTTGGTGCTGCTGACAATCTTTCTAGCTGGTTTTCAAACCCAAATTTTACTGGCACAAATCCAACAAGTTTTAGTGCAGCAGGTCAAGTATTTAGAATCATAAGAAACACAACTTTACCATCTACGTTATCTATTTCAGGTGCAGGTTCTTTATTAATGATTGGTGCACCAAGTCCCGGTGTACCTGGATTAACAGTAAATTTTAATTCAGCTAATTTGCCAGCAATTGATACAATCTATCAGTCTAGTGATGGTAATCCAACTATACTTAATTTCAATGCACCGAGTGTTCCTCCTATCAATCAATTGTTTGATATTTTTACTGAAGTTCATTATAGAAGTCCTGGAATTGTTGTTAGTACTACAAAAGTTTATGATAAAATTTTTATTGAGAATAATGCGGATGTTGTTTTTAATGGCTCTCCTGGTGTACAAACCTCATTCTCAATAGAAAATGGTTCTTCAGCAACACTCGGAACGCTTTCTACAAGGTGGTTAACAGTAAACAGTGGTGGTACAGTTACTATAAATGGTACATTAAGAGTGCCTAAGTTAACAGGTTTGGTTTCAAGTAATACAGCTGCTTCTAGTGCTGGTGGTGCAATTCAATTTTTAGATACTGAACTATTAACGTTGGGTTCTGCTTCTACAATTGAGTATTCTGGTATTAGTGTCACTACAACACAAAACATAACCCCACGAACAGATTATGCTAACCTAATCTTAAGTGGTGTTGGTATTTCTAAAACCTTTGTTGGCCCAACTCTAATCGCAGGTACATTAACTGTTAATACAACTGGTGCAACAGGTACAATTTTAAATACACCAATTACTGTTAATGGTGGATTAACACTTACGTCAGGATTAATTACCACAACTGCTACAAATATCTTAACACTTGGTGCTAATGCAACAGTAAATGGTGGATCTTCTTCAAGTTTTATTAATGGAACTTTAAGAAGAAATACAAACAGTACATCAAGTTTTGTTTTTCCGGTTGGAAAAGCAAATGTGTACAGACCAATATCTATTACTCCATTTTCAACTGCTGTTTCATTATTTCAATCAGAATACTTTAATACAGCATATAGCAACACTACTTCTTTAACAGCACCTTTAAGTGCAGTAAGCAATGCAGAATTTTGGGAAGTAAATCGAGTAAGTGGTGCTGACGCAACTGTATCTTTTAGTTTAAATGGAATAGCTGTAAATGGTGCAACTGCTAACGATGAGTTGGTTGTTGCTAGATATAACGGAACTAGTTGGCAACAAGCTCATGCAGGCTCAATTAATCCAGGTAATGCAGTAACAGGAACAGTTACTTCAAATGCATTAGGAACTTTTGGTGCATTTACTTTTGGAGTAAGAGTTAACACTAGCTTGCCTTTGCAATTGGTAAACTTACTAGCAAAGAAAAATTCTAACTCTGTTGATTTATCATGGGAAACGATTAATGAAACCAATGTTTCGCATTTTGAAATAGAAAGAAGCAATAATGGTATTCAATTCTCAAATGTGGGTAGCCTTCAATCTTTGAATAGAATAACTAGAAATTCTTATTCGTTTACTGATGTTTCAAACTTAACATCGAATGTTTGGTATAGACTTAGAATTATTGATAAAGATGCTTCGGTAAGCTATAGCCAAACTGTATTAGTAAAAAATCAAACCGCAGATGTTTTTTCAATATTAAAAAACCCTGTAATAAATAAAAATTTAGAAGTACAATTTTCAAAAATTCCTACTGGTAAACACAGCTTACAATTATATGATTTTTCAGGAAGAACAATTTTGTCAAGAACTGTACAAACTACTTTGAGTAATTCATCTATTTCAATTGTATTACCTAATACAGTAATACCTGGTGTTTACTTATTAAGTGGTTTTGGAAAAACCTATAAAGTAGTTATACAATAAATTACGTATTAAATATATTTAATGTTAAGTTCTAATAAGAATAAGTTGAAATTGCTTTTGTTTTATTGTGGAATTATTATTATTCATGCAGCTCATGCTCAGCAGGCTACGGGGTCATTTCTTGCAATGGATGGGGGAATGGAAGGTCAAGTTGTTGGGCAATTGCCTAATACTTCAAGTTCTAGTATTCCTACAAATTCTTGGAGTAGAAGTGTTGCAACGGGTAGCGTTACAATAAGGCAAATTTCAGGCAATGGAGGTAGAAGTGGTACTAATTATTTATCAATTAACAATACAAGTACAACAGGTAGTACCAATGTATTATCTCCAAGTCAAAATTCAGGTGCAATAATTGGGGGAAGTTCTTATATCATACAGTTTTTTTATAAAGCAACTAATGGTGTTAATTTACCAAATGCACAAATTGGAGTTGGTGCTTCTAATGCAATTTCTACCAATACAGTAAATACTAATTTTGTTCCAAACACAACTACTAATAATTCAGTTTGGCTAAAATCAGTTACTCCAATTACCGCAGCAAATGCATCTACACCGGGTAATGGTTTTAGCAGTTTTCGAATTGCTGCTATATCCAATACCAATAGTGCAGGAATTGATATTGATGATTGGGTAATGTATGCTGGTACAACTGCTGATATTACACCTCCTAGTATTCCTGGAACAGTGAGCATCAATAACCCATCTGCTAGTACTTTAAATGTAAGTTGGGGAGCGTCAGCAAATATAGATGGTGGGGGTTATCTTGTGGTTCGATATACTACAAATCCAGTTGGTCAGCCCGATCCAAATGAAAACGGTATTTATACAATTGGTAATACTATTGGTTCTGGGGTAGTTGTATATACTGGTTTGGGAACATCATTTACCAATAATTTATTATCAGCAAATACTACCTATTATTATCGTGTTTATACTGTTGATAAAGCTTTTAATTATTCTGCATTTACATCTGTAATCGGCAGTACTAATAATACACTTGCTTCTACAAAATATTATATTGATGCAACCAGTGGTAATGATTTTAATAATGGCAATTCACCATTAAATGCATGGAAAAGTATTGCTAAAGTAAATGCAAAAATTTTTGAACCTGGCGATTCAATATTATTTAAATGTGGAGAGGTTTGGTCTGGTACCACGCTGTATCCGAAAGGGTCAGGTACTTCAAGAAGACCAATTGTAATTTCTAAATATGGTATAGGCAACTTGCCAAGAATTGATGGACATATATTGGGCTCGCCAAATGAAAATGCAGTTTATTTATTCAATCAACAATTTTGGACAATTAGTAATATAGAGGTTACTAATAACTATGCTTCAACCAACACAGATACTGTACTGAGAAGAGGTATTTATGTACAAGCTAGAGATTTTGGTGTTGTTAGAGGTATTACATTAAAAGATTTAGTAGTTCGTGATGTATTGGGAACTTATGACTCGAACGTTGAATCTGGTGGAATATTTTTAGCTATCACAGGAAACAATGTTATTACAATATTTGATAGTATATTAATTGATAATTGTAAAGTATATAATGTTGATAGAATTGGTATTTCTAACAATTCAACCTGGGATGGTAGAGATGCAAATGGAGATTTTGGTTCAACACCATGGCGGCCAAGTACAAATATTGTAATTCAAAATTGCAGAGTTGATAGTAGTGGTGGCAATAGTTTAATTATTCGTGATGCTCAATCGCCTATTATTCAAAATAACGTTTTTTGGAAAAGTAGTAAAAGGTATTCAGGCAATTCAATGTTTACATTCAATTGCGATGATGCCTTAGTGCAATATAATGAAGCAGCTTACAATGTATATAATCCAGGCGATGTTGATGCAAGTGGGTTTGATGGAGATTATCGATGTAAGAGAACTATTTTTCAGTATAATTATAGCCATGATAATGATGGAGGGGCATTTGTAGTAGTTTGTCAACCTGGTGGCGTGCCTGGTAGATTTAATGATGGAACAATCATAAGATATAATATTAGTCAAAATGATGGTTTTTTTAATGGAGGTTTAAATAATGAAGGGCAAATATTTAGTATAACTGGACAAAGTACAAATACAACAATTTATAACAATGTGGTCTACAGTAGTAATAATTTTAATTATGCTATAACTCATCGTAGATGGGGCGATGCAGGTAATGTTTGGCCTGATAATACTAGGTACTTTAATAATATTTTTTACTTTAATAAATCTAATGCAACATTTGCATTTCAATCGAGTACAAATAATTTATTTAATAATAATGTTTTTTATTATGCACCGCCAAATACAGGAATTAATCCAATAGATGGAAATGTTATAACATCTAATCCATTATTTGTAAATCCAGGTTCAGGCACAGTTGGTTTAAATTCTTTGAATGGTTATAAATTACAAATAAATTCTCCATGTATTAATACAGGGGTATTACTACTAGGTCATGCAACAATTGATTTTGGTGGTAACGCAGTTCCGTCAGTAACTGGGCAAAATCCTGATCGTGGGGCTTTTGAGTTTTCTACTAGTTTACCAGCAACGGTTGTTGAGTTTAAAGGTATTGCAAATAACAGTCATAACTCACTCTCTTGGATTACAGTTAGTGAGGTTAATAATAACGGGTTTTATTTACAAAAAAGTATCGATGGTATTGTGTTTATCGATTTTGCATTTATACCAACTCAAACAGCAAATGGGAATAGTGCAAATACTTTAGCATATAAGTTTACAGATAACAATGTATTGAATGGTGCAAATTATTATCGATTGAAACAAATGGATAAAGATGGGAAGTATAATTATTCATCTATTATAGTATTAAGAAATACTTCTGCAAATAAATCATCCATCAATATTTATCCAAATCCTGTAGTTGCTCATCAATTAAATATTAAGCCTACTGATTTGCCATTAGGAAAGTATACAGTGCTAGTAACCAATTCACTAGGAAAAAATGTATTTTCTACTGAGGTTGTTGTGAGTAATAATGAACAAATTTTGTTACTACAACTTCCGCAAAATATTGCTACGGGTAATTATTATTTGTCCCTAACCAATACCAAAAATTCTTTTAACTCAAACTTTTTATTGCAATAATTAAACAACACAAACCGCTTTATGAAACAAACATTTTCAACAAGTAAGTACTTATTAAAGGTTGTTTCTTTAATAATAATCTTAGTAAGTCAGCTTAAAGTAGTATCTGCACAAGTAGAAATTTCTACTTTTAACAGTGGATATAATCAAGATTTTTCTTCATTTGGTTCTAGTACTTCCAACCTTACTAATAACACTGCTCCTTTTTTAGGTTGGTATGCATTAAGAACAAATAATGATGCAAGTCCCAATCCTTTTACAGCATCCTCAGGTGGAAGTAGTACAGGAAGTTTTTATTCTTTCGGGGCATCAAGTACTACTGAACGAGCAATGGGAGCTGTGAATTCTTCAGGAACTGGAACTACTTACTATGGTGTTAGATTAAAAAATACAACTGGTTCAACCATCAATTATTTATCTATCACATATACTGGTGAACAATGGCGTAATGGCGGCAACACAAATGCTCAATCGATTACGGTAGATTATCAAATTGGCACTACGGTTACAGGTATCAATTCTGGCACTTGGACATCGGTGCCAAGTTTAACATTCACAAGTTTAATTAATACTTCCACGGCAGGGGCATTGTCAGGAAATAGTGTAGCCAATCGAACAGCGAATATTACTACTACTTTGCCAATTACTATAAACAATAATGATGAAATTTTTATAAGATGGACCGATATTGATCATGCTGGTAATGATCACGGTTTGGCAATTGATGATATTACAATTACAGCAGTTACACCAACAAATTGGTATTATAGTGGATCAGGTAATTTAAATGCGTTATCTAATTGGAGTTCCAACACAAATGGTAGTGGCGGTACAAATCCTACAGATTTCTCAACTGGGGTTCAAATATTCAATATTTTAGACAACCCATCTGGTACAACTTCAGCTATATCAACAAGTGGCATGGGAAATTGGAGTGTACTTAACAACTGTAGGGTTAAATTAGGAGGAGCTACTTCAAGTCCAATCACATTAACTATAGCTAGTTCAAACGATATAACGGGCAACTTTGACATAGATCAATCAAATACCTCTACAGGTAATAAAGTTGTGCTTCAATCAACAGTGCCAAGTTTATCATCTTTGCATCGTACAAGTACAATTGAATTTGCAGGAAGTGGGTCACAAACATTCCCATTAGCAAATTATGGAAATATTGTAAGTAGTAATACCGGTGCTAGAATTGTAAATGGCTCTATTGGTATTGCTGGTACATACGACCCAGGTGGTAATACTTATACTGTTACTGGCAGTACAGTTAACTTTAATGGAACCAACACCGTTGGTTCTCCTCAACTAATTCCAACATGTAGCTTCGAGAACATAAGAATAAGTAACAACTGTTCAATACCATTGGGGAACACACTAGCTGTGGAGTTAGGGTCAACAAACTTTACAGTGGGCTCTGGATTCACATTGAATGTTAGCGGAAAAATAAGGGCAAATTTTACAAGCACAAGTTCCACTTATTTTACTACAACAGGAAGTACAATTAACATGTTAAGTGGCAGTGAATATCAATTAGCTGCAGATGGTGGTTGTATTCCAACAGCTACTTGGAATACAAACTCAACTTTGAATGTAACAGGAAATGTAGCATCAACTATAAACAATAGAAACCAAATTTTTGGAAATATTATTTGGAATTGTCCATCACAAACGCAAGCTTTTAGTTGGCCAATTTCTACTTTGCCTGGAACATTTGGAACTTCAGGGTTGTTTAATGTTCAAAATACTGGAGCAGGCTCTATTACTCTTACTAATGCAACCCAAGCTAATGTTACATTTAATAGTTATGCTCAATCAGGTGGTACAACAGCAATTTGCACTGGTACGGCAACTGCAGATAGGATACTTACAGTTACTAATGGATTTAGCTTAACTGGTGGAACTCTCAATTTATACAATCCCACTACAGGCTCTTTGTCTTATTCAGGGTATTTGAATATTGGAGGGAACATTACCCATAGTGGTAGTGCCACAATTGTTAATGCACCCACTAATTTGATAGGTTCAGGTTTAGTAACCTTAAATGGAAGCGTTTCACAAACTATTGCTTGCAATAATTTACAAATACCAAGTTTAACCATAAATAATTCAAATGGAGTAACAATATCATCAGGCACATTATCTGTTAGTAATGCTCTAAGGTTGCAATCTGGAACCTTTACTACTAATGGGGGATTAACATTATTATCTGCTGCTTCTGGCACTGCTTATATTAATGCAATTGATGGATTAACAAATACTGGCACTATTAGTGGTAACATTACTGTAGAACGCTTCATACCTGGCAATCGTCGTACGTCAAGATTCTTAGGACATCCATTTAGTAATGCTCTAGACATGAGTAGTCTAATAGATGATATTTATGTAACAGGTGCAGGTGCAGGTTTTGATGCAACAGCCACTAATAGCCCATCAGCATTTTGGTTTAGTAATCCAAGTACATGGACAGCTTTCACTTCAACATCAGATGCAAGTTGGACACAATACAGAGGCATTAGAGTATTGGTTCGTGGCGATAGAAATCAACCAACTGCACTAACAGGTGGCAATCCAACACCCAATCCGGTTACTTTAGATATGACAGGCACTGTAAATACAGGAGCACAAAATATTGTATTGCCAGCAGGTTATAGTGTAGTTGGTAATCCTTACCCTTCACCAGTAAATTTAGGAGCAAGATTAAATGCAACTACCAATATTGGTACACAATTCTGGTTTTGGGATGCCAATGCAGGACCAACAGCAGGAGCTTATAGAACCAAAGTAGTAGGCAGTGCTGCAACCATACCTATGAATGGAGCTTTTGTGGTAGAACCAACAGCAGGTACAACAATTGCTTTTGTTGAAGGCGATAAAGTAGCAACTGATTCATCTAATTTATTTAGAACAAGTAATTCAGCATCTGGCTTAGTAGAGTTACAAGTATTGTACAATAATTATCCTGCCGATTATTTATATGTTCGTTTTAACAATAGTGCAAATGACAATAAAGATGCCTTAGATGGAGTTAAACTAACTAATCCAGAAGTGAACTTTTATGCATTGAGTGCCGATAATCAAAAACTAAGTTTAGATTCAAGAGTATTCAATAATAATAAAATTATTCCATTAGGATTTACTGCAACAGCAGCAAATAGCTTTACAATCAAAGCAGCCGATTTAGGCATTACAGAAGAAGTATACTTAAGAGATAAATTGTTAAATGTAGAAACCAAGTTAGATGCTACTACAGCTTATACTTTTAGTGTAGACCCTGCAAATGCTGCAACAATTGGCGAAAACCGTTTTGAATTAGTGTTCAGAACATCAGCAGCATTACCAACCACTTTTGTAAATGTAGCAGCACAACAAAAAGGAGCAGCCATTGAAGTAAGCTTCGCTACAGCCAATGAAACCAATATGCATAGCTATGAAGTAGAAGAAAGTAAAGATGGTAGCAGCTTTACCAAAGGCACAACATTAGAAGCTAAGAATGCAGCAACAAACAACTACAGTTGGTTAGATGCAACAGTAAACAATGGAAATAATTACTACCGAGTAAAAGCTATTGAGAAGAATGGAGTAGTAAAATACAGTCAAGTAGTAAGAGTAAATATTGGAACGAAACGTTCAGAGTTTACGGTGTATCCAAACCCAGTAAAAGGCGGAACAATTAATTTACAATTGACGGATATTGAAAAAGGTGTTTACACAGTTAAAGTAGTAAACAACTTAGGACAAGAAATAGCCAACAAACAAATCAACCACAATGGTGGCAGTGCAACACAAACCATTAGCATAGGCAATGCACCAACAGGTAAATACAATATGGTAATTACCAATGGCACTAGTACAGTAACCAAAACGGTGATTGTAGAATAAACCAGTTAAATAGTTTAGGAGTTCAAAAGATTAAGTTGAACTCCTAAACTAAATCTTCTTCTTCCCCTTTAGGAGTAAGGGGCTAAACAGTAAACTAAATTTTCCTAGTCCCCCTTTAGGGGATAGGGGCAAAACTAAGAAACATGAAACTCAACATAAAAACAATTGCAACGCTCTGCTTCATCGCAGCCTTAATCATCCCAAGTTTAACACATGCCCAACCAGTTTTTGATGATGATGTAAACGATGTACCAGTTGATGGAGGATTATCTTTATTAGTTGCTGCTGGAGTTGGATATGGTGCAAAGAAGTTGAGGGATAAACGTAACCACAAATAATTAATCCTGATTTACAGGATAAGCAACTACAATTGAATCTTTATAATATAACTTTAATTAATAATATATTGAAAAATTTATTTACCATTGTAAGTATATTGATTGCACAATTATTATTTGCTCAGGAGTCAAAAGATTCAGTGTGGGTTCAAGCAAAAATATGGAGCCGTGATGCCAATCGAGAAATTCAATATTCTGATTGGAAACTTTTTGGGAGCAAGACAGTCGATTTACTAAATGGGTTTTCGCCTGCTAAATCTACTCAGTTCGATAAATATGGTGGTAATCAATTATTGAAGTTTAATTCAAACGGTTATTTCTCAATCATCAAAAAAGATAGTCGTTGGTGGATTGTTGATCCATTAGGAAATGCATTTGTAAACATTGCTGTAAATGGAGTTAGGCTTGGAAAATCTCCTAAAAATGAGCTAGCTTTTAATGAAAAATTTACGAATACAGGTAATTGGATTGGTTCAACTAAAGAAATATTGGATATCAATGGCTTTAATAGCACAGGTTCATGGTCTGATATTGAAACTATCAAATCCTATAATAAAAAATCTGAAAAGCCAATTGTTTACTGTACACAATTAAGCCTATTGAGTACTTTCTCTCAAAAGCAGAGAAAAAAAACAGCTAATAAAGAGTATCCTGTTTTAGCTAACGTTTTTAATGCCGATTTTAAAGAGTATTGTATTAACCGTGTGAAAGAGTTGATTGATTTAGATAGTAAAGATAGAAATCTCTTTGGCCATTTTTCAGATAATGAATTGCCCTTTCAAAATGATTTATTGAAAGAGTTTTTAGAGATTAATGATACAAATGATAAAGCCTATCAATTGGCTCTTCAATGGCTGGCTGAAAATAAAATAAACCAAACCGCAACAACTAAAGAGCAACGAGAAATGTTTTCCGGCTTTGTAGCAGCTGCCTATTATCAGCTAATTAATGATGTAATTAAGTCTGTTGATGCCAATCACTTATACCTTGGGAGTAGGCTACATTCATCTGCAAAAAATAATCCTTATATATTATCTGCCGCAGAAAAATTCATAGATATAATTTCAATTAATTACTATGGTAACTGGGCTGTAACCGAAAAACATAAGCAACAATGGGAGGCTTTAGAAAAACCTTTTATTGTAACAGAATTTTATACCAAAGGTGAGGATACAAAAATGGGCAATATGACAGGTGCAGGATGGCTAGTAAAAACACAATTAGATAGAGGAATTCACTACCAAAATTTTTGTTTAAAACTTTTGCAAATTAAAAATTGTGTGGGCTGGCATTGGTTTAGGTATCAAGATAATGACCCTGAAGATAAAACAGCAGATCAATCAAATAACGATGCAAATAAAGGTATTGTAAACA
This sequence comes from Asaia bogorensis, assembly GCA_943371535.1. GTDB lineage: Bacteria > Bacteroidota > Bacteroidia > Chitinophagales > Chitinophagaceae > UBA1930. Next base: position 31,460 of record CALRVE020000026.1, on the reverse strand, counting down.
CCCAATACGAGGTATATTCTGATTTGCTTAAAAAAATGAAACAATTGAATTCCATTGTTTATGATTTAATTAAATTTTTTGATCAACTATAAATGAATAAATACTCTTCTTACTGCAAACTCCTAATAGTATTGGTTGCTGCTTTTTTAGCAATACATAACCATTTGTATGCTCAGATAATTAGTAAAGATATTTATAAAAAGGGATGGATCGATTTTAATAAGAATGGTAAAAAAGATGTGTTTGAAGATGCAGCTCAGTCTGTTGAGAAGAGGGTTGCTGACTTACTGAGTCAAATGACTATAGATGAAAAAACATGCCAATTAGCAACACTATATGGTTACGGCAGAGTACTGAAAGATGAATTGCCAACTCCAAAATGGAAAAACATGATTTGGAAAGATGGGATTGCTAATATTGATGAGCATTTAAATAGCACAACATTTCGTCCATCTACATTTACTAAATATTCATTTCCTCATAGTCGCCATGCAGAGGCAATTAATACTGTGCAGCGTTGGTTTATAGAAGAAACACGATTAGGTATACCTGTTGATTTCACTAATGAAGGTATACATGGCTTAGCCAATGAAAAAGCCACCCCATTGCCAGCACCAATTGCAATTGGAAGTACATGGAATAAAAGTATCTTACTAAAAGCAGGTCATATTATTGGTAGAGAAGCAAAGGCTTTAGGTTATACCAATGTATATGTACCTATTTTAGATTTAGCAAGAGATCCTCGTTGGGGTAGAGTAGTAGAATGTTATGGAGAAGATCCTTTTCATGTAACAGAATTAGGGAAACAAATGGTATTAGGAGTGCAGGCAGAAGGTGTTGCTGCTACATTAAAGCATTATGCTGCATATAGCGTACCCAAAGGTGGTAGAGATGGTAATGCTAGAACAGATCCTCATATCTCCCCAAGAGAATTATTCAATTTGTATTTATATCCATACGAAAGAATTATTAAGGAAGCCAAGCCAATGGGTGTAATGAGTAGTTACAACGATTGGGATGGAATGCCTATAACCGGTAGTTATTATTTCTTAACGGAACTCTTAAGAAAAAAATTTGGTTTTGACGGATATGTTGTAAGTGATAGTGATGCTGTAGAATATATTTATTCAAAACATCATGTAGCAAAAGATTCTGCCGATGCAGTAAGAATTGCACTTCAAGCAGGTTTGAATGTGAGAACAAATTTTCAAAAACCCGAAACTTTTATTTTGCCTGCTAGAAAGTTGATTAAAGAAGGTAAACTAAAAGTGCAAACCGTTGATTTGAGAGTGTCAGAAGTATTAAAAGTAAAATTTAAACTTGGATTATTTGATAAACCTTTTGTTGAAAATGTTCAAGCTACAGATACAATTGTTTTTAATGATGACGCAAAGGCGTTCTCTAAACAAATTTCTAGAGAAGCATTGGTATTGTTGAAGAATGAAAACAATACATTGCCGCTGAATAAAAAAGCAGTAAAAAATATTTTACTTACAGGTCCACTAGCAAATGATGTAGAAACCTCTATGAGTAGATATGGGCCATCAAATATTAAAGTTGTATCTGTTTTAGAAGGGATAAAAAATTATGTTGGAAATGATATTGTTGTTCAATATGCAAAAGGCTGTGAAGCCAATGATGAAAATTGGCCAGAGAGTGAAATCTTTCCAACAGACATGAATCAACAAGAAAAAAATAAGATTGATAGTGCTGTTGCAATGGCAAAAAATGCAGATGTGGTTATTGCTGTGGTTGGTGAAACTGAAAATCAATTTGGCGAAAGTAGAAGCAGAACAAGTTTAGATTTAGCAGGAAGACAATTGCAACTACTTCAAGCATTGTATGCAACAGGTAAGCCTATTGTTGTTGTATTAATCAATGGTCAGCCATTAACTATTAATTGGGTAAATAAATATTTACCTGCAATTATAGAAGCTTGGTGTCCAGGTGCCGAAGGTGGTACAGCAATTGCTGAAACATTATTTGGTGATTATAATCCTGGTGGAAAGTTACCAATCACTTTTCCTAAAACAGTTGGGCAAATAGAACTGAATTTTCCGTTTAAACCAGGTTCACATGCAGGCCAACCTGGTGATGGACCCAATGGTTTTGGCAAAACCAATGTTTATGGAGTTTTGTATCCATTTGGATATGGCTTAAGCTATACCTCTTTTCAATACAGTAACTTAAAAGTTACACCTGAAAAACACAATGGTAAATCGAATATCCAAGTTAGTGTTGATATTGAAAATACAGGTAATAGATTGGGGGATGAAGTAGTACAATTGTATTTTAAAGATGAAGTAAGCAGTGTTACTGTTTACGAAACACAATTACGAGGCTTTGAAAGAATTACGCTTAAACCTAGTGAAAAAAGAACAGTGCAATTTACTTTATCGCCAAGAGATATTGCTCTGCTAGACAAACAAATGAAGTATGTGGTAGAGTCTGGTGTATTTGAAATTTTAATTGGAAGCTCCAGTGAAGATATAAGGGTTAGAAAAAAAATTACAGTAGAATAAATTTATAATCGAATGATTTCAATTGTTCAGCAAGCAGCAATGTATAGCGATAAGATTGCAATTGTTACAAATGACGAATCTTTTACATTTAAGCAGTTAATAAGTGCTTCACAATTTTTTGCATACAATCTTCTAGATGGTAATGTTGATTTGGAGGAAAGTAGAGTTGCCTTTATGGTAAATCCTGGATTTGATTATGTGAAAGTTCAGTGGGCTATTTGGCAGGCTGGTGGTATTGCTGTTCCATTGTGTTTAAGCCATCCGTTTCCATCTTTACAGTATGTGTTAGAAGATACAGTTGCCAATTCAATTGTGGTTTCTGAAGAATATAAATATTTGTTTGAAGCATATGCTTCACAAAATAGCATTCGTTTGATTGTAGTACGAGATGATTCTTTCGCTACAAGTGAATTTACATTTCCTAAAATCAATGCTGAAAGAAGGGCTATGATTTTGTACACTAGTGGAACAACCAATAAGCCTAAAGGGGTTGTTACTACGCATGCAAACTTAAATGCTCAAATCAGTACATTGGTTAATGCATGGGAGTGGAGTGATAATGATAACACTTTATGTGTACTTCCATTGCATCATGTGCATGGTATTGTAAATGTTGTTAGTTGTTCATTATGGGCTGGGGCAACATGCAGATTTCTTTCCTCATTTTCAGCAGAAGCCATCTTCAATATTTTTTTAGAAGGTAAGCTGAATGTATTTATGGCTGTACCTACAATTTATTTTAAATTAATTGCTTATTGGGAAACATTGCCAAACGATAAACAATTGGAGTTAACAAACTGTATGAAGAAATTTAGGTTAATGGTTTGTGGTTCTGCTGCATTACCAGTAACTGTAATGGAAAAATGGAAACAAATAAGTGGACAAACTTTATTAGAAAGATACGGCATGACAGAAATTGGGATGGCCATTAGTAATCCATATGACGCAGAGCGTAAAGCAGGTTATGTGGGCATTCCTTTACCAGGTGTGCAAATTAAATTGGTGAATGATGATTATGTGGAAGTATCCATTGGTGAACCTGGAGAAATTATTGTTAAAGGTGAGAATGTGTTTGAAGAATATTGGAATAAACCTGAAGCAACTTCAAAAGAGTTTACAAATGATGGTTGGTTTAAAACAGGCGATGTAGCTATTGTAGAAGATGGCTATATCAGAATTATGGGAAGAAAATCTGTAGATATTATTAAATCGGGTGGATATAAAATTTCGGCATTAGAAATAGAAGAGGTATTGCGAATGAATGAAGCAATTAACGATTGTGCTGTAGTTGCTATACCTGACGATGAGTGGGGGGAATTAATTGTTGCAGCATTGATAACCAATGATAAGCTCCTCGATTTTGATGAATTGAATAAGTGGTTACGTGAAAGAATGGCTGCTTATAAAACACCAAGAAAATATTTGTTGGTAGATGAATTGCCAAGAAATGCAATGGGTAAAGTAACTAAGAACGACGTAAAGCAATTGTTTGTATAAATGATACATTGAAATACTATTGTTGAATGGAGCGTCGCAACTGAAGATTCATTTGCGATATGGAGCTTGCAAAATAAAATTTTATGAAACAAATAAGTTGGTTGATGTTTTTTTTACTTGGCTTGAATGTTTGTGTATTTGCACAAAAAAGATTTCAATCTGAAATATTTACTACTATCGATTCTATTTCGAATGTACAGTATGGGATGGCAGTTAATTTAAAAGGTGGTAACGAAAAATTGTTACTAGATGTTTTTACACCTCCCACATCTGATTCAGTAACACAACGACCGCTCATTATTTTTATACACGGCGGTGGATTTCAAAACAATACTAAAAATGGAGCATTTAGTTCTAAGCTTTGTGAGTCATTTGCTAAAAGAGGTTATGTAAGTGCTACTATCGATTATAGGCTTGGAGTTGAGAAAACAAAAACTAATAAAGATTATGCAGAAGCTTTATACAGAGCCCAACAAGATGGTAAAGCAGCGGTACGTTTTTTTAAGCGTTATGCAAGTAAATATGGGATAGATACAAGCCAAATATATATAGTAGGCAGTTCAGCAGGATCTAAAACATGTTTGGCAATGGCTTATATGAATGAAAACGAAGTGCCAAAAGAAGTTGATACAAAAGTTTGGGGTACACTCGAAGGAAATAGTGGAAATGAAGGATACTCATCTAAAGTGAATGGTGTGCTTAATTGCTGGGGAGCATTAATTGATTATCGTTGGATACAAAAAGGCGATGTGCCCTTATTTAATACAGCAGGCACTATTGATAAAACAGTTCCTTTTGATAGTTCATTCGATTATCATGGATTTAAATATGGCCCTTATACTCTATATGAACATTGTCTATCATTAGGTGTTCCAAGTGCTTGGAGACCTTTTCTAAATGCAGGTCATACATTAGATAATAATAAAGTAAAACAAGATAGCTGTATTCAAAGCATGGCACTTTGGTTATATGCCCAATTAAAAATTAATCAAGGTAAAAATGCAGAAGGTGTTTACAGATGGGAAAAAGAAATTCAAACATTTGATAGTTTGAATCGAATAGAAAAATATTCTGACAAAGCAATTATGTTTTTAGGCAGCTCCTATATTCGACTTTGGAAGAATATTAGAGAGGATATTGGTTATAAAGAAGTTATTAATAGAGGGTTTGGTGGATGCAATTTGAGAGACGTTGCTTATTATGTAAAACGTATTGTTTACCCTCACAATCCTAAAGCAATATTTATTTATGTGGGTAATGATATTGTTGCTGGCGAAAAAGATAAAACACCAGATCAGGTATTAGAACTATTTAAATACACAGTAAAAGTAGTTAGAGAAAAATATCCAAACGTACCAATCACTTGGTTGCAAATTTCTCCAAGTGAAAAACGTTGGCAGGTATGGAAAAACATTTGTGAGGCAAATATTTTAATAGAAGCATATTGTGCAACCCAGAATAGATTATTTTATTTAACTAGTGCTGATAAATTTTTAGGGTCAGACGGAAAGCCAATTACAAAATTTTATAGAGAGGATAAGTTACACTATAATGAAGAAGGATACAAAGTGTGGGGTAAGAATATTGCTAAGCAGGTTACAGCTATTTCTAGTTTGTAATTCTTAACGGTTGTTAAATTATATAATTTGTAGTCATATGAAAATATATGGAGTTGCCATATTAGCTGGATGTTTTTTAATAGGACATATTGCAGGAGATTCTCTTGGGCATCTATTTGGTATGAATGGAAATTTAGGTGGTGTTGGGTTTGCAATGCTCCTGCTTATTTTTTTTAATGATTATGCAAAACGTAAAGGTTTGCTTAAGGCCGAAACAGAAAATGGCATGTTGTTTTGGAGCAATATGTATATACCAGTTGTTGTTGCAATGTCGGCTACGCAAAATGTAAAAGCTGCTTTGTCTGGTGGCTGGGTGGCTTTATTAGTGGGTGTTTTTGCAACAATAGCATGTTTTCTGGTTGTCCCTGCTATTATTAAATTAGCTGATTCAAAAACATCAAAAAATAAAAATGACTGAACTAATTAATCTACTAGAAAAAAATGGTTTGGTATTTGCATTTTTGATTGTTGGAATTATCATGTATGTGTCCTACTATGTATCTAAAAAAATTGCCAATCATAAAATACCAGGTGCAGCAATAGCAATAAGTGCAGGATTGATAATAGCTTATTATGGAGGGAGTAAAGGTATTGCTTCTATACCTGCTTTTTCAGGTATGGCATTGTTGGGAGGCTCTATGATGAGGGATTTTGCAATAGTTTCAACTGCCATGGGAGCCAGTTTTTCTGAAATAAAAAAAACAGGATTAATAGGTTTATTTTGCTTGATTATCGGTACGGTAATTGCTTTTGTTATAGGTGGTTGTATTGCCTATGCAATGGGATACACAGATGCTAAAAGTTTTGCAACTATTGGAGGAGGTGCCTGCACTTTTATTGTTGGTCCAATTACAGGAGGAGCTGTTGGTGCAAGCTCAGAAGTAATTGCCATTAGCATTGCCATAGGTGTGATTAAATCTATTGTGGTTACAATTACAACTCCCTTTATTGCAAAAAGAATTGGTTTAAATAATCCACAGGCAGCCATGATTTTTGGTGGTGTGGTAGGCTCTACAAGTGGTGTATCTGCAGGATTAGCGTCTACAGACGTAAAGCTGGTACCTTATGGGGCATTAACAGCTACTTTTCATACAGCAATGGGTTGTTTATTATGCCCTTCTATTCTATATTTTATTGTAACCTTATTTATTCATTAAGCTATTTACTTTTCTATAATAGTGAAATATGGTACAGATAAATTTATGCAAGAATGGATTGCATTTGTAAGCTAAGATCTGGTTCATCCGAATATTAGTTTTAAAAAAAGAGCAATAGTTTTAAGGACATTATTGGTATATGTAGAGCTTGATATTCTTAAGGCAATGATATGTGTGAAATTAGGTAAAAAGTTGCCACAGAATATGCAATATTTATTAAGTGATTAACCTTATATGAGTAAAGATGTGTGTTGTATATATGCTATTTTATTCTATTTTCAGATTGAGTACAGCAACCATAAAAGGAGCTGGAGTCATTGCTATCAAAGCAGCTAAAACTTAGTTTAAAGAAAAGTGTATTAAAAGATTTTATACACTCGGCTCAATACTATAACTCCCCAATAACTTTAAAATTATTCCTTCTGAGAAAGAGATAATCAAATATTTAATAACCGCTAAAGGAGCTGTAAGTAAGTTTCATATTAGTAATGGAGCCGAAATTCATGAGCCTTCTTTGGCTTAAAATCCTTTGTCAGATTAAGTAAGCGACGAAAATGATGTTTACAGTTGAGGAAGTGGAGCGAATTCGATTGTAGTTTATTGTTTGCAAATAACCGATGTAGATCCAATAGAACTAGATTTGTATTTTAACCCTTTTTTTAATCCTTAACTTACATTTCCACCAGATTTTGCTAAGAATTTTAAAGAAGTAGAAGAAACGACTAAAAAAAAGGTAATCTTACAAAGATTACCTTCTTCTTTTTTGTGCCCCGGAACGGAGTTGAACCGTTACGACCGTTGCGGGTCACAGGATTTTAAGTCCTGCGTGTCTACCAATTCCACCACCGGGGCAACATTTCACTAAGTGAAAAAAAAGTCCCGATACTTAAAAGTTCAGGACTTTTTTTGAGCGGAAGACCGGGCTCGAACCGGCCACCCCGACCTTGGCAAGGTCGTGCTCTACCAAATGAGCTACTTCCGCAAAACTGTTAAGAACTATTTCCTTTTAACTGTATATTTCGTTATTGGGAGTGCAAAAATAGATATCTAAAGTTCTCAACAAAATTTTTTTTCAAAAATTTTATTTGTACTCAGGTGTGTACTTGGTACTTCCCTGAATTTCAATATCTGGTGTGCCTTTGTAACGCTCATTGTACAATCTAAAACAACCAGCATTTATAAACGCTAAAATGCAAAAAATTTGTAAGTAAAATAAAAAACGAGAAGAGTTAACCCAGTTTTTGGTAAAATCTTTTTCGCTATTATCTTCAACATGTTCTAAGTGCTGTGCCATATTATTTTTTTATTCTGTTGCAAAAATAGGGATGCAAATCAATTAACCAATTCATTTTATATCTATTCAGCAATAATTTTTTTCTACATCTTATTTTTTCAATCTATAAAAATTAACAAGTTTTATAAAAAAGCTATGGTAACTGAATTTTCAATTTTGCCTTTATTCAATTATGTTTGCCACTCTCTAAAAAACCAAAACAAATGAATTTTAAAAAAACAAACAATATTGTAGGTTGGTTAGTAACATTGATTGCTTGCAGTACATACATTCTGACTGCAGAAGCTGGAGGAAGTTTATGGGATTGTGGTGAGTTTGTAAGTAGTTGTTTTAAACTACAAATTCCACATCCTCCTGGAGCACCCATGTTTGTATTAATAGGTCGCTTCTTTATTATTCTTTTTGGCGATGATCCTTTAACTGCTGCTAAAGCAGTGAACATTATGAGTGCATTGGCAAGTGGATTTACCATATTGTTTTTATTTTGGACTATTACTCACTTTGCTAGAAGAATTGTACACACCGATACTTCTAAAGAGTTAACTGCTACTCAATTGTGGAGCATCATGGGTGCTGGTATTGTAGGTGCATTGGCTTATACATTTAGCGATAGTTTTTGGTATAGTGCTGTAGAAGGTGAAGTATATGCATTAAGTTCATTTTTTACTGCCTTAGTATTTTGGGCAATATTGAAATGGGAGCATGAAGCAGATCAAAAAGGATCTGATAGATGGATTGTATTCATCTTCTTTATGATGGGTTTATCAATTGGCGTTCACTTACTTAACTTATTAACTATTCCAGCTATCGTAATGGTGTACTATTTACGTAAGCAAGACAATTTTAATTATGCACTCATTCGTAAGTTCTTTATTAGAATACTAGGTGTTGGTGGTGTAGTTGGTTTTATTGGTGCATTAGTTGTAGCCAATGGAGAAGCTACTGAAAGGGTACCAATGGATGGAACTATTGCTGCATTGGTTTTGTTTGGAGCATTAATTGGTATTGGATTATTGTTCTTAATTGAAGGTGTAAATGATAAGAAGAAAAACTACTTCGGTGGAATGTACATTTTCTTTTTAATTGGTTGCGTTATTACCGGTGTTGTACAAGTAGGGGTAATTCAATATTCAGTAAAATTAGCTGGTTCATTTGATAGATATTTTGTAAACGGATTTGGTTTACCATTCTTTAGTGGATTTACTTTCTTCTTTGTTCTATTAGCAGCATTCATCTGGTATGGCTTACAATTAGCAGCAAAAAAAGGTTGGTATTATTTACGTTTAAGTATTTGGTGTTTTGCATTTATGTTAATTGGTTATAGTACTTACTTAACCACTATGATTAGAAGTAGTGCCGATCCTTCTGTTGATATGTACAATGTAGATAATCCTATGAGTTTGGTGGGCTATTTAGGTCGTGAACAATACGGCGATTTTCCAATTTTATACGGACAAAAATTTACAGCTTCTCCTGTAGATATTAAAGAAACTGGTGCTAAATATCAAAAAGGTAAAAGCAATTATATAGAAATAGGCAAAGACTTTAAGTATTTGTATAGTGCCGATGAGAAAATGGTTTTCCCACGTGTTTGGGATGCAAGCAATGATCAATCTCATGCCGATTATTATGCCAACTTTTTGGGTATAGGAAAAAATCAAGACGGTAGTTATGATAAAGTGCCTAATCAAATTGATAATATTCATTTCTTGATGGGTTATCAAATTAATTTCATGTACTTCAGGTATTTTATGTGGAATTTTTCTGGTAAACAAAACGATGTACAAGGAACGTACCAAGGAAATATTAGAGATGGTAACTGGATTACAGGTATTAATTTTCTTGATAATTTACGTTTAGGAGAGCAAAGTAAATTACCCGATAGTTTAGCTAATAATAAAGCACATAATAAGCTTTTTGCATTACCATTTATTTTAGGTTTGATTGGCTTAATCTATCACTTCAGAAAAAAAGGTGGCGATGCTTTTGTTAATTTTTTATTGTTCTTCTTTACAGGTTTTGCCATTGTTATTTATTTAAATCAAGCAGGTAACCAACCTCGTGAACGTGATTATGCTTATGTAGGTAGTTTTTATGCATTTGCTGTATGGATTGGTTTAGGGGTATTACAAATTAAAGATTGGTTGGAAAAAATTGCAGGTCAAAATATGGCTCCTGCGTTAGCAACAACATTATGTTTATTGGCAGTGCCTGTTTTAATGGCTCAACAAGAGTGGGATGACCATGACAGAAGCAAGAAAGTAATTGCTAGAGATTTGGCTAAAGATTATTTAGAAAGTTGTGCACCCAATGCCATTTTATTTTCATTTGGCGATAATGATACATATCCATTGTGGTATGCTCAAGAAGTAGAGGGTATTCGTCCAGATATTAGAGTTATCAATTATAGCTTATTGGGTATCGATTGGTATATCAACCAATTACGTTACAAAGTAAATAATAGCGACGCTATTGATGTAATTTGGACAGCCGACCAAATTGAAGGTCGTAAAAGAGATTATGTATCTTATCAACCCAATACAAACTTCCCAGATAATGCTTACTACGATTTGTACGATGTAATGAAGAGTTATGTTGGTGTAGATAAGCCAGAATATATGGACAATTCAAGAGGAGAAGCTACCAATACTTACCCTGTTAAAAAAGTTTCTATTCCAGTAGATAAATCTTTGGTGTTAAAGAATGGAACTGTAACTGCAACAGATTCTGTATTAAATGAAGTAAGATTTGATATTCCTAAAAATCGTTTATTTAAAAATGATTTAGCAGTATTAAACATTATTGCTGCCAATAAATGGAATCGTCCTATTTACTTTACTTCTCCATATCAAGTTGGTTTAGGCTTCGATAGGTTTTTACGTATGGATGGTTTAGCACATAGATTGGTACCCGCTGAAAATACCACTGTACCAGTAGCAGGTGAAGCTCCATTTGTAAATGCCGATTGGGCATTTGGCAAAATGATGAACACTTTTGCATCGGGCAATGCCGATTTACCGGGTGTGTATTTTGATGAAGAAAACAAACGACACTTAAACAGTATTAGAGATGCTTACAGCGATTTGGCTTTTGATTTAATTAATAAAGGCAGAAAAGAAGATGCTAAAAAAGCTTTAAGAAAAGCCGATAAAATGATCTTAGAAGAAAACTTTGCTTATGGTCAAGTAAGTAGAGGAAATTATTACAACAGAACATCACTTCGTTTTTTAAGTGCTTGTTATGCAGCCGATGAAAAAGAATTAGCAGCCAAAGTTTTAAAAGGTTTGAAGAAAGATTTAGAGCAACAGCAAGATTATTATGTTTCTTTAGGTAAAGGAAGTGAAAAACTCAATAGAGCTGAATATGATAAGTTGATGAAAGAATATGTATTCCGTTATAATTCAGCTAGAACAAGACAAGATCAAGTTAATGCTGATGTTATGTTAGAGAGTCGTTTAACTGGTTCTCATCAAACAAACATGACGAATGATATTAGAATGAGTTATAGTATGTTAATGGAGTTGGAGCAAATGGTACAATTGAACAATCCTTCAAAAGTAGCTTCACCTGAAACTACAATTAAAGATTCACCAATGATTACACCTCGATAATTGAATTATTCTTCATATCGAAATATCCTGTTCAAATTAAATATGGACAGGATATTTTTTTGCCTGAACTTTATAAGTAGTACTGATTTTAAACTTAAACTCGTTATACACGTTTATTAAATTAGTATATCTTGTTATAATGCATTTTAACTCAATGACTAAATAACTGTACAACTAAATAACTAATTCTATGATAGGTAATCGATTTATACAATTCAATCCAAATGAAAATAGTAAAAGCAAGTTTGAGCAAATGCTTGATATTTTCATGCAATTGCTTACATACACCAATGGCGATGCAAGCGAAGCTTTAAGTTGGATGAATGAGTTGGATAAAAAATACCAATTTACTAACAGTGAATATGGTATGGGCGATTTTATTCAAGATTTAAAAGACAATGGTTATTTGAATGAAAATCCAGTTGATGGTTCAATGAATATTACAGGGAAGAGTGAACAAACCATCCGCAAAAAAAGCTTAGAAGAAATTTTTGGCAAGCTGAAGAAAACCAAACAAGGCAATCACCAAACATTTAAACATGGGCAAGGAGATGAAGTGAGTCCTGATACCAGAAGTTTTCAGTTTGGTGATATGCTAGAACAAATAGATTTTACTGAAAGTATTCGTAATGCACAAATCAATCATGGTATAGATTCTTTTAGTATGAAGGAAGAAGATTTGCAAATAAGAGAAACTGATTTTAAATCGCAAACTTCAACCGTATTAATGATTGATATTTCTCACTCCATGATTTTGTATGGTGAAGATAGAATTACACCAGCCAAAAAAGTTGCGATGGCACTGAGTGAGTTAATAACTACTAAATACCCAAAAGACACTTTAGATATTGTTGTGTTTGGTAACGATGCTTGGCAAATAGAAATTAAGGATTTACCTTATTTGCAAGTAGGGCCATATCATACCAATACTGTTGCAGGATTAGAATTGGCGATGGATATTTTAAGAAGAAGAAAGAATAGCAATAAGCAAATTTTTATGATTACCGATGGTAAACCCACCTGTTTAAAAATAGGAGGAAAATATTATAAAAACAGTTTTGGTTTAGATAGAAAAGTGGTAAACCGTTGTATTAACCTAGCAGCACAATGCAAGAAGCTGAAAATACCCATTACCACTTTTATGATAGCTAGCGATCCCTACTTACAAAGCTTTGTACAAGAGTTTACAGAGATGAATAATGGTAAAGCCTTTTTTGCAAGTTTAGATAAACTAGGGGCATTTATTTTTAAAGATTTTGAAAGTGGTAAACGAAAAACCGTGTATTGATCTTGTTGGTAAGTTACTTTTACAAAGAGTATTTCTTACCACAAAGGCACGAAGAACACGAAGATAAAAACTTCGTTTTTTGGAAATAAAGTAACTGAGATTAAATTTTATTTATGGCATACTTTAATTTATCCGAAGAAGAAGAATTTCTTGGTAAGGAAATTGTTGATAGTGCTTATAAAGTACATAAGGAGTTAGGTCCAGGGCTTTTGGAAAAAGTTTATGAGGCTTGTTTTTGTTATGAATTAGAGAAGAAGTCTATACCTTATAAAAGACAAGTATCAATACCAATTGTGTATGATAATAAAATATTTGATGAAGGATTTGTTGCTGATGTTTTGATTGATGAATTAGTGATTTGTGAACTGAAATCTGTCAATGAAATGAATCCAATTTGGAGTGCTCAAATTATTAGTCATTTGAAATTAACTAAACGAAGATTAGGCTATTTAATTAACTTCAATGTCCCTCTAATAAAAGAAGGAATTAAAAGATTTGTTGTATAAATTTTTGAGAATTAATTACCTATTTACAATGAGGAAACCATAAACTTTTCGAAGTTCAAAAAGAAAGCGAAGCTTTCTCACTTAGTGTTCTTCGTGCCTTTGTGGTAAAAAAAGATTGTATGCCTCAAAAGTTTTTAAAATTGAATTATGTTATTCACAAGTTATAGCTACAATCAATACAAAAATTAAACAAGTAACTATTCTTGTATTTTCTTAGTTTTAAAAGAATAATTTCTTTGCGATACATAACTAAAAGCAATTACAAAAACCGAGGTTAGAATTTTAGCCAATGGGCCATTAATACCAAATATTTCTACAAATAATTTCAAGAAAAAATAGTTTAATCCTATTGCTCCACACACTACCACAAAATATCTAAACAACTGAATTCTTTTTTTTAGATTCGATTCTTGAAAAACAACATACCTACTCAAATAGAAGCCAATAGGAAAAGAAATCCAAAATGCAAATAAAAAATCGGCAGCAATATGTCTCGATAATGCAAAGTTTTCTGTTATTTGAACCGTTTCGTTAGTGAATATATATTGAAAAGCTACAAAATACAATACAATACCTAGCGTAGTATTAAATCCCCCACAAGCAGCATACCTAAAGGTTTGTAGCGGCATGATGCGTTTAAAAAGGGGATAAAAAAAATCTACCACACTTAAAATAATACTTCTTATGGTGTTGTGAGCTTGACGCATAAAATTGAAGCGGCGAAGATAGGAGGTTATTGGTTAGATTTGCAGCCACAAAAATGTTAAGATACATGAGCGTTATTGAACAAATAAAGGTTTCGGCAGCAAATGCAATTGCAAAATTGTATGCAACAGAGATGGGTGCAGCACAAATTTTAGTGAATGCAACTAAGCCAGAATTTGAAGGGGATTATACAGTGGTACTATTTGCATTTGTAAAACAATTAAAAAAATCTCCCGATGTTTTAGGTGCTGAATTGGGGGCATATTTAGTATCCAATAATGCTGATTTATTTAGTGGATACAATGTAATTAAAGGCTTTTTAAACCTGAGTATAAACAATGCAGTTTGGTTAAATTTTGTTGAGAAAAATCATAGTAATGTTGCTTATGGAATTGCTCAGAAAACTGGCAATAAAGTAATGGTAGAATATTCTTCTCCAAACACCAACAAGCCTTTACACTTGGGGCATTTAAGAAATAATTTTTTAGGTTGGAGTACGGCTGAGATTTTAAAAGCCAATGGTAATGATGTGGTAAAAACCTGCATTGTAAACGACAGAGGTATTCATATTTGTAAGAGTATGATTGCTTGGCGATTATTTGGCAATGGTGCAACCCCAGAAAGCACCCATAAAAAAGGCGACCATTTGGTGGGTGATTATTATGTGCAATTTAATGACGAATTGAAAAGACAAATTGAAACATTAATTGCTGCTGGCAAAACAAAAGAGGAAGCTGAGAAAGAAGCTCCAATAATGAAAGCAACACAACAAATGTTGTTAGATTGGGAAGCTGGAAAACCTGAAGTAATAGAGCTATGGAAAACCATGAATAGCTGGGTATATGCTGGTTTTGATGAAACATATAAAAATATTGGGAGCGATTTTGATAAAGTATATTATGAAAGCAATACCTATTTATTAGGGAAAGATCTAGTAGAAAAAGGACTTGCAAAAAATGTATTTTATAAGAAGGATGACGGAAGTGTGTGGATAGATTTAACAGGCGATGGATTGGATGAAAAAATTGTACAACGTAAAGATGGAACATCGGTTTATATAACTCAAGACATTGGTTTGGCAGAACAACGTTATGAAGAATACAAAGCCAATGAAAGCATTTATGTAATTGGCGATGAGCAAAATTATCACATGAAAGTGTTGAAGCTCATTTGCCAAAAATTGGGCTTGCCAAGTGCTGATGGAATTTATCATTTAAGTTATGGCATGGTTGAATTGCCAACTGGCAAAATGAAAAGCCGAGAAGGAACTGTGGTTGATGCAGATGAATTGGTAGCCGAAATGATTGCCATTTCTAAACAAAAAACAGAAGAATTAGGTAAGGTGAAAGACTTTACAGAAACAGAACTAATTGAATTGTATAATACCATTGGATTAGGTGCATTGAAATTCTTTTTACTAAGGGTTGATCCTAAGAAAAAGATGATTTTTAATCCAGAGGAAAGTATCGATTTTCATGGTTTTACTGGTCCGTTTATACAATACACCCATGCTAGAATTAAGAGTATTTTGAGGAAGGCAGAAGGGGAGAACAATAGGGTAGAAGGTGAGGGGCAAAAGGTGGAAGGTGAAGGGTTGAAGGTAGAAGGCAAGGCAAGTGATTTATTGAAATTAGAGAAAGAAGTAATTAAGCATATTGAGTTATTTCCTGCAACTATTGCAGAAGCTGCTCAAGAACACGACCCTAGCAAAGTGGCTATTTATATTTTTAATTTAGCTCAATTATTTAATTCATTTTATGCACAGCATTCTATAGCCAATGCAGAAAGTGAAGAAAAGAAAATATTGCGTTTACAAATTGCAGCATTGAGTGCACAAGTAATAAAAACAGGCATGAAAGTGTTGGGAATTGAAGTGCCTGAGAGAATGTAATTTTTAATTGCTAATTTGAGATTTGAAATTGAATTTTGATGATAGCATTCAAGTACTAAATTTGCAATAATAGGTAGCCCGGGTGTTGAAATTGGTAGACAAGCCACCTTGAGGTGGTGGTATTCGAAAGGATGTGCTGGTTCGAATCCAGTCTCGGGCACAAAAAACAAATCGCAATTCAAAAAAGCCGCTAAACTGTTCAGTGTAGCGGCTTTTTAAATTAGGTTTAGTATGTAGTTTACAATGATGATGGATTCAATAGTATTGCTTATGTATCTACAAAGACACTCCACGTTTCCATGGAATAAAATCGTCTTGATTTAACTGTACTGCTTTAGGTATAATAATTCCACTAGCCACTTGAATACAGTAGTGCAATATTTCTTCGCCCATTTGTTCAATTGTTTTTTCGCCTTCAATAATTGCTCCAGTATTGATATCAATAATGTCGCTCATTTTATTGGCAAGTTGAGAATTGGTAGCAACTTTAATTACCGGACAAACAGGATTACCAGTTGGTGTACCCAAACCTGTTGTAAATAAAATTAAAGTAGCACCACTTGCTGCTTTACCTGTTGTTGCTTCTACATCGTTACCAGGCGTACAAACTAAATTTAAGCCAGGCTTGGTTGCAATTTCTGTATAATCTAACACATCAACAACAGGGGCTGTTCCTCCTTTTTTACATGCACCAGTACTTTTTATGGCATCGGTAATTAAACCATCTTTAATGTTGCCAGGAGAGGGGTTCATGAAAAATCCACTACCAGCAGCATGAGCTTGTGCATCATATTCTTCCATTAAACGAATGAATTTTTTGGCAGTAGTTTCATCTACACATCTATCAATTATTTGTTGCTCAGCTCCACATAATTCTGGAAATTCAGCTAATAAAATTTTTCCTCCTAAAGCTACCAATAAATCGGCTGTATAGCCAACTGCTGGATTAGCAGAAATGCCACTAAAGCCATCACTGCCACCACATTTTACACCAATACATAATTTACTCAATGGTGCTGGTGAACGCTCAAGTTGATTGGCTGCTACTAAGTGTTTAAATGTTTCTTTAATTGCATCCTTGATTAATTGTTCTTCACTTTTGGTTTGTTGTTGTTCAAATACAATTACTGGTTTATTAAAAGCTGGATTGAGTTTTTTTACATCACTTAAAAAATCAGCTACTTGTAAATGCTGGCAGCCCAAACTCAATAATGTAATACCTGCAACATTTGGATGGTTGGCATAAGCAGCTAATAGTGTACTCAAAGTATTGGCATCTTGTCTTGTTCCTCCACAACCTCCATTGTGATTCAGAAATTTAATACCATCAATATTTTTAAACAATCTTTTAGTGGTGGTAGATGTTGCAATTTCATCAATATCAAATGAACTATTTTGTTCAAAAGCCTGTACTAAATGCTTTGCATATTTTTTGTATTTATCGGTAACAGCATATCCTAAGCTATGGTGTAATGCTTCTTTAATAACATCTAAGTTTCTGTTTTCACAAAATACGGTAGGTATAAATAACCAATAATTTGCTGTACCCACACTTCCGTCATTTCTATGATATCCGTTGAAAGTTAAGTTAGCAAATTTACTAACATCGGGAGCCGTCCATTGGTAATCATAATTTCTAAACACATAAGGTTCGGCAGCATGTTTGGTATTTTCAATAGTCATTCTTTCGCCACGTTGTACTTTGTTGGTAACCACTTTACCTACAGTTACACCATACATTTTAATTTCATCTCCATGAACCAAATCTTGCATAAAAAATTTATGTTTTGCAGGTATTGGTTCTAGTAATGCATAAGCCGAGTTATTAAACTCAATGATTTCATCTTTAGCTAAATTGGTTAAGGCAACCAATACATTATCTGATGGGTGAATTTTTAAAACTTTGTTTTGCATGTTGAGTGGTATAATAAGATGAACTTAAAATAGCGGTAACTATAGCATGGGCTGTGAGTAGCTTGGCTCAATCGTTAATGCTTATCATTAACAAAATTAATTTTGCTTTACAATCTTCTATTAATAGATATTAACCAATTCTTGTACTATTTTACTAATAATAGATATATTTAGCACATCAATACGTTTATTTTATATCAAAATGAATAAAATACATGAAGCCTAAGCTGCTTAAAATTTCATTACAACCTAGGCAATCGTTTAGTGTACGACACGATGTGGTGCCTTATTTTTATAACGAGTTTCATTTTCATCCAGAGATAGAACTTGTACATATTATTAAAGGAACAGGAATGCAGTTTGTAGGAAATCATTTACATTCTTTTAAGCCCGATGATATGGTTTTGGTAGGTTCTAATTTGCCACATTTATGGAAATGTGATGCCGAATATTTTACTACTCAAAAATCTTTAAAAGCAGAATCTTTTGTAATACATTTTTTACCTAACATGTTTGGAGAAACGTTTTTTAAGATTCCAGAAAATAAACAAATTGATACCTTATTAGAACAAGCTAAGTATGGATTAATAGTTACAGGAAAAACAAAAATTAAAATTGCTAGCTTCATAAAACAATTAATAAAATCTGCCAATGCCGAAAAAATAATTGTGTTGTTGCAAATACTACAAACATTGGCAACATCAAAAGAGTTGGTGCAATTAAATACAGGTTTAGTAAGCACTAGCCAAACCAGTAAAGAAACAGAACGCATGAATGCAGTGCTGCAATTTTTGTTTAACAACTTTACCGAAACCATCAAACTCAACGAAATTGCTTCTGTAGCCAATATGAGTACCAATGCTTTTTGTAGATATTTTAAGAGCAATACCAAACATTCATTTTCTTCATTTTTATTAGAATTACGTATTAATCATGCTTGTAAATTATTAACAGAAACCGACAAACCCGTTGCCGATATTTGTTTTGAAAGTGGGTTCAATAATTTATCTAATTTCAATAGATATTTTAAACAGTTAACTCAGCATTCACCATTGCAGTATAGAAATCAGTTTAAGTGATGTATGGTAAAGGGGGAAAAAGTATCGTTTTGCTCAACTAACAAAAATTAAATTTTAGTTTCTAAAGCTGTTGAAGTTTTGGTAACAGAAAATACAATGCACCTCTATCTAAATAATTGCATAGTTGTTCATTTTACATTTAACCAACAAAGATTTCTATCATTTATAGCGTTTGTTTTAATCAAACACATAAAGAGAATTTTAATTCCAATTCTTTGCACTTGTCAAATTATTACTTCGAATAGATTAATTAATACGGAAACGAGTAGTTCAAAATTCGATAATGTTGAAAAAGAAAGATCAAAATATTTTTTGATTATATAAAAATTGATCCCACATTAGATCAAAATATCAAGAAATGAATACTTCTTTTGAGCGTTCAGAGCTAACAAAAGTAGAATGGTTAACACCACCAGATTTAGTAAAGAAACTTGGGGAGTTTGATTTAGACCCATGTAGTCCAATTAATGCTCCCTTTCTTCATGCTAAAACGAATTATACTATTGAAGACAATGGATTAACTAAGCCTTGGTTTGGAAGAGTATATTGTAATCCACCATATGGTAAAGACTTACACTTATGGTTAGCTAAACTTCAAAAGCATAGAAACGGGATTGCTTTAATTTTCGCAAGAACTGAAACAAAATGTTTTTTTGAAAACGTTTGGAATAGTGCAGACGGATTATTGTTTGTTAAAGGAAGAATTAGATTTTATCATGTTTCTGGAATTCAAGGAGGAACACCAGGTGCACCTAGTGTTTTTGTTGCTTATGGTAAGGAAAATGCTCATGCATTAAAAAATTCTAAAATAGAAGGTAGGTACTTAGATTTAACTTAAACAATTTTATAACTAATAAATTCAGCAACATTAAAGCCAGATTCCCAAATCCAACTATTCTCTATAAGTAATTTTTTTAGTGCTTCATCTTCGTTGTCTACTTCATCTACTATCCCAATAACTTGCATGTTTTCTACTTCTACTGCAAGATTTGGGGCTTGTGTAAACCCTTCTTTTGTTAAAAATATATATTTATTCATTTGTAACTTTTTTATAATTACCCCTTCCTTTAAACTCAATAATTCCTTTATCTCTTAATAACTGTAATTGTTGTCTAATTTTATCTTTTATAAAATTATTATTTGGATACTTTGATTTTAATTTCAATTCAAATTTATAGACATCATCTAATGAAAATATTTCTTTCTGAATGGAGTCTATACATTTCATCACATCTAAAATCCAACCTTTTGAATCTTTACTTTTACCTCTTAAAAAAAGAGTCTTACTAAATGAGTTCTTAACAATATCTCTATCTAAAGTTTTAGAATTTTTTACTATAAATACTTTCCCAGCGTTCGTGACTTTCGAAATATCAATGTTGCACCCAATCCAACCTGCTCTTTTAGCAGTTTCTGATAATGGCTTTCTTTTTATGATAATTTCAGGTGTAAAAAACTGTTTAGGAATTATTAGAAAATTGTTTACAGACCAATTTTTTGTGTAAGTTAAAAAGAAAAAATTTGGATTTTGATTTGAAGTGATTCTTTCTATCATTGTAGAATATGCTCCGTCTGTAATTGTATTTGTCAATACTCCATTTTTACTTTTCAATTCAAATTCTTCTTTACAACTAGTGCAATAAAAATCTGCAACTGGTTTATTGTTGGCAAATTCGGTTAAGGGTAAACTCCCACAATTTGGACAATATGAATTCTGTTTTACCCAGTCTTCTGTTAAAATTCTAGCTATTTGAGAATTACTTGAATAGCCATTTGCAAGTTTAATATCGAAATCCAAATTCATTTTAAGTTGCATTAAATAGTTTGTGTCATTCACTTCCTTTTTATACAAGCCAATTATTATCATTATATAAAATAATCATTTTGTGAAGTGAATCAAACTCTCTCAAATGTAATAAAGTTTAGTATTTAAAATTGTATAGTCATTTTTAAATAAATTTTCACTCAAAGCTATTGCAATTTTAAAATTACTCTTCTGTTTTGGGCTCTTCCTTCAGGGGTATCATTGGTAGCAATGGGTTGGGTTGCTCCAAAGCCTATGGTAGTAATTTTTTTGGCTGCTACGCCTTGTTGCAATAAATATTTTTTTACTGTATTGGCTCTTGCCTCTGATAATGTTTGATTGGTTTTTGCTGTACCAATATTATCAGTATGTCCTTCAATAATCAATTCTATAGTATCATCTTCTTTCAAGTCGGTAGCTATGGCGTTTAAAGAGGTATAAGAAGATGTTGTAAGTACTGCACTGCCTGTTATAAATAAAATGTTGTTAGCAGTTTCATTCACTTTCTTTTCTACCATTACTTTTTTACTTTCTGGGCAACCATCATTGGCAATTAATCCTGCAACGGTTGGGCATTTGTCGTAATCATCATTCAAGCCATCATTATCTGTATCGGGTGTTGGGCATCCTTGGTATTTAATACTACCCAATTGTTGGGGGCATTTATCTTTTGCATCTTCAATGCCATCACCATCTGTATCGGGGCAGCCATTCATTTTTTTGATACCAGCCACCGATGGACATTCATCTTCCTTATCTGCAATGCCATCTGCATCTCTATCGGGGCAGCCATATAAATTGGCTAGTCCTTTTTGTGTTGGGCAAGCATCTATTTTATCTGGTACACCATCGCCATCACTATCTGTTGGTGGTGCAGGTTGTTGAGGTTGTATAACAACAGGAGCAGGAGGTGAGGGTTTTGGTTTAGCTATTTTTTTAACATTGGTTAAATCAAATGCAATATTGGTGTACCAATAGCCTCCATTAAATCCAAACTGTGTAGCTGCACGGCTGTATATTAAACGATTATCACTTGTGTTGGCAAAATTGTTGACTTGGTCTGGATATACATTGCCAATATTATTGGCTCCAAAAGTTACATTCATCCAATAAATTGGGCGATAACCAATAGATAAATCGGTAACTAGTTTGGGTGAAAAATCTTCATCTAATAATGGGTTGGTGGCATCAAATGTTTTGATGGTTCCAAAATGTGTTACTCTGCCCATTAATGTCCATTTGGCAATTCTATAATTGGCTCCAAGAATTGCTTTATTTCTTGGTTGAGCCCATTCAAATCGGCCTCTTTCTAATCGATTGAACAATGTGCCGTTGGCTAGGTTTGGGTCGGCAGCTAGTACAGATGAAACTTTGATATCATTTACTTCTGTTCTATTAAAATTAAGAGCCAATGTTAGTTCTAGAATTCCTTTGCCTGTTTTCATGGCACCTGTACTTGCAACAATATCTAAACCTTGAGTTTTAGTGGCAATGGCATTGGTAAAAAATGACACTGAATTTACGTCAGGAAAAGCAGTGAGCAAATTATTGATTACTGGGCTCGATGCTTTGGTGAATGTTCCAGTTAATACAATTCTATCTTTGATATTTATTTGATATGCATCTACAGTAATGCTAAATGGATTGCTTTTAAATGGAGTAGAAGTAATGCCAATACTCATTTGTACCGATTTTTCAGCCCCCAATTTGGGTATGCCAAATGCATTGGCTAAAGCAGTTTCGTTTCTAGCAGTTAAATTTTGTGTGGCTACTAATTGATTGTTGATGGTTTGAAATAATGTAGAAACATTGCTAAACAATCTTTGGTGTAAAGATGGTGCTCTAAAACCATTGCTAATAGTGCCTCTAAAAGTTAATGCAGGATTGATTTTATAACGGGCAGATAATTTGCCTGCAAAATTGCCTCCAAAATCGCTATAATGTTCGTAACGAGCTGCAGCATTAAACATGAAATGATTGTTTACATCACTCTCAACATCTACATAAGCAGCAGTGGTAGTTCTACCTTCATCTACAGCGTTGCTGGGCTGAAAGCCTGGAAAAACTTGAGATCCACCTGCTTTACCCGATGATGGATCATAGTTTCTGTAACTGGCTTCTTCACCTGCATCAATCTTGTATTTTTCCATTCTTAACTCGGCACCCCAAGCCACATTGAATGATTTTAGTTGTACTTCTTTTGCAAAATCTTTATAAGCATTTAGGTTGAACGTATTCTGACCAAAAAATAATTTACCAGCATAAAATGCTGTTGGTGCATTTTTACCTAGTGCAAATTGTGAAGCATTATTTGAGTTGTTTACATGGTAGTTTAATGCATTGAAACCATAAGTGTTGCCAATATCCCATTTCCAACCATTGGTGGTACCATCAATAGCTACTGCAAAACTTCTGTCTTGAATATTCGATAAAATACGTGGTAAAAATCCATCGGGATATAATTCCAAAATCACCTGACTGGTTTGCTTGGGATAACGATAAAATCCAGCAGCTTCGCCTTTTCTAGAGTTGGTTAAAATATTACCTGTAAAGTTGATAGTATTGGTTATGGGGAAACCAATATTTACACCTAAAGCTATATTATCGGCTTTAGAGTTGCCCAATAATAAATTGTTTTTTCTGCTAAAACCACGTTCAATAATTAATTGATTATCTAATGCCACATTGTTGGTATAAACAGTACCTGTGTATTCACCTACACGGTTAGTGCCTTCTCTTAAACGTACATCGGCAAATACATCTAAGAACCCTTTTTTACCCAATTTTATAGCATGATTGGCATTGATAGATTTCATTAAACCATCGCCTGCATAATGTTGACCCAAGTGTACATTCAGGTTGGTTCTTTTCACATCTTTTTTTAACACCACATTGATTACACCACCAATTGCATCTGAGCCATATTGTGAAGCTGCACCATCTCTTAAAATTTCAATTTTTTCAATAGCCGATGTTGGTATAGCATTCAAATCTGTTCCAACCGATCCTCTGCCAATGGTACCATTTACATTTACCAAAGCAGTAGTATGTCTTCTTTTTCCATTTACTAAAACCAATACTTGATCGGGACCTAAACCACGTAATGTTGCAGGATCAATATGGTCTGTTCCATCGGCAATGGTTTGTCTTGATGAGTTAAATGATGGAGCAATGAAATTAATCATTTGTGTGGGCTCTACCTGACCAGTAAGTAACAACTCTTTAGAAGAAATAATATCTATAGGAGCTACTGTTTGTGTGTTTGAACGAATAATTTTACTTCTTGTACCAACAACAGTAACTTTTTGTAGCTCTTCTATTTTAATTAATTCAATATCTACTGTTAATACTTGTTTGTTGGCTATTGTAATTTGAATATTTTTTCGTTGATGACCAACATAAGTAACAATTAAATTGTATGTACCAGGCTTTAGTTGTAATGTATAATTGCCCGTTGTATTGGTATGTGTTGCTTTGCCTTTACCTTCTACAATTATCGATACACCATCTAATGTTTCTTTATAATTGCTAACTGTTCCTTTTACAAAACCCATTTGAGCCAATGTTTTCGTTCCAACAAAGCTTAGCAGTAATGCAAAAAAAATAGTATAAAGTTGTGTAGTACGTTTTCTCATATTATTTGTTTATAAGTAGTTCTATTCAATACACAATTGAATTATTTCTATTAATTGTATACAAGATAGTGTTTGGTAAAGTGAAAGTACTGAAATTAATCTTTGTTTAGTGTACTTAGTGGCATTGTTTAGCCTAAAATGCTTTTCTATTCTTGATTGTGATTGAACTTTAGCATATTTGTTTTTCATTCTACCAAAAGCCCAATCAGTTATGAAAAAAATGATTGTTTTATTCATTGGTTTTTCTTCTTTTTTCAATGTATTCGCTCAACAAAAATGTAATTGGTTGGGTGCAGATAAACCAGTGAATCCTTATCATTATGAGCAAGTAAAAAGTAAGACGTATAAAAATGGTGCTGTAGTTTCAGCACATCCATTAGCAAGTTTGGTAGGTGCATATATTATGAAGAATGGGGGCAATGCTTTTGATGCAGCCATTGCTACACAATGGGCTTTGGCAGTAGTTTATCCTGGTGCAGGAAATATTGGTGGTGGCGGTTTTTTAGTTGGCCGAAAAAATAATGGGGCAATGGTTGGCTTAGATTATAGAGAAACTGCTCCTTTGTTGGCTACTAAAAATATGTACATTGGTGATGACGGAACTGCACAAACAATACTTTCTCAAAATGGTCATTTAGCAGCAGGTGTACCTGGAACAGTTGCAGGTTTATTTGCTACTTTGCCTCATGCATTGTTAAGCATGGAAGCATTATTACAGCCTGCAATTGATTTAGCCGAATTTGGTTTTGTAATTACCGATAGAGAAGCAGCTAGTTTAAATGCCAATAAAAATGCATTTGAAAAATACAATACTCAACAACCAGTATTTATAAAATCAACCAATTGGAACCAAGGCGATACATTAATTCAAACAGATTTAGCCAATACTTTAAAAAGAATTCAAGCCAATGGTACCAAAGGTTTTTATGAAGGAACCACTGCCAATTTAATTGTAGCTGAAATGAAAAGAGGGAATGGAATTATTGGTTTAGACGATTTAAAAACCTATACAGCCAAAGAAAGAATACCTATAAGTTTTAGTTATAGAGGGTATGAAATAATTGGATTTCCTCCACCAAGTAGTGGTGGTATTTTATTGTTGCAAATGATGAAAATGGTTGCTCCATTTTCAATTCATAAAATGGGTTTTCAATCTCCTGCAACTGTACAGTTAATGGTGGAAGCAGAGAGAAGGGCTTATGCCGATAGAGCCGAACATTTGGGTGATCCAGATTTTTGGAAAGTACCTTTACAAACTTTACAAAGCGATACATATTTAACCAATCGCATGAAAGATTTTACTCAAGGGAAGGCTTCGAAAAGTGTAGATATCAAAGGTGGAATGATTCAAGAAACTGAGCAAACTACGCATTTAAGTGTGTACGATAAATGGGGCAATATGGTGAGTGTAACCACTACATTAAATGGTGGATATGGTAGCAAAACAGTGGTGGGTGGTGCAGGCTTTTTATTGAATAATGAAATGGATGATTTTAGTATTAAACCAGGTTTTGCTAATATGTATGGAGCTGTTGGAGGCGATGCAAATGCCATTGTACCTAAAAAAAGAATGCTCAGTAGTATGTGTCCTGTGGTAGTAACTAAAAATGGTAATCCTGCAATTGTGGTTGGTACACCTGGTGGAACAACTATTCCAACTTCAGTTTTTCAAACCTTGGTTAATATGATTGACTTTGGCATGAACCCATCGGCAGCTATTAATGCTCCTAAATTTCATCATCAGCATTTACCCGATGCAGTGTATGTAGAAAAAGATTTTTCTAAAGAAGTATGCAATCAACTAGAAGCAATGGGTTATACCATGAAAGAACGTTCGGCAATTGGAAGAACCGAAGTAATTCAAATAAAACGCAAACGAAAAATTATAGCTGCTGCAGATAGAAGAGGAGATGATAGTGTTGCAGGCTATTAAACTAAATTCCTCTTTTCTTTAAAACCTTTACTGTTGTTGCATTATGTGAAAATGCTTTATTTGTTTATTGCTTTATAAACTTGTAAGCATCCATTTCTACATAGTCGTTTACTTTAATGTTTACGCCTGTTACTTTCTTATTGTCAATATCAAACTTTAAAGGGAAGATACCAAACAGTGGATTGCTATATTCAATAACCCATTCATCATTGTCTAAATATTTTACTGTAGCAGTTAAGTTATCATGCCCTTTAAAATTGATGGTTAAATGGTTTTCTTTTTGTTCAATGATTAGTTTGCCATACAATTCATTGGTGTAAGTTCCAACATAATTTTCTAAAATTAAACTGGGTTGATTGTTTTTGATTCTTTGTTTCAAAGCGTTTATTTGAGTAATAGTTTGTTGTTCGGCTTGTAAAAAATTACTCAACTGTTGTTTACTTCTATTTATAAAAGGTACACCTAAATAGGCATCTAAAATTTGATAGCGTAAAGCCTCAAAAAAGTTTTGATTGTCGTTATTGGTTAAAATGGCAATACCTAATTTTTCTTCTGGTACAAAACATACATTGCTTACCATTCCACTTGCACCACCTGTATGCCAATACATTTGTTTGCCATTGTAATCGGCAGCAAAAACACCTAAACCATAACCACGAAAATTGATAGGATAAATACTTGATTTTCTACTACTAACTGCAATAGCAATATCTCTTGTTTTTAGAATAGCTGCTGTTGGAATGATTTGTTGATTATTGTATTTGCCATTGTTCAATTGCATCATTAACCAATGACTTAAATCGTTTACATTACTTACTATGCTTGCAGCAGGAGCAAGGTTATCCCAAGTATCGTAAGGAACTTGTGTTAGATTTCCTGTAAAAGTTGTTGTATAAGGCTTTGCAGCATTTTTAATTTGTGTGATGCCTTTACTTAGTGTAAGGGTTTGCGTCATTCCAAGAGGCATAATAATGCTATCGTAAATATATACTTCCCAAGGCTGACCAGTAACTTCAGGAATTACTTCTCCTGCTGTTAAATAACAACTATTGCAATAACCATAATCTTGTCTAAAAATGCCTGTTGGTTTTAAATAACGCATTTTATAAATAATACTATTTCTGCTGGCATTACCATTAAAGAAAGTAAAATCTCCTTGAAATGTTTTGGTGCCAATTCTGTGGGTGAGCATGTCTTTAATAGTAACCATTTCGGTGCTATTTTTTTCGTACAACGAAAAGTTGGCAAAGTATTTTGAAATCTTATCGTCTAGCGATAATTTTTTTCTGTACTCTAATTGAGCCAATGCTGTACCTGTAAACAATTTGGTGTTGCTGGCAATCATAAATAAAGTATTGGAATCTACACTATCAGTTCCATTGATATCTTTTACACCATATCCTTTCATGGTAACAATTTTTCCGTCTTTTACAATTACAATGCTTAATCCTGGAATTTGCCAATCTTTCATCCCTTGTTTAATATAATTCTCTAAACTGTCTTGAATAAAATTTGGTTGGCTCTTTACAATTTGGATATACAGTAGTTGAGAGAAAAATATACAAGCTAATACATATGTTTTGGGTAGAAAATTTCTATACATAATCATTATTTAGTGTGGTAATTTAGGTAGAAGATTTTATAAGTTGGTAGAAATTACATCAGCAGAAAATCTTTACAAAAAAACAGCCGATACAAAATGCATCGGCTGTGAAAACATTTTAAAGAAGGTTATTATTGTTTGGTGAATTTTTGTGTTATTATTTCGTTGCCACTAGCAATAGTTACTAAGTAATTGCCATTTGTGAGAGAGGCAATATTGATATTGCTTTGAGTAGAATTAGCCATTAATGTTTGTACTAAAACTTTCTTTCCTTCAACAGTTGAAATAATCATTGTGGAATTACTACTTACTTTTGGATAGGTAATTGTAATAACTGATTTTGCTGGATTAGGATAAATACTAACATTGCTTTTAATATTGGTATTTACAATAATGGTTTTGCTGTAATTGAACTTGCCATCTTTATCAATTATTTTCAATTTGTAATATGCAACACCATTCAATGGTTCAATATCATTAAACCAATAGTTTTGTTGGCTAGAAATATTTTTGGCTTTTTCTGTTCCAATTGTTTTAAAGTTTCTGCCATCATCACTTCTTTCAATAGCAAATTCAGCAACATTAATTTCATTGATGGTATTCCACTTTAATTGAACCAAATTTCTTTCTGTGCTAGCTGTAAAGTTGGTAATTGTTGCAGGTAAACTATTATTTGCAAGCCCTTTAAAAATGGCATCTTTTACTTTGGCATATCTTCCTGTACTAGTACTACCACAACTAAAATATAAACGAACTGTGAGGGTTTCGTTAGGAGCCAAAGAAACACCTGTTGCTCCGTTTAGTGCAAAGCGAAAATTGGTTGTTGTTGCAGCAGTTTGATTGGTTAAAGCAACGGCATTGGTAAATGTACCATTGGGAGAAAATACCATCGATAAACCATCAGCTCCTATACCTCCAGTAA
Organism: Asaia bogorensis; assembly: GCA_943371535.1. Taxonomy (GTDB): domain Bacteria; phylum Bacteroidota; class Bacteroidia; order Chitinophagales; family Chitinophagaceae; genus UBA1930. The sequence continues at coordinate 2,480 of CALRVE020000026.1, read as the reverse complement.
TATTGGCTGAATCAGTAACAAAAGCCGATTTTGAATAGACTACAGCTAATCTTGTATTACTACTTGTATTGTAAAATGAACTGGTAACTATAAATGAATCAACACGTACAGTTGAGCTATTGCTAGCTTGTATTTTAAACTCTTCATAAAAGGTTCTGTTTAAATTTCCACCAGGACCAAATACAGGAGAAGCTGTACCCCATGAGCCATCTCCATTGCTAGATGCACCAAAAGCTTGACCATGGGTTGTTGAATAAGCAGGCACAACAGTTACTGTTGTGCCATTCGATACAAATAATTTATTAAATGTTGGTACTGTTGCAACTACACCAGTTGATCGTACACTTGCGTCATCTATATTAGTAGCAACCAATGGCCAATGAATTAATGTTTCAGATATTGCTAGCGGATTGGTTTGTACTGTTCCCGTTAAAGCAAAATTTACAGTAACAGCCCCTGAACTTGTATGTACAATATTGCCATTGTATGCTCCAGCAGTTGTTGAATTTAAACGTACGCTTATTACTCTATTTGCAATATTTCCGTTTGCATCTTGGTTTATTACAATTGGGGTAGAGCTATTATTCCAACTAGTACCATTATTGCTAGATATTTCATAGCCAGCTGGTGCAGTAATACTAACACTGTTTAATAAGTTTACACCCGATAAAGTATAGGTTTGTACTGCCGATGGAGTGCCCAAGCCTTGTAAGAAACTACCCATTGTACCAGTTACATTAATGGTAGGTGTACTTGAAATAGCAATGGTATCTGAACTATGACTTGTAGAGCCTGTTTTGCTTGACCAAACATAGTAAAAATAAGTAAGGCCCGGCGGTGGAATAGCTTCTTGATAGTTGTAATTTACATCTACATTATTAGGTGAAGTTTGCTCGGCTACTTTACTAAAAACTTGTCTATCGGTGCTTCTAAAAATTTCATATTTAACACCAGCCATAGGCCAACTAATATTCCAAGTAAAAGTAGAATTGGTTACTCCTTTTACACCTCTGAAATTAGAGGTGACTAATGGGGTAGGCGTAAAGCTACAATTATCAGCAAATGCTGCACATGGATTCCATGAACCAAAAATATTGGTTAGTGTATAAGTGGCTGCTTCTGTTGCAGTAAGTTGAAAAGACCAAGGTACACGTTGGCTAACATCTACTAAACCACTATCAAACTTTCTACTTCTATATTCACCATAGTAAATAATGCTGGTATTGGTATTGCTGTTCCAAACATCCCAACCCTGTGGTTTTACTACAGCACTCATGGTAGTATTAATGAAAACTGTTTTTGTATTTGATGGAGGGTTACTTGTTCCATCATTTTGCCATGGACGACCTAATACGTAAGTAGTTGTTCCTCTATTATTGGGCATTACACAATCTCTAAATACATAACCATAATTCTGACCAGCAGGCGTATTAGCTGCGGTTATATAGCTGCCACTTAAATTATCTAATCTTGTTTTAGGATATACAATGCAAGAGTCAAATACAGCTACTGCAGCACCAAAAATAAAATCTACCACACCATCTATGTAACAGTTTTTAAAGTATTGTAAGTTACCACCTCCATTGGTTAAAACAGTATCTTGTCCGCCAAGAAATCTACAATTTTTAAAAGCACATCTAGTAGCATTTACATTAATGGCTAATGCTTGAGGAGCATCGCCAGTGGTGTTTTCAAAAGTAATATTCAACGCAGCACAATCTGGAGCATTAATAGTAACAGTAGCACTATTGCTTGTGCCAAAAGTTCCACCACCAGGCATGGGTTTTCCACTAAAATCATCCCAACTTAAAGTTACTGTGCCTACATCTTCTCCAATTAAATAAATAAATGGTTTGTTAGAAGGGATGGAGATTTTCTCCCTATACTTTCCTTTTTTAATTAAAATTTTATAGGGTGTTGTTCTGCCTGTTGGTGCAGCTGTAATAGCAGCTTGTACAGTACTATGATTGCCAGTGCCATCTTGTGCAACAGTTAAATCGTACTGGGCTTGCACAAAAGAATTTAATCCAAATACAACAAGAATAATCAGTAAACATTTTTTCATCATAACAATTTTTAAATTACAATCGGTTAGTTATTAAAGTACTTTGAAGAGTGTACTATTTCAAACACATAATTATTATTTTTTGAAATGAGCGAATGAATATTTTATGCAATCGTTGCCAAGAGTTCTTTCTTCTATTGAAATCAATTAGTTAAAGCAGAAAGATGATTTTTTTAGATTCATTTAGTGAAGAGGAGAAAGTATTTTAGTTCCTAACTTGTTTTTCTGATTAATACTCATTTTTCGTATTCTCAGCAAGAATAAGACTACAAATGTATTCATGGAGATTGAAAAATAATCTAACTGGTTGCAAATCAATCTATTTTATGCCTTAAACTTTCCTTTTTTCAATTGAAATTGTACCCTTACCTTTGCCGCCTTAACAATTTTGGAGTATTGTATCCTTATTTTTTTA
>CALRVE020000025.1:0-54594 GCA_943371535.1 Asaia bogorensis | reverse complement strand
AAAAATGGACAATGCCCATTCATAACTGGGGACTCATTCTTAACCAGTTCTTAACTATATTTGAAAATAGGGTTCAACTTTAAACACAGCTAAACCCTATTACTTTTAAAACTTACACACTTAATGAAATAGTGTCCTTCAATCCTTTTTAGTGCTTACTAATCCGTAATGTTTAAATGTATTGCTACTTAAACATTCTATAGTTAATTCAAACTTCTAAAATCTACTGGAACCAATTTACTTACACCTGGTTCTTGCATGGTTACTCCATAAATTACATCTACGGCACTCATGGTTTGTTTATTGTGTGTTACAATAATAAACTGTGAGTTATCGCTAAACTTTTTAATCATTTGTGTGAACTTGCCCACATTTGCATCATCTAAAGGTGCATCTACCTCATCTAAAATACAGAATGGTGCTGGCTTAATTAAATAGATGGCAAATAACAATGCTGTTGCAGTTAAAGTTTTCTCTCCTCCACTTAACTGAGTTATAGAAGAAGGACGTTTGCCTTTTGGTTTTGCCACAATATCAATTCCTGTTTCAGCTAAGTTTTCAGGATCAACTAAAACCATATCAGCCGTATCTTCTTCAGTAAATAAAGCTTTAAATACTTTTTGGAAGTTTTCTCGTACCTTATTGAATGTTTCTAAGAATTGTTGATTGGCAGTAGCTTCCACCTCTTGAATGGTTTGCAACAAACTTTCTTTGGCATCTACCAAATCGTTTTTTTGCTCCATAATAAACTCATACCTTTTTTTCATTTCAGTATAAGCTTCAATGGCTGTAGGGTTTACTTCGCCCATATTATCTAAACGCTTACGCATTCTATCGCTAGTAGCTTGTAGTTCTTCTAAAGAAGTTTCTGTAGTTCTATATTGATCTAAAATTTCGTTCAAATCAACTTTAAACTCAACCTGCATACGTTCTTTCATGCCAGATAAATTCAACTTCAAATCGTTCAACTTGTCTTTTATGGCACTCAGTAAATGCTCAACATTTTCTTTGGTTTTTGTTTTATGCCTTAACTCACTTTCCTTTTCTTGCAATGCATTACGAAGGTTATAATATGTTTGATCGGCTTCGTTCAACTTCTTCTCTTCCACTTCCTTGGTTTGCAACAATTGCAACAACAATTCTTCACTTTGTACCAACGCCGTTTCTCCCTCAACAATTGCTTCAGACGCCTCAGTTAATTGAGATGAATTATTTTGAATTTGTGCATGTAAATCGTTCAACTGATTTTGCTTAAACTCTAACTCCTGCTTAACGGTAGCAATTTTGCTTTGCTGCTTGGTAAGATTTAAATTATTTTCATTAAAAATGTACGTTGCAGCATTGTAATCTTGTTCAGAGAGTTGATAATCCTGTTCCAACATTTTCAACTCCTCTCCTGTTTGGTGCAGGCTTTCATTTAAACTAGTGAACTCTTCTCTAGTAGTTGAAATGGAATCATGTTCATCTTGCAAACGAGTTTCTAAATCTTCTAAACGTTGCTGTGCATTTTGCTGTGCAGCTTGTAAATTTTCAATTTTATTTTTTGCAGCAAAACATTGATTGGTGAGTTGATTAATTTCGTTCTCAGTTTGTTTAATGGCATTTTCTTTTAACTGCTCATTAAAGCCAATCACTGCATTGTGTCTAATTTGAATTTCAGACTTTAATGAATTTACTACCGCTTGTTGCAAAATAATTTCGTCCTGCAATTTTTCTAAATTCTTTGCACGACCAATTTTCTTTCCTTCAAATAAACCAACACTTCCACCGGTTAAAGTGTATTTTCCTTTAACGTATTTACCAGTTTTTTCTAAAATAATTGCTCCAGTAGTTGCATCAATGGCATCTTCATTTTCGGCAATAAAAACATTGCCCAATAAGTGTTCTGCCAGTTTTAAATATTGATCATCAACCTCAATAACATCTAATGCTTTGATGGTATTGGCAGGCTGTGGATAGTTTTTGTTTTCGCCAGAAACTTTGTCCATTAAAAAGAAATTAGCCTTCCCTTTTTTATTATCATCTAATAAATGAACTGCTTGTAAACCTTCTTGTAAATTATTTACAACATAGTAGTTCAAGTAAGGCTCTAACACATTTTCAACAGCAGCTCTGAATTCTTCTTTTACATAAATAATGTCTGAAAGTATAGGTGACGTTGAGTTCCAGCCAGCATTGTTGTGCAAAAATTTAATGCTTTCAGGATAACCTTCCATCGAGTCTACCAAACTCTTCAACAAATCATATTCATTCTTCTTACTATCTAATTTTCTATTTTCTTCTGCTAGTTCATTTCTTAAACCTTCAAGTTGACCTTGTGTTTCAAAAATTTGTTCTTTGGTTTTTTCGTGTTGTTCTTGTAGTTGCTGTAAGTCGATTCGTTTGTTTTCTAAAGATTCTTCTTTTTCTTTCAACTCAACTTCTAACTGTTGTAATTGAAATTCTCTATTTTGTTTTTCCTCTGTTAATTGTGCTGCTGCTCTTTGTAAATTTTGAATAGAAGTATCGGCAACAGCCACTTTTTTCTCAGCATCAAATTGGCTGCGTTGTATTTGTTGAAATTGATTACGCAATGCATCCACTGCTGCTCTACGTTCATCATATAAGCTACGTTTTGCTTCAACATCCATTTTTGAAGCAGCTACATTATCGGCCAGTTCAATTAATTTACTTTCTTCATCACTCACTTGTAATTGAGTGTATTCAATACTATCGCCAATGGTTTTAACTTGCCCTTCTGCCCTATTTAAAAACTCTCTTAAGTTGTTTTCTTTCTCTTTTAAATAGTGTAGTTTTTGCGTTGCAAGATTTTTGTCGTTTTCTTTAGTACGCAAGTTTTGCAGCAAATCGTTAAACTCATGCTGCATACTTTGCAAGGCTCTTTCTTTTTCAATGAAACCAACTTTCTCTTGCTCTAATGCAGCTTCCTCAGTAGCAATTTCGGCTTCTAACTGAATGCGTTTATTGGTTTCAATTTCTTGCTGTTCATTTAGTTCTTTGTACGTATGGTTAAACCCTTCTAAAGATGCTTTTGCTAATTCAACAGCGACTTCTTTGTATTCTTTCTTAATTTCAAAATACTTCTCGGCTTTCTTTGCCTGATTTTCTAATGTTTTAAGTTGATTATTAATTTCGAACAATAAATCTTCTATACGAGCCAAATCTTGCTCAGTTGCATCTAATTTATTTTTAGCTTCTTTCTTACGGGTTTTGTAAATGGTAATGCCAGCTGCCTGTTCTAACATTCGGCGACGGCTGTTTTCTTTGTCTTTGATAATATCATCTACCATTCCTAATTCTATGATGGCATAACTATCAGTGCTAACACCAGTATCCAAAAACAAATTATGAATATCTTTTAATCTGCATTGAACATCGTTTAAACGATATTCACTCTCCCCATTTTTATAAAAACGACGGGTAACTGTAACAGTGCTAAATTCGGTTGGTAAAAGGTTTTTGGTATTTTCAAAAGTTAAACTTACTTCGGCCAATCCACTTGCACTTCTTGTTCTTGAACCATTGAAAACCAATGCTTCTAAGTTTTCACTTCTTAATGCCGAAATTTTTTGTTCGCCAATAACCCAGCGAATACTATCAATAATATTACTTTTTCCACAACCATTTGGGCCAATAATACCCGTAATGCCCTCATCAAAACTTACTACAGTTTTATCAGCAAAACTTTTGAACCCCTTGATTTCTAATGATTTTAGTCTCATACTAACTACCCCTTTTTAGTACCTGCGAACATAGTTGTTTTGCAGCGTTAAATGAAATGATAACATGGATTTGTGAATAATTAGTGAGGAAAATTGAATTTTTATTTCAAGGAATTAGTTTGTTAAAATTTGATTTTTGAACATTCTTTAATTTAATTATTAATAACTGATTACTAGTTTATTATGAAGATTAATAAAATTTATTCAGAAATTAAACTTAAAATCTAGCAACTAAAAAAGCCACATTCCTGTGGCTCAAAAAAAATGTTCAAATTCAACTATTTCAGTACTTCGTCAATTACTTTTCCTACACAGCCATTGGGCATTTGAATTTTAAGCAAAGCTGCAAGTGTTGGAGCAATATCTGTCATGTAAACTTCTTTGTGAGAACTACCTTTTTTAACACCCCAACCATACCATAATAAAGGAATATGGCTATCGTAAGGATTCCACAGTCCATGTGTTGTACCTGTGTTTTTTCCATCCATATAACCTGGTTTAAATATCAATTGAATATCACCACTTCTAGAAGGATAATAACCATTGGCTATTCTTTCTTTTATAGTATGATTGAGTGGAGTTTCCATCAATTCATCTACTTCAAACACTCTAGCAATACCCTCCACTTTTGAGAAATGCTCAATGATCCATTCTACTAATTTTTCTCTATCAATTTCGTTTCTTTTGATTGATGGTTTATTGAGTGTAAGTTGATAATTGTAATTACTTAAAATAAGAGAATCGGCTCCAAATACTTCTTTCAATTTTTTATTTACATTTTTTACGCCTGCTTCTTCATCTATTGTTCCTGCCGGTAATTTATTTTCTTTCATAAAACCTGCAACATGAGCAACTGCATGATCGGCTGTTAAAAAAATGGTGTATTGCCCCTTGCCTACTTCTTTGTCTAAAAAATCGAAAAAATTACCTAATTCAACATCTAAACGAGCATAATTATCAACTATTTCCCAAGAATTTGGACCGAAAGAATGGCCAATATAATCTGGGCTAGAATAACTAATTGCCAGAAAATCGGTTTCATTTCTTTTGCCTAACTTTTCTGCTAGTAAAGCAGCTTTAGCCATTTCTGTGGTTAAAGTATTACCATACGGAGTAGTAGAAATTTTACTAAAATCTTTTCCTATAAACTTACTAAAATCGTATGGAAAACCCAATTGCTCTTTCCCAAATGGTTTGGCTTCATAATCTTTTTGATCGTCTGTAGCAAGAGCTAAATATTGTTCTTTTGATAAAGAAGTAGACCAATTTAATTTATACAAACTATCTACTAATTTTCTATCATTAAAATTGTTTACCCAAGTTGGTAAACTCTTCATGTAATAAGTACTAGTAATAAAATTGCCACTTTTTCCATCATACCAATATGCAGCATTGGCACTATGACCTGCAGGTAAAATTGAACCTCTATCTTTTAATGCAATGCCAATTACTTTACTGGCAAAGTTGCTACTCATTCTTAATTCATCTGTGATGGTTGTGGTAAGCATATTTTTAGGACTCATTTGTCCTATTACTTCATCTTTTCCTCCCACACCTACAACAGATTTATCTTCGCTACAATAAACATTTCTGCCTAAATCTTTATCGTACCAGGCATTACCTGTAATTCCATGAATACCAGGAACACTGCCTGTATAAACACAAGTATGACCAGCAGCTGTAACTGTTGGTGTGTAAGGAATAAAAGTATTGTTACAATTAAAACCTTCGTTCATTAAACGATTAAAGCCGCCATTGGCTTTAAAAATATTTTTGAATCGAAATAGATAGTCCCATCGCATTTGATCTATTACAATTCCTACAACAAGTTTAGGTTTGTTTGCAGCATTTGTAGGTTTTACAGCAGTTTTATTTTGTGCAATTACTACAAATGAACTACCCAAAAAAAGACATAACATTAATTTCTTCATTAGTTCTATTATTAAGCCTCAAATGTACATTTTCCACAGCTCAATAATTGCATTGGTAGGTTGTTATCAAATGGTTATTTTTGCAAACTTTTATTTGGGTAGAAAACATTGAGTAACAGAAAATTAAATCAAGCATTGAAGCAATTCTATTTTCAATTTGCTTTATTACTCAATCTTTTTAACCTTAACCTTTTAAAATATAGAAGATATGGCAGACATTTTTGAGAGACTTGTTAAAAATTATGGTCCTTTAGGTCAGCACAGAGAAAGAGCTCATGGCTACTTTGCATTTCCTAAATTGGAAGGTCCAATTAGCAGCAGAATGCAATTTAGAGGCAAAGATGTAATTGTGTGGAGTTTGAACAATTATTTAGGTTTAGCCAATCATCCTGAAATTAGAAAAGTAGATGCAGATGCAACTGAACAATGGGGTTTAGCGTACCCAATGGGTGCAAGAATGATGAGTGGCAATAGCATACATCATGAACAATTAGAAGCAGAATTAGCTGCATTTGAAAGTAAAGAAGATGCTATTTTATTGAACTTTGGTTACCAAGGTATCATGAGTACTATTGATGCTATTTGTGGAAGACATGATGTAATTGTGTACGATGCTGAAAGCCATGCTTGTATTATTGATGGTTTACGTTTACATACTGGTCATAGATATGTTTTCAAGCATAACGATTTAGAAGATTTTGAAAAACAAATGGATCGTGCAACAGCCTTAATTGAAAAACAAAAAACTGGCGGTATTTTAGTAATTACTGAAGGTGTTTTTGGTATGGCTGGAGATCAAGGTAAATTAAAAGAAATAGTTGATTTAAAGAGTAAATACAATTTTAGATTATTGGTAGATGATGCTCATGGTTTTGGCACATTAGGTACAACAGGTGCTGGTGCTGGTGAAGCTCAAGGCTGCCAAGATGGTATTGATTTATACTTTAGCACTTTTGCAAAAAGTATGGCTAGCATAGGTGCATTTTTAGCTGGACCAAGAATTATTATTGATTATATACGTTACAATATTCGTTCTCAAATTTTTGCAAAAAGCCTACCAATGCCTATTGTAATTGGTAACTTAAAACGTTTAGACATGTTGCGTACCATGCCTGAACTAAAAGAAAAATTGTGGAGCAATGCTTTACGTTTACAGGCTGGATTAAAAGAACGTGGTTTTGATATTGGCTCAACCGATACACCTGTAACACCAGTTTATATGAAAGGTGGTGTTGAAGAAGCTACACAAATGGTGATGGATTTAAGAGAAAATTATGGTGTATTTGCAAGTATTGTGGTGTATCCTGTAATTCCAAAAGGACATATCATTTATCGTTTAATACCTAGTGCTGCACATAGTTTTGAAGATATTGATATTACTTTAAAAGCATTTAGTGAAACAAAAGAAAAACTAGATGCTGGTGCTTATAAAAGTGAAGTAATTCCAGATATGGCCGAAGTAAAATAATTTAATTAAACAATTTCAAAATCCCTCATTGTTTTAATGAGGGATTTTTTTGGCACACATTATGCCTATAATGGACGTTATCTTGAATAAATAAAAATTTACTGATTACTATTTAAACAATAGTAATTAGAAATTGTCTTAAAAATTCAAGCATTATATTTGCAACTTTAAATTTTTTAAATGAAATCATTTTTATCAGTCCTATTGCTTTTGCTTATTCAAAATGCGGTTATTGCACAAAACGATCCTACTGCAAAAAAAATATTAGATGCGGTTGGCAAAAAAGTAAGTTCGTTTAAATCTATGAGTGGAAACTTCACCATTAAATCTTTTACCAGTAAAGGCAAAGCAAATGGTGTAAAAACAGGTACTATTTCTATGAAAGGAAGTAAGTATGTGTTAAAACAAGGCAAAACTGAAATTATTTGTGATGGTACGAATGTGTATAGTTTTGATGGAAGTAAAACCATTACTGTTGGTCCTGCAGAAGATGCAAGTAAAAGCCTCACGCCTCAAAAAATATTAAGTGGTAGTTACGATAAAGAATTTAATTACAAACTCATTTCATCGAATGGTAATTTACATGAAATTGAATTGAAACCAATTGACACTAGAAAAAACTTTCAAAAAGTTACGGTATATGTAGATAAAGCTAAAAGCATTATAAGCAAGGCCAAAGTATTGGATAAAAGTAATAATACAATGGAGTTTAGCTTTTCAAACCTAAATACAACTACTTCTATTGAAGACAAAATGTTTGTATTTAATAAAAGTAAATATCCAAAAGATGTAGAAATTTTGGATTAATTGATTGTTGAATAAGCGTAAAAAGAAGATTATTGATTGGGTTCAATAATCTTCTTTTTTTATAAGTAAATTCTATTATTACATTGGATTTCTGGTTAAATGAATTTTTACCATATCTAAATAATGATTTTGTAATTGATGTACAAAATGAACATCGGGATTATGGCGTTTATCTTCTCTGTACCACATTTCCATTTTAGAAAAATCGCCACTATGTGGTAAAACAATTCTAAACGAACCTTTCATATATTTAGTAGAACCATCATCGTTCACTTGTTTGGTAAAGCTCAGTTTTGTTAACTGTTCATCACTTAGTGGAATGGGGTGTACATGCTCTTCATCGTACCAAAAAGCTTGAACACTCGTTTCTACTTCAATTTGTTTTTCATCTCCATTTAGTCGGGTTACTTCCCCTTCTAATAAATTGCCTTCATAATCGGTAATTACGTAATCACCAATTTTTAATTCATTAAATTTTATCATATAGCATTTCGTTTTAGGGAATTAAGATAGAATTTTTTTGTTGAAGGAAAAATATTTTTTTGGATAGAAAAGGATAGACTGTTTGATTATTTATTTTTTACAGTATTTATTGTGTAACAAAAATTCATTGAATCGGTAAAGCAATGACCAATTCAACTAAATAAAAAATTGAACCAAATAAAAAAGGCATGAAATTTTATGTTCATACCTTTTAATTAATTTACTTCAGAAAATGCCACTAACTATTTCTCTTAATGGTACAACCTACACTTTTACTTTCTTTAATTGAAATGCCTTTACCTGAAACCAATTCTTGAATTGCAACTTTCAAATGTTCTCTTTTTACATTTTCTGCTTCAGATGGATTATCGTCAATTGCACCTTTATAAACAATCACTCCTTTTGCATTAATTAAAAATACTTCTGGAGTTCTTGTTGCACCAAAAGCATTGGCTAATGTAGATTTTGCATCTTCGGCATAATAAAAATTATAGCCTTGCTCTTTGGCATATTTCTTCATAGCTTCAAAAGAATCGTCTTCGGTTCTTTTAGCTTCATTTGAATTTAATACCAACACTCCTACTTTATTTTTCATAGCAAAATTGGCAATTGCCTTTGTACGATCTTGATTTTTTATTACATAAGGGCAAGTGTTGCAACTAAACATTACTAAAAGACCATTTTCGTTCATTGCCGATTTTATAGACACCGATTTATTGGAAATATCCAACATTTCAACATTCATCATAGGAGCTTCTGTACCTACAGCCAAAGATTGAATATTGCTTTGGGCAATAATTTTTCCAACAAAAAACGCCATTACCGAAAACAGGATTACTTTTTTCATACGTTGTATATTTTATTGATTAAAAGTGATTAAAAAAATGGTTATATCATTTCTTCGGCATTGTTTAACTCGGCTATTGCACGTTTATCAGCATCATTTTTTAATTGCATAATACTAACATTGAGTTCAAACCCAATTAATAACACCAAAGAATTGAAAAAGATTAAAAGCATAATAACCAAAACCGTTCCAATTGAGCCATAAATTTTATTATAACTAGAAAAATTATTCACCCAATACGAAAAAATAGCGGTTGTACTTAGTGTTAAAAAAGTTGCCAATAATGCTCCTGGCGAAATTAACGACCACCGTTTTGGCAATGAAGGTGCATATTTATAAATAAATGCAATACCATAAAATACCAATGCAACAATAATTACCCAACGAACACTGTTCCACCAAGGGATATTGGCTTTGCGTTTTAAATGAAATAACTTCTTTAGAATAATAGCCATTTGTTCGTGCCCAATGAGCAATACAATAGAAGCAATTACCAACACAATTAAAATAAAAGTTAGTCGAATGGCTCTAAGCCGTTGATGTAAAAAATATTTTCGATGAGCTTGAACCGATGCATCAAAAGCCCTAATAATTCCCATCATTGCATTGGATGCATAAAATATAACCAACAAAAAACCAAATGATAACAATCCAGAACGTGAACGAGTAAAAAAATCGTCTAAAAATTCTTTTACAAAACGATAAGTATTTTGATTGGGCGTTAAATCTTTTGTAAGCCTTAATAACTCGGTATTAAATTCTTTTGCAATAGGTAAATAAGGTACTAATGTGAAAATAAAAATACAAGCTGCCGGTATAGCCATGATTAAATTAAAAGAAATGGCTGCTGCCCTATCGTTTAACCCTACTCTATTAATTTGTTGTACAAAAAACTTCACTACATCGTACAAAGGCACTCTATTAAAACCGGGTAAAAATATTTTTTTACTTTTTCGAATTAAAAAAGCAAGTGGAGTTTTGGTTAATATAATTCTCTCGAGTTTGGTCAAAATACTTTTATGGTTTTTGATTTTTAGCAGCCATATAAGCATCTAGTGCTTTTTGATATTCTTTTGCGTAAGCATTATGCTCGGCATAGTTGCTACTAAAATGATGGTAACCATCAAAATTTGCCTTTGCAACAAAATACAAATAATTGGTTTTAGGAGCATCTAACACAATGTCTAAACACTTTTTAGAAGGTGTACAAATGGGGCCTGGAGGTAATCCTCTTTCTCTATATGTATTGTATGGCGAAGGGTTGAATAAATACTTTTCATAAATACGGGTAATGGTAAAATCTTTCATTGCATACTTAATAGTTGGGCAAGCTTGTAATGGCATATTTATGTTCAATCGGTTAATATAAACACTAGCAATTTTTGCTCTATCGTCATTATAATTGGTTTCTTCTTCAACTATTGACGCAAGTGTATAAGCAGCTTCTGGCGTAAAGCCAACAGTTGCTGCCTTTTCTTTTCGATTATTCTTCGACCAAAAATGATCGCTTGTAGTTTTAAGTTTACTCAATATTTTTTGTAGTGGAGTATTCCAATAAAAGCTATAAGTATCGGGCAAAATCATTGTAAATAAAGTGCTTGTATCTACACCAAATTGTTGTAAAGAATCATTGGAGTTAAGAAACTGCATTACTTCGATAGAATCTGTTGAAAAGCTTTTACCAATTAATTTGGCCAAATCTTCTTTCAATCTCAACTTATTAATTACTAATTTAATTTCGGCTTGTTTGCCATTTTTCAGCATTTTAACTACATCTACAACACTTGCACCTTTTTTAACTTCATATTTACCTGGTTTTACATTTTCCCAAATATCTAAAGCATCGGCTGTAAGAGCAAAAACGGCAGTGTTTTTTATAATGTATTTATCTTCAAGAGTAGCAATAATATTAGCCTTGTTTGTTTTATTTTTTTCTATGATAAAAAATTTATTCTTTTCAGAAAAGCATGTTGCACTACCTAATAACAACCATGCAACAATTATTGCTATGAATACTAGACCAATCAACAAAAAAGACAATGCTTTTTTCATTTTCTAAAAAATTAAATGAAGATGTTTATTTTTTATTCGCTTCTAACATACGCATTTCTTTTGCGTCTTGTAAAAACTCAGATGCAAATATGAAACTATTTAATAATTTATTTTTACTATATATAATATCTTTATTGCTTCCTTCCCATTGCTTCTCTCCTTTGTGTAAATACAAAATATAATCGCCAATTTCCATTACACTATTCATATCGTGAGATACAATTACAGTAGTCATGTTAAACTCAGTTGTAATTTCTCGAATGAGCTTATCAATTACCAATGAAGTTTGAGGGTCTAAACCACTATTGGGCTCATCGCAAAACAAGTATTTAGGATTTAGTACAATGGCTCTTGCAATACCCACTCTTTTTTTCATTCCTCCACTAATTTCAGCAGGATATTTTTTATGGGCTTCGGTTAAGTTTACTCTTGCTAACACTTCATTGGCTCTATTTCTTTTTTCTTTAGCTGTCATTTTAGTAAACATATCTAACGGAAAAAGTATGTTTTCTAATACCGTCATGCTATCAAATAATGCACTGCCCTGAAACAACATTCCAATTTGCTGACGCAATCCCTTTCTCATCTTTTGAGGAAGGCTTGTCATGCTTATTCCATCAAAAGCTACATCTCCACTGTTAGGTTCAAACAAGCCAACCATTACTTTTGTTAACACACTTTTCCCACTTCCACTTGCACCAATAATTAAGTTGCATTTGCCAGTTTCAAAAACTGCACTAATATCTTTTAGAATAACTCTTTCTTCAAAAGATTTATTTATGTTATTTATTTCTATCATGCTTGTTATGTTCTATTCATCAATAAACATTTACATTATTATTGATAGAATTTAAGAAAATTATTGAATTACTAAAATTTGATTTTTCACCAAATCTTCAAATTCATCTCTTTTTCTTATTAAATGTACAGCATCATCTTTAATTAATACTTCAGCAGGCTTAAATCGGCTGTTAAAATTACTGCTCATTTCAAAACCATAAGCTCCAGCATTATGAAAAACTAATAAATCGTTTTCTCTTACTTCAGGTAATTTTCTATCCCAAGCAAATGTGTCGGTTTCACAAATATTACCTACCACTGCATATTTTTTTTCTACTCCTGTAGGATTACTAATGTTGCTTATTTTATGATAAGCATCATAAAACATGGGGCGAATTAAATGGTTAAAACCAGTATTAACCCCAACAAATGTTGCAGCAGCAGTTTGCTTTATAACATTCACTTTCGTAAGCAAATAACCACATTCACTCACCAAATATTTGCCTGGTTCAAACCAAATTTGCAAGTGTTTATCGTGGGGATGATTATCAAAACTTTCTTTTACTTTTTGTGCCAATAATTCAATATCGGTTGCTGCATCTCCCTCTTTATAAGGCACTTTAAATCCACCTCCTAAATCAATAAAACTCAAATCTTTAAACAAAGGAATTAAATCAAACAACACTTCAATTCCTTTTACAAAAACATCTACATCTTTTATTTCGCTACCAGTATGTATATGCAAGCCATTAATCAACAAATTGTATTGATGCATTACAGCAACCACTTCTTGAATTTGTTCAACTGGAATACCAAATTTACTTTTATCGTGTCCGGTAGAAATTTTTAAATTTCCTCCAGCCATAATATTGGGCCTTAATCTTACACCTACAGGATAAGTATTGCCAAAATGTTGTCCAAACTTTTCTAAATTACTAATACTATCAATATTAATATGTACACCAAGTTCTTTAGCTTCGGCAATTTCATCAAAAGCTATTCCGTTTGATGTATATAAAATTCTATTAGCAGGAATATTAACATGTAATGCCAATTTCACTTCGTTAATACTGCTACAATCTATGTTTGCACCAATATTAGCCAAGTGTTTTATTATATTAATATTGGTTAATGCTTTTGATGCATAAAATATTTTTACATCGCTATGTTTAAAAGCATCTACTAATTGTTGATATTGAGCAATAATGGTATTTGCATTGTACACATATACAGGTGTACCGTATGTTTGAGCAATTTGATTGAATTGATGAATGATAGATTGTTGCATACTTGCGAAGATAGTGTTGCGTTAAATAGAGTGTTGTTGCCGTAGAGTTATGAATTATTTTTTTTCTTTGGAGCAGTTTCAATTTCTTTCAAGTTGGCTAAATCTTGTATCACTACACTTGCAGCTACACAACCAAAAATTGCAGGCATATAACTAATTGTACCAATTAATGATTTTTTGGGAAAAGCTTTTTCTGTAACAATGATTTTTTCTTGGTCTACTTCCTCTGCACTAAACACTACTTTCACTCCATTTTTTACGCCCAATTGTCTTAGTTTTCTTCTAACATAAAATGCCAAATTACATTGATGTGTTTTAGCAATATCGGTAACAGTTACTTTTAGTGGGTTAATTTTTCCACCTGCACCCATAGAACTTACAATAGGAATATTTCTATCTAAACAAGCTTTTATGAAATAACATTTCGGGCTAAGTGTATCAATACAATCAACTGCATAATCAAAATTGCCTTTGTCTAAAATTTCATCTGTCAATTCATCTCTTACATATAATTGCAAAACAGTTAACTCAATATTTGGATTAATATCTTTTAATCGTTCTGCCAAAACTTCTGCTTTAGGTTTTCCGGCAGTACTGTGTAAAGCAGGAATTTGGCGATTGCAATTGCTTAAATCAACCACATCAGCATCGGCAATAGTCATTTTACCAACTCCTGCCCTTGCAATCATTTCAGCACAAATACCACCAACACCACCAAGTCCAACTACTAAAACATTTTTTTGCATTAAAGCTTCAATAGGTTCATCGCCAATCAATAATTGAGTTCTGCTCATCCAATATGGAATCATAAAGAAAAATTTTAGTACACTTTACAAAACAACAATCACGTTTAACACAATAGTGTTTGAGTAAAGCTTGTAATGATTTATTTTCGACAAATAAAACTCAAAAAAAGATGACAATAAGAAAGATTATTTCCACATTGATATTTATTTTTCTTGTATGCAATGAAATAAATGCCCAAAAAATGGGCATTCAACTAATGACTACCAATGCTCCTACTAATGTGAGTTTTAGAGGCATGAGTATTCCGAGTGATGATGTTATTTGGTTAAGTGGTAGTGAAGGTACTGTTGGAAAAAGTACAGATGGAGGTAATAGCTGGATTTGGATTAAAGTAAAAGGCTACGAGAAAAACGATTTTAGAGATATTCATGCATTTGATAGTAGTACAGCAATTATAATGGCAGTTGGAGATCCTGCTTATATTTTGAAAACGAAAGATGGTGGTGTTACTTGGAATATTGTTTTTACAAAAACTTTACCCGGAATTTTTCTAGATGCAATGGATTTTAAAAATAGTAAAGAAGGTATTTGTATTGGCGATCCAATTGCTGTTGGTGACGGCGGTAGAAAGTTTTTTTATGTGTTAAAAACCAATGATGGTGGAGATAGTTGGGAGCCTGAACCTTTATATAAAATGCCGCCAGCACAACAAAATGGAGAAGCCATTTTTGCTGCAAGTGGTACGAATATTTTATTGATTGAGCATCCAGAATATGAATATGTTTTTGCAACTGGTGGAAAAGTAAGTAACATTTATTTTATTGCTAAAGAAGGTAAAAAAAATAAAGCTTATCCAACCATTTTAACACAGGGTGAAGACAGTAAAGGCGTTTTTTCTATTACTACAGATGGTAAAAAAAATATTTATTGTATGGGTGGCGATTTTAAAATTTGGAAAAGTGCATACGATAATTTTGCATGGACAAAAATTGGAAGTGAAAAATGGTCTACCCCTTCTATAGCACCACCATTTGGGTATAGAAGTTGTATTGCTTATGTAGGTGGAAATAAATTGAAAATGGTAGCTTGTGGTACCAATGGAGTAGATGTAACAAAAGATGGTGGAGATGATTGGCTTAGTGTAACCACAGAAGGATTTAATGTTTGTATGGTATCTCCTACTAAAAAATTAGTTTTCTTAGCTGGAGAAAAAGGTAAAATAGGGCAATTAAAATACTGAGCCATTTTAAACCATTAAACAAATCATTCGTCTGTAAATAAAATTTAAACAAATGAAAAAGATTATTATCGTATGTATGGTAGGAATATTCTTTACACTACCTACACTTGTTAAGGCACAAGACAGTACAAAAACTAAAATTGAGCGTAAAAAAGAAATGAAAGCAAAGTGGAAGAATGCTACGCCAGAACAAAAAGAAAAAGCCAAAGAAATGGCACAGAAAAGAAAGGAGAAAATAGAAAATATGACTCCAGAAGAAAAAGAAGCTGTTAAAGAAAAACGTAAGGCAGCTAAAGCAAAATATGATAGTTTACCTGCCGAGAAAAAAGCAAGTATTAAAGAAAGAATTAAAGCTAAAAGAGCAGCTAAACAACAATAAAAAAAGGGAAGCAATGCTTCCCATTTTTTATAAATGACCATACCAAGCTATTGTCATAAACACATTACTCAGTATTAGTAAACCAATTGTTTTCATTTGATTTTTTTTTGTAAAAATAAATCTATCAATTATTAGAAAAACATTTGCAGTTTGTGTTGGTTATTATATGTACATTAGTTTTTTGGAGTGTGTAAATACTGCAAAATTGCCATCTGAAAATTTGTAGCACAAAAATTGTTTACTACTAAAAAAGAATCATGCAAAAATTTCAGGCAATCATACATTTTACGATGGACGAAGATTTTATGTCTTTTGTTCCGCCACATAGAACTTACATTAACTACTTAATCAATAAAGGTACTATTGATAGTTATGCTGTAAGTATGGAAAGCTATACTTGTTGGATTACTTTAAATGTTGCTTCAAAAGAAGAAGCTGATGCTATTTTATCAAAATCGCCTTTATACAAATATTGGAATTATATTATTGAAGAATTGTTTGTATACGATAGTCAGCAGTATCGTTTACCGTCTTTGCAATACAACTAATTGGTAAAAAAATTCTTTAAAGTATCGTGTTGTTTTAATTCATTAATTAAATCAACCGTAAGTGGTTTATTAATGAAATCAATGATTACATTGTACTGTTGTGATTTCATAAAGTCTTTAGGATCTACACTAGAAGAAAGTATAGCGATTGCAGTATTGGTAAGCCTATTGGCATATTTACGCATGAAATTTTCCATAAACTCCCAACCATCCATCACTGGCATATTCAAATCCAATAAAATTAATTCAGGTGCTTGTTCTACTTGTTCGTGGTGTTTAATTTTATCGAAATAACTGGAGAAATAATCAATTGCTTCTTTTCCGTTTACAAAAGGCACAATTGAGTTTGCAAATTGGGTATTTTTTATTACCAGTTCACATATTTTAATAGTTACAGGATCATCATCTATAATAAAAACAGATTGTATCATTGGGGGTTACGGCGTTTAGTTTTAGTTCATTCAGGACGAAGGAAAAATAAAAATAAATGATTTCTACTAAAAGTGTAGAATTATTTATTTGAAATTCTCTCCAGTAAAACTAAAAGGCAATAATTGTTTAGCAGATTGAACTATAATTACTCCGCCATCTAAACTTCCTAAAATTAATTTCATAGGAGTTTGTGTTCTTACCTCATATTCTAACAAACTTTGTCTACACATTCCACATGGAGAAATTGGCTTATTACTACTTCCATTATGATTGTGATAAGCAACTGCCATAGTTTGAATGGGCACTTGGTTAAATAAGGTTGCAGCTGTTGCTAGTAAAGATCTCTCAGCACAAATACCTACCGGATAACTTGCATTTTCTTGATTAGTACCTGTAACAATTTGTTGGTTTGCTAAAAGTGCAGCAGCACCTACAAAAAAATTAGAATATGGAGCATAAGCTGTTTCGGCCACTTCTTTTGCTTTAGCTAATAAAGCTGCATCTTGCTCAGCTAATTCATTGATGGATTGATATACTTGATACTCAAAACTATATTGTTCTATGGGCATAATACAAAAGTTAATTAGAAAAAAATGTCCTCAATATGTTGAATAATGAGGACTAAAACAAAACGTAATATAGTTATTATTTAATAAAGTTGAATAATCTTTTCCAACGAGGACCACCATCCCAACTAAACCAAATCATAGAAGCTTTACCAACCACATGTGTTTCAGGTACAAAGCCCCAAAACCTACTGTCTTGGCTGTTATGACGGTTATCGCCCATCATCCAATAATAATTGTATTTAAAAGTATAACTTGACACCACCTTTCCGTCAAGTATAATTTGATTACCCACTTCATTTAATGCATGACCTTCGTAAACAGCAATTAAGCGTTTATATAAAGGCAAATTATTTTTATTTAATTGAACGGTAATTCCTTTTCTAGGAATGTAAACAGGTCCATAATTATCAACACTATTTTTGAAATTTACTGAATCAAAAGGGAAGAAATCAACTTGAGCATCTACATCGTTATACTCAAAAATATAAGGTTGTACCTTTTGAACAGTAGGTACTTTTTCCATTTTTTTAGCCTCTGTTTCTGTTAAAGACATTAATACAGCACCTTCTTTAGCAAACTGTATATTCAAGTAGTCTCTATAATCTTTGTACTTATCATCGTTTCTAACATTGATATCATATTCTTCTTGTAAAGCATCAAAATCTAATCCTGCTTTAGTTGCATAAACTATATAAGTTCGTTGTGCATAAGTAGGCGTAGCTTGTTTCACTCCATTAATATGCAATAAACCATCAATTACTTGAATAGTATCGCCTGCAACTGCAACACAACGTTTAATATAGTTATCAGCTTTATCTACTGGATGAACAATAATTTGATCTTCAAATTCCTGCCATACCGCTGTTCTGCCTCTTTTTCTTACTTCAGATGCATACGATTTAAATGAGCCGTATTCAGGCAAATTAATCGTTGTATCACCTTCTGGAAAGTTGAATACCACTACATCATTTCGTTTTATATCGGTATAACCTGGTAAACGTGTATAATCTATTTGTAACCACTTTAAATAAGAAGGTGTTTGTGAAGATGGCAATAAATTATGAACAAATGGAAAACTTAATGGCGTTTGAGGTATACGTGGACCATAAGACATTTTATTGACAAACAAAAAGTCGTTGACCAATAAAGTTTTTTCCATGCTACCAGATGGAATTACATAAGCTTCGAAAATAAAACTTCTAATAATAGTAGCTGCAACCACGGCAAACACAGCTGCATCCACCCATTCTCTTGAAGCAGGTTTTTTGTATAACTTAAATACTTCTTCTCCGCCCCATTTGGTATTTTTATCTAAACCAATGAAAGGGAAATACACAAAAGGAACAAATGTTAATAAAGTATGATGTATTAAATTGCTTTTACCAAAGTGCATGACATAAATGATGGTAATCCAAATGGTAATAAACTGACCTGCAATTGGTATAAGTTGAAACCAAAACCATTTTCGGCTGATATTACATTTTTCAACAATTAACCAAGTATTGTAAAAAGGTACAAATGCTTTCCAAGCTTCAATTCCACTTTTTTTAAACAACAAATAAATACCAACATGCCAACCAATAATTCCAATAATAAAAAGTACAATTCCCATAATTTAATTTTTCAGAAGGGCAAAAATAGAGTTTAATCAATTAACTGCTGAATTTGTAATGAAATAGAAAGATTTATTACAGAACGAAGTAGATAAAAATGTTAAAGAAAAAATAAAGCATCTGAAAACAGATGCTTTATTCTAAAAGTATAGTATTTGAAATTATGCTTTAGTTTCAAATTGGTATTTAGCATCTTGAAATGCTTGAAAAGCATCTGGGTCTCCAACCGGACCTTGATATTCATCTTTACCAAATCCTAGAATTGGATAAAAGATAAATGAAAGAAAAAGTAACCCTAATGTAAAGCCTTCGCTTTTTCCAAAACTTTTGGCTAATAAATTGGTCATCCAAATCAGTATAACAAAATTTACAAAAGGAATAATCAAAAGCAACAACCACCAACCGGGTTTTCCAACAATTTTTAATAAAATATACACGTTGTAAATTGGAATAATGCAAGCCCAACCAGGCTGACCTGCTTTTTCATAAATTTTCCATTGTGCAATAATTACAATTATTGCAATAGCTAAAAAAAACAAAAAGAAACTTGCAAAAAAAGCTAATAATGCTGATTCATCGTTGTACATAAATTAAGTTTTGTAAGGTTATTAAAACTCTAATATAACAACTATATATGAATTCACAATTTTATCCAAACTCTTCTTCCATTATTGCAAGTGCTTGCTGAATAACTTCATCGGTATTGCTAGCATAATTTGCAGTTAAATAAATGATTCTTTTTTGATTGAACGAATTATCTCCTTTGAAACTAACAACAAAATGTGCATGTTGTGTAGGATAAATAGATGGTTGAAATTGAACTTTAGTAATAGCAGATTTATAAATAAGATTTGTTTTACTTACTATACTAAACTTATAAAAATAAATGAGTGCAAATATTGCCATTACTACACAATAACTACCCCAAATATATTGTTGCTTAAAAACCAATCCAGCAATAGCACCTGCTATACAAATAGCAAATAAAATTGAAGTAATTAAAAGTTTAACGGTTGTATATTTTTCAGAAGAAACATCAACTTCTTCATTTGGATTATTGGAAGTGGAAATTATTATCTTATCAATTAAAACATGACAGTATCCATTATAAATAGAAAAACTCTTTGTAAAACTCATATTGCTTAATATAATATTTAAGCAATTTAAGTAATGAATAAACCCTGTACAAATTTTAGTACAGGGTTTTTTGATTGTGTTTATTTTAATTTAGCAATAATGGTTTTTTCTACAATTTTAATTTCTTTACCAATTCCAAAACTTTGTGTTTGAGATTGTTTTTGTGTTTTTACAATCAACTGAAAATCGTTAAAACTATTTTCAGGTATATCTAATAAAAACTTCTTTGAAATGTTTTTATCGTTAAATACATCTGAATACAAAACATATCCTTCACTATCTACAAAAGAGATTTCAATATTATCTCCCGATGCATTTTCAATATTTACTTGAATGAGGTCTTGTCCTTTAAAAGAACCAAGATGTTTCACTTCAATTGGAGTTGCTTTGTTCAAATCTCTGTCTGTAGTATCAGCAAATGAATATTTACTTAATACCATTAGAGCAATAACTAAAAACACTGTTAATAGATTACGCACTTTGTTGTTTACACTTTTCATACTATTTAATTTAAAATTTAAAAATTCAATTTAAAATTCTCAAGTGGGTAACAACCGTTAATTGTGTTGGCGAGCAGAAAAGTTAGATATAATGCTGCAGGGAAATGGATTTTTAAATGTGCAGCTTTTTTCTTTTGACAATGTAAAAGTAAGAGCAGAAAAACTACTGTAGAAAACAAATTATAGTGATTTTTCTAACGCTTAAAGCGTTTATAAAAAGTTAAAAGCCAATAAAATCAATACTTTCAGCAAGTATTATGCATTATGCCCAACAAGTATTTTGCAATAAAAAAGCTCAATCATTTAATAGTTGATTGAGCTTTATATATAGATACAAGATACATTTATGTTACTTTAAAACTCCATATAAACTTCCACCTTTATCAAACAAACGGTCTATCTGTTTTTCAATGGCAGGTACTTTTTCTACTGGTGGTGCATGATGTGGTTTTACTCTTGCATCAACTACCATTGGCCCATTACAACCCCAATGCTTATGGATAGTAAATTCATCAATTCCATATATATCATGACTAGGATTGCTCCTTGTATAAGTTACCCATAAATAATTGTTCAATGTTGCCGCAATAAAACTACTATCATCACAAATAATCATTTGTGCAACGCCACTCAATTGTCCATTGTCAATTGTCAATTGTTCATTCAGCATTTGCATTTCTTCTTTTGCAATTGCATTACTCTCAAACTTTTTGGTTTGCAAAGCAATTACACCAGGCATTACCAATTGTGCATTTTCAAAACCTTGCAGTTCTTTTAATGCAGTTGGCACTTCTTTACAAAGCTCTCTCCTCTTTTCACCATAAGCAGCAAATACTACTTTACTTCCACTGTTTAATCCTGTACCACTATAGTCTAATGTATCAATGGTGGTGTTGGTATAAAAATGGATATCTCTGGTTAAATCAATTCTTTCAAAAATATATTGTAAATATTCGCTGATATGATGGGTGGTTAGTTGATTGCTATCATCGGCAGTAATAAATAAAAACTTTGCTAAGCTTAATTGTCCTGTGCCTAAAATATGATTGGCAATGGTTAATATTTCTGCAGGTTGTTTGGTAGGTGTATAAGGAGTATAACGCTCACTACCAATTGACAACAACAAAGGATGCACACCAGCTGCATCAACAGCATGCACTTCTTTTACACCAGGAATTTCTTGTGGTATTGCATTGCCTGTAAGTTCATGTATTAACTGACCAAAACTGGTATCTTCTTGTGGTGGGCGACCAACTACAGTAAATGGCCAAATAGCATTTTTCTTGGCATACACTTTATGCACTTTCATCAATGGAAAATCATGTGTTAATGAATAATAACCCAAGTGATCACCAAACGGACCTTCTGGTTTATTTTCATTGGGATACACTTCACCAGTAATTACAAAATCAGCATCTGTACTAATGGCAAAACCATCTTGGTAAGTATATCTAAATCTTCGTCCACCCAAAACACCTGCAAAAGTCATTTCACTAATACCTTCTGGTAAAGGCATTACAGCACTTAATGTGTGGCTTGGTGGCCCACCAACAAAGCAACTTACTTTTAAGGGCAATCCCTTTTTATTGGCTTTGGTTTGATGCACTCCAATTCCACGATGCAATTGATAATGCAAACCAATTTCTTTGTCTTTTATATAATCGTTTCCATTCAACTGAATACGATACATACCCAAATTGGCTTTCATAATTCCAGGTGTATTTATGTCTTCTGTATATACTTGAGGCAAGGTTACAAATGCTCCACCATCCATTGGCCAATGTTGTATTAAAGGCAAATCACTAATGTTTATTTCTTCATACAATACTGGCTTATTGAAAGGGTTTTTTAATGGCAATGCCTTCAATGCAGCTAAGCCAGTAGCAAAATTATCAATAGGGTGTTTAATGGCTTTTACAGGATCATTCTTTAAATCGATTAATTGTTGTACCAATTTAAATGTTTTACGAAACATAAACTTGCTACGTTCTAAATTGCCAAAAATATTGCTGGCAGCTCTGTACTTAGTGCCTTTTACATTTTCAAATAAAATAGCAGGTCCATTGGCTTCATACATGCGTAAATGAATAGCAGCCATTTCTAAATAAGGATCTACTTCTTCTTTTATTCTAACTAAATGACCATGTTTTTCAAGATCAATTAAACAAGCTTCTAATGATGAATAATGCATATTGGTATAACAGATATAGCTATGAAAAGTTTTGGCAAAGGTATTGTTTAAAGTAACGCATCTAAAATGATAGAAAGCAGATTTTGGGGCTCTCAACTTTTGGTACAAAACCCAGCAACAGTTCCTTGCCCATCTCCAAGTTTTTGTGCATTGCACAAAAAGCTTTCCGCTTAAGCAAGGCAGCCAGTGAAGCGATAGAATATGAATCCTTCTTATTCCCCTCCTGTGGAGGGGCTAGGGGTGGTTATCACTAAACCAAATTTCCCCAAACACATTACGCTTTATAATTAATCCTTTTACATACATTTGAAGCAACAAGACAGAATTGACAACTTTTCAAAAGTTGTCAATTCTTTAAGCTAAATCATTACAACAATGACTCTTTACGATAAACTTTTACAAGCCCGAACCGAAGAAGACGTAAAAGATGCCTACATAAAAGCATTGGGTTTAAAAAGCTACAGTAAAAACCTAATTGATATACAAACCAAAGAAATTTGGTTTGAAGCAAAAGATGGCTACAATAAAAGCACTTATCAAATGTTTACACAATTGCTGCATTATGTGCAGCAAGCATTGGATAAAGGCGAAACCATTCCACCGTTTTTATGTGTTATAGATACCAAAAAGGCAGCCATTATGAAAACTGCCGATGCACTGCCCCTTATTTCCAACAAAAAACAACCCATAAAATGGGGCAAAAGTGCAAGTGGTTATACACAAGAAGCATTAGATGTGGTGAGTGCCTACATAGGTACATATATAGTAAGTTTTAAAATTGAAACACACGAAGAAGAGTTTATTAACACCATAAAAAATGCCATTAAAAGTGGCGACATTATACGTACACAAATAACACCCGACAACTTAAAACAAGTGTTTGATAAATGGGTGGCAATGATTGGGCAAGAAATTAAAGGTGTTGCAGCAGAAGATTATGCACTCTTATTTTTTGCTGATATTATGAGCGATGGCACAGTAAGTACACATGCTAATTTACCTGCAGAATTATTGCATCGTGGTAACTCACCTGTATTTAGTTTGGGTGGCAAAATTTATGAACTAGGTAGCCGTGAAGGTTACAGGCAGTTTTGGGCTATTTATCATAGACCACCTGCACAAGAGTATAGAAATTATTTGTTAGAACGCCGTGATAGCTTAATACCAATTGATGAACGCAGCTTTAAAGGAGCTTACTACACACCATTGGCTGTGGTAGATAAAGCCTACGATAAACTAACTGAAACCCTAGGTAAAAACTGGCAAAAAGATTATATAGTTTGGGATATGTGTTGTGGTGTAGGCAACTTAGAAGTTAAGCACAGCAACCCACGTAATATTTACATGAGTACATTAGACGAAGCCGATATTGATGTAATGAAAGCCACCAAAACCTGCGTTGCAGCCACCCGTTTTCAGTACGATTATTTGAATGATGATATAACAGATGATGGACAAATAGATTATACCCTAACCAATAAAATACCACCAAGTTTACAACAAGCCATTAAAGAAGAAAAGAAGATTTTGGTGTTGATTAATCCGCCTTATGCTGAAAGTGGTACTGGTGTTGAAAGTGGAAATAAAGAAGGAGTTGCAACAACCAAGATGTCTATTAATATGGATGAATTTGGATATGCAAAACGAGAATTATTTGCACAATTTTTAGTTAGAATTTACAGAGAAGTACCGACTGCTACTGTTGCTATATTTAGCAAACTCAAATATGTAACATCGCCAAACTTTGATGAGTTTAGACAAATTTGGAATGCAGAATATTTAGGAGGTTTGGTTGTTCATAGTAAATCATTTGATGGATTAAAAGGTGAATTTCCAATTGGCTTTTTGATTTGGAAAACAAATAAAAATGCTAAGAAGAAAAATGACATTGTAGAAATTGTTACAGATGTATTAGATAAGAATGCACAAGCAATTGGAGAAAAATGTTTTTATAATTTGCCAAATGAAAACCTACTAACAAAATGGGTTAATAGACCAAAAGCAAATAAGACTCCAGCTTTGCCTTTGAAAAATGCAATCTCTCCTGCAACTAAAACAAAAGATATTCGTGGTGCTTATTGGTCTGATGATGCAATTGGAAGTTTGTATGCACATGCAAGTGATATGCAAAATGCTAATTTAACTGCATTGCTTTCGTCTGGATATAGCAGTCCTGGTGCATTTTTTGTAAACAATGAAAATCTTTGGCAAGTTGCAATAATCTTTACAGTTAGACTTATTACAAAGAAAACTTGGCTCAACGATAGAGACCAGTTTTTACAACCCAGCAAACCATTAAGCAATGAATTTAAAACCGATTGTTTAATATGGATGTTGTTCAATGGCAGCAACTTAACAGCTAGTGCCAATGATTTAGAATGGAATGGCAAACAATGGAGTATTGTCAATCATTTTATACCTTTTACCGAAGCAGAAGTAGGCAGTCCCGAACGTTTTGAAAGCGATTTTATGGTGCAGTATTTAGCAGAGACCTATAAGGTTTCTAAAAACCTTATAGGTCTAACCAGCGAAGCCCAACAAGTAATGCTCGAAGGCAAAAAATTATGGCAAGCTTATTTTGCCCATACCGATGTACGCAGTGTACGTGATGAATTAAAACTCAATAGAGCCGATGTAGGTTGGTATCAAATACGCAAAGCATTGCAAGCCAGAAATGCCAGTGGCGATTATGTACCAGTAAACTTTAAACCCTTTGAAGAAGCTTACAAAGCATTAACCGAAAAACTACAACCCATGGTATATGAATTGGGATTTTTAAAAGTGTAAAAGAAGTAACCACCCCTAGCCCCTCCAAAGGAGGGGAATATGTAGAAGCCAATGGAGGGAGCTAAGCCACTACTGAACTACAGCTCACAGCCCCAAATAATTTAAAAAAAATTAGCTGATTATTCTACCATCTTCCATTTCAATAATACGATGTGTTCTTGACGCAAAGCTTTGATCGTGTGTTACAATTAAAAGTGTTTGATTGTATGATTCTGCCAGTTGCTTAAATACTTCAAATACAATTTCACTGTTTTTTTTATCGAGATTGCCTGTTGGTTCATCGCCCATTATTATATGAGGATCATTAATCAATGCACGGGCAATAGCAACACGTTGTTTTTCGCCACCAGAAATTTGTTGGGCATTCTTGAGTGCCAAATTATCAATACCTAGTATCTTCAATTTTTCCATTGCTCGATGCTCTACTTCTTTAGCTGAATATTTTTGAAGTTTTAAACCGGGCAGCATTACATTTTGCAACACATTAAACTCGTTGAGTAAATAGTGAAACTGAAATACAAAACCAATTTTTTCATTTCTAACTTTTGCCAACTGTACTTCTTGTTTGTTGTGCATGGGTTCTCCATCTATAAACAACTCTCCTTCATAATCGGTATCCATAGTAGATAAAATGTACAACAAGGTAGATTTGCCACAACCCGATTTACCTGTAACGGAAACAAAATCGCCTTTGTTAATAGAGAAATTAATCTCTGTTAAAACCCTTACAGTAATTGGATCGTGGAAATCTTTATTGATATTTCTGGCTTCTAATATTATATCACTCATGTTATTTACCTCTTATAATAATTACAGGATCTACTTTACTTGCTTTTCTTGACGGAAACCAACCTGCAAAATAAGTAGTGATTAAAGAGAATACTGCACCAATGAAATAAAATACAGGATTGTAGTTAATGGGATAAGTTTTTATAGTAGGCAATGCTGCTGTATTAAATGGAATTTGATCGATAAGTGCTGATAAACCAAACCCAAAAACCAAACCAGCCAACCCACCAAAAAAGCCAATACTAATGGCTATTACCAGAAAAATTCTTTTTACATCTTTACCTGCAAAACCTGTTGCTTTTAAAATGGCAATGGAATCCATTTTTTCGTAAATCATCATGTTTAAAATATTGTAAATACCAAAACCTGCTACTACCAGTAAGGTTATGCCAACAGCATAAGAAATAAGCGTTCTAACAAAGCTTCCTGTTTCAAATTGTGAGTTGGCAGTTTGTATATCTTCGGCATCGGCTTCAAACAATTGTGCAAACTCTTTAGCCGTTGCAGGAGCTTGTTGTATGTCTATTAACTTAATTTGAATATCTGTTATATAACTAGCAGGTTTACCCATTAATTTTTGAACAGTTGCAATAGATGCATAACTCTGTGTTTTATCAAAATCTTGTAACCCCGATTGAAAGTAACCCACTACTTTCAAAGGAAATCTTTCGCCTTTGGTTGTAGTTAATTGTACAACATCGCCAATGTTTGCCAGCATTTTCTCGGCAAGTCCTTTACCCAAAATAATACTGTTGGCCACCTTGCTAATATCAGCTGCATTGCCAGTTGTAACATAGTCATTAAAGTGAAACAATTTGCTTTCTGCATCTACTTCAACACCATTTACCACACCTGTTATATCAATGCTTCCATTGTTAAAAAATATTTGTGAAATAATTTTTGGAGAGATGCCTAAAACACGTTCATCTTGCTTCAATGTTTGCATAATAGATGCACTGTTGTAAATTTCCTGACGCACATTACCCGACTTTACAGACTGTATAAAATTGTAAGAGTTTTTATATGCTTTAGCAATATTCACTGGCTGGTTTTTGTTGGGCTTTACTTCGTTGTACAAACGAATATGTGGTGTTCTATTTAAAATTAAACCATCTAATAAATCGTTTAAACCTGTCATAAAACTAAGCAAGGTTATAAACATAGCAATACTAAAAGTAACACCAATGGCAGCCACCAAAGTTTGCTTCCACCTTGCCATTAATAAAGACTTTGCAATACTTATGATTAATTGAATGTTCATGGTGCAGGCTTAAGTAGTACATCTTTTATAGTTAAGCCATTAAGTATTTCAACTTTTTGGTAATCTTTTAATCCTGTGGTTACTTTTCTTTTCTCCTTATTTTCAAGTAACACATAATCATTAGGCAATAAATAATTTCTTGGAATGGTCATTACTTTTTCTTTCTGCTGAATCACAATATTGGCTTCACAAGTTAAATTGGGGTACAATGTTGGTGGCATTTGAATAAAGGTTGCTTCTACCGTAAACGACTTGGTTCGTTCGTTCATGATGGGATTAACTTTTGTTACGGTTGCTTCGAAAGTTTGCCCTTTGTAACTATCCATGCTCAGTATAACTTTTTGCCCTGCTTTAATTTTAGTAATATCATATTCATCTATTTGTAGTTCCAATATAAATGCAGTTGCATCGCCAATTAAAGCAACGGCTGTTTGCGTATTGACCATTTCTCCTTTTTCTTTCAACACAGTGTATACTTTACCAGCTACTTCACTTTTAATGGTAAAATCATTGGCTAAGCTTGTTGCTAGTTGTACATTTTTTTGGGCTTGCTTTTCTTGAAAGTCGATTTGCTTTTTCAATTCGCTGTAACGCAGCTTAGCTGCTTCATAAGTTTTTAAAGCGTTTTTGTAGGCTAGTTCACGTTGCTCTAACTCGTTTCTAGAACCAATTTGTTGAGCCCATAAATTTTGCTGACGTTCTAATAATAGTTGATCGTTATCCAACTTATTTTTCGACTGTTCAATGCTTATTTTTAATTCACTCAACTTTTCAGAATTGGCACTAGCTGCTGCATAATTTGCAGCAAGTTGAGCATTATCTACATTAAGTTTTGCTGAAGTATTGGTTAAACGAATAAGTGCATCTCCTTTGTTTACCAACGTGCCTTCTGTAACCAATACTTCTGTTATTAGCCCATTTACAGATGAGTAAACTTGGTATTGATTTTTACTTTTCACAATACCCGATGCATAAACAGCTTCTGTAATTTTTTCTTCTATTGGGTTAATTTTTTCTTGTTTGCTTTTGCAAGCAGTGAACAATAAAAAAATAGCAAAAAATTGCAATCCAAACCTTAACATAACAAAGTTGTATAGTTGAATAACAAAGGTAGATGCATACGAAGCAACATGTTATGACAACCATCATCTGAAATGATTTAAATGGCATAATCTGTGAAGTATGTAATAAGTGGAAATAAAGTGAAAGGTTCTTTATTTTATTATAAAGAACAAGCATGCACTAGATTTAATTGGATTGATTTAACTAGCTTGAATAACCGCATTCAAAGATTGGATATGCTCGTAAAAATTTGGGTAAGATTTATTAATTGCATCTGCATCTTCAATGATAACTTCAGCATTAGCGTTTAGAGCAGCTACAGCACAGGCCATGGCAATTCTGTGATCATGACGTGAGTGCACTGTTGCTCCTTTTACGCCTGTTCCTCCATGTATCAACATTAAATCATCTTGCAAAACAATTTTAATACCTAGCTTTTTAAATTCTTCTTGTAAAGTTAATCCCCTATTACTTTCTTTATGAGCTAATCTACTCACTCCTTCAATAACAGAAGTGCCATTACAAAATGATGCAAGGGCTACCAAGGGAGGAAATAAATCAGGACAATCTGTTGCGTTAAACTGAAAGGCCTTTAACCCTTGCAATCCTGAAGCTGGCAAACCAACTTCAATTAATTCTGGCTGAATGGAAATAGTACAACCACTATCCATTAAAGCTTGCAATATTGCTTTATCAGCTTGTGTTGAAAATACATCTAATCCTTTTATACAAATTTTTGTTGGTGATGCAATTGCACCAGCCACCAATAAAAAAGCAGCTCCACTCCAATCGCCTTCTACAGTATAATTAATTGAAGAATTGGCGGATTGATGAATTGCTGAATTATTGAAAGTAAACGATTCGTAATTAGTATTTACTGGCACATTTAAACCAAATTGTTTCATTACCTCAAGCGTTAAATCAACATAAGGTTTGCTTTTAAGATTATTTACTTTAATCGTCACTGGCTCTTGCTCTCCCTCCTTTGGAGGGAGTTGGAGGGAGGCTGAAAATGCCATTAACAATCCTGTTAAAAACTGTGAACTCAGACTTCCGTCAATGCTAATATTGTTTGCTTGCAATGGACCTTTAACTTCTAATGGCAACTTACCTGCGTTACTTTTTACTTCAACTGATAATAGAGGAAGAATTTCATCAAAAAAATCCATTGGTCTAGTTAGTAAACTACCAGTACCATTTATAGTAATTGATTGATTACTTAATGCGACAATTGGGGTAAACATTCTTATGCTTAAGCCACTTTCACCACAATTAATAGCCGTAAGTGGTGAATGGTGAATGGTGTTTGGTGAATGAATAGTTGCATTACTACTATCAATTATCAGGTACTCATTTTCAAATGTCCATTCACAACCCATTTCTTTGATAATGCTTAATGCTGCTTTATCATCATTACTTACTCCAGGATTATGTATGATGCTTTTCCCTTTTCGTACCAATGCTGCTGCACAAGCCCTTTGCATAGAGCTTTTAGAAGCTGGGGCAAGTATATTTCCTACTAAAGTTGATGGTTGTATGGTTACTTTCATTCCCCTATCCCCTAAAGGGGTATTAAAATTTTGAGATTAAATTTTCCAAATCACTCAAAGGAATTGGCAATACAATTCCTTTTCCAATTTTCTCTAATAAAATATAGTTGATGTCTTGATTGGCACGTTTCTTATCCATTTTCAATACAGCAAAAACTTTTTCTTTGTTGAATGCTGCATAAGTTGGCAATCCATATTGTTCTAAAACTTTTACCACATCTTCTGTTTGCTTGAAGCCCAATAATTGTTTTGAAATTTCACTAGCATAAGTCATACCAATTGAAATTGCTTGACCATGTGATAATTCATATTGGTTCTCCAATGCATGACCCAATGTATGACCAAAATTCAACAGCTTTCTATCAGCCTGCTCAAACTCATCGGCTTGCACCACTTTGAGTTTAATTTTTGCATTGCGTTGAATTAACTTACTCAACTCAGCTTTCTTAGACTGATAGAATTTTAAATCATGGTTCTGTAATTCTTTAAACATTGCTGCATCTTTAATACATGCATGTTTTATAATTTCAGCAAAACCATTTTGCCATTCAGGATCTAGTAATGTTTTTAAAAAATTTAAATCATGTAGAATAAATGAAGGCTGACGGGTAACACCTACAATGTTTTTATATACGCCAACATCAATTCCATTTTTACCCCCAATGCTGGCATCTACCAACGCCAATAATGTTGTTGGCACAAAACCAAATTGTATTCCACGCATGTAAATAGAGGCAACATAACCAGTGAGGTCAGTTATTACGCCTCCACCAACACCAATCAATATTGTTTTTCTATCTGCTTCAAAAGCAATTAATTGTTCAACAATATTATCTACAGTTGATTGAATTTTATACTCCTCTCCTGCTTTTAAAACAATGGTATTATAACCCTTGAATTTTTTAGTATGAGCAGCAAATATATTTTCATCTGTAATAAATACAGCCTGCTTTACATCTACAATTTCTTTGAGTTGTGCAATGGATGCATCAAAGAAAATGCTAGTGGAAGATGTTGAAAATTTGAAAGTTTGTTTAGGCATAATTCACGCAACGAACGCAAAGAAAAGCAACGATAGCTACGCCGCGTTCGTAATTTTTACACTGATTAATTATTGAGAAAAAACATGAGATAATAATTTAGTATTACAAATTAATCCATTTCATATCTCACACTAAAAAAATGGAAATACAACGATAGCAACGCTGCGTTCGTAATTTTATCGTTGCTATCGTTGCGTGAAAAAACTATGAATTCATAATCTTGTTCTGGTGATTGATGCTTTCCATGTGTACCGCATCGAAGTAACGAGTGATGAATTCTTTGCTTAAGCCAATTTTATCGCCTTTGGCGGTTGCTTTTTCTAAGATTTCGTTCCAACGATTGGTTTGTAAAATGGTAATATTATTTTCTTTCTTGTACAACCCAATTTTCTGAGCAACCTTCATACGCTGACTTAAAATTTGCATCAATTCATCATCTAACTGATTAATTTGTTGACGCAATTTTTCCAAATTTGCATGGTATTCTGGGCTTTGCACATCTTCTCTTCTCCAGACAATATTATCCAACATTTCACCTAAAACTGTTGGTGTAATTTGTTGTTTAGCATCGCTCCAAGCTTCATCAGGATTTACATGTGATTCGATGATTAAACCATCGTAATCTAAATCAATACTGGTTTGAGCAACTTCTTGCAAAATATCTCTACGTCCACAAATATGTGAAGGATCACAAATTAACATCATATCAGGATTTCTTCTTTTCATTTCAATAGCCAAATGCCACATTGGAGCATTTCTATATTCGGTATTGCCATAAGAAGAAAAACCACGATGAATCAATCCAATATTTTTTATACCTGCTTTTGCAACACGTTCAACAGCACCAGTCCATAATTCTAAATCTGGATTAATAGGATTTTTAATTAGCACAGGCACATCAACACCACGTAATGCATCAGCAATTTCTTGAACACTAAAAGGGTTTACTGTTGTACGAGCACCAATCCACAAAACATCTACATCAAAATTTAATGCATCTTCCACTTGCTTTGCAGTTGCAACTTCAACAGTAATGGGTAAACCTGTAATTGCTTTTGCTTTAGCCATCCAAGGCAACCCTTTAACACCAATGCCTTCAAACTGACCAGGACGAGTACGTGGCTTCCAAATACCTGCACGTAACATATCTACTTTGCCAGTTGCTGCTAAACCTTGAGCAGTTGCTAAAACTTGCTCTTCCGTTTCGGCACTGCATGGTCCTGAAATAATGAGTGGTCTTTTATTCCACACATCTAAAATTGATTTTTTTTGCTCAATTGCTTGCTCCATTTTTCTAATAGTTATAAAGTGTATATATAAGTTGTAAGCTTAAGACTGTAAATGGTGCAGGCTAACCACTTACAACTTAACACTTCAACTTTTTATCTGCTGTTTGCGTCGTTCATTCTAATTTTTCTGCCACGGTAATTTTTACCATCAACAGACTTAATCATTTGATTCGCCACTTTCTTATCCACTTCTACCCAGCTATTCATTTCTTTCATATCAATTCTACCTAAGGCCGATTTTGGCAAATCGCTCAGATCTAAAATAAACTGTAAGAAACTAGCTTTGTAAAAACCATCTTTTGTTCCAAGGTTTACAAACAAACGCATGGTATCACCATCGCTGTATTGTGTTGTTGTAGATGGTCTTCTTCTATCATCTCCAGCACCAATTCTTTGTCTGCCTTGCCCCTGTTGAGGTCTATCCGTAAATTCTCTTTTTTCTCTACGTTGTTCTCTTACATTCAAATCTTCTGCATGTTCATAATATTTCAAGAAACGATCAAACTCCATTGCTGCCATACGGGTAAGAATTTCTTCTTTGGTTACATCAGCAAATTTTTCTTGTAACATTGGTAAATATGTAGTGTAATCACCATGACTAATGTCAGTGCTCAACAATTTTTCCATGAAAGAAAAGAATTGTTTTCTACAAACATCTTTACCGCTAGGTAATTCTAATTTGTTGAACTTAACTTGTACCATTTTCTCAATAGAACGAATCTTGTACACGTCTTTGTTCATTACAATACTCATACAAATACCTAAGCTACCTGCACGACCTGTACGACCACTTCTATGTGTGTATACTTCAATATCATCAGGTAATTCGAAGTTGATAACATGTGTAATTTCCTTTACGTCAATACCACGAGCAGCCACATCGGTTGCTACTAATAATTGTAAAGTTTTTTCACGAAAAGCACCCATTACTTTATCACGTTGCTGCTGGGTTAAATCGCCATGCAAAGCATCAATATCATAACCATCACGGGTTAATTTCTCAGCAATATTTTGAGCATCTAATTTGGTACGTGTAAAAATAATACCATAAATACCCGGATTAAAATCGATTAATCTTTTCAATGCTTCATAACGATGATGAGAGTTCACTACAAAAAACTGATGGTCGATACTTTTATTAGCACTGTTTGTTTTACCAACAGTTACTTCAAAAGGATCTTTCATGTACTTCTTGCTTACTCTTTTAATTTCAGCAGGCATAGTAGCACTGAATAACCAAGTTGCTTCACGTTTAGGGGTATTTTGTAAAATGAATTCAATATCATCTTTAAAACCCATGTTCAGCATTTCATCGGCCTCATCTAATACTACATATTTTATTTGCTCAAGGTCAATTGCTTTACGTTCAATTAAATCAATCAATCTACCAGGTGTTGCAACTACAATTTGAACGCCTCGTTTCAAATCTCTAATTTGCATACCAATGCTTGCACCACCATATACAGCCACAATGTTCATACCTGGCATAAATTGTTTAAAGTTTTCTAACTCTGTAACAATTTGCATACATAATTCTCTAGTAGGACAAACCACTAAAGCTTGGGGATTTCTTTGCTTCTCATCAACCAAATGCAATAAAGGCAAGCCAAATGCTGCCGTTTTCCCTGTACCAGTTTGAGCCAAACCAATCATATCTTTGGTTCCACTCAATAAAACTGGAATACTTTGCTCTTGAATTGGAGTTGGGTTCACATACCCCAACTTATCGGTTGCCTTAACCAATCTTTCATCCAATCCTAACTCACTAAATGTTATCATTATCTTTTAAAATTTGCGGCAAAGGTAGCCATTTAAAAATGGATGACCCTTTTTAAGTGTCAAACCATTGATTCTATTGACTTTCAGTGCTTTTTTATTTCTTTTATGTTACTAGCAACAGTCCCGATAACTATCGGGATTCAATTGAACACCTCCCGATAGCTATCGGCATGCGTCGCACAGCCGATAGTTATCGGCTTGTACGTTTGTAACTTTATTCAACATTCCAATTTTCACTTTTCATTTCAAACTTCACTTCTCCTTTTCCATACATACCAACTTCTATCCAACCATTCAGACTATAAAAATTTTCAGCTCTGCTATTTGGAGCTGTACTTAACCAAACTGTTTCTTTTGTTTGAGTAAAATACCAATTCAACATCATTTTATGCAACTGTTTACCTATTCTTTTTGCTTCAAAGTTTGGATGTACAAACAATGCCCAAATATTCTTCTCTTTTAAATCAACAATTGCAAAACCAACAATTTGATTTTCTATTTCACAAACCCATCCTTTACCATTCACTGTAATAAAAGGTATATAATCTGCATCTTTTATCAAATCAGGATTGCTTAATACATTTTCTTTCACTGCATTTCTAACTACCTGCATTTTTGGTATATCAATAATATTTGCTTCTCTAAAAATCATTTAATAATTCTTTTAATCCTATTTGCATTCTCCATCAATTCATGCAAGTATTCCAAGTTCTCTTTTTCCAATGCACTTTTAAATTTTCTTAGCTGACTGATGTGTTCATTCAGTACATCCAACACATTTTCTCTGTTCTGCATAAAAATAGGTGCCCACATTGCCGGATTACTTTTTGCCAAACGCACCGTACTTTCAAAACCACCTCCTGCTAATTCAAAAATGGCATCTTCTTCTTTTTCTTTTTCCAATACCGTATTTGCTAATGCAAATGAGGTTATGTGTGAAATATGACTGATGTAAGCTGCATGAACATCGTGTGCAGCAGCATCCATATAAATAATGTGCATGCCCAATGCCTTGTAAATATTTTCTACCATTTCAACTGAAGCAGCATCACTTTTTTCTTTCTCTGTAATTACACAAGCTCGTCCAGCAAAAGCATTTTTAACAGCAGCTTCTGGTCCACTATACTCTGTTCCCCACATAGGATGAGATGCTACAAATCTTTTTCTGTTTACATGATTATTTAGTGCATCACACAAAGCAAATTTGGTAGAGCCTGCATCAACAACAATTTGTTGATCATTTACCAAATCCATTATTTGTTGCATTATAGGTATCGTTGCATCAACAGGAATTGCCACATAGATAAAATCACTTTTTTTAACCGCTTCTTCTAAGGTTAAAGCTTCGTCAATCAATCCCAACTCTAATGCCTTTTGTTCACTAGCTTTTGTTCTACTTACACCAATAATATGTTTTGCAAAACCATGTTCCTTCATTGCTAATGCAAATGAACCTGAAATTAAACCCACACCAACAATACAAATAGTCAATTGACAATTGACAATTGACAATTGAGAAATATGTTCTTCATTATTTGCCATTATTTTGCTTACTTATTTTAATAATACTAATTAACAATTTTAATAATTCTTTGCAATCTAGGTGGAGGCTGTGAAAAAGCTTTTGCTCTAAATAATTTGATTTAAACAATAATTCCAACCAATATTCTGTTTCGTTGGCCTCTTTTAAAGCAATAGACAATTTATGAATAAAGTCTGCACTACTTTGAGCTTGCTCAGCTTCCCTAATATTTGCTCCAATTGAAGTTCCACATCTTAATAATTGTTTTGATAAAACATATTCGTGCTTTTCAGTTTGCAAATACTGATAACATTTAATTATTCTAAGAGCAAAAGCAAAGCTTTTTTCTTTTATAATGTTGTCCTTCTTCATTGTCAATTATCAATTGTCAATTCTTAATTCTTCGTATCGCTTCTTCAAACCTTTCTATACTTCCACATAAACTCACTCTAATATATTCTTCACCAGCAGTTCCAAAAATGCCACCTGGTGTAATAAATACATTTGAGTTGTATAATACTTCATCACTTAATAAACCACCAATACCTAATGGATGATGTTCAATTCCCTCCTTTGGAGGGGTTGGGGAGGCTTTAGCCCAAACAAACATGCCAACTTGTATTGTTGAATAAGTACAATTCAATAAATCCAACAACTCAAATACCTTTTCTCTTCTTTCACTATACACTTTATTCACTTCATTATGCCATACTTCTTCTAAGCTCAAAGCTTTTGCAGCAGCTAATTGTGCAGGTAAAAACATGCCACTATCCATATTACTTTTAAAACGTAACACCTCGTCAATTCTTTCTTTTGCACCACACAACATGCCCATTCTCCATCCAGCCATATTATGGCTTTTGCTTAAAGAGTTCAATTCAATCACCACATCTTTTGCACCTTCTACAGCCAATAAACTCAATGGCTGATCATTTAAAATAAAGCTGTAAGGATTATCATGCACAATTAAAATATTATGTTGCTTTCCAAATGCCACTATCTTTTCAAACAAAATTTTATTACCATTTGTACCAGTTGGCATTTGAGGATAATTTACAAACAACAACTTTACTTTAGTCAAATCAGTTTTATTCAAAGCATCAAAATCAGGTTCATAATTATTTGCTTCATGCAACTCATAATCTCTACAAATCCCACCAGCTAATTTTACTGCACTTTTGTAAGTTGGATAACCAGGATTAGGCACCAATACTTCATCTCCATCATTCAAATAAGTCATGCAGATATGCATGATGCCTTCTTTACTGCCAATTAAGGGTAAAATTTCTGTATCAACATTTAACTCAACATTGTACCATTTTTTGTACCAATCTTTAATTGCATTTCGTAGTATTGGAGAACCTTTATACGACTGATATGCATGTACATTTGGCTTACTGCTTTCTTCCTGCAACACACGTATTACGTCAGGGTGAGGAGGTAAATCAGGACTACCAATTCCTAAGTTGATAATATTCTTACCTTGTTTATTCAACTCATCTATTTCTCTCAATTTCCGAGAAAAATAATATTCACCAATACCATTTAACCTTGTAGCAGTTATCATTACTAATTTTTAAATATTCATTATTAATTATCAATTATTGGCTTGATTTCCATTTTTATAAACTCCATAAACCTTCACTTCCTCCGTTAAAGGCTTAATAGCTTTCATAGCTTTGTCAAATTGTTTTACTGTTTCGAATTCTACGTCGGCATGAAAACTATATTTAAAATTGGTTCCTGCAATTGGCATACTTTGTAGCTTACTTAAATTAATGCCTTCCTCCGAAATTTTTGATAATACCTTAGCCAAACTTCCTTTGGTATGATTGGTTTGAAAATTAATGGAGGCTTTATTAGCTTCTTCAATAACTACATTATCTTTTTGAAGTACTAAAAAACGTGTATAATTATCTTTTTGAGTATGAATATTGGGTGCAATATTTTCTAACCCAAATAAATCAGCTGCTAAAACA
This sequence comes from Asaia bogorensis, assembly GCA_943371535.1. Taxonomy (GTDB): domain Bacteria; phylum Bacteroidota; class Bacteroidia; order Chitinophagales; family Chitinophagaceae; genus UBA1930. The sequence goes on along the minus strand of CALRVE020000025.1, from coordinate 16,799 downwards.
CTTGCAATTGCTGCGGCATGCGGACTTTTCTTTTTAGCAATATTTAAAGCACTCAATGCAGTATCTTCTGTTTCTACCAGTTTCCAATTATTCTTTTCTAAAAAATCTGTACACTGCAATAATGCCATTGGATGACTATGCACTTCTTTGATGTCTTCTAATCGAACACCAGGTGATACTAGTAAATTTTGTTCGATACGTAAATACACTTCACCCACAATATGCAAATTGCTTTTTTGTAGCAAAGTATAATTGGGTAAAATACTGCCAGCAATAGAGTTTTCTATAGCCATTACACCACCATGACTTTCTTTTTTATTAGAAGCTATTTTTATCACTTCTCTAAAAGTTGCACATGGAATTACTTTTGTATCTGCTCCAAAAAACTGTTGAGCAGCTACTTGATGAAAGCTGCCTTCGTAACCTTGTATGGATATTTTTTTTGCCATAAAATAAAAAGTCCCGGCTTTTTGAGCCAGGACTGTATTTTGATTTTTGTTTATTATGCTTTAACAAATACAACCTGACTACTACTGGTAAAATAGTAATAAAAGAAAAAGAAGAAAAAGTTGTATGTAGTTGTTTGTTTCATTTGATACCTCAAAACAATGGAAGAAATTTGAATTTACAAAATATTTTTTTTAATACATAAAAACAAACATAAGTTAGTAGACGCAAGTGTACTATCAACTATTTTTTCTTTTCAATGAATTATAGTCTATAAAATAAATAAACCTTACAGACACTTCATTGCTGTGTGGACTATTTAAAACACTACGAAAATTTTGTATGTATTTTGTATTCTCTAGTCCATTAATGAACACATCGGGACCAAGGGCATTTTTCCAAGATGCAATTAATCTACAACCAGGTTTAAAATCCCATGTATAAAATGCATCAATATTAAAAGCGTTGAAGTTGCCATTTCTATTATTTGTAAAAGCAATTTCGCTATTTCTCCATTCTCCATTTGCTTCTACTGTATAAAAATTGGTGTAGGTAACGTTGCTCCAAAAATGTCTTGCTCTAATACTCAAATTCATTCTTGCTTTGAAATTATATTGAGCATTGACTAATAAATTAAAGTTGTTTATTTTTCTTCTTCCAATAATAGGTTCACCCGTTGCATCTTTGTAAGCATAACCAAAATTGGCCATATCTAATTCATTTCTTCCATCAATGTCTAAAATAAATTTGGGGCTAAATCTATATCGTGTACCAAACCTCACTAAGTAAAAAGGATCATTGGGTAATGGACTTTCGGCAAAGCCCAAACCATATCTAAAAAACATTTTCTTTCTACTATCTGTACTACCAAATAATCCAATAAAATGATAAGGAGCTTTCTTCAATTTTCTACCTTGTGTTCTTAAATCAAAAAAATCAAAACTCCAAACTGGCTGCCCAGTTACTTCTACACTAATATCCCAAAAGTTTTTAAATACATGAAAAAAATTAGAATAGTAACTTAAATCTTGAAATTGAAATGGCTGATACAAGTTGGTTTGTGTTACACTAAAACTGTATCTTCTAAAATTAAAATGTTTATTGGGCGTAAACTGATTGAAAGAGAAATATGCACTTGTTGTAAATTCATTAGCAGCAAATAATAAACCTAAATCATTTGGATTATAATTTTTACTTTCAATATTATTAAAAATACCCCATTGATATTTACCACTTACTTTAGCAAAATTGATGTACGATTTATATCCGTTTGTATTTGAATTGCCATAAATAGTACTATATCTACCTTGTACTTGTAAGTTGTATAAGTTCTTTTTATCGAACAGAGAAACATCTACAGCCGTAACATTTGCATGATTTCTATTTCCAGCTCTCGTAACATTGGTATTGGTAAAAGTTATGCTGCTTCTGTTTTTTAAGGCTTGATCTAATACAAGAATACTGTAGTTGGTTAAAGGTTCAGTTTGTTGTTTAATATATTCACCTTTACTATTTTTAAACTCAGCAAACATTGGTGCTGTTACAGCATTGAAAATACCAATACCTAAGTTCTTTTTGGTTCTTCCAGAAAACTTAGTAGCGTTATACAATTGCGTTATTGTTGGATTTTTTATAATGGTGTAGCTGCTATCGGCAGCTAGTTGTTTAGCTGCAAAAAATCCTGTTGGTGTTTTACCAATTCTACGACTATAAAAAATACCAGCTTTATTAAAGAGTTCAGTTCCTTCGGTAAAAAAAGGACGGTTTTCATTAAACTCTTGTTCAAATGCCGATAAGTTTAAAATTACATTATCACTAATCACCTGACCAAAATCTGGTATCAATGTCATATCCATTGTAAAACTTTCATTCACACCCCATTTAACATCCATTCCTCCATTCAAAATATTGGTATTTATTCGGCCTGAATTTGTTGGAACAGTACTATAACCTGCGGTAATATAGGGTTGAAATGATAAGCGTAATGGTGGGTGTAAATTTTCAAAACCCTTAATAATTCCAAACTGATTAACAAATCCATCAAGATTAGGATTTACCGAATTCCAATAACTATTCTCATTGGTTCTTCTTACGTTTCTATAAAAATTAATGCCCCAATCTTGTATATTTTTTTGAGCAAAACGTAAGCTCATGTAAGGTATTTTCATTTCTACCTGCCAACCTTCGTTGGTTATTTTCACTTGGCTTTCCCAAACTGCATCCCAATTTCTATCAGTTGTTCCACTATTACCACCACCACCCGAAATTCTTGCATCGCTCTGAACATTTACAGAAGTTACCCCAAACTGAAATGCATTTTGTTGATCTAAATAAGTATCGAATGTTACCGCAAAAAAATCAACATCTTGAAAACCCTCTCCATCACGGCTAGTTAATTGTTTTCTTATGAGAGAAACGGTATCGTATAAAATTGCTCCAACATAAATGGCCGAGTTATCGTACATTATTTTTACAACTGTTCTTTGAGCAGCAGGATTACCAAAATTGGGTTGATTTACTATAAAATTGCTTGCTATAGGTGCAGTGTTCCAAGATTCTTCATTTAACAAACCATCTATTTTGAGCGTTTGTTGTGTTTTATAAGCTTTAATATTTTTCTTTTGCAACAAGGTATTCTGTGCTGCAACAAAAAAAACAAATAGAAGAAGAGTAATTGTGAATATAAGTTTCAAAATAAATTATTGAATTTTTGCAAAAAAAATAATTTATACAACCTATCAATCACATAAAGGATAAATGGTAGTATAGTATTTTAAAAGCAAAAAGGTTGTCTAAAAAAGACAACCTTTTGTATTACTAACTAACCCCCTAAAAACTTAGTTCAATTTCTTTTTTAAACCAGCCACTTGTTCTTGCAAATTGTTGACTATTCCTGCAAGCTGACCAACATCCCAACGTTGCACTAATGATGCTTTTTGTAAAATATACACTGCCTTCCAAACTTCTAAAACATCTTCAGATTTTACATTGTATGGCTCATAAACAGGATTATCGCTTACCAATGTTAATGTATCTTTTGGCTTAGCATTTTTTACCAATCTTTTATACACAATACCATCACTTTTGCTTAATAAAACATAAGTGTTGCTATTTCTTACATCATCTAATGCTTCAACTTTTTCACCAACAATTACACTACCACTAGGCGTTGGCATCATACTGTCTCCAACAATTTCAAAAGCTCTATATTGTCCTGGAGCCAACATTGGTAATGTGAAGGTGTTTAACTCATCTAAAAAATCAGGATCGGCATAACCATTTAAATAACCAGCAGCAGCTTTTAATGGTACAAATTGTATTTCTACACTATTGTTTCCACCAGCCGACTTCATGTTACGTCTTTGTTCTAAATAGTTACCACTACCTTTTACAGCAGTCATATCTTGTAGCAACAATTCATCTAAACTCAATTTAAAAATAGAAGACATGGTTTCTAAAACCTCAAGCTTAGGTTCGGCACGTTCTTCTTCATAAGCACCAATTAAAGAACGTTTAACGCCAAGCTTATTGGCAAACTCTTCTTGAGTCCAGCCACGAAGCTTTCTTAAATAGCGAAGATTTTTTCCTGCGTAACTCATAACTAATTGATTTAGCCGCAAATTACTAATATTTTTAGTTTTACCAAATTTATTTTCATTTATTTGAAAATATTTTTTTAATCACTCAATCAATTAAATCAGCATTCCTTTCAAGAATAATTAATATACTATTTAAATTTTTTAGCTGAATTAATAAAACATCATTGTGTTCTCTTTAACAATTATTCAAAAACTTGGCATTATATTTCTTACAATTCATGTATTAAATCAATTGCCATGAAACAGAAATACTTTTTTGCAGTAGCAAGTTTATTTGTGGGTCAAATAATATTTGCACAACCCAATAGAAATGAAACAAATAGAAATCATTCGGGTAGAACTGAAACTAAAGAAAACACTCTTCGTTCATCGAATGATGTTTTTACAGCTTCTCCAACAAAAGAAACACCCAAGCAAAATAGAAATGTGGTGAGGCAATCACCATTGGTTGATAATAGAAGAAAAGTTGAAAACAATTATTCTTCTAATCAATTCTCCATGCATACCAATAGAGATGATAAAAAAAGAAATGAAAGAAGTGATGCTGTTGTTAGAACACCCAACAACAATAATGTAAGAACTAAACAACGCAGCGATTATAGCAACAATAATGAAATGCGTAATGATGCAGTTGCTAATAGAAATGTACAACAACGTAACAACGATGATCAAGCAAGATTTGGAAATAATAATCGTTACAACAGAATAGACAGAAACTATTACCCTGATTATAGAAGACCATACAGTTTTATTGGAGTTAGGTATACCAACTTTTATCGCCCAAGATTTATATTACCTCATAGAGGCATGAATTATTATTATAGTGGAGGTTTCTTCTATCAACCCTTTAATAATTATTTTCAAGTAATTATTGCACCTGTTGGTATAAGAACTTTTGGTTTACCTTGGGGTTATAGAAGATGGAATATTGGTAGAACTAGATATTATTATTTTGGTGGAACATATTACAGAAATATCAACAATTATTACGAAGTAGTAGAAGCTCCTTTAGGTTCTATTTTACCAGAGTTACCCAATGGTGCAAGCAGCACAATAATTAGTAACGAAAAATACTTTCAACTCAATGGAACTTACTATAAAGAAACTTTGAGAAATGGAGAAGTTTGGTATACAATTGTTGGTAAAAATGGACGAATTGATACCTCTATTGAAACAATTGAGGAAGAAACCGCAATGATAGGTGATATTGTTACTGATTTACCTGATGATTGTAAAATGGTCATCATCAATAACCAAAAATACTTTGTGAGTAACCATAATTTATATTACAAAGAATTGATTATAGAAAATAGTTTATACTATAAAATAACTGATAATCCTCAGTAATTTATAGTAACCTTATACCTACTTTTGAAACTAGTAAAACATATATTTTATAATTAAAAAATTGAATAAAAATGACCATTCAAGTAAACACAGACAAACACATTGAAGGAAGTGAAAGATTAAAGAATTTTATTAGCGAAGAATTAGAAAGTTCTTTAGAAAGATTTAGTGATAAACTAACCCGAATTGAAGTTCATTTAAGTGACGAAAATGGAGGCAAAGGGGGCGATGATGATAAACGATGTTTATTAGAAGCAAGAGTAGAAGGTATGCAACCGATTGCAGTAAGCAATTTTGATTCGTCTATAGATCAAGCAATTTCTGGAGCAATAGATAAATTAAAATCGGCTTTAGATACTGTTTTTGGCAAAATGCAAAACCGTTAATTTTTTTGAAGAGTGAGTGGAGGGAGGAGTTGGGAGTTATGAGTTGTAGGTTATGAGTTGTAAGTTATGAGTTGTAAGTTATGAGTTGTAGGTTATAAGTTTTAAGTTGTAGGTTCCAATGCACAACTTATCTTATATCTTAAACCTTTTACCTTATACCTTTTACCTTATACCTTTTACCTTCTTCCCTCTAGCCACTCTCCTTTCTATAGAATTATCTAACACTATTATACACCTGAATGTAATTATCTACTGCACTTTCCCAGCTATGATCAATGTTCATCATAAATCTACGCATCCATAGCATATGCTTAGCATCGTTATAAACACTTACCGCTCTGTAAACACTGTGGTGAATATCGCCAACGGTTGCATGATTAAAACGAATGCCAAAACCTTCCCATTCGCCCATATCTTTTACAGTATCTTGTAAACCGCCTGTGCTACGTACCATTGGCACAGTGCCATAACGTAACGCATACAACTGATTCAATCCACAAGGTTCTACCCTACTTGGCATGAGTAAAAAATCGGCACCGGCATACATTGTATGACTCAAAGCTTCGTTGTAACCAATTACTGCATGATAATTTCCAGCAAAATGACTGTTTAATGCAGTTAATTGAAATTCAACAATTGGATCGCCACTTCCTAAAATTAAAAAATTCATTTGTTTAGGCATGGCATACAAACAACTCATAATTGCATCGGGTAAAATATCGGCAGCTTTTTCGCCAACCAATCTTCCAATAAAAACAATTAAAGGTTTAGATACATCTAAGCCAAATTGCTCACACAAAACGGCTTTATTTTTTTGTTTACCAGCTGCTACTGTACGTGGTGTAAAATGGTTGGTTAAATAAGTATCATCTTTAGGATTCCAAACTTCACTATCAATGCCGTTTAAAATGCCTACACATTTTCCTTTCTCATAATCAAATAAATTTTCTAGTCCATTACTATTGTAACGTAACTCTTCTAAATAACTCCAACTCACTGTTGTAACTTTCCAAGCACATTTAACAGCACTAGCAAGCGGATTAATACTACTGCCCCATTCTAATAAACCACCTTTCCAACTATCGTAAGCAGGTATGTAATGATTTTTGTTCCAATTCATCCAACCTTGATATTGTGCATTGTGTATCGTTACAATACTAGGAACATTGGCCAACTTATTTTTAAATGCAAAACAATGTTGCATCATAAAAGGTATAAGTCCTGTGTGATGATCATGACAATGCACCACATCTGGAACATGTTGCCAATTATTCATCCAATCTAATACAGCAATTTGAAAAGCTACAAAACGTTCCGTATCATCTTCATAACTATAAATACCAGTTCTATCCAATAAACCTTTAATATCTACAAAGTATAAATCAAAACCCAATTTATTGGTTTTCTCTTTTATTACAGTATAAGGAAATTCAAAGTTGCCTAAAAGAATAGTTCCTTTATAGTCGTCAACAAATTCATTATTATGCAAAAACTTAGTTTCATACATAGGCATTACCACTTTAGCAAAATGACCAGCTTTGCATTGATATTTTGGTAATGCACCAACTACATCGCCCAAGCCACCAGCTTTTGCAACAGGATAACACTCGGCACTTATATGAATTATTTCCATTTCAAATAGTTTTATACTTTACAAAAAATCCAAAACTGAATTAGAATAGCCTATGCTAAGCATATTTCGACTAAGCTCAATATCTAAGCATCGCACAGTCGATAGCTATCGGCTTCAACGTTTAGTAATTCTATTCAACAGAATAATAGTAAAAATAGTAAAATACTACTCAGTAAAACTTTTTAGCAAAAAAACTATATTAAATTTTTCTATGAATAAATAATTATTATTTTCAGCCCTCAAAACTATAAATAGCTTGCAATGAACAAACAACAGCCAACCAATTATGGTGCTTTAACTACACTTGTAACAGTTTTCTTCTTTTGGGGATTTATTTCAGCAGGCAACAGTGTTTTTATTCCATTTTGTAAACATTACTTTGCCCTTGACCAATTTCAAAGTCAGTTAATTGATTTTGCTTTTTACTTAGCCTATTATGTTGGAGCTTTAATTTTATTTGCTTACAGTGTTCTAGGTGGTAAAGATCTAGTGGCACAATGGGGATATAAAAAAAGTATTGTTTACGGTTTATTGTTTAGTGCAATTGGTGCAATTGCTATGATTTTTGCTGTACAAGGCAACACATTTACAGGAATGCTTATTGGTTTATTCATTGTTGCACTAGGGTTTAGCTTGCAACAAACAGCTGCTAATCCTTTTGCTATTTCCCTTGGAGATCCTGCAACAGGAAGTAGCAGAGTAAATCTTGGAGGAAGCATCAATTCATTTGGTACAACTGTTGGACCATTAGTTGTTGGCTTAGCTCTCTTTGGAAGCACAGCAGACATTACAGATGAGCAAATTGCTCAATTAGGATTAAGTAAAGTTCTAATACTATATGTTGGTGTTTGCTTTCTTTTCATTGCAGCGGCTGCTTTGTTTCACTTTAGTAAAAAAGTTCCACCAGGCATTAGTCTTGAAAAACAAGAGCCTGCCAAAAAAGCATTATATGCTCTTTTAATTATTACTGGTTTATTAATCATCGCTTTTACACCTGTATTTAAAAGTTATAAAAGTGTCGAAGCAACAGCTATTGTAAATTTAAACAAAAAGCTTGAACCTATACAAAAAAGTATTGATTCATTAACTAAAATAAACACAAACGCAACAGAATTAATTACGTTCAAAAACGATGTAAAATCAATATCGTCTGAAATTGAAGTAATCAAAAAACCTTTGGAACAAAGCCGAATGAGATGGCTTTTTGGTGCTCTTGCAGTTATAGTTATTGGATTGTTACTATCTAACTTAAGTGCATCAAGAAAACCTGAAGGTTGGGGGGCAATGCAATACCCACAACTAGTATTAGGTATGCTTGCAATATTTGTTTACGTTGGCGTAGAAGTATCTATTGGTAGCAATTTGGGCGAACTATTAAAACAAGAAGCATTTGGAGGTTACCAATCTTCACAAATTGCACCATTCATAAGTATGTATTGGGGAAGTTTAATGATTGGTAGATGGGCAGGTGCAATTAACGTATTTAATCCATCAAATAACACTAAAAAAATATTGATTTTTATAGTGCCACTTATTGCATTTGGAGTGATTATAGGAGTTAATACCATTGCACAAAAAGACATGTCGCCATTATATATGTATGTTTTCTGTGTTTTAATTCAGATTGCAGCATTCTACATAAGTAAAGAAAAACCAGCAAGAACATTACTTATATTTGGACTCTTGGGAACTATATCAATGATTGTTGGATTATTTACAGAAGGTAAAGTTGCTATTTATGCTTTTTTAAGTGGAGGTTTATTTTGTAGTATAATGTGGCCAAGTATATTTTCTTTATCCGTTGCAGGATTAGGAAAATACACAACACAAGGTGCAGCTTTTTTAGTAATGATGATTTTAGGAGGAAGCATCATCCCACCAATTCAAGGTAAACTTGCAGATTTAATTGGTATTCATCAATCTTACATTGTAGCAGTGATTTCATTTGCTTATTTGGCATTCTTTGCATATAAAGTGAGAATCATTTTACAGAAACAAGGGATTGATTTTGATTCACAAACTACTTCTGGTGGGCATTAAGTTAAAACATTTCATCACCCTATTTTGAAGTTAAAAAAAGAAATTGACATATGACTAAACATGCAATAGGTATAGACATTGGCGGAACAACCACCAAATTTGGAATTGTGGATGCATCAGGAAAAATTTTACAACAAAATCGTATTCCAAGTAATACACATGATGATGTTCAAGACTTCATTAACGATTTGTACGATGGCTTGTTTCCAATGATTGAAGCCTATGGAGGCATTAATAATTTTGTGGGTATTGGCGTTGGTGCACCTAACGGAAATTATTATTCTGGAACTATTGAATACGCCCCCAATTTATTGTGGAAAGGCATTGTTCCTATTGCTCAATTAATACAAACTAAATTTGGTTTACCCGTTAAATTAACCAACGATGCCAATGCTGCTGCTGTTGGTGAAATGAAATATGGCTGTGCAAAAGGCATTAAACATTTCATTACTATTACATTAGGTACTGGTGTTGGTAGTGGTATTGTAATTGATGGAAAAATTGTTTTAGGCCATGATGGTTTTGCAGGAGAATTAGGTCATAACATTGTACGTAAAGGTGGCCGTTTTCATAAAGGTACAGGCAGTATGGGTTGTTTAGAAAGCTATGCAAGTGCAACAGGTGTAAGAGAAACTGCATTTGAGTTTTTAGCAGCAGACCCAGCAACACCAAGCCTTTTACGACAATATACTTCTGAAGAACTAACCAGCCAATCGGTGTATGAATGTGCCATTCAAGGCGATGAAATTGCTTTAAAAGTATTTGAATTTACTGGTGAAATTTTAGGTGAAGCTTTAGCCAACTTCATTATGTTTTCTTCACCCGAAATGATTGTTTTATTTGGTGGATTAACCAAAGCAGGCGATTTAATTTTAAAGCCAACCATTGCTTCTATGGAAGCCAACTTAATTCAAATATTTAAGAATAAAGTAAAAGTAGTTTTTAGCAATCTCAACGAATCGGATGCTGCTATTTTAGGTGCAAGTGCATTGGTTTGGGAGGTAGATGATACTTTGTAGTTTATAGTTATATAGTTTGGAGTTGTTTAGTTTAAACGTTTAGTAGTTTAAGAGTTTATTAGTTTATTAGTTTAATAGTTTAGAACCTATACCTTTTACCTTTTACCTTTTACCTTATACCTTCTACCCAGCACCTTCTACCCTACACCTTCTACCTTAAACCCTATTATAATCTGCTTTCCATTTTACGATTGCTTGCTTAATTTCTTTTGCCCTCATTTTTTCGGCTGCTGCTTTGGCTGCTAAGTCAACAAATTCATCATCACTTGCAAAACGCAATGCAATAATTTGACTTAATCTTAATGTGCTAGGCAATGGTTTATTGGTAAGTATAAAATGACGTAAATTTTCTTCAGCTCTAATGGCTCTGTCTTGTGCCTTCAAAGCAAATGAACGGGTGAACCAAAACATCATCACAAAAATTACGGCTACTACACAAATTAAAGAAGCCGAGTACAAATTCTCCGAAGCTGAATGTGCTAGATTAATAAAGGAACCTACCAATAATGATAAGATGAGTAAAAAGGTGAATCCATGATAACCTGCAACCAATCGTGTATGATTTTTAAAATTTTGTTCTTGCATAAAAATTATTTGAGTGAAGTTACAAGCTAAGCCAATATAAATGATTGAATAAAATTTAAAAACCATTTGCTTATTGCTACGTTAATTTGTAACAGAAATTAATCAGCTATAAACATGAATCAAGTTTTTGCATCTATTATAACCATTGGCGATGAATTGTTAATTGGTCAAGTAATTGACACCAACAGTGCATTTATTGCACAAGAACTCAATAAAATTGGTATCTCTGTAAAACATCGTTTAGCAGTTGGAGATAATTGGAACGATATCTGGAATGCATTAGACGAAGTAAGTAAATATGCCGATATTATTTTAATTACTGGAGGCTTAGGTCCTACTGCAGATGATATTACCAAACCACTGTTATGCAAATACTTTAATGGTAATATGGTCATGCATCAACCAACATTAGAACATGTTACTTACATATTTGAACATATTCTAAAACGCCCTATGATTGAGCGTAACACCAAACAAGCCGAAGTGCCAGATATTTGTACCGTTTTAAAAAACGATAAAGGCACAGCACCGGGAATGCTGTTTGAAAAAGAGGGGAAAATTTTTATTGCAATGCCAGGTGTACCACACGAAATGAAATGGCTTATGACAAAACATGTTATTCCATTCATTCCCCAAAAATTTACTACTAGCATTATTGAACATAGAACTCTACTAACTGCAGGTATTGGCGAAAGTTTTTTAGCCGAAATGATTAAAGATTGGGAGGTTCAACTTCCCAATCAAATAAAATTAGCTTACCTACCTAATTATGGCATGGTACGTTTAAGGCTTACTGCCATTGGGTTTGATAAGGCATTACTGATTGAACAACTAGAACATCAGTTTGCCACATTACAAACATTGGTGAAAGATTATTTAGTGGTTACAGAAGATATTCCAATGGAGTTAGTAGTGTTTAATTTGCTGAAAAAATATAACAAAACACTTGCGTCGGCCGAGAGTTGCACAGGTGGCTATATTGCTAGTTTAATTACCAACCATGCAGGTGCAAGTAGCATATTTACTGGCAGTATAGTTTGTTATGATAATAAAATAAAATCTACTCTGTTGGGTGTACCCAATGAAATACTTACCACAGTTGGAGCGGTAAGTAAAGAAACAGTTGAGTTAATGGCAACAAATATTCTACATGTAATGAATAGCCATTATTCAATTGCAGTAAGTGGTATTATGGGACCAACAGGCTCAACCAATGAAAAACCTGTTGGCCTAGTTTGGGTTGCTGTTGCCTGTAAAGAAAAAGTTATTACACAATCGTTTAACTTTAGATTCGATAGAAGTAGAAATATTCAGTTAACAGCCATTAATGCTCTGAATATGCTTAGAAAATTAATTATTGAAACCAATTAGTTTGTTATGAAACGTTATGCTGCCATAATTTGCATGATTATTATAACTCATGTTAATGCTCAGTTACCTAAAGTGAGCAATGGTTCTATTCAGCGATTTGAAAACTTTAGATCTAATTATATACAGAATAGAAATGTAGATGTATGGTTACCCAATAATTACAACCCATCAACTAAATATGCTGTATTGTACATGCACGATGGACAAATGCTATTTGATAGCAGCATTACATGGAATAAGCAAGAATGGAAAGTAGATGAAACCATGAGTAAGCTTATAGAAGAAAATAAAATTATTCCAACCATTGTTGTAGGTATTTGGAACTCAGGAACTACAAGACATGCAGATTATTTTCCTGAGAAACCAATTGCTTATTTACCCAAGCAAGTAAAAGATACGCTAATTGATAGAGAACTTTTAGGTAAAGCAAGAGCCAACAACTACTTGAAATTTATTGTACAAGAGTTAAAACCCTTTATTGATAGTAGTTTTAGCACATTTAAAGATGCTAAAAACACTTTTATTGCTGGCAGTAGTATGGGTGGTTTAATATCGTGGTATGCCATTAGTGAATATCCAACTGTTTTTAGTGGAGCAGCTTGTTTAAGTACACATTGGGTAGGCAGCATTAAAGAAAAATCTGGTGCAATACCTAAAGCATTTGTAACGTATGCTAAAGAAAAATTGCCTAACCCAAATAATCATAAAATTTATTTTGATTATGGAACGATAACATTAGATAGTTTGTACGAGCCACATCAAAAAGCCATTGATAGAGTTATGCAAACAAAAGGTTATCGAAAAAATAAAAATTGGATCACCAAAGCTTTTAAAGGGGAACCTCATACAGAGATTGCTTGGGCAAATAGGCTTTATATTCCACTTACATTTTTGTTACAAAAGAAACCCTAAGCACATTTTATTGTGGATAACCCAATAATAACTTTACCTGTTTAAAATTTATTTTTACAGTTGTGATTAGCTGTTGATAGGTGTTTACACAAATACTTATCATGTGTTACAGAATTGCTTGCATACATTAAACGATACTTCATTATTTTGCAGCCGTTAACCTGCTGATTAAAGATATTTTGTACAAGTGTGCGACGCATCCCGATAGTTATCGGGAGAAGATGATTAGAAATATGCAGTTGGTTACATAAAAAACTTAAGTATGGCTATTGTTGATTTGGTAATGCCAAAACTTGGCGAAAGTATAATTGAAGCAACCATTTTAAAATGGAATAAGCAAGTAGGCGATGTTGTGAAGCAAGATGAAACCGTTTTAGAAATTGCCACCGATAAAGTAGATAGTGAAGTACCTAGTACACATGCTGGAACTATTACAGAAATATTATTTAATGTAAACGATGTTGTACCTATTGGTACTGTAATTGCACGTTTACAAACCGAAGGTGGTGCTGCCATTGCTACACCACCAACTCCTATTGTTGAAGCTGCACCTGTTGTTGCACCAATTGCAACCCCACCTGCCGAAGTGGTTCAAGCAACAACTACAGTAGCACAAGAAGTACCTTTTATACCAACAGGAGTAACTGCTAAAGTTGCTGGTAATAATAAATTTTATTCTCCACTTGTTTTAAATATCGCCAATAGCGAAGGCATTGCTTTAAGCGAATTAGAAAACATTGAAGGCACAGGTGCCGATGGTAGAGTTAGTAAAAAAGATGTTCTTCAATATGTAGCAGATAAAAGAGCTGGCAAAACTACACCAATTGCTATACAACCAACTATTGCACCAACACCTGTACAAGCACCAACTATTGCAACTGCAACACCTACTGCACCAACTGTTATTGCTGAAGTAAAACAAGAAGTTCCTGTACAAACAACTACTACTCAATATGGCGGCAATGTAGAAATTATTGAGATGGATAGAATGCGTAAAATGATTGCTAAACACATGGTTGATAGCAAACATATTAGTCCGCATGTAACTAGCTTTGCTGAAGCCGATGTTACCAATATGGTTTTATGGAGAGATAGAGTGAAAAAGCAATTTGAAAAGGAGAACAATAGCAAAATTACTTTCACCCCAATGTTTATTGAGTGTGTAACTAAAGTAATGAAGCGTTTTCCGTTTATTAATGCCAGTTTAGATGGCGATAAAATTATTGTAAAGAAAGATTTTAATATTGGTATGGCTACTGCTTTACCAAGTGGTAACTTAATTGTACCTGTAATTAAAGGTGCTGATATGCTGAACTTAGTTGGCTTAAGCAAGACAGTAAACAGTTTAGCCGATGCTGCAAGAAACAACAAATTAAAACCAGATGATACTGCTGGTGGCACTTTTACCATTACCAATGTTGGCACATTTGGCAGCTTAATGGGCACTCCAATTATTAATCAACCACAAGTAGCAATACTTGCAGTTGGTGCAATCAAAAAACGTCCTGTAGTAGTTGAAACACCTGAAGGCGATACTATTGGTATAAGACATATGATGTATTTAAGTTTAAGTTACGATCATAGAATAGTTGACGGAAGTATTGGTGCAAGTTTTTTAACTGCCGTTGCCAAAGAATTTGAAAAGTGGGACGTTAATAAAGAATGGTAATAATTGATTTACTGACAAATAAAATATTTATAAAATGCCCTCAATTTTTTGAGGGCATTTTTATTATCTGTTGAATTTTTAACATACTGTGTGTAAACAAGCTTTGGCTACTTTAATGAAGATGTGTACATTAACACTACAAAACTTTTTGAAGTATGAAAACATTATCTCAAACATGGTTTGCCGATGGCTATATTGACTTTGAATTAAAGAAGTACACACTCCTAGCCTACTTGCAAGAAATTAGCAAGCACTTCACCGAAAACAAATTATATCCTCAACTAGCCGATGTAATTTTTCATTACAATAACATTGTTGCTTTTAGAGAAAATAAAAAGTTTTTACAAGATCAATTTCCTAAAAAATTTACAGGTATTCAATTAGAGAAATTACAGTTATTGTATGAAGCCATGATTGAAGATGATGAACTTATGAAAGAGTTGGAAGACATTATAAACTATAGTGCCGAAAAAATGAAACGTACCATTACAAGTGGTACAGAAATTTATGAGTTTGTTGAAAATAAACTGACCATTGAACCAGTTGGATTAATTCCTTTAGACCATAATGAAGGTTACTTTTTTCTATGTGAAGGCAAAGCCAATAATACTTGGGTGTATCAATATAGAATTAGTTTATTTGAAAAGCATGATGCGAAGTATAGAACTATGAAAACTGAATTTGTAGATGTTTGGCAAAGAAATTTTGTAAACAACTACAATAACATCAAAGTAGAATTAATTAAAAACAGAAGCGAATTACCTAACCCTGCTGTATATGCAGTAGAAACCAATTATAGTTTTCCTATTGAAGAAACTTTATTACCTGTTGCAAAAAGATGTTTGGTACGTTTAATCAGTCAAAACCAAACCAATAGTTAGTTCGATTGATCTTCAAAAATTAAATCAATAGAATATTCTGTGAAAATCCTATGTGATTTCTATGGTGAAATATTTCTCGCAGAAATCGCAGATAACATAGAAATAAAACAATCCCTTATAAAATCGGTTCAGACCGATTGCATCGTTCCGACCCTAAATTCATCTCTGTGTTCTCTGTGTAAGCCTTTGTGCACTCTGTGGTTAATCCATTGTCGAAGACAACCCTCCCTTGCTGCTTTGCCCTGTGGTAAAAAACAATTTCCGAAGTCAATTAAATATTTCTCGCAGAAATCGCAGATAACATAGAAATAAAACAATCCCTTATAAAATCGGTTCAGACCGATTGCATCGTTCCGACCCTAAATTCATCTCTGTGTTCTCTGTATAAGCCTTTGTGCACTCTGTGGTAATTTTTTCTCACAGAAAACACAGATAACACAGAAAAAACCTTTGAGTCCTCTGTGAAAAAACTTTGTGCCCTCCGTGGTTAATCCATTGTCGAAGACAACCCTCCCTTGCTGCTTTGCCCTGTGGTAAAAAACAATTTCCGAAGGCAATCAAATATTTCTCGCAGAAATCGCTGATAACATAGAAATAAAATAATCCCTTATAAAATCGGTTCAGACCGATTGCATCGTTCCGACCCTAAATTCATCTCTGTGTTCTCTGTGTAAGCCTTTGTGCACTCTGTGGTTAATCCATTGTCGAAGACAATCTCCCTTGCTTCTTTGCTCTGTGGTAAAAAACAAATTGCCGAAGGCAATTAAATATTTCTCGCAGAAATCGCAGATAACATAGAAATAAAACAATTCCTTATAAAATCGGTTCAGACCGATTGCATCGTTCCGACCCTAAATTCATCTCTGTGTTCTTTGTGTAAGCCTTTGTGCACTCTGTGGTTAATCCATTA
>CALRVE020000024.1:0-56941 GCA_943371535.1 Asaia bogorensis | reverse complement strand
TACTACTAATTTAGGTGCTATTTATACCAATTTAAGTTTACAATTTCCTACTGGAAAAGAGCCTAGTTACAGTGGAGTGTTGAGTACAAGTAGATTTCAATTGGGTAGATTTATTAGAGATAAAAATATAGGCATTATTGAGTTTGAAGGTAAAGTAGCAGGTAACAGCTTTACTTTAGACAAAATGAAGACTAGTTTAGATGGAACTGTAAAACAACTTCAATACAATGGCTACAACTACACCAATATTACTACTATTAGTACGTTTGAGAAAAAGGAGTTTTACGGACAAGTAAAAATTGCCGACCCTAACTTAGATTTTATTGGGAGTATTCAAATAGATGTTTCTGGCGATCAACCAAGATTTAACTTATTTGCCGATATCATTAAATCAAATTATCAAGCATTGAATATTACCAAAGATGATTTGAAAATTACTGGAACACTAGATGTAAATTTTACTGGAACCAATATTGATAATTTTTCGGGCGAAGCCAAATTATTGAATGCAGTTGTACAAAATAATGGAGCATCCATTACGTTCGATTCTTTAACCTTGGCATCTAATTATATTAATAACAAAAAGTATTTGCGATTGGGAAGTACCGATTTGCAAGCAAATATTGTTGGCGATTTCAGTATTATAGATTTGCCACAAAGTTTTCAATCGTTCTTGCACAAGTATTATCCTGCATATATTAATGAGCCTAGCAGAATTCCTAAAAATCAAAATTTTACATTCAATATTTCAACAGGCTATTTTGAACCATATTTAAAATTGTTAGATAAAAAATTAAGTGGCTTAAATGATGCAACATTTAATGGTTCTATCAATACACAACAAAATAAATTAGGTATAACTGTATCAATGCCCAATTTTACTTATGATACTTATTCTTTTTATGGAGTACAGTTGAAAGGCGAAGGAGATTTAGATTCACTTAGTTTACTTACAACTATAGATAACACAAAAGTTGGTGATAGTATAAATTTACCAATGATTACCATTAATGTGAATTCGGCTAATGATCATTCAATTGTAAATGTTCAAACATCGGCAAACAATAGTTTAAATGATGCGTCATTGGTGGCCGATGTATTTACGTTGTACGATGGTGTTCGGGTACAGTTTAGAGCATCTTCGTTTGTAATAAATGATAAGAAATGGAATATTGAAAAAGAGGGAGAGTTGGTAGCAAGAAAAAATTTTATTGGAGCTAAGCATTTAAAATTTGTACAAGGCTATCAAGAAATTACCATTGAAACTGAAAATGAAGAAGACAATAATGCTAGCCACGTAAATGTGCAATTAAAGAGTGTTTTATTGGGCGATTTTGTTGGTTATGCTTTTTCAGATCCCAAAATTCAAGGTATAGCAACTGGAAAAATTAGGTTGAATAATTTATATGGGGATTTTTCAGCTAGCACCCAGCTTGGAGTAGAACAGTTTAGATTAGATGAAGATTCTATTGGTATTGCAAAAATTAAAGCTAGTTACGATGATAAAACAGGTGTTGTAAAATGGGATTGGGAATCTCCTAATAAAGATTATTTGTTTACCGCAAAAGGTTCGTACGAAACAAAAGATAGTACATCGGCAGAGCCATTAAAAACCGATGTTGTGTTAAACAACACAAGCTTAAAATTGGTTGAAAAATATTTGAAAGGCATATTTTCAGATGTTAGTGGATTTGCGTCAGGAACGCTAAAAGTATCTGGTAGAGGAAATGATATTAATTTATTGGGCGATGTTACAATAAAAAATGCAGGCATGTTGGTAGATTATACACAAGTGTATTATTTTATCGATTCGGCATTGGTGAAGTTTGAAAAAGATGGAATGAATTTTGGCTCATTTAATATTAGAGATAAGTTTAACAACAAAGGTTTTGTAAAAGGAAAACTTTATGAACAGTTCTTTAAAAATATGGTGTTCGATTTTGAGTTGAATACACCTAAGTTGTTATTGCTAGATACTAAGCAAACCGATAATCAACAGTTTTATGGAACTGCAAGAGGGAAGGCTTCATTGAGTTTTAAAGGCCCAGAGAATAATGCCAAAATGATTATTGTTGGCGAAGCAAATGATAGTTCACACATTTTCATTCCTAATTCAAATAGCAGAGAAAGTGCCGATGCTGATTTTATTGTGTTTAAACAATTTGGTGAAGAAATGGATGTTGCCACCAATAAAAATGCTTTTAATCTTTCGGTAGATTTGGATTTAGTTGCCAATAATAAAGTAGCCATCGATGTAATATTAGACGATTTAACAGGTGATGTGATTAAAGCAACAGGCAATGGACGTTTACGCATTAAAGCAGGTACTAATGAGAAATTAGATATTAGAGGTAGGTATAATATTGAAAATGGGAAGTACGATTTTAATTTTCAGTCGCTCATTAAAAAACCATTTTTATTATTGCCAGGCTCTGGAAATTATATTGAATGGACAGGCGATGCAATGAATGCCGATTTACACATAGATGCTCAATACGAAGCAGAAAATGTTAGTCTTGCCGATTTAATTAATAATACTTCCTTCACTGCCAACGATAACACTATTAAGGCACAACGTGGGCCAGTGTATGTAATTGCACAGTTAAGAGATAAGCTTACACAACCAACTATTAAATTTAAAATCGATTTTCCGCAAAATAGTCCAGCTAAAACCGATCCCAATTTTACCCAATTTTTGAGTAGAATTGAAACCGACGATAATGAAATGATTACTCAAGCCACTTCATTAATTGTATTTAATTCTTTTGTGCCTTATGGTCAAGGCTTATTATCTGGTGGCGGTGCAGGTTTAAATTATGGAAGTATTGGTATTAATACCATTTCTCAAAAAGTAACTGCTGAAATTAATAAACAGGTATCTAATTTTTTATATAGATTATTTAAAGATAAAAGTTTGAAATTTGATTTAGGAACCGCCACTTATAGTAGTGGAAGCATTTTTAATAATGGAGTGAATGCAACAAGTTCTAGAATTGATAGGCAACGAGTAAACTTTAAAATTGGTAGAAGCTTTTTCAACAATAATGTAGTAGTAACATTTGGTGGCGATTTAGATTTTGGCTGGGGTGCAACAACTGCACAAGATGGCAACTTTCAATGGTTACCCGATTTAAATGTTGAAGTAGTTTTATCTAAAGACAAAAAACTTCGTGCCATTGTATTTAATAAAAATAGTTTAGATATTAGTGGTAATGCTTTTGGTAGAAGAAATAGACAAGGTGTAAGTATCAGTTATAGACAAGAATTTGAGACCTTATTTGGTAAAAAAGAAGAAGAATATTTTGTGCCTTTGCCAGTACAAATAGAACCAGAAATGTTACCTCGAAAAGATTCTACTAAAATAAATCCTACAACTCAGGTGGGTGGGAAGTAGTTGTATTAACTACAGGGCAAAGGAGCAAAGGAGAATTATTCTCTATTCTTATTTTTGTTCTGTGTTAATCTGTGTTATCTGTGAGCAAAATTGATTGCTTTCGAAAGTTGTTTTTCCAGAGGGTTAAATGAGTGTTATCGCAGAGTTACAAAGAACCAGTTTTGTAAACAACTTAATCTTCTTTCAATTTAAATCTAGTTTCTATTTTTAACGCTTCTACAATATTAAAAATAATAGGGCAGCTACTATAATGCATCATGGTTGTGAATAATCGTTCCTTAAAATTGGGTAAATGCATAGCAGGAAATTCTCTGCAACCTTCAAACCTAAATTGATAAATTGTACATTTTTGTTCACTCAAAAAATGACAAGGGATAGTGTTCATCAACATCATACCATTGCTACCTTTTTCAACATATTGATCATCAAAACTGCTACGGCTTTGTTGTAAATGTTGGCTCAATGCATTGGCTTCATCGTTGTTAATATTAATCATTAAGTTTTTACAGCAATTGCCACAAGCAGTACAATCAATTTGAGAGCTAATAGTATTATTCAATGTATGTACACTTGCATCAATTTCAGCCGAATTCAATAAACTTAAATGCTCAACAAAAGCATCATTTTCTTTTGTTTTTTCTACAGCAAGTTTTGAAATATGTAATAGGTTGGTTTCTAAATTATTTTTCATCAGTGGTAAAACTAGGCAAATTTAATTTGATAAGTTTTTTAGCAATTTTATCCACAATTCATTCTCATGTGTTTATAATCTATACTTTGCCAACCTTGTTGGATGGTTAGATTTGTGTGTAATGGTATGGAAGGAAAGTTTATAGAGTTGATAAAATTGAATTGTTGAAAATAGAATAAGGCGTTGAAGGATGTTCTTCGACTGTCGCTCAGGATAAACTTACCAATAAAGTTGAAAAAAGAATAGAACGATTATAATATAATTTTTTAACACAGTTCTTTGTCCCCCTTTAGGGGATAGGGGCTAAATAAAAATGTTCCCCTTTAGGGGATAGGGTATGGCAGAAATTAGACAAAAAGGAGAATATACCGAAGACGATATTAAAAGTCTGGATTGGAAAGAACATATTCGTTTACGTCCTGGTATGTACATTGGCAAATTGGGTGATGGCAGTGCTCCTGATGATGGCATTTATGTGTTGATGAAAGAGGTGATTGATAACTGTATTGATGAACATACCATGGGCTATGGCAGGCATGTTGATATTGCAATTGAAGGTAAACAAGTTACTATAAGAGATTATGGTCGTGGTATTCCTTTAGGAAAAGTAGTAGATGTAGTGAGTAAAATTAATACTGGTGCTAAGTATGATAGCAAAGCATTTCAGAAGAGTGTAGGATTAAATGGTGTGGGTACTAAAGCTGTAAATGCTTTAAGTAGTTATTTTAAGGTGGAAAGTTTTAGAGATGGAAAATGTAAAGTAGCTGAATTTGAACGTGGAGCTTTAATTAAAGAACATAAAGAAACCACCACTACAGAAGAAAATGGAACCATGGTTTCCTTTGTGGCCGATGAAACTATTTTTCACAACTATAAATTTATTCATGAGTATTTAGATAATCAGTTGTGGAATTACTGTTATTTGAATGCAGGGTTGGTGATGAATTTTAATGGCAAACGTTATGTAAGTAAAAATGGCTTGCATGATTTGCTTACACGAAAAACGAATGCCGATGAATTGCGTTATCCAATTATTCATTTAAAAGCAGAAGATATTGAAGTGGCATTTAGCCACAACAATGATTATGGAGAAGATATTTTTTCTTTTGTAAATGGTCAATACACTACACAAGGTGGTACCCATCATCAAGCATTTAGAGAAGGTTTTGTAAAAGTTTGTCGTGATTTTTTTAAGAAAGATTATGATACAAGTGATATACGTCAAAGTATTGTAGCTGCTGTAAGTGTTCGTGTGCAAGAACCAGTATTTGAAAGTCAGACGAAAACTAAATTGGGATCATCTGTAGTATACGAAGGTGGACCAAGCATGAAGAAATTTATTGAAGATTTCTTAGCCAAAGAATTGGATAATTTTTTACATAGAAACCCTGCTGTTGCCGATGCATTGAAGAAAAGAATTGAGCAAAGTGAAAAAGAAAGAAAAGAATTAAGTGGTATTCGTAAACTGGCCAATGAACGTGCCAAGAAAGCCAATTTACACAATAAAAAACTACGTGATTGTCGTGTACACTTAAACGACGAACCCCCTGCAAAAAACAGAGAAGATTTTATTGTCAACCAAAGTAATAGTACCATTTTTATTACTGAGGGAGATAGTGCAAGTGGTAGTATTACCAAAGCTAGAAATGTTGACACACAGGCTGTTTTTAGTTTACGTGGTAAACCGTTGAATTGTTTTGGTCTAACCAAAAAAGTGGTGTATGAAAATGAAGAATTTAATTTATTGCAACATGCTTTGAATATTGAAAATGGACTGGAAGAATTGCGTTACAAGAATATTGTAATTGCTACCGATGCCGATGTGGATGGAATGCATATTCGTTTGTTGTTAATGACTTTCTTTTTGCAATTTTTTCCTGATTTAGTGAAACAGAATCATGTGTTTATTTTAGAAACGCCTTTGTTCAGGGTTCGTAATAAACAAGAAACGATTTATTGTTACGATGAAACAGAAAAACAAGCTGCCGTTAGAAAATTAACTGGTAAGCCAGAGATAACCAGATTTAAAGGGTTGGGAGAAATTTCACCAGAAGAGTTTGAACGTTTCATAGCTGGTAACGATATGCGTTTGCAACCTGTGATATTAGAACAAGGCGATCATATTCAGCACCTGTTAGAATATTATATGGGTAAGAATACCCCTCAACGTCAGGATTTTATTATTGATAATTTGAGGGTAGAATTGGATTTGGTGGAGGAATTGATGCCCCAACCCTAAAGGGAGTAAGGCATCATTAAAATAAATATTTCATTTCTTAAGTCCCTTTAGGGATTTAGGGTTAAAATTCCCCTTTAGGGGTTAGGGGCTTATGATACACGTAGTTTTTGAACAAGCCAACGTAGAAGCATTGTCTAAAGCATTTGATTTAGATGAAAGCTTACGTGGTGAAATCGTTGAAATAAAAGATGATTATGCCGTTGGGCCAATCGCTGATATTTATGAAACTGAAGGCTATCAGGCAAGAAGAGATTGGTGGAAAGCTTTATTGGAGTTTTCGCCCTATAAAGATCAATTGGATATTGTGGATGATAAGTTGGCAGTGCATAACTTGATGAAATTTCTCGACTCCGCTCGAAATGAAGACGATGGTTCGACTTCGCTCACCACTTCTAAACAAGTTTGGATTTGGATGGGACAAAATCAACATGATGTTTGTGGGTATTATTGGTTGATGAGTCAGTTGAAAGCTTATCATGGAAAAGTGCAGGTATTGTATTTAAATAATTTGCCTTTTATTAATGAGAAAGGACAAATATTTTATCCACAGCATTTATCTGAAATTCAGCCAAAGGAATTTTTAAAGGCCAGAAAATTAGCCAGAGAAATTACCTTGAGTGAGTTTGAAGTAGACCCAGATGAATGGAAAAAATTGTGTACTGAAAATGCAATGGTGAGAATTTTGGAAGGGAGTAAAAAAATAGCCAGCAAAGAAGAAAGCTTTTACGATAAAGATATTCTTTCGGCAATAACCAACGACGCTCAAAAGTTGAATAAAGTATTGCACAATATTTTGAGTAAACTAAAAGTACAAACAGGAGATGTGTTTTTGGTTTGGAGGATGACGGAACTCATGAAACAAATGAAAATAGAAATTGTGGGTGATTGGAATAAAGGTTGGAAAGAGTTGGTAGTGAAGAATTATGGTTCAAAGTCTGAAGTGGTGGAGGAAGTTTAACCACTAAGACACAAAGGCACAGAGTAACACCAAGAAAAACTCTGTGAAGCTCTTTAATTCTTTATCTCTGTGGTAAAAAAGATTAATAAAGTGGAATAGGTTTATGGCAAAAGAAAAAATTGATAACAAAGTTTACGAAAATGAAACAGGGGTTCAAGGCCAGTATAAAAACTGGTTTCTTGAATATGCATCGTATGTAATTCTTGAACGTGCAGTTCCTGCAATTGAAGATGGTTTAAAGCCTGTACAACGACGCATACTGCATGCCATGAAAGAAATGGATGATGGTCGTTTTAGTAAAGTAGCTAATATTATTGGTCAGGCGATGCAATACCATCCACATGGAGATGCAAGTATTGGCGATGCATTGGTAAACATGGGGCAAAAAGATTTGCTGATAGATACACAAGGTAACTGGGGCGATATTAGAACAGGTGATGATGCAGCTGCTCCACGTTATATTGAAGCAAGGCTCAGCAAGTTTGCATTAGACGTGGCTTTCAACGCAAAAACAACTGAATGGCAATTGAGTTACGATGGTCGTAAAAACGAACCAGTAACCTTGCCCATGAAATTTCCTTTGTTGTTGGCACAAGGTGCAGAAGGGATTGCTGTGGGTTTGAGTACAAAAATTTTACCGCATAATTTTTGTGAAATTATTGATGCTTCTATCAAATATTTAAAGGGAAGAAAAGTTGAATTATATCCCGATTTTCAAACAGGTGGACAAATAGATGTAACCAATTACAATGAAGGTAAACGTGGTGGTAAAGTAAAAGTTCGTTGCATTATTGAAGAGCTGGATAAGAAGAGTTTAATTATTCGTGATGTGCCTTATGGTGTTACTGTTGCTCAGTTGTGTGAAAGCATTACCAAAGCCAATGATGCAGGTAAAATCAAGATTAAAAAAATGACGGAGTTCACTGGTAAAAATGTAGAAATACAAATTGACCTTGCTCCTGGCATTAGCAGTGATATTACCATTGATGCATTGTATGCATTTACTGATTGTGAAATTAGTATTAGTCCCAATGCTTGTATCATTGAAGACCATAAACCTAAGTTTGTAGGTGTACAAGAATTACTAAAAATTTCGGTTGATAGAACCAAAGCTTTATTGCAACGAGAGTTGGAAATTAAGCTGAGTGAATTAGAAGATAAATGGCATTATACTAGTTTAGAAAAAATATTCTTTGAAGAAAAAATATACAAAGAGTTAGAACAAAAACATGCTACATGGGAGAAAGTGTTGGAAGCAATTGACAAAGCTTTTCAACCATT
Source organism: Asaia bogorensis (assembly GCA_943371535.1). Taxonomy (GTDB): domain Bacteria; phylum Bacteroidota; class Bacteroidia; order Chitinophagales; family Chitinophagaceae; genus UBA1930. The sequence goes on along the minus strand of CALRVE020000024.1, from coordinate 48,378 downwards.
TATCAAAAAGCTGAAACGCAAAGCTATTACCCGTGAAGACATTTTAAAACTCACCGAAAAACCTGTTCGTAGAATTTACAAATTAGACATAGATGATTTGAACGAACAGATAAAAGGCATAGAAGCCGACATTAGTCAGGTTAATTATGATTTAGAACATTTGACTGAATTTGCCATTGCTTATTTTGAAACTTTGTTAAAGAAATATGGCAAAGGCAGAGAACGTAAAACAGAGATAAAATTATTCGACACTATTAAATTGCAGCAAATTGCAATTGCCAATACCAAGCTGTATGCCAATAGGGAAGAGGGTTTTATTGGAACAAGCTTAAAGAAAGATGAGTTGATGTTTGAGTGTAGCGATATGGACGACATTATCGTATTTACCAAACGTGGTATTATGAAAGTGGTGAAAGTGGGCGACAAAGTGTTTATTGGTAAAGACATTATTCATATTGCCATCTTTAAAAAGAACGATGAACGTACTACGTACAACATGGTTTATTTGGATGCAAAAAGTGGAGTGAGTTACGCAAAACGTTTCAATGTAACTGGTGTTACTAGAGATAAAGAATACGATTTAACCAAAGGTGCAGATAAAAGTAAAGTACATTATTTTTCTTCCAATCCAAATGGTGAAGCTGAAGTAGTGAAGATTACGTTGAGTCCAAACTGTTCGGCTCGAAATAAAGAATTAGATTTTTATTTTGAAGAAATAGAAATCAAAGGACGTTCATCACAAGGAAATATTGCTACGAAATATCCAGTTAAACAAATACGATTTAAAGAAGCTGGCCGAAGTACTTTAAGTGGCGTTAAATTGTGGTTTGATGATGTATACGGACGATTGAACAATGAAGAAAAAGGTCAGTACATTGGCATGTTTGAAGATGATAAATTATTGGTGATTTATAACGATGGTAATTATGAAATTACTGACACCGAATTAACGCAACGTTTTGATGCAGACAAAATATTGCTGATTGAAAAATACAATCCAGAGAAAATTATTACTGCTGTTTATTTAGATAATGACAAGTTACAATTTAATGTAAAGCGTTTTAAAATTGAAACATCTACATTAAAATCTAAATTCTTATTTATTAAAGAAGGCGATGGTAATCGTTTAGAAGCTGTAACAACCGATAAAGAACCAATCTTATCTGTACAAACTGGTCGTGGTACAACCGTACGAAAAGCTAAATTTAAAATAGATAAAATGGTAGAAGTAATGGGCTGGAAAGCAGTTGGTGCAAAACTCATGGACTTTAGCAAAACTGTTGAAATGCAGTGGGAGGAAAGACCCAAAGAAGAACCTACGAATCAGGCTGAATTGTTTGAATAAAAAAAAGAGTGCCACAGTTTTAAAGCTGTGGCACTCTTTTTTAGTTATTTTATACAGTTTCAGCAGTCTGCAATTTGGTTGATAACCAACTATCTTTTGCAGGAACAATCCATTTAGTTAATAAATCTGCTTTGGTAGCAACTAAATTATTGAAGTATAAAGTATTGCCATCAATAAAATGATTGGTTAATGCATAGTTGAGTTGTGCAAGTGGCAATAGTTGTACTTTGTCTTTTATAATAAAAGCAAGGTTCTGTCTATCGAACATATTTACGTTATAGCTTGCTTCTATTTGTTTAATTACATGTACCGATGAATCGGTGCTGCAACCACCAACTGTAACATTTGTTTCATCGGCAATTAATACAATGAATTGTCCAAAAAACAAATTGGCATATCCTATTACAGGTGCACCATGACTTTTCCATTGAGCAATAAAATCTTCTAACAATGCTTCAATTTGTAAAGCTTCTGCAATGCCAAAAACTCTGCTACTTTGATATATCCAAACTTTAGATTTTGGGGCTAAATCGGTTGGTATTAAATGTTGAAATTGAATATCCATAAAAAAAAATTAAACAGTTTCTTCATCGTTCGATTGATAAGTAGCATAAAAATAAGCACCTGCTAAAGCTGCTAATATTTTAAATACTAAATTTTTTAATGCAAAAGTCTCAGCAATGCTTACGTCTTTTATAAATCTGTCGTATACAATATCGAAAACTAAAAGTACCATAAATAAAACTATAGTAGCTAGAAAGAATTTTTTAAAATTGAAATTTTTCATGAATTTGAATTAGAGGAGTTTTTGTTTTTAGGCTTTACGATCAACGCCATAAAAAAGCCAAAAATGACAATTTTAATAATGAGGTAAATAGCATGTTTAGACAATACAAAATCTGGTTCTTTAAATTTTCCAAATGCCCAATCTGTTAATAGTGAAATGATGCCGAATATAATTGCATAGGCAATAAAAGTTGACCATTTGAAATTGTTGAATAATTTATTCATGTAGAAAAATTCATTTTTATGCCATTGAACTTGCAATCATTTCTGCAATATCTAATACTTCAACTTCGGTTTCTTTTTCTCTATTTTTAACGCCATCGGTCATCATGGTATTGCAAAAAGGGCAAGCAGCAGCAATGAATTTTGCTCCAGTTTCTAAAGCTTCATCAGTACGTTCAATATTAATTCTTTTATCGCCAGGTTCATCTTCTTTAAACATTTGTGCACCACCTGCACCACAGCATAAACCATTGGTACGACAACGTTTCATTTCAACTAACTCTGCATCTAAAGCTTCTAAAACTTTACGGGGAGCTTCATAAATATTGTTGGCTCTACCTAAATAACAACTATCGTGATAAGATATTTTTTTGCCTTTAAATTCACCGCCTTCTTTCAACTTTATTTTTCCTTCATCAATTAATTGTTGTAATAAAGTGGTATGATGAATAACTTCATAGGTGCCACCTAATTCGGGGTATTCATTTTTTAAAGTATTGAAACAATGAGGGCATGTAGTTACTATTTTCTTAATGCCATAACCATTCAAAATTTGAATGTTTTGATAAGCCATCATTTGAAACAAAAATTCGTTACCAGCTCTTCGTGCAGGATCTCCAGTACAAGCTTCTTCTTTACCTAATATGGCATATTTAATACCTACTTTGTGCAAAATGGTTGCAAAAGCTTTCGTTATTTTTTGTGCTCGTTGATCAAAACTGCCAGCACAGCCTACCCAAAATAATACATCTGGAGTTTCTCCGTTTGCCATCATTTCGGCCATTGAAGGTACTTTCATACATTAAAATTATAGCAACGAAATTAAGGTAAAAAGGGGTAGTGTAAGGTTTTGTGTAAGGGTAGTTAAAAGATTATTTTTTTATCCATATTAAAACAGCTTCATGCCATAATAACCAATAGTTGTAAAAATTGCACAACGTGCTAAAACACCGGCACAACACCAAACAGCTAGCTTATGCATGTTTACATTAAAGCCAACACCAACAGCAATACTAACAGGTGCACCAACGGTAAATGTTCCAAAAAATCCTAAGCCAATAATGCCATATTTCTCCCAAATTTTATGTGCTAAATTGGGTTTCTTTTCTTTAATTATCGTTTTAGGTTTTCTAAATTTAGCTAAAAATGTTTCAATTTTTTCACCTAAAAAAGCAGCTACAAAAACACCTGTAATGCCACCCACCAAACTTGCAGCAAAAATTATCCAAGGTGATAGTTTAAAGGCAAACCCTGCCGGTATTGCAGCATATATTTCAAAGGTGGCCAAACCTGCAACCACTAATATTTTATATAGCATAACTTGTTTTGTGCAATGATAAAACATACCTAACAAAAAAATCTCTTTACTTGCCGTAAAGAGATTTTTTAACGAAAAAATGATTTTTTATTTTATGCTGATGCTTTCATTTTTTTTATGGCTTCCGTAAACTTTGGTAATACTTCAAAAGCATCACCTACAATACCATAATCGGCAGCTTTAAAAAATGGAGCTTCTGGATCTTTATTGATTACCACAATTACTTTACTTCTGTTTACACCAGCTAAATGTTGTATTGCTCCACTAATGCCTACAGCAATGTATAAGTTAGGAGCAATTTGAACACCTGTTTGTCCTACATGTTCATGATGTGGTCTCCAATGTGCATCACCCACTGGTCTGCTGCAAGCAGTTGCTGCACCTAATTCTTTGGCAAGGTCTAAAATAATACCCCAATTTTCTGGTCCTTTTAACCCTCTTCCTCCACTTACTACCACATCGGCTTCAGTTAATGGCACTTCGCCACTTACTTTATTTACAGCTGCAACTTTTACTTTAGCAGCATCTACTTCTATATTTAATACATTTATTTCAGCAGCACCATCTGTTGCAACAGTTTTGTAACTATTTGGGTTTAAAGAAATTACTTTGATAGCTGATGTAATACCAATGTTAGCAAATGCTTTACCACTAAACACTGTTTTCTTTACAGTAAAACCATTGCTTGTATCAGGCAATGCACAAGCACCTGCAACTAAGCCTGCTTTTAAACGAGCAGCAGTTCTTGCGGCAACTGCTTTACCAGTTTGATTGTGAGAAAATACCAATACAGTTGCACCACTTGCTTCAACTGCTGTTGCAATTACTTTAGCAAATACTTGAGCATCTACATGATTCAATGAACTGTTGGCAACATGATGTACTTTACTAACACCATATTTACCTAAGGTAGCTAAATCGTTACTTACAGTGCCAAGTACTAAAGCTTCGGCAGTAGTGCCAATTTGTTTAGCTACATCTACACCATAAGTAAGTGCTTCATAAGATGATTTTTTTATAGTACCATCGGCTTGATCTACAAATATTAATACAGACATGATTGATAAGTTTGAAAGTTTGAATATTTAATTGTTCAACATAAAGCTTAACACAATTAGCATTGCTTAAATAGCTTTTGCTTCTTCGTGTAATAAGCGTACCAATTCTTCTACATTATCGGCAGCTACTAATTTTACTCCAGCTTTTGCAGGTGGTAACTCGTAACTTACTACAGTAGTTAAAGTTTCTACCGCAGCAGGTTCAACTACTTTTAAAGGTTTAGTACGTGCAGCCATAATACCTCTCATATTAGGTATACGTTGTTCTGCAACTCCTTTTTGGCAACTTACTATAACTGGAAGAGCAACTTCATTAACTTCTTCTCCTCCTTCAATTTCTCTATTAATAGATGCAGTTGTTCCGTTTAATTCAAATTTGGTAGCTAGTGAAATGTATGGAGCATCAATTAATTCGGCAACCATTCCACCAATGGAAGAACCATTATAATCAATGGTTTCCTTTCCGGTAAAAACTATATCATAATTACCTTCTTTTGCAACAGCAGCAATTTGAGCAGCAATATAATAACTATCGTTACTATCGGTATTTACTCTTATTGCTTCATCGCCACCTAAGGCCAATGCTTTTCTTATAACAGGTTCGGCACTTGCATCTCCAACTGTAATTAAATGAATTACGGTTGCTGCATCTTTTTCTTTCAGTTCAATAGCACGAACTAAAGAATACCACTCATCGTAAGGATTAATAATCCATTGTACACCTGCATCATCAAATTTTGTATTGCCATCTTTAAAGGCAATTTTAGATGTAGTATCAGGGGTTTTACTTACACAAACTAAAATTTTCATATTAAAATCTGTTAGTTAAAAAGTATAAAATAATAATTAGTTGCATAAACAACTAATACAAAGATAAGGTTGTTTAAATAGTGGCAAAGTTTAAAGAAAAAAACTTTGTAATTAGATTGAATTTTTTAGTTTGTTTAAGATATGATTGCTAGAATTTATATAAAATATACGTTTTACTCCAATGCTTTTCATGCGTATAAAAATTATTAGTTTGTTTGAATGAATAGTAGGTAGTTTGTACTTCATTGTTATTTATGAACACATTAATTTACCATGTAACTACTCACGAAGAATGGTTACAAGCACAGCAAGTTGGTTTTTACACAGCACCATCTTTGGCGTTGGAAGGTTTTATACATTGTAGTACAATTGAGCAAGTAAAAGGTGTTTTAGAAAGGTATTTTGTTGGAAAAACAAATTTAGTGAAGCTAGTAATTGACACAACCAAGTTACAACCTGCATTAAAGTACGAAATAGCACCTTCGGTAAATGAAGAATTTCCTCATGTATTTGGAAATATTAATCTAGATGCAATTGTTTCGGTACAAAATATTAGTAAAACAAATACTTTATAATATTCATTTCTTTTTTAAACATAGCTATTACATAGGGTAGAGTACCTTTATTTTCCTCTGATAAAAGTTATAACAAATTGGTAAAACAATAGTAGTTGAGCATTTTAAGTTAAATAAATACTATTCTCAACTGTAGCTATTCAAATACAACCATTCTACACAATACTCAGGCAGTTTAGTTTGGCTTATTTTTATGTTGAAAAATTGAAAAAATACTCACTATTCAAAACCTGTTTCTCTTATCTTCGCCACACTAAAATTTAATTCATGAACCTACACGAGTATCAAGCGAAAGAATTACTAAAGAAATACAATGTACCTGTACAAGAAGGTATAGCTGTAGAAAGTGTAATGGCTGCCGAAGAAGCCTATCGCCAAATTAAAACACAAACCAACAACAATTTTGCTGTAATTAAAGCACAAATTCATGCTGGTGGACGAGGTAAAGGAAAAGTGAATGAAAGTGGTTTAAATGGAGTTAAAGTTGCCAAAAGTTTAGAAGATATTAGCGAATATGCTAAAGGAATTTTAGGTGGTACCTTAGTAACCATTCAAACTGGACCAGCAGGAAAAAAAGTGAGTAAAGTTTTAATTGCACAAGATGTGTATTATCCTGGTCCAAACCCAGTAAAAGAATTTTATTTGTCTATTTTATTGGATAGAGCAAAAGGACAAAATGTAATTATGTATTCTACAGAAGGTGGAATGGATATTGAAGAAGTGGCACATAATACACCAGAAAAAATATTTAAAGAGTGGGTTCACCCAGGTGGTGCTTTACAAGGCTTTCAAGCTCGTAAAATTGCATTTAATTTAGGTTTAAGTGGCGAAGCTTTTAAAAACTGTGTAAAGTTTGTAACCAATCTATACAATGCCTATGTGGGTTTAGATTGTGCAATGTTAGAAATTAATCCATTGTTTAAAACCAGTGATGATAAAATTATTGCAGTAGATTGTAAAATGGGATTAGATGAAAATGCTTTAATGCGTCATCCAGATTTAGCTGCTTTAAGAGATGTAACTGAAGAAGATCCAACAGAAGTAGAAGCAGGACAATACAACCTAAACTTTGTTAAGTTAGATGGTAATGTGGGCTGTATGGTAAATGGTGCAGGTTTAGCAATGGCAACTATGGATATGATTAAATTAAGTGGTGGAGAACCTGCTAATTTCTTAGACGTAGGTGGTACTGCTAATGCACAAACAGTAGAAGCAGGGTTTAGAATTATTATGAAGGACCCAAATGTAAAAGCTATTTTAATCAATATTTTTGGTGGTATTGTACGTTGCGATAGAGTTGCAGCTGGTGTAATTGAAGCTTATAATAAAATTGGCAATATTGAAATCCCAATTATTGTACGTTTACAAGGAACCAATGCTATTGAAGCAAAAAAATTAATTGATGAAAGTGGTTTAAAAGTACAAAGTGCTGTACAATTAAGTGAAGCTGCCGATTTAGTTAAAGCAGCAGTAGCATAATTTGAAAATATATTTGTAAAAAAACCATCGAAATTTCGATGGCTTTTTTTTACCCATTTGTTGGTATACAATTCTCGTTAATATGATGTTTTTTTACAGATAATAAAATGGTTATGATGCACAAAAAATTATTAATTGGCTTCACTGTTTTTTTTAGTGTAAGTGTTTTTGCACAATCAAAAAACGAAACTGTTTTGCATGCTTTACTCTCAAAAGTAGCAGTAGTAAAATTTGATGATTTTAAAACACATGCATTAGCATTAAAGAAAGATTCTTCTGCCAAACTTTTGTTTGCAAGAGAAGAGGCCTATGAATCCTTTAAAATAGTGAAGAATTTTAATAATAAGGCTTATAAATACATGGCTTTTTTTGATGTTGAATATGATAAAGCAGATTTTACTGTAAACAATTTTGAACGTATGCTGAGTAGTATTGGGAGAGAAATATTTTTTCCTAAGCTAACATTTATTGAGCAGGACAGTAGCCTTTTTACATTTATAATGCAGCAAGAAAATTCGGAGTATTTCAATGCTGAAGTTGATGAATACACTTTTAAATTGTTGTACGATTCTGCTACACAAAAGCATAAATGCTCGGTTGAATTATCTATAACTAATGCCCAATACTTAATTCCTTTTTATAACGATTCGCATATTATTTATAAGCTAAAACCATTGGTTTCGGCAAATCAATTTGTAAAAAGTAGTTATCAAAAGAATAAAGATAAAAATGGATATTACACAGTTTATACAGGAACAAGTAATGATAATTATATACGTATTGAAATAGAAAAAGATGAATCAACTAAAGAAAAACAAACCATTCTAAAAGGGAAATTTAAATTTGTTTTATCTAAAAATGATCATTTTTATTTACGTGATTTAAAGGAATTATTTAAATACTGTTTTGACGATGGCACAGCCGATGTTATGATAGATGAATCAGATATTCCCTCTGATACATCAAAGTTTGAAAATGCTTATGGCAAAATTGTACAACTTAGTATGAGTAGTTATACAATAACAAAAAATTATTTTAGAGTACATGTAGACTATGAAGATGAAGAAGATTTAAAGAAAGTATTTCCTGAATTAACTATTGATTTTACATTCTTTGAAGATCAGGGTAAAAAAGACAAAAGCAAAACTTATTATTGGGCGAAAACATCGAATAATGTTGATGAAAAATTACAACAAAGTTTAGATGTATTGTGTAAAGAAGCTAAGAAGAATTCTACTTATTTACAGGTTAAAAATGATGAAATATTGACCGATACTTTAATCCTAAATGTAATTAATTCAGATTTTACACTTAGATACATTAAGCAAATTGAGGTGCAAGGATTTACCATACTTAGGGCAGATGAGAGTAATGTTATTTACTTAGTAAAAAAGTTATCGGGAAATCTTGAAGCAGATAATAGCTTAATTCAAACATCTATGTTTCAAATAGGTAATGCATTGCCTAAAAATTTTGTTTTTTCAAAAGATTTTTATACAAGATATCAGCCATTAGATAATTTTAAAAATCAAATAAAATTAGGTGCTGAGTTTAATGAAAATATTTTTTCAGAAATGTATAATTACAAGTTTGAAAGAGATGCTTTGCTGAATATTTCCTTTGAAAAAAAGGTACATACATTACCAGACTATACTGAAAATACCTATTTAATAATTCGCATTGAAAAAAGTTAATGAGTAAAAAAAGCCATCGAATTTTCGATGGCTTTTTTAGTTCGTCTATTTGCATCATCCTAAAATAAGTTGACACAAAAGTTGACTTATATGATAAACAAAGGGAACAAGGATTATTCTAAACGGACTCAAAAAGATTACAGTTTAGCCTTTCGATTACAGGTAGTAGATGAAGTTGAAAAAGGGCTATTAAGCTATAAGCAAAGTCAAAAGAAATATGGTATTCAGGGCAGAAGTACTGTTTTGGTATGGTTAAGAAAACATGGATCTTTGGATTGGACCAGTAAAATGCCCATGAAAAAGAAAGCTCCACCAAAAACTTACATATCCCAATTAGAAGCAAAAATTAAACGGTTAGAATCAGAGAAAGAAATTCTTAATCGTGCAATTGATATTGCTGATGATATGTTTAATACAGAGATTAGAAAAAAGTACTTACCCCTGTCGGAAGAAGCTTCCAAACAACAGGGGGCAGAAAAACCATTCAACTAGTAGCTACGACGTTAGGATATAGCCGTCAATACTTCTACAAACAACAGAAGGATGCAGCTATTCAATCACCCAAACAGCATGTTGTTAAGCAACTGGTGGAGAAGGAAAGGAAGCTTTTACCACGTTTAGGAACCCGTAAGATACATTTTCTAATCATGGATGCTCTTGATCAGCAAGGGATAAAATTTGGACGAGATAAACTCTTTGATTTAATGCGTATCAATGGGTTACTTATCCAACCTAGACGCAGGTATACACAAACAACCATGAGTAAGCATTGGCTCAGAAAATGGCCCAATCTTATTAAGGAAAGAACTGCTAAAGCTGTTGAGGAAATATGGGTTAGCGATATCACTTATCTTAAAACACAAGAGGGTAATTGCTACCTAAACATGATCACTGATGCCTATAGCAGAAAGATTGTGGGCTATGCAGTTGATGATAATATGGAAACAGAAAGTATGATTAAGGCATTAAAAATGGCTACAGAAAATAGAATGAATAAACACCAAAAAACCATACATCATTCGGATAGAGGGCTACAATATTGTAGTAAAGAATATGTGACTTTAACAAGTAATAATAACATACAACTAAGTATGACCGAAAATGGAGACCCTTATGAAAATGCATTAGCAGAAAGGATGAATAGAACCATAAAAGAAGAATTTGGAATGGACAGAAAACTTAAAAGTCGACATCAAGTAAAACAACTTGTTGCAGAAAGCATACTTTTATACAACCAAAAAAGACCTCACTTGGCACTAAAAATGAAAACGCCAGAGGAAGTCTATCAAAAAAAATCCCGGCTACGTAAAGCAACCGGGAATATTATTTAATCTGTCAACTTATTTAAGGACGATTCAATTTGTAGTATTAGCTTTTTTTATTTTCCTTATAACGTTTATCAGGAGTGCCATCCTTTTTTAATGGTACTGCTGGTTTTGTAGCAGCTTTTTTGTCTTTATTTTCTTTATAACGCATGTCAGGGCTGCCGTCTTTTTTGGTGGCAGCTACTTTTTTCTTTGCCACGGTTTTTGTGGGTTCTTTTTGTGTAGTTGTTTTTGTTTGTGCAAAAGAATAAGTAGTACAAACTACTAAGGCAAAAATGAGTGCAAAAATTTTTTTCATGATGTGTGAATTTAGACTACTAATGTACAAATCAATTCTAGAATCTTGCGTATAAGTTTTTATTAAAAACTTCATTCACAAGTACATTAACTGATGAGCTCTTTTGCAATTTTTTCAGCAAACATAGGAGTTAAGGCAACCCCAATTCCATTACAAGCAACTGCATAATACACTTGATTATCTAGTTGTTTAAAAATTGGTTTTTTAGTAGTAGAAAATGCCATAATGCCACTCCATCTATGATCAATTGTATATTGGTATTGTTGAGCTATATGTATTTGTAAAAACTTTTCTAGTTTGTTTTGTATTATATTAGTAGTTGCTAGTTCTATAGTTGTTTCTTCTTCAATTGCTAAATTTCTTGCACCGCCCAATAAAATTCTATTGCCTACATTTCTCCAATAATAAAAGCCTTCTTCAAAATGAAAACTACCATTTAATAGTAAGTTTTCAATTGGGCTAGTAACTAATATTTGTCCTCTTGCAGGTACAATTGACTCTTCTTGTAAAAGTTCATTGGTAAAAGCATTGGTACAAAAAATTAACTGTTGAGTTTTAATGGTTGTTGTATTTACATCAACTTCAATAGTATGATTGAGTTCATTCCATTTAGTTATTGTTGCTCCATACAATATTTGAACACCCAACTCTTGTACTTTTTGTGTAAGTGCTTGCACCAACTTACCACTATGTAAAGTACCTTCTAATTTGTTGTTGACTAAATAATCGAATCCATTTAAACCCAAACCTTGTAGCAAGTGATTTTGTACACTGAAACATTCATTTGTACCTGTAATTGCTTGCATTCCTTTATTTAATAAAGCCAATTCATCTAATACGGCTGTATCTTTTTTTAGTAAACATTCAAAACCTCCACAAGGATTATACTCAATTGTTGAATTACTAAAATGAGTTTTAATTTTTTCTATTCCTTTATATCGCATTTCTGCAATTTGCCACATCTCATCTTCGCCCATTGCTTTAGCATCACTCAATAATTCTGTTGGGCTACCAAAGCAAGCAAAACCTGCATTACGTGTTGAAGCTCCTAATGGTGTTGAGCTTTTTTCAACAATCGTTATTTTTAGTTTTGGAGCTCTTTTCTTTAGCTCTAGTGCTGTCCATAAACCCATTAAACCAGCTCCAACAATCAATACATCATTGTTACTGTAGTAGGTTTCTTTTTCCCAAATTGAATTTGCTATCATACCAAATCTTTATTGTTCTATTCATTTTTCATTGGTATGCAAAATAACTAAAGTTGATTATGAATTTGGTTGATAATTTAACGCCATCCGCCACCCAATGCTTTATACAACTTTATAGCTGCAATAAATAAATTTCCTTTGATGTTAATTGCTTCTATGTTTGCATCTAGGGCATTTCTTCTTGTGGTTAATACTTCTAAATAGTTAGCTTGTCCTGCGGCATATAGATTATCTGCTGTTCCAATGGCAGCTTTTAAAATTTGTGTTTCTTGTTCTTTCAACTCTAATTCCGATTGCACATTTTCAATAGCTCCAAGTTGTGTTTGTACTTCGGCAACTGCCTTTGTGATTACATTTTTATACTGATAATATAATTCTTTGTTGTTGGATTGTGCAATTAACCAATTTGCTTCGTTTTGTTTTTTGGTCAATATTGGAAGTTGAACACCGCCAAGAATTCCGAATGCAATATTTTTTGGATTGATTAATTTAGTTACACTAAAAGATGATAAACCTATATATGGATTGAAACTAAAACTTGGGTAATAGGCCAATCTTGCAATATGGATATTGGCTTTACTTGCTTCAAGTTGTAACTCTACTTTTTTAATATCAGGCCTATTTATAGTAAGCATTTCAATATTGCCCACTGTTAAATTGATGGGCAATTCTTTACTGCTAAAAGAAGTTGAACGTACTATTTTTTGTTGTATTGAACCACACAAATAATTCAATTCATTTTCTATGGCAACAATGCTTTGTTTTACTTGATACAAAAGCGATTGAGTACTTAAGTATTGAGCTTCAAATTGCTGAACTGCTAACTCATTAGCCCTTCCTGCTTCTTTTTGAATACGAACAATGTTTAAAGCTTCTTTCTGAATCACAATATTGTTTTGAAGCATCAGGTATTCTTCATCTAAAGCCAAAAGCTGATAATATAAAGTTGCAACTGATGATACAATTTCGGTGTTTAATAAATGTTTTTCATATTTCATGGCTTCCAAATCATATAATGCTACTTTCTCCCTTGCTTTTAATTGTCCCCAAACATCAATTTCCCAATTACTTCTAAAGCCTGTAAATAAATCTGGCGTAATAGCAGTTGGTACTCTTTGATTGGGTGTTATGTTAGAACTTTTGTTTAAATCATAGTTGCCAATACCATTCATAGTGTAGAAACCATATCTATCCAAATTCGTTTGAACATTGGCATTTAAAGATGGTTTTCTTAAGTTTTTTGCTACTAGCAAATGTGCACTACTCACTGCAATTTTTTGTTCAAAGGCCAATAAGCTATTGTTGTTTTGAACGGCTAACGCAATTAGCTTTTTTAAATGCTCATCTCTAAAAATATCTTTCCACGGAGTAGCCCCAATACTAATAGAGTCTTTAATAAAACTACCTAAAGAGTCAAACGTTTGTTGTTGTAATTTAGGAGTATCAACAGCAGTGTATTTAGGGGCTCTACAAGAAACTGCCATTGCTACTATAATGATGAGTGAAAATAAAAACGAATATTTTTTTGACATGACTATTTATTTTTTTTAGCAAACAGATAATATAATCCCGGAATAATCAATACTCCAATAATGGTTCCTAAAATCATTCCTCCAATGGCCGATGTGCCAATGCTTTTATTGCCCATTGCACCTGCACCACTAGCAATCACTAAAGGAAATAACCCAGCTATAAATGCAAAACTGGTCATTAAAATAGGGCGTAATCTAGCAACTGAACCATTAATGGTAGCTTGTAAAGTACTGATGCCTTGTTTGCGTTGTTGTTCAGCAAATTCAATAATTAATATAGCGTTTTTACCTAGCAAACCTATGAGCATTACTAGGGCTACTTGAGCATAAATATTGTTTTCTAACCCAGCTATTTTTAAAGCCATAAAGCTGCCAAACAAACCAACAGGCAAGGAGAGTAGTACGGGTAATGGTAATAAGAAACTCTCGTATTGAGCAGCTAAAACTAAATACACAAAGAGTATACAAATTGCAAAAATGTACATGGCTTGATCTCCAGAAAGTATTTGTTCTCTTGTCATACCACTCCATTCGTAACTATATCCTTTGGGTAGTTTTTCATTTGCTATGCGTTTAATTTCTTCAATTGCTTCGCCACTGCTATAGCCCAATGCTGCATCTCCATTAATGGTTGCAGAAGTGTACATATTGTATCTTGTTAATTGCTCAGGACCATATACACGTTCTAAACGAATAAATGAACTATACGGAACCATTTCGCCTTTATTGTTTTTTACATATAATTTCAATATGTCTTCTGGTGACTTTCTGTATTCGGCACTTGCTTGAACCATCACTTTATACATTTGTCCAAATCGTATAAAATTAGTAGCATAATAACTGCCTAATAAGGTTTGTAAGGTTTCCATTGCATTATTAATTGTAATCCCTTTTGCTGCTGCTGCATCTTGATTAATATGCAATAAATATTGCGGAAATGTTGGATCGAAACTAGTGAACGCACTACCAATTATTTTGCTTTCTTTCATAGCATTAATAAACCCATTGGTAACATTACCTGTTTGAGTTAAATCGGCACTTTTGTTCTTATCTAATAATCTCAACTCAAAGCCTCCTGCATTACCAAAACCTGGTACTGTTGGTGGTGGAAAAAATTCAATTTGAGCATCATGAATTTGAGCAGTTTCTATTTGTAATTGTTTAATAATTTCAGCTACTTTTCTTTCTCTATCTTCCCAAGGCTTTAAACTAATCATACCCATACCATAACTAGCACCTGCTACTTCATTTACTAAACTATATCCACTAAGTGTACTTACATTTTCAACTTCAGGATATACTTGTGCTACTTTTTGAACTGCAGACATAATAGCTTCCGTTCTTTCAACTGTACTACCAGGTGGAGTTACCACATTTACGTAAATAATACCTTGATCTTCGGTAGGCATAAAACCTGTTGGTAAAATTTTATTAATACCCCAAATGCCTAATGAAAAAACTGCAATTACAATTATAGTGAGCACTTTTCTAGGTGCAGCTATTGCCAATATCCATTTGTATTTATTTTCTGTAGCAGTAAATCCTTTATTGAATGAAGCATAAAATTTTTGTAACCAATTTTTCTTTCTATTCGTGGAATGGTTTTCTTTTAATAGTAATGCACATAATGCTGGTGTTAAGGTTAATGCATTAATACCTGAAATAACAATTGAAATAGCAAGGGTTAATGAAAACTGACGATAAAATACACCCACCGGACCACTTAAAAATGCAACAGGAATAAATACTGCACTCATTACTAATGTAATGGCAAAGATGGCACCTGTTATTTCTTTCATAGCAGCAATGGTTGCCTCTAGTGGCGGTAGCTTCTCATCATGCATTTTTACATGTACTGCTTCTACTACAACTATTGCATTATCTACTACAATACCAATAGCTAGAACTAATGCAAATAATGTTAATAGATTAATGGTAAAGCCAAGCAATAGCATAAACGTAAGTGTACCAATCAATGCCACTGGAACAGCAAGTGCAGGAATTAAGGTAGAACGAAAATCTTGCAGAAATACAAATACCACAATAAACACTAAGATAAATGCCTCTATTAATGTTTTAATTACTTCTTGAAAAGAGGCATCTAAAAAACGACTTACATCGTAAGCAAAATTATAATTCATTTTTGGTGGAAATTGTGTTGCTTTCAATTCCGCCATTCTGGTTTTAATATTTTCAATTACTTCTTTTGCGTTACTTCCGGGTCTTTGTTTAATCATAATACTGGCACTAGGCTTGCCATCTGTTTTACTTACCATTCCATAGCTCATAGTGCCAAACTCAATTTTGGCAACATCTTTAAGCTTAAGAATACTGCCATCATTATTAGCACGAATAACAATATTTTCGTATTGATTAGGTTCGTAATATTTTCCAGTATATTTTAGTACATACTGATTCGTTTGTGTTTCATTTCCACCACTACTTTCACCAGTTTTGCCTGGAGCAGCTTCTACGTTTTGATTTTGTAAAGCACTAATAATTTCGTCTGTACCAATATTGTATGCAAGTAATCTTTCAGGTTGAAGCCAAACTCTCATACTGTATTCACGTTGACCCATAATTTCGGCAAAACCAACACCTTCAATTCTTTTGAGTTCTTGTAAAACATTAATATCGGCAAAGTTGTAAATGAACTCTTCATCTGCAGTTGAATCGTTGCTAATTACGTTGAGGTAAAGCAACATACTATTTACTTCTTTTTCGGTTGTAACACCTGCTTTAATTACTTCAACTGGTAATTCATCTAATACAGTTGTAACACGGTTTTGAACGTTTACAGCAGCCAAATCTGGATCGGTTCCAACTTTAAAAAATACTTGAATTAAGGTTGTTCCATTGTTACTACTCACTGAGCTCATATATGTCATTCCGGATACACCATTAATAGCTCTTTCTAAAGGAGTAGTTACCGCTTTGGTACTTACTTCGGCATTAGCACCTGTATATTTTGCAGTAACAATTACACTTGGAGGAACGATATCTGGAAATTGAGTTACAGGCAATTGAAATAAAGCCAATACGCCTAATAGTGTTAACAATATTGAAATAACCAACGATAGTATTGGCCTTCGTATAAATAATTCTACCATAGTTTGTAGTTAAAAAGAAATAATTTGTATTGAAAGAATATGCTTTAAAAGAGAGGATAAGCAATTATTTTAGGAACAATTTCTTCGCCATCTTTTGCGGTTTGAATACCCTCGTAAACAATATTGCTACCTGTTTTTAATCCTGATTGAACAGTGTAAAAATTGTCAATTCGAATGCCAGGCACAAAATTTTGCATAGTAATTTTATTGTTTTTATCTACTATAAACACATAGTTTTTATCTTGTATTTCTATTACAGATTTTTGAGGAACTAGAATAGCGTTGTGTACATCTTTATACAATCTTATTGTACCGCTACTGCCATGTTTTAACAGCAAATCTTGATTATCAAAAACAGCTCTAAACGCTAAGCTTCCTGTTTGTGTATTAATCTCAGATTCCATTGTTTGCAGTTTACCTTTTGATTTGTAAAGTGAGCCGTCTGCTAAAAGCAGTTCAACTTCTGTATAAGCCATTTGTGTATTGTTGGCAATACTTTTTTGATACTCTAAATATTCAACTTCACTCACATTAAAATAGGTATAAACTTTTCTTGCATCACTTAAAGTGGTTAATAAAGTGCCTTCATTAATTAAAGAACCTTTTTTCATAGGAAGCCTGTCAATCACTCCATCGTAAGGCGATCTAATGGTGGTATAGGAAAGTTTAATTTGTGCATTGTTTAATACCGATAATGCCTCTTTAACCTTAGCCTCTGCTGCTTTTATTTTAGCATCTGACAATTCAATTTCAGAATTATTCACTACTTTTTTGTCTACTAAAATTTTTACTCTTTTTTGCTCTAGTTCTTCTTTTTTAAGTTCGGCTTTTGCTATTAAAACCGAAGCTTCTGCTTTTGCTACTTCTGCTTTATATTCAGCTGCACTTAGCTGAAATAAAACTTGCCCTTTTTTTACAGTTTTACCTTCATCTACTAAAACTTCATCTAAATAACCGCTTATTCTTGCTCTTATTTCAACATTTTGAATAGCTTGTATAGATGCTGCATAATTTTTATGTAAAACAGTATCAAATTCTTTGAGGGTTACAACTGGATAAGTTTTTAACAATGGTAATTTACTTGTATCGTTTTTAGACTTACAAGACATAAATAGCACCAATAAAATTACTGGGTAGTAAAATTTACACATAAATGATTAATTTAATAAAAAATTGAAAGCTCAGCGACTTAAGGATAGTATTTTCCTTAAAAGATTAGAATAAATAGAAAAGGCTATTGTGTGTAATTAATGCTTGGGTAAAGCCATTAATTGGGTAAGAATATGAATGAGTAGATTCTTGAAAACAAGTACTATTATTATTTGCAAAAAAGATACTAATGCCACAGCTTGCAACTGTAAATGGTGCTCTTTTAGATACCAATAATCTTTTATTCGTTTGTTTCTTCTTAACTGGTTGAATGGGTTTAGGCAATTTACCATCTGTACATGTAGTGCTAGTTGAATTGCTATCGATCCTTTCGATGGTTGAGAAATTGAATATTGCTTTTTGGGCATGATTTTGTTCTACAGTTATAGTAGAACATACTACTATAACCAATAACAACAACATGTATTTGCAATACTTCAACATTTAATTTTCGAAATTTCGGCAAAAATGATGCCTAGTTTTATTCAAAATCTAGTTTTAAAAATTTTAACAATTTCGATATGAGAAAATTATAAATATGCTGAAGTATTGTGTGATTATTTAGTTTGTAGATTGAACAATAAAAATTTGTATCATTTTCAATCTACTACATTAAATAGGATCTACATCTGGTTGTATAGTAACGCTTCTATAATTTTTATTACTTTGAATAATCACTATTTGTTGATGAATTTCTTTTTTACATTGTTGAATTAGAGTTGCATCTTTTGGAAGTTTGAGTAAAATTTCCCAGATGTATTGATTGCGTACTCTATCTACCACAGGTTGAGCTGGACCATGAATGAAGTTGGCAAAATGATGTTTTAAGCCTTGCGTCATGATGTTGGCAGCTTCTTCGGCAATATGTTTTTCTTTGTGTTTAAATGTAAGTGTTATTAATCTAAAAAAAGGAGGGTAGTGATAGGCTTTTCTACTTTCAATTTCAAAATTAAATAGCTTTTTATAATCGTGTAATTGTACAAATTGCAACACAGGATGATAAATATTACTCACTTGAACCAATACTTTTCCAATACCATCTTTTCTTCCTGCACGTCCACTTACTTGTTCCATTAATTGGTAAGCCCTTTCATTTACTCTAAAATCGGTAAAGTTTAAAATGCCATCGGCATCTATAATACCTACTAAGTTTACATGTTCAAAATCTAAACCTTTCACTACCATTTGAGTGCCTACTAAAATATCGATGCGTTGTTGTTCAAACAATTTAATCAATGTATCATGATCGTTTTTTCCTTTTACAGTATCATAATCCATTCTTGCAATTTTAGCTTCGGTAAATTGTTCTGCTAATAATTCTTCAATTTTTTCGGTACCAAAATTTTTCTGTTTAAAATCATGATTGCCACAAGCAGCACAAGTATTGATTACAGGATATGTTGTACCACAATAATGGCAAGTTAATTTGTTTTTTGCCTTATGGTAGGTAAGAGTTACGCTGCATTGGTTACACTGTGGAATCCAACCACAGGTTGTACAAATCATATAAGGACTATAGCCCCTTCTGTTTTGAAATAATATAACTTGTTTTTTTTCTTTAAGTGACTGTTCTATTGCTGAAATGAGTTGTGGCGATAAGGCAATTTTTTCTTGCAGTGTTTTTTGCTTTGCGTCAGGATTAGGATTAGTTGTTACAATCTTTTTTAAATCTACCAATTCAATCATTGGCATGGCAACATCGCCAAAACGTTCTTGTAATTCAACTAATGCGTATTTGCCATCTATAGCATTTGTATAACTTTCAATTGATGGGGTTGCACTTCCTAACAATACTTTAGCATTAAATAAAGAAGCATAATAAATAGCAGCATCTCTTGCGTTATAACGGGGTGCTGGGTCTTGTTGTTTATAGCTTGCATCATGTTCTTCATCGGCAATAATCAACCCCAAATCTTTGAATGGCAAAAACAAAGAACTTCTTGCACCAAGCACAGCCTTAATAGTACCGTCTTTAACTTTATTCCAAATTTCCACTCTTTCATTGGGGTTAAATTTGGAATGATAAATTGCAATATGTCCGCCAAAATGTTTTTGTAATCTACGTATCATTTGAGCAGTTAAAGCAATCTCAGGTAACATGTACAACACTTGTTTGCCTTGCTGTATGTATTGCTGGATGAGCTCAATATAAATTTGTGTTTTGCCACTTGCTGTTACACCATGTAAAAGGGTTACATTTTTAGTGGTAAAACTAGTTTCTATATCGTTAAGTGCTTTTTGTTGTGCAGGCGATAAAGTAAAATCTATTGTAATGTCTTTAGGCAAAGATTTTATTCTATCGGTACTTCTTTTTTCAGCTATTAAAATTTGTTTATCAATTAAGCCTTTGAGTTGTGCAGCAGAAGCATTGCTTTTTTTCAGTAATTGAGGTTGGGTAACTTCTCCTTCTGTTTTAATTAAATGTAAATAGGAGAGTAGTAGCTCCATTTGTTTGGGTGCTTTACTCCAGTTGTTGAGTAAATCGGCTAATTGCTCTTCATTAAAATAAGTTGGATGTAGGGTAATATATGTTTCAGTTTTTTCTTTGTATTTCTCTTTTAATTCTTCCCAAACAAAACATACTTTTTTCTCTATTAATTTTTTAATAATTGGATAAACATGATTTACATCTAGTATTTGCTGTACTTCACTTAAACGTAATTCTTTTTTTATTTCTAGTGCTTGTGCAACTAAGTATTCCTCATCGCTAAATAAGCTGCCATCGTTTAAATCAACTATATCTTCATCGTTCCAAATTAAAATACTTTCACTACTTAATTTAAGATTTGCAGGAATTGCAGCTTGCATTACTTCTCCATTGCTACACATATAATATTGACTTATCCAATGCCAAAGTTGTAATTGTTTTTCGTGTACCAATGGTTCATCATCCAACACATTAATAATGTCTTTGGGTTGAAAAGCTTGTGGCTTTTCATTCAATAGTTTACTAATTATACCTGCATATTTTTTATTACGTAGTTGAACCTCTACTCGTACACCCAATTTAGCAGCAGTTTTAAAACGATCAGGAATAGCCCATGTGTAAGTAGTAGGCAAGGCTAATGGTATAATGATTTCGGCAAATACATTATTTGCATTGCTTGTATTGAAAAGGCTAATATTGTTTTGGGTGGATGACAATGTAAATGTTACAGTTACTAGTTATAGGTTGTATAGTTCTATAGTTTTTAGTTTTTTCAGTTTTTTAATTTTCAGTTTTTAGTTTTTTAATTTTTAGTCTTTAGTTTTTTAATTTTTGAGTTTTTTAATTTTTACTTTTCCATTTAATCAAGCCTTCTTCCATTGCATCATACACTCGTTGTTTCAATGTGGTAACATCGTTCATAGTTAAACCTGTTACTTCAAATTTTTCTAAATACACTACTCTGTTAAGGCCTGGTGTTAACTCAAATAATCCTCTGTAATGTAATCTTTTTAGTGTATCAACAAATAGCAAGGGTTTAATTGGTGTTTGTGTTTCTATGGCAATTCTAAAAGCACCATCATAAAATTCTTTCAATGGTTTATCTGTTTCATTAAATGTTCCTTCAGGGAATATAAAAATAGAAATACCATGTTTAATGGCTGCTTTTAAGGCACGTACACTTTTGGCTCTACGTTCAGCATCTCTTCTATCTACCAATATTACAGCAGCTCTGTAAATAGAACCAAATATGGGAATTTTCACCATTTCGTATTTACCCAATACTCGTATGGGTTGTTTGGCAGTTACTACAATTGGTGGAATATCCATATATGATATATGGTTGGCAACAAATATGTATTGTTCATGAATATTGTGTGGAGCCTCATAAATGTCTTTATGTTGTATGCCAATTAATACATACCATGTACTTGCCCATGCTTTGCAAATGGTATAAATAAAATTGCCTCCTTTTATGCCAAATGGCAAAGCCATCATAATAAAAGGAAAAGCTAGTAACATGATTGCAATAAAAACAAGCAATGCATAAATACAATAGAGGTGTTGAAAAAATCGAACTATAATTTTCATGATGAAATAAAGATAATAGCAAGAAAAATAGAAGAGAAATATTTTGTAGTTGAAATGGGTACTTCAATTATTCAAAAAATATTCGTACGGTTTGATATACCCATTTATTTTGTACAGCCATACCTTGTTTGTACATTTTTTCGTTGAAGTTTTCTAAACCAAATAGGCCGGCCATATTGCCTTTATTAATAGAAAGTTCTAAATATCCTGCAGAGTTAAACCAAGCTAAATTTTCGCCCTCATTTACAGTTGAATAGTTGTTACTGATGGTGTTTACAACTTCGTTACGCTTAAAAATAATTTTAAAATTTCTCCCTTTTCTTTCTTGTTCAAATTCGGCTTGTGTTATATTAATGATGGCGTTTTCAAAATTATCGATGAACAAAATTTGCCCCTCAATCCAGTGGTTGCCAATCATTGGTCGTAACATAGATTTTTCCACAATGCTTAAGCCTTGTGTGCCAATAGACTTCATGGTTTTACCATTAATTAAAGCACTAATTGCATTGGTTAGTAGTTGTGTAATCTCGGTTAATGTTCTTGCGTTAATAATAGGAATGGTAACGGTTTGTTCAGGAATTGTACCAGCAATCATGGTAAGTATGCCATTATCAGGACAAATAATACATTGGTTGTTGAATTTAGATAGAATGAAATGTCCTGCTTTGGTATCAAAAACATCTAGTAAAATTAAATGAAATGTATCGATGGGGTAATATTTAAATGCATTGTTGCAGATATAGGCTGCATGAGCAAAATTATCTTGCGGTAGATAGTGTGTTATATCGGCAATGGTAAGGTTGGGAATTGCAGTTAATAATTGCCCCTTAATAGCACCAACTATAAAATCTTGTTGGCCAATATCGGTAGTAAGTGTTAGTAATGGCATGATTGATATAACGTAAAAATTTGAATAAACTTATTTAATCAATTGGCCATTTTTAAAAAAATAATTTCTGGTAAATCTATCGGCAAGTTTAGGAAAAAGTTTGTTTAACCAAACCGCTCTATGACCCGTAAAAGTTAAAATTAAAGTTCTTTTTCTTTTTTCAATTGCTTTCATAATATGCACTGCACAATCTTCGGCACTCATCATTTTACCTTCATCCATAGATGTTTCTCCATGCGATTCTCCTTTTCTATTCAAGGATGCTTTTCTAATATTCGATGCAGTAAAACCTGGACACACCCACATAACATTGGTTCCGCTATCTAATAATTCTGTTCTTAAACTTTCTAAAAAACCATTTACTGCAAATTTAGATGCACTATAACCTGTACGTCCGGGTAAGCCTCTAAAACCAGCAATAGAAGAAACGCCCACAATTGTACCATTATTTTTTACAATATGTGGTAATGCAAATTTGGTGCAATTCACAGTACCCCAAAAATTTACGTCCATTACTTTTCTAATGGCATCTAGCTCTACTTCTTCAAACATTGCCCTCATAGAAATACCAGCATTGTTAATAAGAATATCAATGGAACCAAAATTTTTAATTACTGCATTGATAAAGTTGGTACAATCTTGTTCTTTACTCACATCGGCAGTATGAATCATCAATGGTTTACCAGAGTATGTAGATTGTAATTGATACAATTTATCATAGTTTCTTCCACAAGTAGCTACCCTAGCACCTGCTTGTAAAAAAGATTGTACTAAGGCTTTACCAATACCTTCTGATCCTCCGGTAATAACTACTACTTTATTTGCAAAAACAGACATATAATTTGAATATTGTGATACGAAATTAAGTGTTAGAAGTGGGTATGTTGAAAAATAACACCATAAAAGAATAAAAAAATAAAAGAAAAATTTGGTGAGAAAAAATTGAACCCTATTTTTGCACTCCCAAAACAAAAAGATTACATCAAATTGAATTTGGAACAAGGGTAGATTTCGTAGCTCAGTTGGTAGAGCATATCACTTTTAATGATAGGGCCCTGGGTTCGAGTCCCAGCGAGATCACAAAACATCAAAACCTCACAAATAATAATTGTGAGGTTTTTTGATTTAAAATAATTACTTGCTCTCCTTTACTTTCTTCCTAGCATCTTCTTTTTGTATAGCTTGTATCATCCTGAGAATTCTAGGTGAATTGGCAATGGAACATGCGTTAATTGAAAACGCAATGTTCATAGCTTAACAAAGGGCTATATAGAAGACCTTGCGGGGAAAAATGTTTAAGGTTGAAGGGTTAAAGTTTAAAGTTTGTTTCGCCCACTAGCCATTCAGGTTCTTTAATGTTGAGATTGCTCCTGTGTTGGTAGGATAGTAAAATAAAACTATCTTGTTCAAGATTATTTTTGGTACAATAATTTCAATTGTATTTTACATTAGATATTTTCAATTTTTTTTATGTTCAAATTTGCTTTAACATTTGTTTTAATATGCTTTACTGCTTTATTAAATGCACAATCAAAAGATACTTTACCACCTTATTTGCAAGTGCCTTATGTACCTCCATTTAAAATTTTACTAACCGATAGTACTTATTTTGCGAAAGACGATTTACCTAGTAAAAAACCAGTGGTGATTATTTATTTAAGTCCCGATTGTGGTCATTGCCAAATACAAACCAAAGATTTGGTAGACAGTATGCACTTGGTAAAAAATGTTTTTTTTGTATTAACTACTTACAAGCCCATACCAGAGGTTGCAGCATTTGAGGCAGATTATGGGTTAAAGAAGTTGACTAATATAAAAATTGGTAGAGATACTAAATATTTTTTGCCCAGTTTTTACAAAGTAAAATTTACTCCTTTTGTGGCAGTGTACAACAAGAAGGGAAATTTACTGAAAGCTTTTGAAAATGGTTTTAGTATAAAAGTATTGCAAGAATTATTAGATTAATGTAAACCTTTTATGCAGTTGATGCGTAATTGTTAAAAATAAATGTTATGCGAAAAATTTACTTATTCATTTCTTTTTTGGTGTTGTTTAATCAGCTAAAAGCACAACCAACTATTGGTTACCAATTGGTAACGTCTGGTTTTGCAGTACCTGTAGATATTGTGAATGCTGGCGATAGCAGGTTATTTATTGTAGAACAAGCAGGAAGAATAAAAATTTGGAATGGTACTGCTATACTTGGTACTTCGTTTTTAGATATTGCTTCTATTACCAATTATAGTGGTGAAATGGGATTGTTGAGTGTAGCTTTTCATCCAGATTATGCCAATAACCGATATTTTTTTGTGTACTACAATGGTTTAAATGGTAATATTAATTTAGCTAGATATAGAACCAAAGAAACCAATCCAAATGAAGCAGACAATACAAGTGGAGTAATATTAATGAGTATTCCAAAACCATTTAGTAATCATAATGGCGGCAAATTAAATTTTGGAGCCGATGGCTTTTTATACTTTGCAACAGGTGATGGTGGTAGTGGTGGTGATCCAAATAACTTTGCACAAACCGGTTCATCTTATTTAGGTAAAATGTTGAGAATAGATGTAAACAATTTTGCCAATGCACCTTATTATACTGCACCTCCCAATAATCCTTATTTAAGTGATCCAGTCATTAAAAAAGAAATCATTGCTTTTGGTTTAAGAAATGCTTGGCGTTGGAGTTTTGACAAACAAACTGGCGATATGTGGATTGCCGATGTGGGTCAAGGAGTTTTGGAAGAAGTGAATTTTACACCTTCAACGAACTCAACAACAACAATTATGGTTGGCGTTGCTATGAGGGTACACAACCTTACAATACAGCAGGTTGCAATGCTGCAAGCACTTATAAAGCACCCATTTTTGAGTATGGACATAATAATACCACTGGAGGTTACTCTATTACAGGAGGGTATGTGTATAGAGGAACGGAATATCCATTTTTACAAGGATATTACATTACTACTGATTATGTAAGTAGAAATAATTGGTTAATTAAATCTAATGGTGCTGGAGGTTGGTTAACTTACCAAACCCCTGCCAAAGCACCAACCAATATTGCAGGTTTTGGAGAAGCTATAGATGGTACTTTGTATGCATTAGGTTTAAGCAACGGGGCTTTGTATAAAATAACTGCTTTAAATCCTTTACCATTAAAGCTTATATCTTTTTCAGGTAAAATAGTGGGTAATCAACATCAGTTAAATTGGCAAGTCAATACCCAAGAAGCAGGTGATTCATTTGTGATTGAAGCAAGTAATAACAATGTGCAGTTCTTGCCTAAAGTAACTATTCCTGTAGTTGAAACAAAATCTTTTGCATCACATAGTTATTTAATAACTTCTCTACCTAATGAAACTAAATTTTATAGAATTAAGTTATTGAATATAGATGGAAGTTTTAAGTATTCCTCCATTATTCAACTTACCCAGAGTACAAAAAGTACCACTAGGGTTGTGTTAAATGGAATATATGTTGCTATAAGTACAACTACAGCTATTCAGCAATTACAAATTGCTGATGCATTGGGTAGAATTGTGTATAGAAAAACTATAGCCAATGAACATAGTTTAAATATTCCTACAAATGAATTACCAAAAGGACTATTGCTTATTCAGTTACAACAAAACCATCAAATGATTACTTATAAATTGGTGAATCAGTAATGGACATTGCAGTTTTCAACATGGAAAAAAATGATAAATAAATGTTGAAATAGTAAAAAAATCATTCTTTGCACAAATGGCAACACGTACATTTGCACCACAAAAAATTATCCTTTCATTTATAAAAATTTGATTATGAAAATTACAGTAGTAGGTGCAGGTGCAGTAGGGGCAACAACTGCCGACAATATTGCACGTAAAGAATTGGCTTCTGAATTGGTGATATTAGATATTAAAGAAGGTTTTGCAGAGGGTAAAGCTCAAGACATTATGCAAACCGCCACTTTATTGGGTTTTGATACAAAAGTTTCTGGATCTACCAACGACTATAGCAAAACTGCTAATAGTGATGTAGTTGTAATTACTTCAGGTTTGCCACGTAAACCGGGGATGACTAGAGAAGAATTAATTGGTGTGAATGCTGGTATTGTAAAAGGAGTTTGTGAAAATATTTTAAAGTACTCTCCAAATGCAATCATCATTATAGTAAGTAATCCAATGGATACAATGACTTATTTAGCATTAACATCAACAGGATTACCTAAGAATAGAATTATTGGTATGGGTGGAATTTTAGACAGTGCCCGTTTCAAATATCAATTGAGTACAAAATTAGGTTGCAGCCCTAGCGATTTAAATGCAGTAGTTGTGGGTGGTCATGGCGATACAACAATGATTCCTTTAATTAGCAAAGCAACATGGAATAGTGTTCCAGTAACAGACTTTTTAACTGCCGATGAGCAAGCTCAAATTGTAAAAGATACAATGGTGGGTGGTGCAACATTAACTGCTTTATTGGGTACAAGTGCTTGGTATGCTCCAGGTGCTGCAGGTGCTGCTTTGGTAGAAGCGATTGTACGTGACGAGAAAAAATTATTTACTTGTTGCGTTGCTTTAGATGGTGAATACGGACAATCTGATATTTGCTTAGGTGTACCTGTTGTTATTGGTAGAAACGGCTGGGAAAAAATCATCGACTTTAAATTAAATGCCGATGAACAAACTGCTTTCAACAAAAGTGCAGATGCAGTTAGAAGCATGAACGATGTTTTGAAAACATTGTAATTGTTACCTCATAAGATTTATACAAACCTCAATGATTTTTTCATTGAGGTTTTTTTATTGCAATACTCCAACTGACGAATATCATTTCTGCAAAAAATATTTCAACTACTTTTGCATTGAAAATTTTGCCTGTCCTGCAAACAGGTTCATTTATTTACTGAAATATTGATTTCAATCAATTAGGATTCTACTAGTTTTTTGGAATGGATATCTAAAATTTTAAGTATGCCCGTTTTACACAACAAAATCAGCAATGAAGAGCTGAAGCAAAAGCTAATGGAGGAAACTGAACCCAGAACTACCATTAGTTTCTATCATTATTTTCCTATTCAAAATCCTCAAGAGTTTAGAGATTATTTGTACAAAAATTTAGATACAATAAAAGTTTTTGGACGAATTTATGTTGCCAAAGAAGGTATCAATGCACAAATTAGTGTACCTGAAAGTAATTATGAAAGCTTTAAAAATTTTCTTTATTCCATAGAACCATTAAACGGCATTCGTTTAAACATTGCAGTTGATGATGATGGAAAAAGTTTTTGGGTGTTGAAAATAAAAGTGAGAGAAAAAGTAGTTGCCGATGGAATAGACGACCCGAATTTTAGTATGGAAAACAAAGGCAAATATGTGAATGCACAGCAGATGAATGAGCTGTTGAAAGATGAGTCAACCGTGGTAATAGACATGCGTAATCATTATGAGTATGAAGTTGGACATTTTGATAAAGCATTAGAAATTCCGAGTGATACATTTAGAGAACAGTTACCCATGGCAGTAGATATGATGCAAGGTAATGAAGATAAAAATATCATCATGTATTGTACAGGAGGAATTAGATGTGAGAAAGCTAGTGCTTATATGTTGCACAAGGGATTTAAAAATGTTTTTCATTTAGAAGGCGGCATTATTAATTATGCTCAGCAAATAAAACAACAGGGTTTAGAAAGCAAGTTCATGGGTAAAAATTTTGTGTTTGATAATCGTTTAGGTGAAAGAATTACAGAAGATGTAATTGCTAAATGTCATCAATGTGGTAAGCCTTGCGATACGCATACCAACTGTAAAAACGATGGTTGCCATTTATTATTCATTCAGTGCGAAAGTTGTGCTCAAGCATATGCAGGTTGCTGTACCACTGCTTGTAAAGAAACCATTCACATGCCATTGGAACGACAAAAAGAAATTAGAAAAGGCATTGATAATGGTATGATGATTTTTAATAAAAGTAAATCTAGACTTCGACCGAAGTTGGGTAAGGACATTGAAGTGAAATAGTTATTTAATCAATGGCAAGCCTTTTAAGGCTTGCCATAATGTATAACTAACTGCAATTGTATATACTAAGCTAAACAATAGAATACTGTTTTTAGAAGTACAAACATAATAGCCAATAATAGGTAATAGTTGTAATGCATGTATGCCAAAAAAATGAGCAATTCTTAAATCTCCATATTGTTTACTCCAATTTACAATGGATACTCCTTGACTGCCATCTACAGAACCTACAGTATGTGCAAGTTTTGCCCCCATAACGCCACCTTCAAAAGCGAAAATTACAAACAGTATCATTCCTAAACGAATACCCCATAAATAGCCAACTGGTATTTGTACATTTTTAAGTAAGCAAAATTGTACAGCAATATATAAAGTGCATATGGTTAGAATGCTGATAGCAATACCCATAATAGTGAATAAATTACTATACAGTTGATGGGAAGTATTGAAATGCGATAATCTTCCATTGGCTGCTTGCCAGGTAATAATTGCCAATTCAATTGTCATTACTACCACTACTAAAATACTGTAACCATTGATAATACTAGGTTGCTGTAGTTCGTACAAGAGCCAAGCCATTGTCCAGCAAAATATCCAAACACTCAAAAAAAACTTCATGGGTTTTATATAGGCATTGATATTATTTACTTGTACCGATGTGGTTTGAGTAAGAATAATACAAATGATACCGCCTAAAAAACACATGCTACCATACCAAAATAAAATAGGGTTTCGAAGCATGAGTTGTGTAGTCCAATTCATGAAATAAAAGATTGAATTAAGTGTATATGATTAAGTGTTTGATTGGTACATATTTAATTCTATTGATTTTCACTCCAAAGGAGTGGAATTTGAATAGAGTCTGAATATTGATTTTATATACGACCCCTTCGGGGTCGAACATTCAGCATTAAAATATTGTCTATTCATATTTGATGCCTTTGGCACCTATACTAAGATTTAAGAATTACATAGTAAAAGTTTCGAAATAAATACATAATACTATAACTATGAAGTTGTTTAGACTTTTGCTGTTCTAATAAAAAACAAGATGTAAACAAATAATTTTTTTATTGCCACGGATGCACGGATTAGCACGGAATTTAGAATAATCATAACGGCTAATCCGTGATTTTCCGTGGATCCGTGGCAGTTATGTCATTTCTGTCTGCCGTTAGGCAGGTTCAAAATGCTTTTCTGCGAAGCAGAAATTGTATACTCAGGCTGACAGCTGTACTAACTAAATAATTACTAAATCCAAAAAGTCTAAACAACTTCTATATTTAAAATTGAATTCTATACAAGATATCTGGAAAGAAACCAATTTGATTTACTTCTCCAATTTGTTGTCTTTCGGCATTATATCTTCTTAAAAAGATATTTTTATTGTTGGTTACATTTTGTAAGTCTATATAAAATGTGTGGCTTAATTTTCTTTTGCTGCTATTGATGCGAAAACCAAATTTTGTATCTAGTCTAAAATAACCTTTCAATTGTTCTGCATTGTAATTGTTTTCATCCAATACTTCTTTATTGGCAGCAATAGATGCAGGTAAATTAACTGGTGTAAAATATCGGCCACCTAAACTAGTTAATTTAATATCGAACGTAAATGCATTTTTTTGGCTCTTGCCCATTTTCCATTCTCTACCAGCTAAAATGTTTGCTGCATATCCATAATTAAATGTGGTATTTCTTTCAATACCATCGCTGCCTTTGTAGGTTGAATTAAATATTGAACCAGTAGTTAATACATAAAATCCTTTACTTAAAAATCTTTCCAGCGTTAATTCTATTCCATAATTTTCTCCTGTGCCATTGTTCACCAAACCCGCTTTTTGCGGAAAGGTAAAATCTGCTCCAGCGTTTAGCATACTAAAACCACTGCTTATATTTTCAACTGGCACATCAAATAAATATTGATAGTAGGTTTCAGCTTTTATTCGCCAATCATTATTCAATCTTTTTTCGTACCCCACAACAAAATGATGAGCTTTGGTAAAGTCTAAGTTTCTATTACTTCTATCAATAATCGTTCCATTGGTTTGTTGAAAAAGATAAACAGGCAATGGTTGTAACTGACCATGCAAACCGTAGTTAAAAAGTAGGGTATTGCTATTATTTATTTGGTAATTAATGCCTACTCTTGGTTCAATGATATTAGTATTGTTTAAACTGTAGTGCATGCCATGTAAACCACCTGTTAGTGTAAGAGCATTAGTGGGCTTATATCTTACTTGGCTATAAGCTTGTAGTAAAGTACTGGTGCCATCGTAATCTTGTTGTGTTTTAAATGCAGCATTACTGCCTAAACCTTCACGAGATAATACTACTGAATTAACATCAAAAGATTCTATTACCACACCATTTCTCCAACTGAGCTTGGCATTAAATTTTGTATTTAAATGAGAAGAAAAACGAAAGGTATTACTGGTATTATTCGATTGAAAATCGAGCCAATTACTTGTATAATCTAGTGGTATTGCATATTGAAATTGATTTACATTGCTCTTAGTGGTTGAATAAGAAATAGCAGAACGTAAATAAGAATTTTTGCCAATGTCAATAGTGTGTTTTGCACCAAACACATTGAAGTTGGCTTTAACATTTACGTCTTGATCTTGTCTTGAATAAAAATCGGTGGTATCGGTATCCTTACCAATAAAATCAATATTGCTAATACCACCCATGCCAAATAAATTCAGCTTACCTGCTTTGCCTTTTGCAAATTGAATATTGTACACCCAATCTTGGTACTTAGGCACTGCACTTGTGCCAACATCGAGACCAAGGCTTTGACCAATTTGTACAAACGAATATCTATAGCCAATTAAATAAGAAGCTCCATTTTTCTTGTTGTTTAAAGGTCCTTCAAGCATGGCTTCTAAACCAGAAAATAAATTGAGCTGAAGTGTTTTTTCATGTTTCTCAGCATTGCCAGTTCTTAATTGTATATCAAACACTGCTGCGTTTGCATTGCCATACTCTGCAGGAAAAGCACCAGTATAAAAATCAGATGTTTTTAAAGCATTGGTGTTTAAGGCCGATATTGGTCCACCTGTTGTACCAGCAGTTGCAAAGTGATTGGGGCTTGGTGTTGGTAACCCTTCTAATCGCCATAAAACTCCAGCAGGAGAGTTGCCTCTTACTACAATATCATTTCTGCTATCATTGCTAGAAATTACACCAGCAAAGCTGCTCACCAATTTACTAGGGTCATTTCGTCCACCAGCAAAACGTGTAACTTCTTCCATGCTAAAACTACGGCTACTAGCTCCAGCAAATTCATTACTGGCATTGCCTTTTTTTATACGACTACTTTTTACCACAACATCATTCATTGAGGTAATTTCTTGCTCCATAGCAACATCTATAATTACTTCTTTACCAGCAGTAACCAACACTTCTGGTATAATGGCTGTTTTATAACCAATCATCGTAATCATTACAGTTACCCTACCTGTATTTATATTGGTTAAATAAAACTGTCCGTTTTCTTTACTAATACTATTACTGTTTTTTCCATTGCTTACCGTGATAGATGCACCTGCTAGAGGCTTTTCACTTACTTTATCGGTAATGGTTCCTTTAATGGTTTGGGTAATATTTTGTGTAAATGCATTTGTATAAAAAACACATGCTGCAATAAAAAATCCTAGTTGTTTCATACATTTTAATTATGCAGCAAACATCTATTGCAGGTATTTCTTTTTCGTTGATAAATGTTAAGAAGATTTTTGAAAGATGATTTATTGATAAATATCAATGAATTACTTACTCATCATTTTTTTTCTAATTCTACTTAAATGTTCTGGTGTAACACCAATATAAGATGCCAACATGTATTGAGGCACTCTTTGCAGTAAGTGAGATTCTTTTTCAATAATTTGTTGATAGCGTTGTTCTGGGGTTAGTAGCAACAATGCATTGGTACGTTCGGTAATCCAAATGAATAACTTTTCGGCCATTTTTCTGCCAAAAATTTGATACGCAGGATATTGTTCATATAAAAATTGTATATCATCGAATGAAAGGCAATGAAGGGTTGTATCTTCTAGTGCATCTAAATTTTCAAATGCAGGTTGTCGTGTTAAAAAACTGTCGTATGCCGATACATATTCGTTTTCGCAAACAAAGCCAGAAGAAATTTCTTTGCCATCAATGATTTTATAAAATCGGCAAAAGCCTTTTTCTAGGAAATACACATAATTACAAATTTGACCTTGCTGAACTATGGGTGTTCCTTTTTTAAATTCTTTTACTACAATTCTTTCTTCAGTTGCTTTCCACTCATGTTCAGTAAGGTGAGGAATCAGTTTGAAGTAATATGCTTTAATGTTTTCGAACATTGTATTTACAACTTATTTAAAGCATCAACAGTTTGTTCAAAAGTTTGTTCATCACCTAAAGCGATTGGTTGAAAAGGTTCACCAATTACTTTTTCATATAATTCAATGTATCTTTTCGAAATGGTATTAATCCATTCTTCACTCATGTGGGGTACAGTTTGGCCCTCTTTACCCATGAAGTTGTTTTCAATTAACCATTCACGTACAAACTCTTTACTCAACTGTTTTTGTCGTTCTCCAGCAGCCTGACGTACTTCAAATCCATCGGCATAAAAATATCTAGATGAATCGGGTGTATGAATTTCATCCATTAAATAAATGGTATCGCCAATTTTTCCAAACTCGTATTTGGTATCTACTAAAATTAATCCTTGCTTGGCGGCAATGGCTTTTCCTCTTTCAAATAAAGCCAATGCATATTGTTGTAAAATTTCCCAATCGGTGGCTGAAGCAAGACCTTTTGCAATAATTTCTTCTTTACTAATATCTTCATCATGTCCTTCACTTGCTTTGGTGCTTGGGGTAATAATTGGAGTTGGGAAAAAATCGTTTTCCTGCATGCCATCGGGCATTTCAACACCACATAGTATTCTTTTACCGCTGTTATAAGTTCTCCAAGCATGACCAGTAAGATTACCTCTTACTACCATTTCTATTTTAAAGGGAGTACATTTTTTACCAATAGAAACATTGGGTGCCGGACTACTTAGTAACCAATTGGGGCAAATATCTTTGGTAGCATTGAGCATATATGCTGCAATTTGATTGAGTACTTGTCCTTTATAAGGAATTGGTGAAGGCAGAATAACATCAAAAGCCGATATTCTATTACTTGCTACCATTACTAAAATATCGTTACTTAAATAGTATACATCACGAACTTTTCCTTTGTAAAAATTGAGTTGATTGGGGAAATTAAATATTGCCATTGGTCAAAAATAAAGCAGCAATTTGAGTTTAAAAGAAATATACTTTTTGTAATAAATGATTTCTTCTAACATTGTGGGGAAAATAAAAATTTTTATAAGAAACTAACAATCACTATTTTGCTCAACAATTCTAACAAAATAAAAAGCCGTATGAGAAAATTCAAATCAATTTTCCTTCTTTGCTTGTCTGTATTTATGTCGTTTGCCACTTGGGCACAGCAACAAGTAACTGTTTCAGGAAATGTTACCAACACTAAGTCTAGCGAAGTTGTATCAGCCGTATCAATCACTATTAAGGGAACTACCTTAGGTACTTTTACCGATGATAAGGGCAATTTTAAACTTACCACTACTCAAAAATTACCTTTTACCTTGGTTTTTTCTTCTGTTGGCTTTGCCGATAAAGAAGTACAAGTAACTACCAATAACCAAGTAGTAAATGTTAGCATTGATGCTAAATTTACTTTGGGCGATGAAGTAGTTGTAGCGGCATCAAGGGTACAAGAGAGAATTATTGAGTCGCCAGTATCTATTGAAAGAATGAGTTTAAATGCTATACGTAATGCAGCAGCTCCAAATTATTACGATGCTATTTTAAACTTAAAGGGGGTTGATATGACAACCTCTAGTATCAATTTTAGAACTATTAGTACCAGAGGGTTTAATGGTAGTGGTAGTTTGAGGTTAAATCAATTAGTAGATGGAATGGACAACCAAGCACCAGCTTTAAATTTTTCAGTTGGTAATATTGTTGGCATGACAGAATTAGACATTGAAAGTGTTGAAGTATTACCTGGTGCTTCTTCTGCTTTGTATGGTTCTGGTGGAATGAATGGAACTGTAATTATGAGTAGTAAAAGTCCATTTAAATATCAAGGCTTAAGTTTCCAAATTAAACAAGGAATCAATCATGTAGATAATGCTCAAAGAAGTGCTGCTCCTTTTTATGATTGGAGTTTACGTTGGGCTAAAAAAGTTTCAGAAAAATTTGCTTTTAAAATTTCTGCACAGTTTGTACAAGCTCAAGATTGGCAAGCAAATGATCAAACTAATTTGTTAAGAAATAATGTTTTAAGTAATGTAACAAATGGTAATAGAATATCTGATCCTAATTATGATGGTGTAAACGTTTATGGCGATGAAGTTGCCAATAACTTACAATATGCAGCAAGATTAGGTTTATTAGGTGCAGGCATTGCTCCCAATTCTCCTGCATTTATCGGCATGAATAATATTGCCAGTTTAGGTCTTCCTTATGCAAATTCATTAGCTGCTGTTATGGGCTCTCCTTTAGCTCCTGCTGCTGCTGCTTTTCCAACAATATTTTCATTAAATAGGGGATATTATACTGGTCAAACAGTTAGCCGTACCGGTTATAATGAAAAAGACTTAGTTGATTACAATGCTTTCAATGTAAAATTATCAGGTGGTTTGTACTACAAAATAAACAATAACGTTGAAGCTTCAGTTGTAGGATATTGGGGTTTAGGTACAACAGTTTATACTGGAATAGATCGTTATAGTTTAAAGAACTTAAAAATGGGTCAGTATAAAGCAGAGTTAAAAGCCAAAAATTGGTTCTTAAGAGCTTATACAACTCAAGAAAATTCTGGCGATTCTTATGCAAACACTATTACAGCTGTTCAAATGAATAGAGCATGGAAGGGCGATGGTACTTGGTTTAACGATTATATTACTCGTTATACGCAAACAGCTATTGGAACTTCTGGAAATATTGCTGCGTCTCATGCACAGGCTAGATCTTTTGCAGATGTTGGAAGACCAACTCCAGGTTCTGGAGCGTTTAAGAATATTTTTAACCAAGTAACAAATACTTCTATTACTAATGGTGGTGGACTATTTGCAGATCAAAGTTCTTTATGGCATTTTGAAGGACAATATAATTTTGAAAAAGAAATAAAGTTTGCCGAGGTATTAGTTGGTGCTTCTCATAGAACATTTAATTTGAATTCTGGAGGAACAATTTTTGCCGACAATAATCCTAAGTTTGGAACAGGTAATATTTCTATCAATGAGTATGGTGGATATGTTCAAGTGGGTAAAAAATTGTTGAACGATGTATTGAAATTAACAGTTTCTGGTCGTTACGATAAAAACCAAAATTTTAAGGGTAGATTTACTCCAAGAGCAACAGCTTCCATTAAAGTTAAAAAAGATAATAATATACGTTTAAGTTATCAAACTGCTTACCGTTTCCCTTCAACTCAAGATCAGTGGATTAACTTAAATAGCCCAAGTGCAACATTAATTGGTGCTTTGCCAATTTTTAATAGCGTTTATAATTTTAGTGGTAATCCATTATATAGTGCAACTAGTATTGCAGCCTTCCGTGGTTCATTTACAACAACGGGTGCAATTAATCCTGCTTTATTGCAACAATCAGCATTTAATACAGATATTAAACCAGAGTCGGTTACTTCTTTTGAAATTGGATATCGCGGTGTAGTTGCAAAAAAAATATTAATTGATGCTTATTACTACATGAGTGAGTACACCAACTTTTTAGGAAGAATTGCAGGTGGAAGAGGTAATACAGCAATAACAGATTTACTAAGCCCATTAAGTACTAATAACTTTTCATTTGTAGCTAACTCTTCTTCTCCTGTTAAAGCAAATGGCTGGGGTATAAGTGTAGATTATCAATTGCCTCATAATTTCGTGATAAATAGTAATATTTCTAGCGATAAATTAAGTGATGCTCAACCAGGTTTAGTAACTTTCTTCAATACTCCTGAATTAAGATATAATATTGGTATATCTAACAATAAAATATTAAAAAATTGGGGCTTTAGTATGGTATACAGATGGCAAGATAAAGTTAATTGGGAAGGTACTTTTGGTAGCGGTGTAATTCCTTCTTATGGTACTTTAGATGGTATGGTTAGTTATAAAACCAAAAACAAAGGTCTTTATAAACTTGGTGCTATAAATCTTTGGAACAAATATTACAGAAGTGCATTTGGTAATCCACAAGTTGGTGGTATGTACTACATTAGCTATGCATATAATTTGTAGTTTTTAAAATTCAGTACACTTTAAGGTCCCGCCTTTGGCGGGACTTTTTTATTTGTATTCAAATTGATTGAAATTTTATTTTCAACCAATAGTAATGCATAAGATTTTACTTTTGCAGCATGAAGTATCAAATTGGAGATGAGATTATTGTGCTACTGAGCAACGAAGAAGGGAAAGTAGTAGATATTATGAACGAAAAAATGGTGATGATTGAAGTGAGAGGAGTGAAGTTTCCTGCATATATGGATCAAATTGATTTTCCATATTTCTATCGGTTTACTAAAAAGAAAACAGCCGATGAAAAGAAACCTGTAAAACAGTTTGTAGATAATATTCCTAAAGAAAAACCCAAGCCTAATCAAATTAAAGTAGCCGATGGAGTTTGGCTATCATTTATTCCAAAATTTGCATTAGACGATTTTAATGATGAAGTGGTTGAGTTACTAAAAATTCATTTAATTAATAAAACGCCTTTGGCATTTGGATTTACGTACACCCAAAAATTTGCAGGCGAAGAGCATTTTGAATTGAAAAATCAAATCAATGCTTTTCACGATTTTTACTTACACGATATTGATTTTGCAGCGGTAAATGATGCTCCTTCGTTTCATTTCGATTTTATGTTGCAGCAACCTATTAAAAATAAAGCCGAACATTTTGAAACTTCGTTGAAGCTAAAACCTAAACAAGTTTTTCAGCGAATAGAAGAAATGAAAGCCAACAATGAGCCTACCATTTCGTATAAATTATTTGATGATTATCCCGATAAGGTACATGAAGAAAAGTTTGAATTGAGTAGTTTGGCCGCAAAAGGATTTAAAATTTATGAAGCCAATAAAATTCGTCAAAATTTAGAGCCAGCCAGAACCGTAATTGATTTACATATCGAAAAATTATCGAACGATTGGCAGCATTTAAGCAATTTTGAAATATTAACTATACAACTTAAAGAGTTTGAAAAATGGTTCGATTTGGCTCTAGCACATCGTCAGCCATCGTTAGTAGTGATTCATGGTGTAGGAAAAGGAAAACTAAAAGATGAAATACACGATGAGTTAAAACTAAAGAAGGAAGTGAAGTATTTTGTGAATCAATACGATGCAAGATTTGGTTATGGAGCAACTGAAATCTTTTTTCAACACTAAAATTAGGGCTGTATTATATTTGCAACGATTGGTTGCCTGCCTTTATTAAGTTATCTGTATAAATTTATTGAACATTTTATTAATACCTCATGAGCAACCCTGTAATGACCAGTTACCCAAAAGAAAAAATTAATATTCTTTTTCTAGAAAATATTAGCGACAAAGCGGTTCAACACTTTAAGCAAAATGGCTATACCAATGTAAAAAAAATAGGTGGAGCATTAAGTGAAGAAGAGTTAATTGCAGCTGTTAAAGATGTACACTTATTAGGCATAAGATCTAAAACACAAATTACCGATAAAGTATTGGCTGCTGCTACCAAATTACAAGCAATTGGTTGTTTTTGTATAGGTGTAAATCAAGTTAATATAAAAGCAGCCACTCAAAAAGGGGTAGTAGTTTTTAATGCACCTTATAGTAATACAAGAAGTGTGGCAGAATTAGTCATTGGAGCATCCATTATTTTAATAAGGAAAATACTCGATAAAAACTTGGCTGCACATAAAGGCATTTGGATGAAAGATGCCAAAGGTAGTTTTGAATTAAGAGGTAAAACATTGGGTTTAATAGGTTATGGAAATATTGGAAGCCAAGTAAGTGTTTTGGCCGAAAGTTTTGGCATGAAAGTCTTGTTTTACGATGTTGAAACCAAGCTGCCATTAGGCAATGCAGTTGCTTGTAAAAGCTTAAAAGAGTTGGTAAGCAATGCCGATGTAATTTCTTTACATGTGCCAGAAACTACTCAAACAAAAAACTTAATCAACAAACAAAACTTAAAATTCTTTAAAAAAGGAAGTATTTTAATTAACTATGCTAGAGGCGAAGTGGTAGATTTAGATGCATTGAGTAAAGCATTGAAAGAAGAACAATTGGGTGGTGCAGCAATAGATGTTTTTCCTTGGGAGCCAGAAAAAAATGGAGATACTTTTACTACTCCATTACAAGGGTTAAGCAATGTATTACTTACTCCACACATTGGTGGTAGTACAGAAGAAGCTCAACAAAATATTGGTGAAGATGTTAGTGCAAAATTATTTCAGTTTTTAGAAAGAGGCATTACCAATGGTTCACATACAGTACCTGCAATTGGTTTACCTCCAATTGATACTGCACATAGAATTTTGCATATACACAATAATGTTCCTGGTGTGTTAAGTGCTATTAATACTGCATTGTCTCAGCATAAAATTAATATTGTGGGTCAGTATTTAAAAACCAATGAATCTATTGGTTATGTGGTGTTAGATGTAGATAAAAAATTATCTAAAAAAGCAGTTGAATTACTCCGTGAAGTAAAAGATACTATTAAAGTAAGAATGTTGTACTAATTGCTTTCAAATGAATAGGTACAAAAGCCAACTCGTAAAGAGTTGGCTTTTGTTTTATTTTCAACACTCGGTATTACCTTTTATACAAACACATTTGTATCAACGGGTAATAATTGTTACTTTCAAACTCTAAAATAATGTGTCATGTTCAAAAAAATATTTGCTCCCGTAGCATTCGTAACTATGCTTTCATGTAATAACAATTCTATGGAAAAAACGCCTTATCAATGGCCTGAAAATGTGCAAGCCCCAATGGCCACTGTAAAGCCATATTCAAGAATTATTCATGGCGATACTGTAGTAGATAATTATTATTGGATGTACGATTTTTTTGGTAAAGGTCCAGATAGTACTAAAGTTGTTGAATACTTAACTGCCGAAAACACTTATTTAGATACCATGATGAGCGGTACTAAACAATTGCAAGAAAGTTTATTCAATGAAATGAAATCTAGAATAAAAGAGAAAGATGAAAGTGTACCAGTTTTTGATAATGGATATTTCTATTATACAAGAACCGACGACGGCAAACAATACTATAAATATTGTAGAAAAAAAGGAAGTTTAGAAGCTGCTGAAGAAGTACTACTTGATGTAGATAAAATGGCAGAAGGCAAAGCCTATTATTCGGTTACAGGATTTTCTATTAGTAACGATAATAAGTTATTGGCTTATGGTGTAGATGAAGTAAGTAGAAGACAATACACCATTTTTATAAAGAACATAGAAACAGGCGAAGTATACAAAGATGCCATAAAAAATACTGAAGGCTATGCTTGCTGGGCAAACGATAATCAAACAATTTTTTATACTTCTAAGAATGACGTAACTCTATTGTCAGAAAAAATTAAACGTCATACACTTGGTGCCGATGCAAGTAAAGATGTTGTAGTGTACGAAGAAAAAGATAAGAGTAATTATATAGGCGTAGGTAAATCAAAAAACAATCAATTCATTTTCATTTATTCTTCTGCAACATTGTCTAGTGAAATTAGCATGTTAGATGCAAATAAACCCAATGATGCATTTAAGGTATTTCAACCAAGAATAAAAGATGTGTTGTACGAAGTAATCACATTGGCCGATAAGTTTTTAATTGTTACCAATAAAGATGGTGCAAAAAATTTTAAATTAATGGAATGTCCATTAGATAAAACTGACGCTGCCAATTGGAAAGAAGTGATTCCTCATAGAGCCGATGTTTTATTGCAAGGTGTAGAAGAGTTTAAAGATTTTATAGTGTTAAGTGAACGAAAAGATGGGTTAGTGAAATTGAAAGTTAAAAGTTTAACAAGTAGAGATGAGCATTATGTAGATTTTGGTGAAGCAGCTTATTCTGCCAATATTGGCAATACACCTGAATATAACAGTACTAGTTTTAGATACAGTTACACCTCATTAACTACTCCCAATTCGGTGTATGATTATGAAGTTGCTACTAAGAAAAAAGTGTTGAAAAAACAACAAGAAGTTGTTGGTGGTTATCAATCAGAAGAGTATGTAACCGAACGTTTAATGGCTACTGCAAAAGACGGAACTAAAGTGCCTATCTCATTAGTGTATAAAAAAGGATTTAAGAAAGATGGCAATGCCCCATTGTTGTTATATGCTTATGGAAGTTATGGGGCTAGTATGGATGCAAGTTTTAATAGCAGCCGTTTAAGCTTATTGAACAGAGGCTTTGCTTATGCCATTGCACATATTAGAGGTGGACAAGAAATGGGTCGTCAATGGTATGAAGATGGTAAAATGATGAAAAAGAAAAACACTTTTACCGACTTTATTGATTGTGCAGAATTTTTAGTAAAAGAAAAATATACTTCTAGCAAACATTTATATGCACAAGGTGGCAGTGCTGGAGGTTTATTAATGGGTGCAGTAGTTAATATGGCTCCTAATTTATGGAATGGCGTTATTGCTCAAGTACCTTTTGTTGATGTTATTAACACAATGCTTGATGAAAGTATTCCTTTAACCACGAATGAATTTGATGAGTGGGGAAATCCTAAAAACAAAGAAGCATATGACTATATGAAATCTTATAGTCCTTATGAAAATGTAGAAGCAAAAGCCTATCCAAATTTGTTGGTAACAACAGGTTTATATGATAGTCAGGTACAATATTTTGAGCCTGCAAAATGGGTAGCAAAATTAAGAGCTACTAAAACAGATAAGAATTTATTATTACTGCATACGAATATGGAATTTGGTCATGGTGGAGCAAGTGGAAGATTTGATTATTTAAAAGATATAGCATTGAATTATGCATTTTTGTTTGCGTTAGAGGGAATAAGAAAATAGGTATAATTTTTTCTTTTATGATATTTAATTGAGAGAAACTAAAAGAGAATAAAAATAATGAATATTCATTTCTCAACATTTCAACAACTCATTACCAACCCCATTAAGTATAAACTATTTATGCTTACCAAATTGCCAATGGGCTTTTTGAGTGGTTTGAAAATGGTAGAGTTGAATGAACAGTCGGCTAGGGTTAGTGTACGTTTCAAGTGGTTAAATCAAAACCCGTTTCGTTCTATTTATTTTGCTGTACTAAGCATGGCAGCTGAACTTAGTACAGGCGTTTTAGCTTTTGGAAATATTTATAATAGAAAACCAGCAGTAAGTATGTTGGTATCGAAAGTAGAAGGTGAGTTTTTTAAAAAAGCAATTGGTAAAATTATTTTTACTTGTAATGATGGAATAATTATTGCAAATGCAATTGAGCAAAGTATTCAAACTGGTGAAGGTGTAGTTGTGGTTTGTACAACAACTGGTGTGAATGAACAAGGAGAAGTGGTTGCCAGCTTTAAGTTTACCTGGAGTTTTAAAAGTAAGGTTGCTCAATAAAGAAATTTAGTTGAAGAGTGCGACGCCACCGCTGTTGGGTATTGTTTTACAGTTGACTACAAAAAAATAGAATATGAAAATTTCATTTCATGGAGCTGCAAGAACTGTTACAGGTTCAAAGCATTTGCTTACATTAAAGAGTGGCAAAAAAATATTATTAGACTGTGGTTTGTTTCAAGGCATGGGCAAAGAAACTGGTAATTTGAATGCCGATTTAGGCTTTGATGCAAGTGAGGTTGACGCAATGCTGTTATCACATGCACATATTGATCATAGTGGGTTAATTCCTAAATTGTTTAAAGAAGGATTTAGAGGAAAAATTTATTGTACACCTGCTACATTTGATTTAGCAAAAACTTTATTAGAAGATTCTGCCACTATTCAAAGAGATGATACTCGGTTTTTAAACAAACGAAGAGCTAAAAAAGGTCTTCCTCCAATTGAACCATTATACTCCGTAGAAGATGCGTTGGCTTCTTTTGAATTGTTAGATAAACAAGCCTATCAACATTGGTTTAAAGTAATAGATGGAGTGCAAGCAATGTTTACAGATGCAGGACATATTATTGGCAGTTCATCGGTTCATTTAAAAATTACAGAAAATAATGTGGTTAAACGATTAACGTTTAGTGGTGATGTTGGGCGTTATAGAGATATGATTTTAAAAAGTCCAGAAACTTTTCCTCAAGCCGATTATATTATTTTAGAAAGTACTTATGGCAATAGATTGCACGATGAAATGTTTAGTTCAATTGATACTTTGCTCAATTGGGTACTTAAGACTTGTGTAGAGAAAAAAGGTAAATTAATTATCCCAAGTTTTAGTGTTGGGCGAACACAAGAAATTTTGTACTCTTTAAATCAATTGAGTTTAGAAAATAGATTGCCTAAAGTACCAGTATTTGTAGATAGTCCGTTGAGCAAAGAGGCCACAGAAATTGTAAAAAGTTATCCAAGATATTTTAACAGTAGGGTTAGAAAAGTATTAGAAATGGATGATGATCCATTTGATTTTCCTGGTTTACAATTTACCGAAAGTGCCGATGAAAGTAAAGCTATCAATGCCAATCATCAACCAATGATTATTATTTCGGCAAGTGGCATGGCCGATGCAGGAAGAATTAAACATCATATTGCCAATAATATTTCTAATGCCAATAACACCATTTTATTGGTGGGTTATTGTGAGCCTAATTCTTTAGGTGGTAGGTTAATGAATGGACAAAAAGAAGTGAGAATTTTTGGTGAATATTTTAAAGTAATTGCAGAAGTAGGCAGTATGAAAAGTATGAGTGCACATGGCGATTATGATGATTTGTGCCAATATTTGGCTTGCCAAAACCCAGCTTTGGTAAGTCAACTTTTTTTAGTACATGGAGAAGAAGAAGTTCAATTAGAGTTTCAAGAAAGGCTGCAAAAAAAAGGGTTTAAAGATGTTCAAGTACCACACATGCATGAGGAATTTGAATTGGTATAAAATTTTGAAATCCTTAAAGGAAAAATATGTTCTAATCAGCTCAATCAGCGTTCTAATATTT
The DNA here is from genome assembly GCA_943371535.1 of Asaia bogorensis. Lineage (GTDB taxonomy): Bacteria > Bacteroidota > Bacteroidia > Chitinophagales > Chitinophagaceae > UBA1930. The sequence goes on along the minus strand of CALRVE020000024.1, from coordinate 4,374 downwards.
GTGTAATTCGAATTAATTTGTGTAATAAAACATCTGTTTAAATCAGTTCAATCTGTGTCATCAATTTTCCATTCTTATCTTTGCACCTATGCACAAACTTAGCATGGACGAGTTGGGTAGAAAATCTGTTGAAGAATTTAAGCAGGCAGAAAAAAATTCCATCATCGTTATTCTCGATAATATTCGTAGCGTTTATAATGTTGGCAGTATTTTTAGAACTGCCGATGCCTTTTTAATTGAAGGTATTTGTATTTGTGGTTATAGTCCAACGCCAGAACATAAGCAAATGGCAAAAACTGCTTTGGGAGCAACAGATACAGTAGATTGGATTCATTACCCTAATGCTGTAGAAGCAGTGAACGAATTGAAGCAAAAAGGCTATACTGTTTTTTCTATAGAACAAGCCGTGGGCAGTATTTCTTTAGAAAAATTCAATGCAAACAATTATGCCAAACTTGCTGTAGTTATGGGTAATGAAGTTGAAGGTGTACAGCAAGCAGTAATTGAAGCATGTGATGGTTGTATAGAAATTCCACAATTGGGTATGAAACATTCATTAAATGTTGCAACTGCAGCTGGAGTTATTCTATGGAAATTGGTAGAACCGAGGTTAATTGACAATTAAGAATTAACAATTAAGAATTATGAATTGGAGGATAGTATATTTTATTTATATCAGTCAAAAGTTAAAACCTAAAAATTTTAATTTAATACTAAATTACCTTAACTTATAACTCATAACCTAAAACTTATAACTCCCTTGTGGTTAAGAAGAAATGACAAAAATAAAAAACTATCTTTCTTTAGTAAAATTTTCGCATACCATTTTTGCAATGCCTTTTGCAATTATTGGTTTTGTATTGGGTTTAATAGAACATGTAAAATTGCCAAACCATATTTATACCAATACTTCCAAAATAAATGCTTCAATTATTAGCACATTATCACATTATCACATTATCACATTGGCTCTTGTTCTCATTTGCATGATTACAGCACGTTCTGCAGCAATGGCTTTTAATCGTTATTTAGATAGAAGTTTTGATGCTAAAAATCCTCGTACAGCTATTAGAGAAATTCCTAAGGGTATTATTTCAGCCAATAGTGCTTTACGTTTTGTAATCATCAATTGTGTGGTGTTTATTGTAGCTACTTATTTCATTAATACCATTTGTTTTTATTTATCTCCTGTAGCATTATTTGTTATTCTGTTTTACAGTTATACCAAACGTTTTACAGCTTTATGTCACTTAGTATTGGGCATTGGTTTATCACTAGCACCTATTGGTGCTTATTTGGCTGTAACTGGTTCATTTGCTTTATTGCCCATTTTATTTTCGTTTGCTGTAATGTTTTGGGTGAGTGGATTTGATATCATTTTTGCCTTGCAAGATGTTGAGTTTGATCAGTCTCAAAAATTATATTCTATTCCAGCTGTATTAGGTATTTCTAAAGCATTGCGTGTTTCAGAACTATTGCACATTTTTAGTGCAAGTTGTGTTATGGCTGCTGGTTACTTAGGCAGTTTTGGTTGGTTGTATTGGATAGGTGTTGTGATTTTTACTGCTATGCTCTTTTATCAACATGCTATTGTAAAACCTAATGATTTAAGCAAAGTAAATATTGCTTTTATGACTGCTAATGGCATAGCTAGTGTTGTTTTTGCTGTATTTGTAATAGCCGATGTTCTCCTACTTAAATAATGTGCATATCTTATTATTTATTTTCTAAATAGCAAAAGTTATCTACAGCTTTTCTTCAACCTTATTGGTATAGTTAAATTGCAGAAGAAAATTGTATGTTATGAAAAGAATATTTACTGCTGTAGCAATTATTGTATTTACATTAATCGTCAATCAGTCATCAGCTCAAAATGCTTGGCGTTTAGGTATTGCAGGCAATGCAGGTATTGCTAGTAATAAAATTTATGGTTTGGTTTTAGGAGCTGATGTACGTTTGCAAACTAAATTCGACGAACGTAATTTATTCATCTTAACATCTGGATTAACGCATTTTTTCGACACACAAAAAACAATTGATGGGTTTACTTATGTGCCATTAAAAGCAGGATTTAAAACATTTTTTGTTCCCAAATTGTATGTTGCTGCCGAAGCTGGTGTAGGTTTTGGATTAAACAAAGGTTCTGATGCATCTTTTTTATGGTCGCCCTCATTTGGTTACTCAGGTAAAAAATTAGATGTAAGTATTAAATATGAAGACTTTACTGAAGTAAAATATTTGCAACAAGTTGCATTGCGTATTGCTTATGGCTTTAAATTGTAACTATGGGCCGAATAATTTGCATTGATTATGGAGGAAAAAGAACAGGATTGGCAGTAACCGATCCTTTGCAAATTATTGCTACAGCTCTTACCACTATTGAGTCAAAAGAACTCATTCCTTTTTTAAAAAAATATTTTCAGCAAGAAACAGTAGAGCTTATTTTAATTGGCGAACCATTGAATTTAGATGATTCTGCAACTCATGCTACACCTTTGGTACAACAAGCAATTCAGTTATTGAAAAAAGAATTTCCCCATATTCCTTTACAAACAGTCGATGAACGATTTACCTCTAAAATGGCTTCTCAAGCAATGGTGCAAATGGGTATGAAGAAAAAAGATCGTCAAGTAAAAGGTAATGTTGACCAAATTGCAGCTACCATTATGTTGCAAGAATACATGCAAAACAAGGTTTAAATTTTATAGCTTATTTTCGCCATCCTAATTTTTACTTTTAAACTATTTCTTTATTACAATGATTTTACCAATTGTAGCTTACGGTGCAGCGGTTTTAAGAAAAACAGCAAAAGATATTGATGCTTCATATCCCGATTTAGATAAATTTATTGCTAGCATGTGGGAAACCATGTATGCTAGTAATGGCGTAGGTTTGGCTGCTCCTCAAGTAAATAAAGATATTCGTGTTTTTGTGGTAGATAGTACTCAAATAGTGGAGAATTTTGACGATGAAGATCATAAAAAATATCCCAACGAAAAAGGTATTAAGCAAGTATTTATTAATGCCAAAGTAAAAGATTTAGATGGCGATGAATGGCCTTATAATGAAGGCTGCTTATCCATCCCAAAAATTAGAGAAGATATTTATCGTCACGAAATGGTGGTGTTAGAATACATGAATGAAAATTTTGAAACTAAAATAGAAAGTTTTCATGGCATTACTGCAAGGGTAATATTGCATGAATACGATCATCTAGAAGGTAAATTGTTTATTGATTACTTAAAACCTTTGCGTAAAAAATTATTGCAAGGTAAGCTCAATGATATTTCTAAAGGAAAAATTAAGGTAGATTATAAAATGGTTTTTCCTAAATGAGAACCCTCATTTTTATACTAACCATATTTTTTGTTACCAGAATTTTTGCACAAGATTCTATTGTAATCATTGATAAAAAAAAGTTTACACTCACCGAAGTTGTTGTAAGAAATAATTTTGATTATGCTAAACTTTTACAACAAATAAAAGAAGATACTAGTTTTTATAAAGCCTTTAAAAACCTCAGAATTCTGGGGTTTTCTTCTTATAACGATATTAAAATGTTGGATAAAAAAGGAGTCATTAAAGCTTCTTTGATCAGCAAAACAATGCAAAACAGAAAGAGCAATTGCCGTACAATGGATGTGTTAGAAGAAACGGTAACTGGCGATTTTTACGATAAAAACAACAACTACAACTATATTACTGCACAATTATATGCCAGTTTGTTTTTCACTAAAACGCCTGTTTGTGGCGAAACTAACATTGTAAAAGGGTACAATATTTCTACTAGCGATAAAAAAGGAATGGATAAACATAGAGAACAATTAAAAATGTTGTTCTTCAATCCGGGTAAAAAAATTCCTGGTATTCCTTTCATTGGTAATAAGTTAGACTTATACGATGATGATGCTAGAAAAGTTTATGAGTACAAATTAGATGTACAAGAAAAAGATGGAAAATTATGTTATGTATTTTCTATTTTACCTAAACCCAATTTAGGTTTATTTAGAAAAGATAAAGTGGTAATTGATGAAATGGTTACTTGGTTCGATCAAAAAACATTAGAAGTGGTATACCGTAGCTACTCCTTAAGTTACAAAGCAGGTGTGTACGATTTTGATGTAAGCATGGAAGTGCAAATGACTAATTTTAAAGGGTTAATCGTTCCTAAAATACTACGATACAATGGTAATTGGGACGTGGTATTGAAAAAACGGGAACGAGCTTTTTTTACAGCTACTTTATTTGATTTTAAAGCAGGGGAGTAGAATCTGTGTACTTTATAGATGAATATTATAAACTTATTAATAATAAAAAGCAATTGCTATATGCGTTTTTAACTAATATCCTTAGATATAAATTAGTATAAGACTA
>CALRVE020000023.1:0-57640 GCA_943371535.1 Asaia bogorensis | reverse complement strand
GGTGCTGGTGGTGGTGGATTTATGGTATTTTATTGTCCTAGAAATACCAGATACCATGTAATGGAAACCCTCAATGCTTTTGGTGGTGTTATTCGTCCGTATAGTTTTACGAAACATGGATTAAAAACTTGGACCACCTTATAATTTGTTCAATATCCAATTAAAAAAAATTAATAAAATACCGATGATACAAAAGATTAATTCCATTATTCAGGCTTCTATAAATGTGAAGCAACAAATTTTAACCGATGCTGCTTTACAACAAACCATTGCCGATTGTGTAACCTTAATTGTACAAGCATTTAAAAATGGCAACAAGGTTTTGTTTTGTGGAAATGGTGGCAGTGCTGCCGATGCACAACACTTGGCTGCTGAATTTAGTGGGCGATTTTACATTGATAGAAAAGCCTTACCTGCTGAAGCTTTACACTGCAACACTTCTTACTTAACGGCTGTTGCAAACGATTATAGTTACGATGTAATTTATGCAAGATTATTAGAAGGAATTGGTAATAGCGGAGATGTGATTATAGGTTTAAGTACTAGTGGAAACAGTAAAAATATTATTAAAGCATTTGAAGTTGCTCAACAAAAAAATATAACTACCATTGGCTTTACTGGTGCAACTGGTGGTGCAATGAAAGCATGTAGCAATTATTTAATCAATGTACCTAGTACCGATACTCCAAGAATTCAAGAAAGCCATATTTTATTAGGTCATATTATTTGTGAATTAGTAGAAGCTGCCATTTTTCCAACCAACCAATAAATTATTCCATTGCTGAGTTTAAAAAATATTGACCGTTCTTGGACACTCTTTTTAGATAGAGATGGTGTTATGAATGAAGAAAAAAAAGCCAGTTATATTTTTAATTGGGATGAATTTCGTTTTTATAATGGAGTAAAAGAAGCCATGCAACTATTGAATCATCATTTCAATATTATAGTAATGGTTACCAATCAAAAAGGTATTGGTAAACAATTAATGACGGTTGAGGATTTGAACAACATTCATCAAAATATGCAATCTGAAGTTGAGGTTGCTGGTGGTAGAATTGATACAATTTATTACTGTTCCGATTTAGAAGATACATCTCCCAATAGAAAACCCAATGCAGGTATGGCTTTTCAAGCAAAAGCAGATTATCCTTTAATTGATTTTACCAAAAGCATTATGGTGGGTAATAAATTGAGTGATATGCAATTTGGTAGAAATGCTGGTATGCATACTGTGTTTGTTGCAACTACGAATCCTGAAATAGACTATCCACATCCATTGATTGACTTACGTTTTAATCATTTATTCGATTTTGCCCAAGCATTAACAAAAGCCTAAATTTTATTGATTTTACCTAGAATTGCATTTTAACCAATACAAGATTGTATTTTAGATTTCAATTTAAAATTGTATGAAGTATATACTTGTACTTATTGGTTTATTTTTTACCCAACACTTATTAGCACAAAAACTTACAGCCGATAATAAAAAATCACTGCAACAGGCCGAATATAGCATTGTACAATATGCTAATGATATTGTAATGGCCGAAGAAGCAATTGATAGATATAGAGCTGATAGCTTTTTCACAAGAGGTTTTGTAAAAGCCTTAAGAACTCCATTTTCATTTTATTATAACTTCGATTCAATTAAAACTATTTCTAAATTGTATGCTCCGGATAGTAGCTTTAAAATTTTCACTTGGCAGGTTTCAAAAGATTTGAGTAGCGTACGTCAAAAAGGTGCTATACAAATGAATACAACAGATGGAAGTTTAAAGTTGATTCCGTTGTTTGACAACTCAGACGATAGCAACAGACCAACAGATTCTATAAGAAATAACCAACGTTGGATTGGAGCTTTGTATTATAAAATTATCATCAAAACGTATAACAATAAAAAATACTATACATTACTAGGATTTGATGAAAACAATGAACGTAGTAATAAAAAATGGATAGAAGTTCTTTCATTTGACGATAATGGCAACCCCAATTTTGGTGGAAGATTTTTTCAATATCCTAACGATGAAGTAAAGCCTAAGCAACCTGCATTTAGATTTTGTATAGAATATAAAAAAGATGCTAGAGCTCGTTTAAATTATGATGAAGAAATGGATGTAATTGTATTTGATCATTTAATTAGTGAAGAAAAAGATCCAAGCTTAAAACACACACTCATTCCTGATGGAGATTTTGAAGGCTTTAGATGGGGCAACGGTCATTGGGAATATGTTGCTAAACTTTTTGATTATAAAGTTGATATGACAGGCGTTGATCCGATGCTTGGTAATGCACCTGTACCAATGCCAATAAAAGACGTAAAAGAAAAGAAAAAAGGAAAGTCGAAAGATGATGATAACCCTTACAGAGTAGATGATAAGAAAAAGAAAAAAGAAGATCCTCGTCAAAAGGGAGAGTATTAAAAGTTTATTTCAATACTCTAGGAATTCTTTGTTCCAATAACATACAATCTGCCAAAACCAATGCTGTAGCAGCTTCTACAATTACAGGAGCTCTCAACGCTACACATAAATCATGGCGACCTTTGATAGAAAAATTCTCCACCAATCCGGTTTCCCAATTTAAACTTTCTTGTTCTTTTGGTGTAGATGCAGTTGGTTTAATAGCCAATCTAAATACCAATTCATTACCATTAGAAATTCCTCCAACAACTCCACCAGCATGATTGGTAGTTGTTTTACCAGTTGAATTTTCAATAGCATCGTTGTGTTGAGAGCCAAACATTTTTGCAGCTGCAAATCCAGTTCCAAATTCAATACCTCTTACAGCAGGTATAGCAAACATCATGTGTGCTAAAACCGATTCTACACTATCAAAATAAGGTTCACCTAAACCAACAGGCAAACCAGTTACCCTACATTCAACTATGCCACCAACAGAATCTTTTGCATCTATAGCGTTTTGTAATCCTTTTTCTATATCAGCTTCACCACCAATTTCACTTACTACAGCATTGATTGAGATAGAGCCCAACATTTTTTTTGCAATTGCTCCAGCAGCTACTAAACCTGTTGTAAGTCTTGCACTAAAATGTCCTCCTCCCCTATAATCTTCATTACCACCAAACTTTTCATGAGCCACCCAATCGGCATGTCCTGGTCTTGGAAAGCTTCGTTGTTTTACGTAATCTTCACTTCTAGTATTATTATTTTCAAAAAGAATAGTAATAGGGAAACCAGTAGTTTTTTCATTGAAAATACCACTCTTAAAAAATGGATAATCTGCTTCTTGTCTTGGTGTAGTACCTTTTTGTTTGCCTCCTTTTCTACGTTCTAAATCGGGTAATAAATCTTGTTCAGACAAGTATAATCCTGACGGAACTCCATCTACAACAATACCTACACTTTCACCATGGCTTTCACCAAAAATATGTACCCTTAATATTCTTCCAAACGTGTTCATGCTCAATTTCTTTGTTGTAAAAATACCGTTTCAATGAAATATTTAATCACAAATAATTTTTAGGATTATGTATTTACTCGGCAAATGCTTATTGGTATTGTTTTTCACTCCATAGGAGTGGAATGTGAATAGATGATGAAGATTGATTTTACATTCGACCCATTCGGCGTCGAACATTCTGAATTAAAATTTTGTCTATTTACATTTGATGCCTTTGGCATCCATACAAAACCAAAAAAATTATGTAGTAACGATTACTAACTAAATACATTTCCCTAAAATTTCAATGAAATCTTAAGTTAATTAAGGTTAAATAAAATTACTCAAAGCATCGGCAATAATTCTATCATTGCTTAATCGAGGAACTTTATTTTGTCCACCTAATTTTCCAATGCTTTTCATATAATCTATAAACCCATTTTTCCGTACTTTTTGAATTACTAATTTTTGCAAAATATTACCTGCAATTAAATCATCGTAATACACATTTTTGGTTCTTAAATTGGCATCTACTTTTTCAATAAAATCTTGCATGTTGGTTGGTGCCTGTTCAAACTCAATAAACCATTCGTGATAACTTTTTCCTTTACCTTGTGCAATATTTGGTGCAACTGTAAACTCTACAATACTTACTCCAAGCTCATTTGCAGCATTTAACAACGCATACTCAACTTCTTCTCCAATAACATGTTCTCCAAAAGCCGATATAAAATGTTTTATTCTACCACTTACAATAATTCTATACGGATTCGTACTTACAAACTTCACAGTATCGCCAATATTATAACCCCATAAACCAGCATTGCTATTGATAATTAACGCATAGTTTACACCAACCTTTACTTCTTTTAAAGTAAGTCTTGTGGGTTGCTCATTAAAAATTTCATCGGCTGGAATAAACTCATAAAAAATACCACTATTGGTATTCAGCAACATGCCTTCTTGATCTTGTGTATCTTGAAAAGCAAAAAAGCCTTCACTTGCAGGAAATAATTCAATATAATCTATCTTCTTACCTATACTTTCAAACAACTTTGCTTTATAAGGTTCAAAGTTTACACCACCTTGTACCATAATACTAAAGTTGGGAAAAAGATCTTTAATTTTCTGTTGGCTGCGTTCCGTCAACCTATCAAAATACATTTGCATCCAAGGTGGAATACCACTAATCAAGGTCATATTTTGATGAATGGTTTCTTCTACAATTTTATCTAATTTACTTTCCCAATCTTCTATACAATTGGTTTCAAAACTTGGCAGTTGATTGGTGCGTAAATATTTAGGAATATGGTGATTCACAATTCCACTCAATCTTCCTGTAGGAATATTTGCAACTCTTTCTAAAACCGGACTTCCACTTAAAAAAATCATTTTACCATTGGCAAAAGCTGTATTACCTGTTTCGGCCATATAACTTAACAATGTATTTCTTGCAGTATTTATATGATTGGGTATTGAATCTTTAGTAATAGGAATGTATTTTACCCCACTTGTTGTACCACTAGTTTTAGCAAAGTATATAGGTACTCCTTTCCATAAAACATTTTGTTTGCCTTCTTTAATTTGTTCAATATAAGGTTTAATTAATTCGTAATCTCTAATAGGTACAGCCTGAGCAAACTCTTTGTGCGATTGAATTTGCTGAAAATGATGATCTTTACCAAATACAGTTGTTCTTGCATTTTTTATTAAAGAAGAAAATATTACTTGCTGATCTTTTTCAGCATGTTGCATATTTTTCTTTATTTGGCCAGCAATATAATTGGCAAAAGGTTTTGCCAACATTGATTTTAAATTCATGTGAAATATTTTACATCAATTGGTATAGGTATATTCAATAGTACCAATCAATTGCTTTTGTTTATCGTAACAAGTTTCTTTAAGTTTCAAACCATTTTCTAAATAACTATATCGCCAAGTATTGTAATTTTTCCCTGCTGCCAATACTTGCACCATTTGTTTTACTCTACCATTTGCATCATATTCATACATAAAATCAGGTAACATTTTATCTGCATTTTTATTGTATCTAACAATATCAGTCAATTGTTTTTTATCATTATAATAATAGTAATAAGCTTCAGTATAACGTCCATTTCTTTTCCAATTTTCAACAGCTACCATTTTATTTTCATCTAATACAAATTCAACAAAAGTTGTATCCGTATTGTTTTTTATTCGATACATTTTAGTAGGCTGCTGTTGTTCATTATACAACCATATATGCGACTCAGATGTAAAGCTGTTCATAAAAGTATCGGTAGTAGAAGATAAAATGCTTTGTATAGAGCCATTATCATTGTACAAATAATCGGTAACAGTAAAAATATCTTTGGTAACAGATTTTGTTTTGGTTATTTTTCCATTATTGAAATAAGAAAATAAACTACTGCTTACTGTTGCTGAAGTTTTGGTAATGGTTACAATTTCATTGGCATCTTTTGCAATGGTTTGTTCAACCATAAAACCATCAGAAGCCGAATTATCATTTTCTTTACTCATAGCTACTACCTTTTTTATTTTATTAGTAGCCAATAGTTGTTGTTGAGCATTGCTTTGTTGAGTAGCAAGCACATCGTTATAATAATATTGAGCCAATACAATATTTGAAATAAATAGTAAAAAAATAACTGCAAAAAAATGTTTCATTGTTAAAAGTATATTCTTGCCAAAAGTAACATCCTAAATGCCAACACACAAAAAGAGATTGTAATAGAGTTGGTAGCTTTAGGTTTGTACTGTATTTTTAATCAAACATTAACAAGGTGAGCCATTCAAAAGAAAGAAAGGAGAAAAATTGTTTAAACTGTGGAGCTGCCATTTATGGTAAGTATTGCCATATATGTGGGCAAGAAAATGTTGAAATAAAAGAAAGCTTTTGGAGTTTGGTTACCCATTTTGTGTACGATGTTACCCATTTTGATGGCAAGTTTTTTAGTACACTCAAGTATTTATTGTTTAAGCCAGGATTTTTATCGGCAGAATTTATAAAAGGAAGAAGAAGCAGTTATTTGAATCCTATAAAAATGTATGTATTCACATCGGCATTTTTCTTTATCTCATTCTTTTACATTTTTCATCCCGAAGAAATTATTAACCAAAGTAATGAAGAATTAGAAAATTTAACTGCTATTGAAATTAAACAAGAGTTGCTTTCAGAAAAAGCCCAGAATGAAAAAGCCATAAAAGCACTAAACTTAAAAACCGCTAAAAAAGAGCGGATTGAAAAAAAAATTCAATTAATCAATACTGATTTAGATTCCTTAGCAAAAGACACTACTAGACTTAAAGAAAGATTACATTACTTTTTTGAGCAAAGAAGTAGCTTTATAGACTTCGGAAATTATAAATCTGTAAAAGAATACGACTCTATACAAAATACATTACCCAATGCTGAAAAAAGAAACTGGTTATCGAGTTTAATAGAGCGTAAAGGTGCAATGATCAATGAAAAATATAGGCATGAAGCTGGCTCAAAACTCATTGAAGTATTTATACATAAGCTACCACAAATTCTATTTGTTTCACTTCCCATTTTTGCAGCAATGCTGTATTTACTAAACGTTAGAAGAAAAAGGTACTATGTAGAACATGGAATTTTTACTATTCATTTATACATAGCTACATTTATCATTATGTTGCTCATGATTATTTCGAATAATGTTTTACCAGAACAATTAGACGATTGGCTAAATCCAATATTATTTATTAGCGTATTTGTTTACTTGTATAAAGCTATGCGTAACTTCTATCTTCAAAGTAGAATCAAGACAATGCTGAAGCTAATATTGTTAAACTTTGTAATGCTGTTTGTTATTTTAATACTCTTCGTTTCATTCTTTTTACTTTCAATTTTTACTATTTAATTAATTATGAACACAGACACACTTAGCTCCAGTTTTTTACGTCTTGTAACAATTATGGATGAACTTAGAACTCAATGTCCATGGGATAAAAAGCAAACTATACATACTCTACGACCATTAACCATTGAAGAAACGTATGAATTAACAGATGCCATTACCCAAAATGATTGGCAAAATATTAAAGAAGAACTGGGAGATGTATTGTTACACATTTTGTTTTACAGCAAAATAGGCAGCGAAGAAAAACAATTTGAACTAGAAGATGTAATTAATGGAATTTGCGAAAAATTAATTGTACGTCATCCACATATCTATGGAGATGTAAAAGTAAGTGGAGAAGAAGAAGTGAAAAAAAATTGGGAACAAATAAAATTACAAACGAGTAAAAAAACAAGTGTACTAAGTGGAGTGCCTAGTGGATTACCTGCTGTAATTAAGGCTACTAGAATACAAGAAAAAGCCAAACAGGTAGGCTTTGAATGGGACAATAAAGAAGATGTTTGGAAGAAAGTTGAAGAAGAAATGAACGAATTGCAAGAAGCTATTGCAAGCAATAACCAAACTCATGTAGAAGAAGAGTTTGGCGATGTATTGTTTAGCTTAATAAATTATGCACGGTTTTTGAAGGTAGATGCAGAAGGTGTTTTAGAAAAAACCAATAGAAAATTTATAGATCGTTTTACCGCAATGGAAAAAATAGCAACTGCCCAAGAAAAAGCTTTTACAGAAATGACTTTAACCGAAATGGATGCTATTTGGAACGAAGTAAAAAAACAAACTAAACAAGTTGATTAGCACAGTAAAAAACGGCATTTTAAAACATGGCTACTTATTGTTAATAGCTGCATGGCTGTATACAGTATCGCTCATTGTTACTCAATACACATCGTACAGCTTTTCATTAAACAATACCCAAGAATTACTTACTAAAAAACTACAAGAAAAAGAGAGAAACTTTGAAGCAGTTTCTCAAAACAAAATATTGTTGAATAAAATTTTATTGAACAATATTAACGATAAAGAAAAGTTTAATTTAACACAAAAAGAGTATGGTATATTTATTTACAAAGCTGTAGCCAATACTAACAATCAGCTTATTTATTGGAATAGTAATAAATATTCAATTACTCAAGAAGAACTGCAAAAAAAGGATGGAGATTATTTTATACAACATCAAAATGGAAGTTTTGAAATAATCAAAAAAACGATTTCTTCTAACGATACAAGTGTGATAATTATAGGAATAATGCCAATTAGATGGGACTACTTTATAGAGAACAAATATTTAACCAACAATTTCCCAGATGATGCAGAACTAGAAAAATATTATCAACTATCCACATCTTCAAATGCTTTACCTATTAAAAACATTTATGGAAAAACGGTATACGCAATAGAAAAAAAAACGATACAACCCCAACAAGGTTATAGCTGGTTAACTATTATCACAAGGGTATTGGCCGTACTTTTTTTATTGGTATTTATAAATGCAATTAGCAACGAATTGGTAAATAAAAATAATTTTTACAACGGATTTTATTTTTTATTCTCTTTTGTTTTATTGCTAAGAATTGCATGTTACGTTTTTCCGTTTCCGTTTAAGTATGGTAATTTACCTTTATTTGATGCATCTATTTATGCATCAAATAACCTTCACCCATCGTTAGGCGATTTATTAATTAATGCAATTTTAGTATTTTGGTTGGTTGTATTTTATAAATTCAATTATCCTAATAAAGCAAATACAACTATACAAAAAAAATCCTTCGTTAGTTATGCATGTTTAGTAATACTCACCTATTGTACTTTTTTTATTGCAGGTATTATTAGAAGTTTAATTCTAGATTCAAAGATTTCTTTTGATGTAAGTAACTTTTTTAGCTTAAATATTTATAGTGTTGTAAGTTTTATTATTTTGTGCTTTTGTAGCTTAATTTTTTACCATATATCTCATATACTATTTAAACAAGTATTCAACCAGCAATTCAGTTTGCTACAATCAATATCTACTATTGCTGTTTTTGGATTACTGTTTTTAAGCATTAATGCAAACGACTCAAATACCCTATCTAACTTATGGGTTTTAGCATGGTTAATAGTATATATTAGCATTTTGTATTTTAGAAAAAAAGATATTGATAAGCCAATTATTCAATCGTCTATTTTTATTTTTTGGATGTTGTTTTTCTCATTCTCCATTGCATTGTTGGTAATGCAACAAAATAATTATATAGAGTTTGAGCAAAGAAAAAAATGGGCTGAAAAACTAGAAAAACAAGCCGACCCCGACAGCGAAAATCTATTAAAAATTGCTACCACTAATTTTAATGATGCATTTTTATCAACTAACTTTTACAGATTTAAACAAGAGTTTTCCAATAAGTTTATAAAAGATAGTTTGGTAAACGAAAATTTTTCGGGTTACTTGAATAAATATGAAACTCGAGTTTATGTGTTTGATCATTTGTTTAAACCTTTATACAATGAAGATTCTTTAAATTATGCAGCCATTAAAACCATCATTATAAATCAAGGGAAGCCCACTAGTATAGATAATTTATTTGCTTATAAAAGCAATAACGATAAAGAAAATTATTTGTATCAAAAAACAATACGTTATCAAGATTCTATTCAAGGTTATTTATTTGTAACTGTAAATCCTAAAAGGTATAAAAGCGAAGCTTTATACCCAGAATTGTTTAGACAAACACAAGATTTATCGAGTGATTTTAATACCAATTATGCTTATGCCTTATATGCTAATGGAAAACTAGTGAATCGATTTAATGATTATAATTTTCCATCTTCTTTAAAAAATATTGTTTTACCAACTGTAAAGTTTGAATTAAGAAGCACCAATAATTACACCGAATTATGGTATAATTCCGGTTTAGAAAAAGTTGTAGTAATTACTAAAAAGAAAACACAGATTATTGAATTCATCACTCTATTTGCCTATATATTTTTTACCAATATAATAGTACTTGCTGTATTTCATATAGGTAGTTTTTTATTTAAAAATAGCTTTAAAAGAAATTCATTTGAAAGCGTATTTCAAATGAAAATTAGAACCCAAATTCATGCAACCATTATTTTAGTGAGTTTTTTTTCGTTTGTAATTATTGGTATTGCAACTATTTCATTTTTTATTTATAGGTTTAATGAAGCCAATCAAGATAGACTTTCAAAATCTATTCAAGTAATGGCTAATGCTGTAGAAGAAAAAATGCAACTAATACAATCGCAATTGGCATTTGATGATGTTTTAACCATGAATGATATTGCATGGAGTAATAGCGTTGAAAAAAATATCAATGAAATTTCAGAAGTTCATAATGTAGATGTGAATTTATTCAATATCAATGGCAATTTAATTGCATCTACTCAACCCTATATTTATAATAAACAATTATTGAATAATTATATGGAACCAAATGCTTTTCATGAATTAACTTATCAAAAGAGCATTCGGATTATACAAGAAGAAAAAATTGCTAGCTTTAAATTTCTAAGCATCTATGTACCTGTGAATGATGATAATGGCAATACCTATGCTTATTTAAATATCCCTTACTTAAACTCCCAATCTGAATTAAATCAAGAGATTTCTGGTTTCTTAGCAACACTGATTAACTTAAATGCTTTTATATTTTTACTAGCAGGTGCAATTGCTTACTTAGCAACCGAACGTATAACTGCATCGTTTAGTTTAATTAGCGAAAAAATGAAAGCTGTAAATCTTGGTAAACATAATGAAGCAATAGATTGGAACCGAAAAGATGAAATAGGAATTTTGGTAAATGAATACAATAAAATGGTGGAAAAGTTAGAACAAAGTGCCGAAGCCTTAGCACAAAGTGAACGTGAAGGTGCATGGAGAGAAATGGCAAGGCAAGTTGCACATGAAATTAAAAACCCTTTAACCCCCATGAAATTGAGTATTCAGTATTTACAAAAAGCATCTAACAACAATGCTGCAAATACACAAGAACTCACTAAAAAAGTTACTACTACATTAATTGAACAAATAGAACAGCTCTCAAAAATTGCTGGCGATTTTTCTCAATTTGCCAATATTGGAAATGTTGATTTAGTAGCGTTTGATATTAGTGAAGTTTTAAGTAACCTCATTCAATTACACTCAGCACAAGAACGAGTAAATATTGAATGGATTAAACCTACAAATACTAACTTCATTTTTGCCGATAAAACTCAAATTAGTAGATTATTCTCGAACTTAATTATTAATGCAATAGAAGCTTGTGAAAATAAAACTTTAGCCAATATTGTTATTGAACAGAATATAGTAAACCACAATAAGCTTACCATTAAAATAACAGATAATGGCGATGGAATTGATGAAGCAATGAAAAGCAAAATTTTTACACCCAACTTTACTACTAAAACATCTGGTACAGGTTTAGGCTTAGCAATTTGCAAAGGCATTGTTGAAAAAGCCAATGGTAGCATTTATTTCACTACAGAAAAAAATATTGGCACTAGCTTTATTGTAACTTTACCTTTATATATATCATAAAAAAATCCGAGCAAAGTTTTGCTCGGATTTTTTTATGATATTCTAATTAATCTATTGTTTAATTAGCTTAAACGATTGCACTTCATTAGTAGCAGACTGAATACGTAGAATATACATTCCCTTCGGTAAATTTCCTAGATTTTGAATTGAAATAGAGTTAGATCCCGTTGCCAATTCATGGGCTTGTTGTGTTATAACTTTACCATCTACTGAAATTAAACTCAACTGTATTTTTTCTCTTTGTTGTACAGTTGCAGTTAACCCAATTGACTGATAAAATGGATTATTATTAATGGTTATTTCATTTTTGCTAGCCACTTTTAAAATAACTATAGAAGTATAAAAAATCTTTCCATTTTTATCAACTTGTTTAATTCTATAGTAATAAGTAGACTTATTAAACTTTGCAATATCATGATTATAGCTATAATTAGCAGTGTTACTATTTTTTGCAAATACTGAACCCACTTTGGTAAAATCTAAACCATCTAAGCTAAACTCAACATCGTAGTTATTCGTTTGTAATTCATTCTCTACTTTCCAACTCACCACAGCAAAAGGAGCTTTATGAACCACGTTCACAGAAACAATATTCAGAGGTAAAATAGTTAGGTTTCTCCAATCTCTATCGCCAGATGGATTTGATCTTTGTAAACCAATTAAAGAACCTGTTGGTGTTGGACCTTCGAAATTACCTGATGGTCCCATATTACCCATAGTAACGTTCTTGAATAAATCTGCAGAAGCAAGTTCAAGTAAGTTTACATTATCAAACACATCCATTAAACCATCACCATCGGTATCTGTTCCTGCATCAATGGTTGCTTGTGTAATTGTTCTAAAAGGTGAATTTCTATCTCCTTCATTTCTATCAGGTGCTCCATCATTATCAGAATCAGTATCTCTATAATCTGGTATACCATCACCATCATGATCATAAGGGGTTAAACCATTACCAGCAGATGTGCCAATTTGAGCTGGTAATTCATATATATCATTCATTCCATCATTATCTGTATCCACCATAGTAGGTACAATATAACTAAAAGTACCCTGAGCCTCTACGTTGTCTGTGATTCCATCATTATCGCTATCAATATCCAATTGGTCTATTTTGCCATCTCTATCACTGTCGAAATTGTCGTTAATACCATCTCCATTTGCATCTACCCAAGATGCAACGCTTCCTCCAGGGGAAGGATCATAAACATTAGGAATACCATCATTATCACTATCAATAAATGGGTCGGCACCACCTGTTGTATTTTCAACTACATCGGCAATACCATCATCATCATCATCAATATCACAAAAAGTTTTCACTACAGTCATCATTGCATCTGTAGCACTAGTTAGTCTTATACCAACAGCACCTGCTTCTGCACCATAAGGTAAGTTAGAAGTTGTAGTAATACCTGGGTTACCACCTGCAACAGAACTAGCAGCTTGTATATTACCATTGGTATAAATTACACCACCACCACCGCCACCACCTGGCCCATGTTCAGGATTACCATCATTTGGAGTACCATTATCTGCAACAGATGCCCATGCATCACCACCATTGCCTCCACGAGCATTAATGGTAATATTTGCTAAACCAGCAGTATTGGCAGAAAAGAAATGAATTGAGCCACCAGCTCCACCAGCTCCACCCCCATCATTTTCTACACTTAATCCATTAGCACCATTGGCATTAATGGTAGCAGTACCACTAACAGCACCTACTTTTAAAAATACCATTCCACCACCACTACCACCACTACTATTAAATCCTGCACCAAAACTTCCAGTTCCATCATTTGTAGTTCCTGCACCACCGCCACCACCTAAAACTAATCTTCTTGAAGATGCTTGAGCAAATACAGCACCACCATAAGCTCCAAGTTGTGTAGGATCATTCCAAGCTCTTCCTCCTCTACCACCAATACCACCATTACCACCACCACCTCCTCCAGTGTTTTCATCATTGGCACCAATATTACCATCAGTTCCACCACCACCTGCATTACCAGGAGCTCCTTGCCCATAACTGCCATCAGGATAACCTTCATCTCCATTATCAACCAAAACATCGGCAATAGAACGTGTGAATTTAGGCGTACCTGCAATACCTTCTCCTTTTGAACCATTGGCATTATTTGAAGAAAGTGTTCTCATATCTGTAGAAGCACCAGAACCTCCACCCAATTGTCTTCCTCCACCACCTCTAAAGCCTAAGGTTGAAACATCAATTGCTGTACCTCCATTAAAAGTAATTGTACCAGCTACATTTGCTGCCACAATTCCTCCAGTTGAACCATTCCATTCTGCAGTAGAAATAGATGCACCATTGGCAATATTTAAACTTGTATATTGTGGTACTCTAACTACTTGAAATCTGTACCTACCAGCAGAAGCAGTTGCATTGGCATTGGTATATGCATTTTTTAAAGGCGTTGTTAAATAAAGCAATCCATCTATTACTGTACTTGCTGCATACACATATTCATATGTACCAGCTGTTGTTGTTAAATAACCTCTTGCAGTACCGTTATTTGCACCATAATTGGTAGTATTAGTTGCATTAATAGTTGCACCTTGCATTTGAATAACCATTAATAAATCGCCAGGACGAATATCATCTCCTGCACCTTCAGTTCTTTTGGTGCCTAATTGAATTCTTGTTGCACCTGCTGTAACACTTGACGCACCAGGATAATATGTATTAATAATTCTGCCATTACTTGCAATACTTTCTGCCTGTGGTGCACTACAAATAGTTACACAACCACCTAAACCAATGGCAGTAATACCAACTTCATTTTCATCAGTTCTAGCACGGTTATTGGTTATTTTAAAGCTATGGCTAGTTGCTGTTGCATTAAAAGTATAAGCAAAACGAACCCAACCATTTAATGGCTCGGCATTATCAGTAGCATCTTCGGTGAGTTGTGTTTCTGCTATAATGATTGTACCAGAAGTAGGAATACCAGTGGTTCCATCCATTCTTACTCTTATCCTCGGGTCTTCACCTGAAGGTGTATTATAGACATTAGAAGCATAAAAGTAAAAAGTATAGGTAGAACCGATGGTTAAATTAGTAGCCGTTTGCTCCCATATTAAGGCTTCACCTCCTAAACTATTGCCATTGTGGTGCATCCAAGTACTAGATGCTGGAACATAATTAGCAGGATCACCGGGAAATGGATTTTGATTGATACTACCACTTGTATAATTTCCTGTTCTTATATCAAATCTATGGTTTGAAGTTCCAGAAGCAAAATCACTTTGTGATCTAAAGCTTCCGCCACTATAATTAAATACAGTACCAGCAGTAGCATTATCACTAGCAGTATAGGTATTACCAGCAGCAGGGCTAGTAATTGGAAATGAAAAATCTCCATTTCGCAGTAAATTCTCTACGTACACAAATCCAGGTCCACAATTACCTCTACTAAATTGGGTGAAACAACTACTACCCACTTCTCTATATGGTGATGTTGCAATAATCCCCACATCGCCATTGGTTGCACCATTTGGTGGAAACTCAGTTAATGAAGATGATGTAGTTGTACCACCATTGCCACCATTTACAGTTCTAGATACTGCTGTTGTTGTTGTTATAACTACACCACCACTACCTCCTCCTCCTGGTCCTTCACTTTCTGCAACAGTAAGAAGTTGGTTGCCCCCTGCACCACCATTTGCTTGTACAGATATTCCAGTAATTGTTGAGCTTGATAATACCACTACCGTACCACCACCACCTCCACCACCTGGAGCATCAATATGAGCACCAGTTGTATTGCCTCCAGCATTCCCATTTGCTCTAATGTTTCCAGTACCAGTAATTGTACCATTTACCATTAAAAATATAATTCCACCTCCTGCACCTCCACCTGTTCCTCCATTATCATTATTTGCATCACCTGCACCACCACCTCCTCCCATGAAAAGAAGTGCATTAGAAGAGTTACTCAATGGTCTGCCACCAAAACCACCATTATTAATTCTATTGTCTCCATCCCAAGCAACATTTCCTGGACCTTGTGTTGCAGCATTTCCATTATTAGCAGCATAAGAATAACCACCTCTTCCACCTCCTGGGGAAACATTGGTAGCAAAACTTGCCGATTCTAAATTCCATATAGCATTAAAACCACTTGGTTTAACACCAGTTCCATTCCAAATATTTACAGAATTACTAGCATTTGAACCTCCACCACCTGCACTATTATGGCCATTACCACCACCACCACCATTTGCTGGAGCACCACGTCCCATAGCACCATTTAAAGATGCATAATCGGTTACATTACCTACAATACTTTCTCCTTTTCCCCCATCATTTGAAGTAGAAGTTGTTCTGAAAATTAAGTTGGTAGAGCCCGAACCTGCTGCAATAGTAGAACCAGTATTGGGGTCTACACCTCCTCTAAAACCTAAGCCATTTGTATTGATAGATCCATTGTTCACTAAGTTTCCATCTACTTCTAATACACAAACACCTCCTATTGTACCATCCCATGGTCTTGCAGCAATGATACCATTAGTACCCACAGTTAAAGTAGTTAAACGAGGTACTCTAATTACTTGAGCCCTTCTTCTGCCAGTTGCTTGATAGGTGTATTGTAAATCTTCGCAAAAATTAATTTGATTACCAGCTACACTTAAAACCGTTTTCAATTCATAGCTACCAACACCATTGTAGGCAGTAATTGCTCCATAAGATGAATTATCGGTTGTGGTTATATCTACACCTTGAACTTGAATAATAAATACTAAATCTCCAGCACTTAAAGCTGCTGTTGCATAAGGATTGGTTGAATTGCTAAAACCAGTAGAACCACTTAAATCGGCAATATTGCTAACCGTTACACTTCTAGTGCCAGCATTTGCAGTACTAGCCAATGCTGAATAACGATTTAAAATATAGGTAGTTGAAGAACCAGGACTATAGTTCTCAGAGCCATCTTTGTCCTTTTGAGCCTTTGAAAATAAAGGGAATAAAATGGAAATAATAATGAGCAATACTGCCAACAAAAATTCGCCAATCAAATAATCATTGGGTATAATAATTTTTTTCTCTTTTGACTTTAACATCAAAACTAACTTTTTCATAGCTGGGATGGTCTTTTTAATCGAGGATGATGGATTTAACCCATGTAGGGCTACTATAATATCCTAAACGTATATATTGTATTAATTATTGAAAAAATAATTATTTTATTACCAAATAATCTAGATTTACCCTTTTGGGTTACTATATATTTTTTGTATATTGAAAAAAAACAATAAAATCAATATTAATAAGAAGCTATAATACTATTGCTAAATTACATTAGCAATAGATTTTACCTTTTTGAGTTAACGCAAAAAGCTAACATAATCAATTTTTTTTTAGTTTAACAAGCCTTTAATAAGTCAATCAACAGCAAATATTTATACCAATTTGATAAAAAAAGTAAATATATTCACAAGTAGATTTTTAAAGGTTAACAATAAATTTCAATCACCTTATGCTTTATTTTTATCGTTAATCAATCGTTTATCAAAATAATATATATCCCTTTTTTGATGTTGAAGTTGTTTAGACTTTTGGTATTTTGATAGTAAAAGCAATTGAAAATAATCGAGCTGTCAGGTTGAGCCGATAGCTATCGGCTGCCAATGACAGATATATTAAATCATTAAAAACCATTTGTAAACAAATGATTTTTTTATTGCCACGGATGCACGGATTAGCACGGATTATATAATAATCAATATCAACGAATCTGTGATTTTCCGTGCATCCGTGGCAATTATTTCATTCCTGCCTGCCGTCAGGCAGGTTCAAAATGCTTTTCTGCGAAGCACAAATTGGTTACTCAGGCTGACAGTTTTACTAACTGAAAAATTTATAAATTCAAAAGTCTAAACAACTTCATTGCTAAATTTTAAAAAAATCCATTGAAGCTCAACATTTAAATTATTATTCCATCATATGAATCATCATATACTTTCTATTCAAGAAACAGAAAAATTATTGAATACCAGCAAAGAAGGTTTGCACACGGTAATTGCCGAAGAAAGGTTAGTAGAATTTGGCAAAAATGAACTGATTGAAAAAAAGAAAATGCCCATTTGGATGTTGCTGTTCAATCAATTTAAAGATGTAATGATTTTAATTTTATTAGGGGCTGCTGCTATTTCTATTGCTGTTGGAGATATTAAAGACGCTATAGTGATTTTAATTATTGTTTTGCTGAATGCATTAATTGGTTTTGTTCAAGAATACAATGCCGAAAAAGCAATGGCAGCATTAAAAAAAATGTCGGCATTAAATGCACTTGTTAGAAGAGGCGGTCAACTTGTACAAGTTCCTTCTTCAAATTTGGTGGTAGGCGATATTGTTATTTTAGAAGTGGGAAATATTGTTCCTGCAGATATTAGATTAACTGAAACCCACTCATTTAAAATTGAAGAATCATCCCTCACTGGAGAATCTGTTTCAGCCGATAAATTAATAGCTACACTTTCTTCAAAAAACCTTCCAATTGGCGATAGAACAAATATGGCTTTTAAAAGCACTACTGTTTCTAATGGACGTGGAGAAGGTATTGTTGTGGCAACAGGTATGAAAACCGAAATTGGGCGTATTGCTCAACTGTTACAAGAAGAAGAAAGCCAAACACCATTGCAAAAAAGGTTAGCTGATTTCAGTAAAAAATTATCATTTATTGTAATTGGTATTTGTATAGTATTATATGTAGTTGGATTATTACGTGGCGAAGACTCTATACAAATGTTACTCACTGCAATATCTGTTGCTGTTGCAGCAATTCCAGAAGCTTTGCCTGCAATAATTACCATTGCTTTAGCGATTGGTGCCAAAAGAATGGTACAAAAAAATGCACTGATTAAAAGATTGCCCTCTGTTGAAACACTAGGTTCTATTACGTATATCTGTTCTGATAAAACTGGTACAATTACGCAAAATAAAATGACTGTTACCAATATATGGCAACCTACGTTAGACCACACTTATAAAGGCTATCGGTTGAATGAATTATTATTACTTTCAATGGAACTTAACCACGATGTTACCAACAATGAAGTCAATGAATTAAAAGGAGATCCAACAGAAATTGCTTTGGTTGAATATGTAAGAAAAGATAAAAATTATAAGGAAATCTGGAGAAACTTTCATCGTTCTAATGAGTTACCATTCGACTCGGAAAGAAAACGCATGACCACCATTTATTCAATCAATGGAAAATATTTCATGATTACCAAAGGTGGTATAGAATCGGTTTTAGAATGTTGTCAATCAAATACCCCAACAAAAGAAATTATAGATACTGCCAATGTTTATGCAGCACAGGGAAAACGAATTATTGGATATGCCATAAGTATTGTAAACGAATTACCTACTACAATCAACATTGAAAACATAGAACAACAACTAGAGTTTATTGGTCTTGTTGCAATGATAGATCCACCGAGAGAAGAAGCCAAAGAAGCCATAGCCAATTGCCATAAAGCAGGTATTACACCTGTAATGATCACAGGCGATCATCCAATTACTGCTAAAGCCATTGCAACCGAAACTGGAATTTTATTTAAAAAAACCGATAGAGTAGTTACAGGAATTGAACTAGAGAATTTCTCGGACGATGAATTTGAAAAAGAAGTAGAGTTCATTAAAGTATATGCAAGGGTATCGCCCGAACAAAAGTTAGCCATTGTAAAAATGCTACAGAAAAAAAATCATTTTGTAGCCATGACTGGTGATGGTGTAAATGATGCTCCAGCATTACGTAGAGCAAATATTGGTATTGCAATGGGCATTACAGGAACTGATGTAAGCAAAGAAGCAGCTCAAATGATTTTATTAGACGATAATTTTGCTACAATCATTAAAGCAGTAAAAGAAGGTAGAAGAATTTATGATAATATTAGAAAGTTTATAAAATATACACTCACTAGTAATGGTGGAGAAATATGGACCATATTTTTAGCACCATTGGTTGGTTTACCAATTCCACTTATTCCCATTCATATTTTATGGATTAACTTAGTAACTGATGGACTTCCAGGATTGGCTTATGCAGCAGAGCCAGCAGAAGAAGATATTTTAAATCGTCCGCCACGAAAAACCAACGACAGCATTTTTGCCAATGGTGTTGGAACTCATATTATATGGGTTGGCTTACTAATGGGTGCTGTTTGTTTAGCAACACAAGCTTGGGCAACACATGTTGGCAATCATAAATGGCAAACAATGGTATTTACAGTTTTGTGTTTAAGTCAAATGGGTCATGCATTAGCCATTAGAAGCAATTGGAGATCTTTATTTCAACAAGGTATATTTGGCAATAAACAATTGATTGGTGCAGTTGCACTCACTTTTGTATTACAAATGGCGGTTACCTATATTCCATTTTTACAAGAAATTTTTCGTACACAATCACTTACAGCTTTTGAGTTATTGATTTGTTTAGGTTTATCAAGTATTGTATTTTGGGCAGTAGAAATTGAAAAATGGATTAAACGTAGTGTACGAAAAAAATCTACCAACACTACTTTGTAACTCATTACAAAAATTCTCTACCCATGGATACTTACAAAGAAACTTTTGAAACTTGGAATCAACTTGCTTCTCTATACAGCGAAAAGTTTATGAACTTAAACTTATATAATGAAACCTATGATTATCTAAGTTCATTAATTGCCAAACAAGATGCAAAAATTTTAGAGCTAGGCTGCGGACCAGGAAATATTACAAAGTATCTATTATCTAATTACCCACAGTTTGAAATTGTAGGAGTAGATGTTGCACCAAATATGATTGCAATTGCCAAAGAACATAACCCAAAAGCAACATTCATAGAATTGGATATTAGACATATTGATACCATTCACTCAACATTTGATGCCATAATTAGTGGTTTTTGTTTGCCCTATTTATCGCATGAAGATGGTATACAACTTTTAAAGAATAGTTACAATTTATTAAATGCAAACGGACTTTTTTATTTGAGTTTTGTAGAAGGCAAGCCAAATGAATCTAAATTCCAAGTTGCAAGCACTGGTCATAGAAGTTATTTTTATTTCTATCAATTAGACGAATTAATAGCTCAATTAGCCAACAATCATTTTGAATTAGTGAAAATTTTTAAAGTTGAATACCTAACATCAGCAAATAAAATTGATATACACACCATTGTAATAACTAAGAAAATAACTCATTGATATATTTCAACAAAAATCAACATCACCCATTGATTCAGCTACCCAATAATGGGTATTCTTTTTCTATTCTACAAAAAAAAGTATCCTTCTCTTTGTTTATATAATAGAACAATTATCTTAGTGCCCTATGGCACCTGTAAGGCAAATTGATAAAACAGCAGACGACCAGACTCTAATGGTTACTTACCAGCAAACGCTTGACCAAAATGCTTTGGCTACTTTGTTTTTGCGGTACAACGATTTAGTGTTTGGTACCTGCATGAAATATTTTAAAAATGAAGAAATCAGCCAAGATGCGGTAATGAATATTTATCAAGAATTGGTACAAAAATTACCCAATCATCAGGTAGAAAATTTTAAAAGTTGGCTCTATGTGGTTACCAAAAACCACTGTTTAATGCAATTGCGAAAAGACAAAAAAAATGTTACGGTTGAATTTGATGGTCAATTTATGCAATCGGAAGACTTTTCGCATCTTGACCATGTTCTAGAAAAAGAACAAAATTTAGTAAGTCTCGAAAATTGTATTGAAGGATTAAATACCGATCAAAAAAGAAGCATTCAATTGTTTTACTTAGAAAATAAGTGCTACAATGAAATTGCAGATATTACCGGAATTGAATGGAATAAGGTAAGAAGCCTAATACAAAACGGCAGACGTAACCTTAAAATTTGTATGGAAAGCAATGGCAAATAATAACGAACATATTCATTATAGTAAAGCAGATATTGAAAAATATTTGCAGGGCAAAATGACCCATGCAGAAATGTATGCGTTAGAAAAAGCTGCTTTACAAGATCCCTTCTTGGCCGATGCTATTGAAGGTTTTGCCATATCCGATTTTCAAAAAGCCAATGATGCTATTGAAAATACAAACTTTTTAATTCAATCAAACATCCAAAATAATTCATTATCAACTAATTATACTCTTGAACATATTGAAGCATATTACAACTGTACTATGACTTCTATTGAAAGAAATGCCATTGAAAAAGCTGCTTTAAAAGATGCTTTCTTAGCCGATGCAATGGAAGGTTATGCAAACAGCAATTTTTCAACTGCAAAACAACGTTTAACTTCTATTGCACAACAAATTCAAGGTAAAGAGCAACAAACTGCAAAAGTTGTAACTATTTCACAATTAACAAATAACAAGCAATGGTTGCGTATTGCAGCTGCAATTATTTTAATGGTGGGTGTAGGAACAACCATTTGGTGGGTAAACAATCAAAAAGCAGTGGTTGAAAATCCTATTGCATTTGTACCAGAAGTAATTACAACAAATCCATCTACTACAACTCCACCTGCAGTAATAGCTCAGTCAGATGATTCAATTGTAAAAGTTCCCGATGCGGTGGCTTCTACAAAAACTAAAAAAGCTAAGCCAACCATTCCAAATACAGGTTTAGAAAATGCAGGAACAGGTGGTTCGGCTGCCCTAACTACTGATGCAATTAAAGATGAAACAGCTTTAATCAACACCGCCACAGCCGATCAAATTGCTAAAGCAGAAGCCGACAAAAAACAAGCAGTTATAAAAGAACAAATTGAAAGAACAAAGTCAAAAGAAGCTACTGCAAAATTGGCTCCTGCTCAACCTGCTCCTACTGTTACTAGTAGTTCAGCAGAAAATAAAAGAGTTGCTGAAGATGCTGCAATTGTTCGGAATAATTACAACAATGGTTCCAACACATTCAGAGGCAGGGTATTAAATACCAACGGAGAAGCTCTTGCATCTACCACATTTAACTTAAGAAGTAGTAACAATAACATTATTGCAAGAACTGATAAAGAAGGCAATTTTGCAGTTCAATTACCCGATACCAATGCTGTAGTTGCAGTAGAAACTTTAGGGTACCATCAACAACAAACCAATTTAAGTGCTAACCGAAGTAACAATATTGTTTTAGAAAGAGGCAATGAAGCTAGCTTATCAGAAACAGTGGTAATTGGTTACGGCACTGCTAAGAAAAAAGCCAATCAAACAGCAGCCCAAAAAGCAATTGAAGAAGAATTACTCAATAAAGGCAGTGAACCAGTTGGTGGCTGGCAATCTTTCAATCAATATTTACAACAAAAATTATCGATTTTAAAATCTGAAGAAGACGATGTTGTAGAAGATGATTCTTTCAATAGCTTAAAAATAGAATTTAAAGTAAATACCGATGGAACACCTGTGAATGTTCAGGTAGAAGGTAGTAAAAATGAAAAATTCACCCAAAAAGCCATCGAAATAATTAAGCAGGGCCCTAAATGGAAAGCTGCAAAAAAATCGAAGAAAGTTAAACTCACAGTTCAGCTATAACTATTTCCCATTTATCAAAAACATTTGATAATACCACTTGTTATTGTAGGTTTGTAATTATAATAAACAATTACAAGTATGAAGAAAGTTTTATTAATTGCTGCCATAGCGTTTGGCACATTAGCACAGGCTCAAATTAAAATGCCTGCTCCTAGTCCTACACAAAATATTCACCAAGATTTTGGCTTAGGTAAAATTGAATTAAGTTATTCTCGTCCATCTATTAAAGGTAGAAGCTTATTTAAAGTAGGTAGTGAATTAGCTCCATTAAATGAAGTTTGGCGTACAGGTGCAAACGCAGCAACTACTATAAAATTTACTGATGCAGTAAGTATTAATGGCGTTGAACTAAAACCTGGTAAATATGGTTTATTGGCTATTCCTGGTAAAACTGAGTGGACATTAATCATTAGCAAAGACACAACAGTAAATCAACCATCAGCTTATAAGCAAGAAAATGATGCAGTAAGAATTACTGTTGCTACTATTAAAATGAAGCAAAGCATTGAATTGTTTACCATGCAATTTGCCAATATTAGTGCTGAAGCTTGTGAGTTACATTTAATGTGGGGTAAAACTGCTGTAAGCTTACCAATTACCACCAATGTAAGAGACAGAATTAGAACGCAAACAGAGAATGCTTTAAAGGCTGACAAAGTAAGTGGCAATACATATTTTACTGCTGCTAATTTTTATTATGAAATGGATAAAGATTACAACAAAGCATTGAATGCAGTTAATAAAGCTATTGAAGCAAGTCCAAAAGCATTTTGGATACATTTATTAAAAGCCAAAATTGAAAAAGCATTGGGCGATAAAGTAAGTGCAAAAACAAGTGCCGAAACTTGTATTACCCTTGCAACTGAGCAAAAAAATACCGATTATGTTAGAATGGCTAATCAGTTGATTAAGTCGTTATGATATAAATAAACCAATACTAGAAAGCGGGGTAAAATATTTTACCCCGTTTTTGTTTGAAAGAAATTTTGGTTTGTGGAATTAAACAATTTTAGATTCTGTTTATTGTTTTTAATAACTCCTTAAATAATTATCTTCAACTTTTATGAAAAATAAACTAATTACATATTGCCTTTTTGCCCTTGTTGGTATGGCAAAGCTTACCAACAATAATCTTAATTAAGTATACTGTAAAAATAGAGATAGTTACTAAGATTGCTTTTCTTCTTCATCGGTGGCTTCATCTTCAAATAATTCTTCGGTAGTGGTTTCATCACTTACAATATCACTACTATCTTCTTCTGTTAGTTGGGCTAACATTTCTTCTGTAATAGCTTCGGTTTGCATTGCATTTTCATCTTCTGAATCTACAATACTTACTTCAATAGCTGTATTTTCAATGGTTTCAGAGGGTTCAGGCAATGCTTGATTGCTGGTAAAATCTTCAGCATTAATCAATGTTCCTTCAACAATTTGTTCGGCTAATACTTCTCTAATTTTTGGTAAATCAGCAGTTGAGTTAATGCCAAAATAATCCATAAATGTTTTAGAAGTAGTATATACTAGTGGATGTCCTGGAGCTTTTTCATCTCTTCCAGCAATTACAATGAGTTCTTTCTCCAATAATTTTTGAACACTGTAATCACTATTTACCCCACGTATTTTTTCAATTTCACCCTTTGTAATCGGCTGCTTGTAGGCAATAATGGCTAAGCTCTCAAGAGCTGCATTGGATAAACGCTTTAAAAATTTATCGCCATTGAGTTGAGCTAAAGTTTTATGATAATCTTTCTTGGTTAAAAATTGTAAACCTCCCCCACTTTCTTTTACTTCAAAAGGATAAAATTCAGAAGCATATTTTTCTTTAATGCCTTCAATACAACTTTCCACCTGATCTAAGGTTACACGTTCTTCTAAAAAACCAAAAGCATTATTGATTAACTCTACTATTTCTAATGCAGTTAATGGTTTCTCACTAGCAAAGATCAAAACCTCAATATGTGGTATAATAGAAGAAAGTTCCAAAGTAGTTGTAAGTTTAGAGAGTTTAAAGTTTAAGGTTTAAAGTTTTTGCCTTTTGCCTTTTGCCTTTTGCCTTTTGCCTTTTGCCTTTTGCCTTTAACCTTGAAGAGCTGCTGCTCCACTTACAATCTCAGTTAACTCAGTTGTAATAGCAGCTTGTCTTGCACGGTTATAAGAAAGTTTCAATGCTTTTAATAATTCATTGGCATTTTCACTTGCCTTATCCATTGCAGTCATTCTAGCTCCATGCTCACTAGCATTGCCATCTAATACTGCTTTGTATAATTGAGTATTTAAAATTTTAGGCATTAATTCAGTAATCAACTGATCTTTATTTGGTTCGAAAATAAAGTCAGATTTTTTTGCACCTGCTTTTGCCACTACTTTAGGAATAGGCAAAAATGGTTCTGCTACAAATGCTTGTGTGGCTGCATTTTTAAACTGACTGTATATAATTTCAATAGCATCGAACTGTGCATTTTCAAAAGCTTGCATTGCAGCTTGTGCAGCTGCTTGTACAGTTTCGAACTTCAAGTTTAAATAAATGTCTTTATGTGTGGCGTCTGTTTTGTAGCCAGATTTGGTTAAAGATTCCCAACCTTTTTTACCAATATTCCAAATAGCTACATTGCCTTTGGCATGTTGAGCTGCATATTTGGTAGCAATAGTTTCTTTAGCCAATTTAACTACATTGGCATTGTATGCACCAGCTAAACCTCTATCGCTAGTAATTACAATTAATAATACTTTTTCTATAGCTCTTTCTTCAGCCAACTTAATATTGGTATCTCCATCAGAGTTACTTACAATATTGCTCAACATTTCTTGTAATTTTTGAGCATAAGGACGCATTTGTATAATTGCATCTTGAGCTCTACGTAGTTTAGCAGCACTTACCATTTTCATGGCTTTTGTAATTTGCTGCGTACTTTGAACACTCTTAATTCTGTTTCTTACCTCTTTAAGTTGACCTGCCATTTTCTTAGAAAGTTTAAAGTTTAAAGTTGATGAGTAGCATGTTTATTTGAGTTTAAAAAATGAACATTGCAACCACAAACCTCAATTAGCGGCAAAAGTAACAGAAAAGAGGTAAAAATCAATTCTAGATTTTGAATGTGCAGAAAACTATTTTAAAAACGATACACGAACGATAATTTATCCCCAGATATGGAAAAAATTGCCTTGGTATTCAATTGTTGCAACGATTTTCCATTGTTTCGATGCAGCAAATACTGATACACATCAAACAACAACAAAAAGCCTCCTTGTACTACTAAACTTTGTCCAAAACCCTTCATTTGGTATTGATTGTCAGTTAAATTTTGCTTTGTGCTTCTATTCATTAAGTACATACCAGTAGCAATATAACCTATATCTAGTCCTGAATTAATGAGTAATATTCTCTCAAGCAATCGTTGTTCTTTTAAATTTTGCTCAAGATTGATTGACTTCTTCAATTGTTTTTTGGTGTGGAAATAACTAAACCCTGCAATGCCCATGTTTACAACATTCCAGTAGATGTTCATTTGATGAAAATATTTTTCATTACCGGTGTTGGTTGGTGCTGCAATTGCTCCATAAACAATATTGCTACTTGCCCAACTAGCTAAAACCAACATGTTGTTTTCGTTTAGCCTATTTCTTTTGTACGCAATAGAATCCGATAAATTCTTTTGAGCATGAATTTTAGTGAAGAAAAAAAAGCTTATTAAAATGATAATTCTGAGTAACATGCATTTTAAACAGCATTTTGAATGCAATGGTTCAACCAAGCAAACAATTTCAAGTTGAATTAAAACATTAGATGTTATCGTTTTATAAAATTATGAAGCTCAAAACTGCTGCTTTGCAACAAAGCAAATTCTATTACCTTTGGCAGCCTTTACAAAAAAACTGTGTCAATTTGGCTACTTATTAATTAATGCAGGGTTTTTGAAATTAAAGTGCTGAATTAAATTACAAATGTTGAAGAGTGCGACGCAACAGCAGTTACATACATGTTCTGCAGCTTAGTACATAAATAAAATACTATGTTGAAATTTTTATCGAAGATTTTAGGTGGTAACAAAAGCGAAAAAGATGTTGCTGCTATTAGACCCATTGTTGAAAAAACCAACCAATTTTTTCAACAATACCAAAGCTTAACCAACGACGAATTGAGAAATAAAACCGTTGAATTTAAAGCAAGAATTAAAGAACATTTAAAAGATATTGATGCACAAATTGAAGCTAAAAAAGCCGAAGCAGATGCATTAGCAGTTGATGAAATTCATGCAAAAGATGCCATTTATCAAGAGGTTGATAAAATGGGCAAAGAACGCAATAAAAAGATTGAAGAAATATTATTGGAAATTCAGCCAGAAGCTTTTGCTGTAATAAAAGAAACAGCTAGAAGATTTACTACCAATACTGAATTGGCTGTTACTGCAACGCAGTTAGATAGAGATTTGAGTGTTCGTAAAGATTATATTTCTATCCAAGGAGATAAAGCCATTTATAAAAATAGTTGGACAGCTGCTGGTGGGCAAATTACCTGGAACATGGTGCATTACGATGTTCAGTTAATTGGTGGTAGTGTTTTACACAGTGGTAAAATTGCTGAAATGAGCACGGGTGAAGGTAAAACCTTGGTTTCTACCCTACCTGCTTACTTAAATGCTTTAGCTGGGGAAGGTGTACATATTGTTACTGTGAACGATTATTTGGCACGAAGAGATGGTGAGTGGAATGGTACTTTATTTGAATGGTTGGGCTTAACTGTTGATTGTATTGATAAACATGAGCCTAATAGTGAAAGCAGACGTAAAGCTTATTTAGCTGATATTACCTACGGCACCAACAACGAATTTGGTTTTGATTACTTACGTGATAACATGGTGCAAAACCCTGATGAAATGGTGCAACGTAAACATCATTTTGCCATGGTAGATGAGGTAGATAGCGTTTTAATTGATGATGCTAGAACACCTTTAATTATTGCTGGTCCTATTGGTCGTCAAGACAACATTGAACAATTTTTTGAACTAAAACCAAGAATTGAAAAAATAGTTGAAGCTCAGAAAAAAGTTACGAATCAGTTTTTACAAGAAGCCAAAAAGAAAATTGCAGAGGGTAACGATGATCCGAAAGATGGTGGATTGGCATTGTTTAGAGCACATAGAGGTTTACCAAAAAATACTGCATTAATTAAGTATTTAAGTGAACCTGGCATTAGAGTGAAATTACAAAAAGCCGAAAATCATTACTTAGCCGATCAGCAAAGAGAAATGCCTAAAGCCGATGCTGAATTGTATTTTTATATTGATGAAAAAAACAATAGTGTTGAGTTAACCGATAAAGGTATTCAACTCATTACAAGAGCTGGAGAAGATCCTAATTTTTTCATTCTGCCAGATATTAGTGTTGCATTGGCAACTACAGAAAAAGATGCCAACTTAAGTGCTGATGAAAAACTACGTCAAAAAGAAGCCATTATAAACGATTATTCTGTAAAGGCAGATAGAATTCATACCGTACAACAATTATTAAAATCGTACACATTATTTGATATAGATGTAGAGTATGTGGTAATTGATGGTCAGGTGAAAATTGTAGATGAGCAAACTGGTCGTATTATGGAAGGTCGTCGTTACAGCGATGGCTTACATCAGGCAATTGAAGCTAAAGAAAATGTGAAGATTGAAGCTACTACACAAACCTACGCTACAGTTACATTACAAAACTATTTTAGAATGTACCACAAGCTTTGTGGTATGACGGGAACTGCTGAAACAGAAGCTGGTGAGTTGTGGGATATTTATAAACTAGATGTGGTTACCATTCCAACCAATATACCTGCTATTAGAAAAGATGAACAAGATTTGGTGTATAAAACCAAACGTGAAAAATACGGTGCTGTTATTGATGAAATTGTAAAACAAGTAAATGCTGGTCGCCCAACATTGGTGGGTACAACATCGGTTGAAGTGAGTGAATTGTTGAGCAGAATGTTGCGTCAAAAACAAATTCCTCACAACGTATTAAATGCCAAACAACATGCTCGTGAAGCTCAAATTGTTGCTGAAGCTGGTTTAGCAGGTGCAGTAACCATTGCAACAAACATGGCTGGTCGTGGTACAGATATTAAGCTTGGGCCTGGTGTAAAAGAAGCTGGTGGATTAGCTATTATTGGTACAGAAAGACATGAATCTCGTCGTGTTGACAGACAGTTACGTGGTCGTGCAGGTCGTCAAGGAGATCCAGGTTCTTCTCAATTCTTTGTAGCATTGGAAGATGATTTAATGAGAATGTTTGGTAGTGAACGTATTGCTAAAGTGATGGACTTTGCTGGATATAAAGAAGGTGAAGTAATTCAGCATAGCATGATTACCAAATCTATTGAAAGAGCTCAACGAAAAGTAGAAGAAAACAACTTTGGTATTCGTAAAAGATTGTTAGAATACGATGATGTAATGAATAAACAACGTACGGTAATTTATACCAAACGTCATCATGCATTGTTTGGAGAAAGATTGGCTTTAGATTTAGATAATTCATTCTATAATGTGGCGTTGGGTTTAGTTAATTCGTTCAAAGAACAAAATGATTTTGAAGGATTGAAATTGGCTGCCATTGTAAACTTTGGAATTGATACCAGCATTACTGCAGAAGAGTTGAACAAACAAAATGAACAAACTTTAGCTGAGAAATTGTATCAAGAAGCTAGTGCCAATTATCAACGCAAAAAGCAAGAATTGGCTGTACAAGCGGTGCCTGTTTTTCAAAATATTCGTACCCAACAAGGCAATCATATTGAAAATGTAATTGTACCATTTACCGATGGTAAAAAGGTGATGAATGTTTTGGCACCTATGCAAAAAACCATTGATACCAAAGGCATTGAGCTTTTGAATGCAGTAGAACGTAACGTTACACTGAGTGTAATTGACGATGCATGGAAAGAACATTTACGTGCCATGGACGATTTAAAACAAAGTGTTCAAACTGCAACGTATGAGCAAAAAGATCCATTGGTAATTTATAAAGTAGAAGCATTTAATTTGTTCAATAATATGAGTGCTGAGGTAAATAAAAATATTGTTGAATTTTTATGCCATGCTTCTATTCCTTTAAATGAAGGAGAAGAAGTAAAAGAAGGAAGACAACAAAAAACCGATCTCAGTAAAATGAGGGCGAATAAAGAATTGGTAGATGCAGCAGGACAAGAATATGGAGCCAATGAAAATGACTATCATGATCCAACACCAGTAAAACAAGAACCCATTAGAGTTGACAAACAACCTGGACGTAATGAACCTTGCCCTTGTGGAAGTGGTAAAAAGTTCAAAGCCTGTCATGGTAAAGATGTATAAAACGAAAGCCGATTGTAGAACAATCGGCTTTTTTGTGAAAGAACGTAAAAACATTTTCCTTTTGGATTGTGTCCTCAAAATCCACAATTAAAGCATCATTAGTACTCAGCTAAAAAGATTAAAGTATTTTTTATGCCACAACGTTAAAACTTAATCAATTTCCTAGTGGATTGTGTCCTCAAAATCCACAATTAAAGCATCATTAGTATTCAGCTAAAAAGATTAAAGCATTTTTTATGCGACAACGTTAAAACTTAATCATTTCAACGGTGTTCTTATAAAAAGGCGATTAATTTTAAAGCATGAAAAAAGCAACCATTGTTCTATCACTCATATTTATTGTTTGCATAACCACTGCATTTATACAACAATTGAATGAGGAAGAAAAGCCTTATTTCATACCACCCAGTGTACAACAAACTGGAGATTCGGCTAAAGGATATGCTTATTTAACCACTGGCGATTTTTTGAAAAGTGGTATTCCATACAATTCATTCATTTTTTTAAATGGAAAAGACAACAACAATTACCTCAATAGAACAGGCAAAAATACCAATGTAGAACAAGGTTTCAATGTAATTACCAATGCAAATGGAATTGATATTGTGATACCCACTTGTTTACAATGCCATGCACAAGTTTTTGAAGATAGCTTGTATGTTGGCATGGGTAATACATTCCAAGATTTTAGCAACTTAAACAAACAATACAGTTTTTTAGGCGATGTGGCTATCAAAGCCATGCAAACATTCAATCCCAAAGGCTATGAAGCTGCTCAACCCATCATTACTTCTTTTAAAACTGTTTTTCCAAAAATGGAAACAGAAGTGCAAGGGGTAAATGCTGCTGATAGATTAGCTATGTTATTAGTTGCACATAGAGACCCTGTTACATTAGCTTGGAACAAAAAACCTATACTAGATATTCCCAACGAAACCATACCAACCGATGTACCTGCATGGTGGATCTTGAAGAAGAAAAATGCCATGTTTTACAATGGTTTTGGGCGTGGTGATTTTGGACGATTTTTAATGTTGAGTAATTTACTTACTGTAAAAGATACCACAGAAGCAAGAGAAGTATATGGTCATTTTGGTGATGTTTTGGCTTATATAAAATCTATCAAAGCACCTAAATATCCCAAACCCATCAATCAAGAGTTAGCAAAAAATGGCGAAACGATATTCATTAATAATTGCAGCAAGTGTCATGGTACGTATGGTGAAAAAGAGAGCTATCCCAACTTGTTAATTCCATCTAACATTATTAAGACAGATTCGTTATTGTTTAAGGCTAATTATCAAAATCCACAGTTCATAGAATGGTTTAATAAAAGTTGGTATGCTCAAGGAGATTATGCAGCCAAACTTGTTCCAGCCAATGGCTATGTTGCTCCACCTTTAGATGGTATTTGGGCTACAGCACCTTATTTACACAATGGATCTGTACCAACCATTGAAGCTGTGTTAAACAGTAAAATTCGGCCTACTATTTGGAGTAGAAATTTCACAAGTCCTAAATACAATTATGAAATATTGGGTTGGGAATTTGAAGAACAAACAAAACCCAATGGCAAAAAATATTACAATACAAAATTGCCAGGCTATGGAAATCATGGTCATTATTTTGGCGACAAACTCACCGATACCGAAAGAAAAGCATTGATAGAATATTTAAAAACTTTGTAGTTGGTAATGGACTTTGTCAATAAAGTATAGAACGCTGGTGATTAGGATTGAATGGATTTAAAACATTTTTTTTAATCAATTAAAACAAGCTTTAATTATACTTTTTAACACCAGTAAGCTCATAAGGCACATCATTCGGTTCGGTCCCTACATTTATGTAGGGATTGAAAAAATCCGTAGGAAATTTTTTCAAAGAAGCGAATGGAGTGCTGTTGAGCTTACGAAGCCTAGCGGCTTGAGCATTGAATAGCATAACCATAAAATCACTTGAAAAAATATATACACAGTATATTCATGAGTATAAAACAAGTTCGATTGTTCTTTTCTACATCCAATCCCCAAAAGATCATTCTCCCTCTAAAACCCATTAAAAAAAGAATATTCACCCAAAACACGGTATTCTTAACCTTTTTTTATGCATAAACGTGCATAGCTGCATCGTAATTGAGCTAATTTTCAACATTCGTACAATTAGCAACGAATAAAATTAAGTTTGTATGAACAACAACTATGCAATGGAGCAGCATTTTGAAAGAAATAAAAATTTACAAGCATCGGCCATAACGGCTTTTGTTTGCTGTGTTATTTTTTTAATTTTCTTTTACATACGTTGGGGAATGCCCATTATAGAAAAGCCTTTATTAAGTGAAGGTATTGAAGTAAATATTGGCAATAGTGATTTTGGCAGTGGCGATGTACAACCTTTGGTTCAAGGAGATCCAGCACCAGAAACATCGCCAGATAATAACACCACACCTCCGTCAGGAGCTGGCACACCTGCTACTTCAACAGAAACACCAGATAGTGACGATCCTGATGCAACACCAACAACAACCTCTACATCAACTAAACCAACTACCAATCCAAACCCAAACCCTACAAAACCAAAAGCAGTGGTAAATCCTGCTCCTCCTACCCCAAAACCTAAAGCAACTTTTGATAAAAAATATGCAGGTGGTACAGGAACAGGCGGCAACAATAAAGATGGCTTTAACGATAGCCGAAGTGAAGGAAATGATGCAACAGGAACAGGGGATAAAGGTAAGCCTTGGGGTACCATTGATGGAAAAGCTTACGATGGACCCGGAGGCACAAAAATTTATGGTTTAGGTGGAAGAAGAATGAACAAATTACCCAGTTTTGAAGACGATTTTAATGAAGACGCCAAAGTTGCATTGAACATTATTGTAGATAAAAGTGGAAAAGTTACTTATGCTGCAGTAAATCCTGTTGGCACTTCAACCACTAACCAAAAAACAAGGGCTGTTGCTATTAGAAGAGCATATGAAATAACTTTTGCTCCAGGTACAAGTGAACAAAGAGGTACTATAATTTTGGATATGAGAGTTAGAGGATAAGATTGCATCTTTGCAATGCTTATGAACTATCAAAAAACATTGGATTATTTATTTGCTAAACTGCCCATGTTTAGTCGTATTGGTGCAGCTGCTTATAAAGCAGATTTAACCAACACTATTGCATTGTGCAATGCTATTGATAATCCACAACAACATTTTAAAACTATACATATTGCAGGTACCAATGGCAAGGGTTCTACCAGCCACATGCTAGCTGCTATTTTACAAACTGCAGGTTATAAAACTGGTTTATATACTTCGCCACATTTAAAAGATTTCAGAGAACGCATTAAAATAAATGGTGAATTATGCAGCGAACAGTTTGTAATTGATTTCACTCAAAAAATTCAGCCTGAAATTGAAAAAATTGAACCATCCTTTTTTGAAATAACCGTAGCCATGGCATTTGAATACTTTGCCTTACACAAAGTAGATATTGCTGTCATTGAAACTGGTTTGGGTGGGCGTTTAGACAGTACCAATATCATCCATCCGGAACTTTCTATTATTACCAATATTGGTTTTGATCACATGAATTTATTGGGTAATACACTCGATAAAATTGCATTTGAAAAAGCAGGAATCATTAAAGAAAAAATACCAATTGTTATTGGTGAATACAATGCTATCACTCAACCTGTTTTTGAAGAAAAAGCCAAGAGTGTTCTTGCACCAATTACTTATGCTCAGCAACATTTTAAAGTAAAGAGTTTTGAAAGTGCTACAGCTATTTTAAATGTTGAAGTTGAAGAAGTACAAACAAATAAAACAAATCATTATCAACTAGATTTAGCAGGCATTTATCAAACCAAAAACTTGGTTACTATTCTTGAAGCTGTTCGTTTGTTAAACTTACAAGGTTGGAACATTCGTGAAGAGCATTTGCTAACGGCTTTACGTCAGGTTAAACAATTAACGGGTTTACATGGTCGTTGGGAAGTATTACAAACGCAACCAACTATTATTGCAGATGTTGCACATAATGTAGATGGAATCAAACAAATTCTTGAACAATTAAAACATTGTAGCTACCAAACTTTACATATTATAGTTGGAATGGTAAAAGATAAAGATATAGAAGCAGCCATTGCTATATTACCCAAAGAAGCCAATTATTATTTTACCCAAGCCCAAATAGAAAGAGCATTACCAGCAAATGAACTACAATCTTTAGCTGCAAAACATCAACTTGCAGGAAAACATTATTCTAATGTAAATATGGCTATTGAAGCTGCTAAAAATACTGCGACCAATAAAGATTTAATTTTAGTTTGTGGTAGTGTTTTTTTGATGGGGGAAATAGGTAATTAAAGTAAAAACTAAAAAGGTAAAAACTAAACAACTAAAGCACTAAATAACTAAATACATGGATGTAAAAATTGAAGACAGTTGGAAAAATGCTTTGATTAAAGAATTTACCAAACCTTACTTTTTGCAAATTGCTACTCATTTAAAAACTGAGAGAGCTACCAAAGCTGTTATTTATCCACCCGGTTCTTTAATTTTCAATGCTTTTAACCATACACCTTTCAATAAAGTAAAAGTGGTTATTTTGGGTCAAGATCCTTATCATGGTCCACAACAAGCCATGGGATTAAGTTTCAGCGTTCCTGACGGAATTCCATCTCCACCTTCTTTGGTCAACATTTTTAAGGAGTTGAAAAATGATATTGGCATGTCAATTCCAACAACAGGCAACTTAACGCCTTGGGCCAATCAAGGTGTTTTATTGCTCAATGCTATTTTAACCGTTCGTGCCAATGAAGCTGCTAGCCATAGTAGATTAGGTTGGATGAATTTTACAGATGCAGTGATTCGCAAATTATCCGATGAAAAAAAAGGCATTGTTTTCTTGTTATGGGGACGATTTGCTCAAGAAAAACAAGTGTTGATAGACGAAACCAAACACTTCATTTTAAAAGCTGCTCATCCTTCTCCCCTTTCGGCACACAATGGTTTTTGGGGCTGCAAACATTTTAGTAGAACCAATGAAATTTTAATTAAACAAGGGGTGGAACCAATTGACTGGAAATTATAATCTTTGCAACATGAGTAAAAATAAAAAAGACAACTTATTGGTAGCTGTATTTGCACG
Organism: Asaia bogorensis; assembly: GCA_943371535.1. Taxonomy (GTDB): domain Bacteria; phylum Bacteroidota; class Bacteroidia; order Chitinophagales; family Chitinophagaceae; genus UBA1930. Next base: position 21,817 of record CALRVE020000023.1, on the reverse strand, counting down.
TATTTGGGCTTTATGGGCAATCGTTAGTTTTATTGCAACATTCTTAATCATTTTTATTCCAACTATGATTACTTATGCAATTCCAAACCCAATTGGTCAATATATTTTTATAAAAGTATCAAGGGTTTGGATGAACGTTTGGCTTTTTTTGGTTGGATGCCCTTTAACCATTAAAGGGGAACAGTATGTACCAAAAGGTGGTACTTATATTTTCACTTGTAACCACAATACTTTATTAGATATTCCTGTTACATGCCCTTATTTACCTGGTGCAAATAGAACCATTGCTAAAAAGAGTTTTGCTAAAATTCCATTATTTGGTTGGTTTTATGCAAAGGGTTCAGTTTTAGTAGATAGAAATGATGATGCAAGCCGAAGAAAAAGTTATGATGCTATGAAAAAAACATTGCAAGAAAAAATGCACATGTGTATTTATCCAGAAGGAACTAGAAATAGAACTAAAGACCCTTTAAAAAGATTTTTTGATGGTGCTTTTAAATTAGCAGTAAACACTCAAACTGCTGTTGTGCCAACTTTATTATTCAACACCAACAAAGCTTTACCCAATAACAAAACTTTTTATTTTCTACCGCATAAATTAGAAATTCATTTTCTTCCTCCTGTAAGTTCTGAAGGATTAAAAGCCGATGAAATGAAAGAAAAGGTTTTTACTATTATGACCAAATATTACGTAGAACATACTTAGTTGTAGAAGAAAATACACTCAGTTACTGATTAGAGAAGAACCTATTTCTATTAATTTTCAAGTCTCTAAGTATCCCACTTTTAGGGCTGATGTTGATACTGAATGAACGAAATAATCCTATTGGAGTAACATTAATGCTCATTTGCCAGCAATGCATTTCTCTTGAAATAAACATACTAAATTGTTGTAAGTTAAATGCTTTTAAATCATAAAAACCTGTTGCTCCTGCTTTCCATTTGGGCGATAAACTAAAATCTCCATTAAAATTAATACTACTAAATACATCGGTTCTGTAACCACTATAATCGGGCTTTAGCACTCTTGTTAAAGAAAGAGAATAAGACAAATCTAAACGCCAAGGAATATTAAAATCGGTAAACTCAGCAGGATTTTGGCGTGCAAATTCTAATTGACGCTGCTGTTCATCTGGCGTCATAAATGGATCGTTAGGCAATCTTTCTTGTTTTCCCTTCGACTCATCTTTTGGCTTACTTTGAAAGTTGGTACTAATAGCCAAATTTGCATTGGTTATTCTTCCAATTTTGCCTTGCCTAATTAATAAAGTATTTTTTCTTACCCCAAATTGATCTACAGCATAAGGATCTAAATTTGCTCCAGCAGTAATATTGATTTTTTCAAATAATACGCTTCGTAAGTAAATTGAAAACGGACTTAAAGCAAAACTATCGGCCAATAAATTATAGCCCGATGAAAAACCAAAACCATCAATCAATCTAATTTTTTTATCTGCAGTAGCTGAAGTATCAGTTTTATCTCTCACTTTCATTTCCAACAAATTATCTATCCCAAAAGTAATTCCACCAAAATTCCCTTCTCCATAACTTCCATACATACCTCCATCAAATTCAGAAAATCGAATGGCTCTTCCAGATGAATCTACTTGCACATTATAAAAATTCTTACTCACTAAATCTGGTGTATAATTTAAACCAAACGTAGGTCTAATTTCATGACGAATGGCTTTTACATTCCCTTTTTTAAATTGATAGGTTCCAAAAATTCTAGTACTTGCACTAATACCAAAATTCATACTACTTTGTGTATAAAATCCTTTTTGGGTTTGCGTTAATACTGTATCATTCACATCATCCCAAACCCTTCTTATTTTTTGACCAAACCAACGTTGTTGAAATGATACTGCTGGGGCAATAGTTATTGGTCCTAAAGCAGGCAACGATAGTGTAATGGGTATGCTATGTTCAGAGCCCCATTGTAGCGTATCTAACAATCTTCTGGTGCTAAATGCGGTATCGTAAAAGGAGATTTGATTTTGAAAATTTCCATTATAACCTACACCCAATTTTTCGTACCATTTAGGTGTACCCACAGCTTCCTTTTTTTGAAAAGGATAAAAAGTTACCACACTAAATGTTGCATTGGGCAAACTCATATTCACCAACTTGGTATTGTTGTTTTGATTATGATTTAAGTTAAGCGATAAATTATATTTTCCATCCCAACTTTTACTGTAGGCAATAGACGATTGCAATTGATTATTGAAATTTTGATACGGATTATTTAAAATATTACTATTAAATTTAGTACTACCAAAATTTACATTGGCTGTGAAATTAGTGCCTGGTCTTGCTTTACTATCTCTACTGTGGCTCCAATTAATCATGTACGATGAAGTGATATTAAATTCATCGGCAGCTTTAGTTGAAAAACGATTCAATACTTTATTACGTTGAACAGACAAGTTTACACCACCACTGTATTTATAACGCATTAAATATTTTGAATTTACGTTGGCACTCCACCCTCCATAACTATATAAATTAAAACGGCTGGTAATATCTACGTTATCGCTTAACACTTTGTAATATCCTAATCCTTCTAAGCCTAAACCAAAATCTTCACTGCTTGCAAATTGTGGTGTTAAAATACCAGAGCTTCTGCCGGTAGTTAAAGGATAAATTCCAAAGGGAATATATATTGGCACTGGCACCCCCTCAAACTCGGGATGTGTAGGACCACTTACACCAATTTTGTTATTGATGATTTTCATTTTCTTGGTTCGAAAAGTAAAATGTGGTGTATCTAAATTACAAGTAGTAAAACTGCCTTTGTAAGCATAAATAACATTGCTATCGGCTTTTTTTAAACGATTGGCATTTACAAATAATTCTCCTTCTTGATAATAAGTATTATAAGTAATCCCTTTTTGTGTTTTTAAATTATACGCAACTGAATCGCTCAACGTATTCATTTCACCTTGCTTCATTTTGGTTTTATTCAATGAATTGGCCGATGTATCTGAAGAGCCTTTTGCTTTAATGGTTTGCTTGTCTTGATTGTACTGAATAGTGGCAGCTTCCATATCCAAATCTTTATATGCCACACTAGCTTTGCCATATAAAATAAATTCTTTGGTAGAAATAATTAATACCCCCGAATCTTCAGCACTATATTTTACTGGAGCATCAATAGAATCTTTAGAAATTTTAAGTGTATCAATGGTTGCAATAACAGTATCTCCAAGTTTTGGCTTAGTAGTATCGGGAATTTTGTTGGTAGGAACGGTATCTAAAAATGTTGTTAAAAAATAATTTTTTTTCTTTAAAAAAGAGCTACTAGCATTTATTTGGAGTGTTAATATTAATAAAGCCAACACACCCACAATAGCAGTAAAATATTTTACGTTAAGTTTGTACAAGTTGCTCATAGCTTGTGGCAAAAATAAGAGCTAAATGATTAAACCTATTCTTAACCTTTTTCTTTAACTTATTGATATGATGAGACGAATAGTTGCTTCTGTTTTTTTATTAGGATTATTGGCATTTTGTATTAGTTCATTCACCAAGAAAGAAGGCTTACCTATACAAAAACAAAAATTAAGAAAGATAGTGATTGATGCTGGTCATGGTGGTAGCGATTATGGTGCATCTGGTAAATATTCTCATGAAAAAGAAGTAAGCTTAGCAGTAGCACTAAAACTACAAAAAGAAATAGAAGAACTCATGCCCGATGTAGAAGTATACATGACAAGAACTACAGATGTGTACGATAGAGTTACAGAAAAAGCCAATAAAGCCAATGATGCTAAAGGCGATTTATTTGTATCTATTCATTGTAACTCAGCAGGTAGTATTAGACATTCAGAATTTATAGGTTATAAAACCGAAAAGTATAAAAGAAAAAAGAAAACATATACCAGACAAGTAAAACAATATAGAACTTACTATACCTCTAACCCAGCCAAAGGAACTGAAACTTTTATTTGGGGAATTGGAAAAAATAGTGCTAAAGAAGATGCATTAAAAGACCATGAAGAATTGTATATGGATAGTGTTACTGCCAAAGAACTAAAAGATTTTGACCCAAATAACCCTGAAAAAATGATTTTGTATTCTATAAAAACCAAACAGTTTTTTGATAGAAGTGCAAGATTGGCATTAACGGTAGAAGATGAATTTAAAAAAACAGGTCGCCCAAGCCGCCAAGCTCAACAACGTGGTAAAGGCATTTGGGTATTGCAAGCAGTTGCCATGCCAGCGGTTTTAATAGAAATTGGCTTTATATCGAACCCCGAGGAAGAAGATTATTTAAATAGTGAAAATGGTCAACAAGAAATTGTAACTGCTATTGCCAATGCAATAAAAAGATACAAATACACTTTAGAAACTACAGGTATTAAGCAAGGAAGTATGACTCCAGTACAGAAAAGCAATTGATTAATTGAGAATTGACAATTGATCATTATTCATTGTACTTTATTCATTGTTCATTTTTAATTATTCATTGCTCATTGTCACTTGTAAATTGTAAATTGTAAATTATTGAATACCCACTACCACGTATTGCTATCGTGAAATTTAGTGTTTAACATTACACCAAATTTGTGAGTCATGTATAAAGCAATACTTTCTACCTGTTTATTATTTGCTGTAGCCCTAACAGCCATTGCACAAAAAAACACTGCTACTACAGAAAAGAGAGAAATGTTTTTTAGAATTGGAACAGTAACCAAACTAAAAGCAGATAGTATTAAGGTGAAAATTTTAGGTGGTAAACAATTGGGTATCCAAATTGGCACTACAGGTGTGGTTAAAGGAGTGTATAAATCTAATGATGATAGAAGTGATTTAGAAATTGGTTATGCAAGTGTATTAGAAGTTTCCGATAAAGAAGCAATTGCCATTATCAGACCTGTTGATAAAACTGGTACAAATAAAAATTATGAAATTAGAAATGGCGATTATGTAAAGCTCTCTATTCAAGTACCCAAACTACCTTATAGAAGTATATTTTTTGAATTAGCACTACTTGATATTCAGTTTAATAATTTAAATGGCGATCCATTATATAACGTTGAAGATTTATTTTATAGAGATAGTAAAAGATTAGAAGATAGTTTATTGACAGATGGAGCAAAAGATGTGTTTAAAACATATGATGCGTTAAAAGACGATACCAGTTTTAATAGTTTGAAGTTACCCATGACGGAAGGTCGCTATCAAGGAAGAGGCATTTTTGATGTAATGAGAGATTGTAATGCAAAAGATGTTTTTACATTCTTACATTTCGTGAATAATTATCCAGGTAAATATATTGGCAACACTTGGAAACTAAACGAAACGTTTGCTACTTGGGTAATGAATAAAGCTCCTTATAGTAAAAGAGAATTGTACGATAGTGTAATGGCTTATAAAAATAAGCCACAGATACTCAAAATTTTCTTAACAAAAAATATTACCGTTTTTAGAGATAAAGGTTTTGTTACAGATTGGATTAGCGATGCAAATGATTTAGCCGATAAAGACAAAGATGCTGAAGCTCTTCAATATTTTGAAGCAGCTAAGCTAGTATTGCCTTATTTACAAGATGATTGTGTAACAGGTTATTATCATTATTGTTACACCACTATTTTGGATAATAAAAAAGAGTATACCAAAGTATTAAGCGTTTGTGATTCGGCATTTTACTATTTCGATAAATGCAAAAATGACTACTTTAAAGCTCAAACACATTTGAAGAAAGGTTTAACTTATAACACCTTAGATAAAGTTGATGACGCCTTACTATCATTTGAAAAAATGTTTGCAGAAGTTAATAAATCAAACTCTGCTTTAAAGCCTGCTCAAAAAACATCTTTTACAGCAAAATATCATCATTTTTCTGGCATTATTCAAGCAGGTAAAGGTGAACTCAAAAAAGCAGTTGTGCATTATGAAAATGCTATAAAAAACTATCAAACAATAAATAACTACAGCAGTTTACAATCAGCCATTGGCGTTCAGGGTCGTTTAGCAAGATTGTATAAAAGACAGGGTGAACTTAATAAGTCGCTTCAAATTTATAATGAACAATTGGCTTCCTATTCAAAAATGAACGACAAGAAAAATATTGCCGATGTGTTGAATGAAATTGCTGATATAGAATTTAAATTAGCCAATTATAGAAAAGCAATCGATCAGTTTGCTACAGCCAAAGAAATATTTTTATTTTTTAAAGATTATAGCAACGCAGGTTTTTCTCAATCCAATATTGGTCAAGCTTATTGGAACTTAGGAAAATACGATTCTGCTATTGCAGCTCATACAACTGCTATTGAATACAGAAAAATTGCAAAGAATTATTCAGGCCTTGGTTATTCTTGGAAAAAAATTGGAGGACTATTTAAAGAAACCGGAGAAAAAAACAAATCATTAGCAGCTTATGATAGTGCATCTTATTACTATACATTAGGTAAAGACTCTGCTAACTTAAAAAGCTTATTATCTGATATTGGCGATGTGTATAATAATGATAAGCAACATCAAAAAGCATTTGGCTTTTACCTGCAATGGCATAATTTAAATTTGGCTACAAAAAATAAGTCTGACATTGTAAATAGTTTATATCAACTGTCAGAAGCATCCTATTATTTCAATAACGATACCTCTATAAAATATGGTGTAGCTTGTTTACAACTAGCCAAAGAAATTGGCGACAAAAACAATGAGTACTATGCAGCTAGTATTTTAGGACAAAACTATTATAAGAATTATAATATAGACGAAGGAGATGCCTACTATAAACAAGCTTTAAGTGTAGCCATTCAACAAAAAAATAAAAAATTAGAAGCTAATTGTTATCGTTCAATTGGTTTAGCTAATAATAGTAAACTAGACTTTAATAAAGCCATTCCGCTATTTGAAAAAGCACTACATATTTACGATTCTTTAGGAGAAAAATCAGCACTGCCATTCACTTACAGATTATTAGGAAGTGCCATACAAAGCAAAGGCGATTTTTATGAAGCAAGAAGTAAGTACCAAAAATCTATTGATATTGCTTACAGTATTAATAGCCGTGCCGATGTTGGTTATGGTTTTTCAGCACTTACATTTTTGTATATTATTCAAGGAGAATTAAATAAAGCCCAAAGTGCTGTTGATAGCACTTACAACATTTTTAAAGATTTGAATAATAGTTGGCAAATGGCCGAAGCGTATTTTAATAAAGCATTGGTGTACGAAGCAAAATCTGATGGTATAAATGCCATTAAATTTTACAAAATGGCCGATAGCATTTATATAAAAGAAAATGATGTAAGTGGAAGAAGTGGTTGTTTAAATAATATTGGTGCTGTATTTTTTTACCAAGCCGATTATAAGAATTCTTTGAATTATTTTATGGAAGCCGATAAACTGATGTCTACCATAAAAGTAGTTACTGAAGCTAAAATTTTAGCCATTATTAACATTGGAGAATCTTATTTCTACTTGAAAGATTATCCTAAAGCTGAGAAGTATTTAGCCGATGGATACAAATTAGCCACAGAGAAAAAAGCTGGCAGAATGTTAACTATTTCATCTTCTTTCTTAGGCACATTGTATTACGAAATGAATCAATATGCAAAAAGTGAAAAGTATTTATTAGAAGCATTTGCATTAGCCGATAAAAGTAATGAAACTGATTTGTACATCAACACTGGTATGTATTTGGGTAAATTATATGCTGCACAAAGCAATTTTAAACAAGGTGAATTTTACTACAATAAAACCACTCAATTTACCAAACGTATTGATAATAGTAAATACACTTGGATGGCATTGTATGAGTATGGTTTATACTTCTACAACCAAAACAAATACGATAGTGCTTGTAAATATTTTAAAGAAGCCATTGTAATTGTAGAGAACAGTTCTCAAAACTTATTTGGTGGAGAAGAAGCCAAAAAAATATACAATGCCGATTCTAGAAAAGTAGATTTATACAATAAATTAGTAGTGAGTCTTGCAAAATTAGGTAACAAAGAAGATGCATTGTATTATGCCGATAAAAGCAATAACCAGGCTTTAAAAGAACAAGCTGAAAGAGCAGGTTTAGTAACAACCGATAAAGAAAAAGCTGAAGCCATAAAAAAAGGGGGCGAATTATTGCAAAAGAAAAATGCAGTAGATCAAGCAATTGCCAAAGAGAAAGCTAAACCTGAAAAAGAACAAAATAAACAACTGATTGCCTCATTAGAAAGTGTAAAAAATGTAACAGAAACAGATTACACCAATTATATTGAAAACTTACAAAAAAAGTATCCAGATTTACAATCCTATTTCTCTAATACCAATCCAAAAGATTTTAAAAATTACATAGATGATATTCCAGATAGCACTATAGTAGTGTTGTATATTATTAACGATAATCAGCTACTCATTTTTACAGTTACCAACAAAGAAACTGGTTTAAAAACTATTGAACTTAAACAAGATATTAATAAACAAGCTAGCCGTTTTTTAAGTGTATTAAGAAACCCCAACAATGCAACAGGTACTGGTGCTGTAACATTAAGAAGTACTTTAAAACCTGTAGATGATGTTCGTGGCGATTTTAAAACAGAAGCCAATGCTTTATACAATTTGCTCATTACACCTATTGCAGAGCAAATGAAAGACAAGAAAAACATTTGCTTTATTCCTAATGGAAAGTTGAGCAATATTCCTTTTCAATCTTTAGGACATTTAGATGAGAACAAACAGTTCCATTTTTTAATGGAAGATTATGCCATTTTCTATACGAGTAAAATTGATATTTTTAGAAAGAATTTTAAGAAAAGAAAAATGGAATCTTCATTGGCCATTTTTGGTAATCCAGATAAAACTTTACCAGGTGCAACCATTGAAGCTAATGAAATTTCTAAAATGATCAATGGTTCTGTTGTGTACATTGAAGATCAAGCTACAGAAGATAAAGCCAAAGAAAGTTTAGCCAAATACAACTACATCCATTTTGCTACACATGGTGTATTAGATTACGATAAAATTGAAAACTCTTATTTGTTGTTTGCTGCTGGTCCTGGAGAAAACAATCAAGGTAAATTAACCATTGCAGAAATTAATGGATTGAGCAAACAAACCAGTTCATTGGTGGTATTATCGGCTTGTGAAACTGCTGTGAGTAAAGAAGAAGTAAGAGGATTTTACATTTCACCCACCAACGCATTTTTAACCAATCGTGTAGATGCGGTGATTGGTTCTTTATGGAAAGTGCCCGATGAAACCACCAATTTATTGTTACAAGAATTTTACACCAATATTGAGAAAAAAGGCATGAGCAATGTGCAAGCATTACGTAATGCTCAAGCAACAGTAAGTGCCAATCCAAAGTACAATCATCCTTTCTTTTGGAGTGCATTTGTATTATATGGAGAATGGCGATAATTTACAATGAACAATTTATAATGAACAATTAACAATTTATAATGGAGGAGTCGTGAGTGTTGAATCGCTAATGGGAAATTACTAGTGAAGGAATCGCAAGTGATGAGTAGTGAATAGTGAGTGGGAAAAGGTAAGTTGTAAGTGAAAAGTAGCTAGTTGGTTAAGTGTACTTATAGTTTAAAAATTTGTGGAATAAAATAATCAGTGAAAAATCTGCTCAATCGGTGTCATCCGTGTTCCTATGCTTTAATAAAATAATTTCAAGTTTATATAATTATCTTTCGCTTCCAATTATACAACATGAAAAAAATTCTGTTGGCTATTTGCATTGGTAGTGTACTATTTGCAAATACGCAAGAACTAGCTATTATACCTGCACCAGCAAAAATGCAAATTCAACAAGGCAGTTTTGTATTATCTACATCAACGAAAATTATTGCTCCAACCGAACAAGATAAAATTGCTGCCAATTTCTTGAACGATTATTTACAAAAATTCTATGGCTTCACTTTATCATTCAGCAATCAAACTAAAAAAAATTGCATTACATTAAGTACGTATTCTATTGGTAGTGCTTCTGCTGAAAAATATATATTGTCTGTTCTACCCAATAATATTTCAATAGTAGGTAATGGACATGCAGGTACATTTTATGGCATTCAATCACTTATTCAGTTATTACCAATTCCTTCAACCTTAAATCCTCAATCTTCAACCTTAAACCTTCCATGCTTAAATATAGAAGATGAACCAAGATTTGGTTACAGAGGAATGCATCTTGACGTAAGTCGACATTTCTTCTCAGTTGAATACATCAAAAAATATATTGATTACATTGCTTTACATAAAATGAATACTTTTCATTGGCATTTAACCGATGACCAAGGTTGGAGAATTGAAATTAAAAAATATCCAAAGCTTACTCAAGTTGCTAGTTCTAGAAATGGAACCATTATTGGTCGCTATCCAGGCAAAGGCAATACCAATGAAGCTTATGGAGGATTTTATACACAAGCCGAAATAAAAGAAGTAGTTGCCTATGCAGCACAACGTTATATAACGGTGATTCCAGAAATTGAAATGCCTGGTCATGCATCTGCTGCTATTGCTGCTTATCCTGAGTTGAGTTGTTTTCCAAATGAGGCAACTAAGTTTCCTCCAAAAACTGTTTGGAGTGGAGATTCTACCCAAAAAAATGTACAACAAACTTGGGGTGTTTTTGAAGATGTATTTTGCCCTACAGAATATACGTTCAATTTTTTACAAGATGTGTTAGATGAAGTGATTGCATTGTTTCCATCAAATTATATTCATATTGGCGGAGATGAATGTCCTAAAAATGCATGGAAGAAATCAGCTTTTTGTCAGCAACTCATCAAAGAAAAAAAATTAAAAGATGAGCATGAACTACAAAGCTATTTCATTCAACGAATGGAAAAATATGTAAACAGTAAAGGCAAAAAAATAATTGGTTGGGATGAAATTTTAGAAGGTGGTTTAGCAGCTAATGCAACGGTGATGAGTTGGCGTAGTGAAAAAGGTGGCATTGAAGCTGCCCAATTACAACATAATGCAATCATGACACCAGGTGGTTGGTGTTATTTTGATCATAGTCAAACTAAAAATGAAGATAGTGTTACCATTGGCAATTTTTTACCATTAGAAAAAGTATACAATTATGAACCCATACCAAAAGAATTGTCAATAGAAGAAGGAAAATTTATTTTAGGAGCTCAAGGAAATTTATGGACTGAATATGTAAGTAATCCAAGTAAAATTGAGTACATGATTTTTCCAAGAATGAGTGCATTGAGTGAAGTTTTATGGAGCAATAAAGAACAACGCAATTGGGAAAGTTTTGAGCAACGTTTACCTACTCAAATAAAAAGGTATGAACTTTGGAAAAGCAACTATAGCAATGCTTATTACGATTTACAAAGTGAAGTAGAGTTTTCAAGTGGCTACGATGGTACTGTACAACTAAGCTTTAAAACCAACACACCCAATGCTGTAATTAGTTATGTACAAAACACCGATGAAAAAGAAAAACAATATACTCAACCTATTCAAATTGATAGAAGCCAAACCATTGTAGCAGTATATAAAAAAGAAAAATCTACTACAGTAGCATCAGCCTTAAAACATAATTTTTCATTCAATAAAGCAACTGGTAGAAGAGTAACTACTTCGCCAGGACCCTCTCCTACTTATGCAGGTAATGGAGGTACTTTTAGTTTAGTAAATGGATTGAAAAGTGAAAAAGGATTCAACTCTAGAGAGTGGTGTGGTTGGATGAATAAAGAGGAAGTAGAAATAATCATCGACTTACGTCAACCCACAGAAATTAGTAGAATTATATTGAATGTGCTAGACCAAAAAAACAGTTGGATTTATCCCCCAATGGTTAAAGAAGTAGCTGTAGGAAATGATAGAAATACATTTACGCCAGTTGATCTAAGATTAAAAGACGTAACAGATGCCGAATACATTAGAACCATTCCATTGTACTTCGATAAACTTACCACACGTTATGTACGTTTAAAATTATCGTCGTTTCCAAAAATTCCTGAAGGAAGACCAGGTGCTGGTAAAACTGCCTGGTTTTTTATAGATGAAATTGAAGTGCATTAAAATATTTATACAATATGCATCCATATATAAAAGGCATACAAGCAATATTTATACAAAATGCCAATACTGAAAAAGCAATTGGAACAAAAGCTTATATGCTACACCAGTTTGATTTTTTTGGTATTGTTACCGCCAATAGAAGAAAATTGAGTAAAGATTATATGAGATATAAAATATAAAAAATTACTTATTTACATTTTAAAGTACTTACACTAATTATAGACAATACATATTATTGGTAAACAATAGAATAAAAATTTAACCCATTGAGTAAATGAAAAACGATTGACTGGCGAAAGGAATTACATTTATAAAATAAAAATACTCAGCCTATTTTTTTTGAATTTCTTAAAAATAGTTTAACTGCTTTTAACCCTTCATTAGTTAAATGTTTTTTTCTAAGTAGTTTATATTTTTCTAAGGTTTGCATTGCTTTCTGGTAAATTGAAGAATCTACCGTACTTGTTTGATAATTTTTTGGGATAGCATAAGTAAAATAACCTCTATCGCCTGCAAAAACAGGTATTGCAAAAAAATCTCTTTTCACAAATTGCTTAGTACTATCTTGTTGTTTTCCCGCTAATACAAAAAAATCAACTGCGTATTCTGGATATCCAAATAAATAACCATAGCTTCTCCACCTATTATATTTGGTTTCATATTCGGTTAAAGCTAAAACAGTTTCTGGCTGTGTGTTTAAAGAAATTCCGATAGAACTATAAAAGCTATAGTATTGATGGATTGTTTGTTGCAATTTGTTGTTTCGTACTACATACAGTTCAAAATTTCTATAAATACTATCTTCTTTTTCAAAAGGGTTGAGAACAAAGCGAATTTTTTTTGTACTGAGTTTATTAACTGTACGTTGAAGCTTTACTAAACTATCATAAGCTAGATCAGCTTGTACTTTATTGGTACTTAATAATGAAAATCTATAGAAATGCACACTGCTTATTGGCTTTAAAGTATCTAAAAGTGTGTATAGTGCTTCATGATTTAATGCTTTTGTAAACAAAGAGTCTACTAACTTTTTTTCCTCTTTATTCATGTGTTTATAGTTTCTTTTTAATACTGAAACTGATGAACATGAGAATATAGTAATACAAATAATAGTTAAGCAAGCAACCCATAATTGTTGATATTTATTTGTATGTTTAATTTTATTAGTCATTGTTTAGTTGAACAAGTTAGATTTATTAAATGATTAATTAGGTGTTGTTAATACAACTTAATTAACTATTGAAGTGGTATACAATTTTTTCCCTTTATAATTTATAAAGTTAAGCAATAACGAATCTCTATATAATTGCACACTCATAAATCCATGATCAGATATAGCAAATTTTGTTTGTGAACTATCTTTTGTAACTGGTCTAATTTCGCTACCAGCACCACTCACAAAATAATGAGTAAAGCCTTGAGGTTTTTGGTGTTGTAAGTCGTGTTCATGACCTGCGAAATAAATATTGACTTTATATTTTTCGAAAATTGGGAGAAGCGAATGTCTAACATCTAACATCTTATCACGCCTTACACCTGTTGTAAAAATGGGATGATGCCCAATAACTATTTTCCAACTGGCCTTTGAATTATTGAGTGTTTGATTTAACCAATTTAATTGTGCAGCAGTATCTTGTTTTTCAAGGTCACTATGGTTTTTCCTGTTTAGAGTTTTATCAAAAGGATTGGTATCAATAAAAATGAAAATTACTTTTTCTTTAGAATTTGGAATAGCTTTTTCAAAACTATAATAACGTTCAACAGTTCGCCATCTTCTGCTAATTTTACTATAATCTAACTGAGCCTGAATACTACCTCTATAATCATGGTTACCAAAACAAGTGTACCAAGGTATATTTAAACTGTAGCTTGTATAAATATTTTCAAAAGAAGTATTCCACTGTGGGTCTGTTGTACTAATTACACCATCAGGATAAAAATTATCGCCCATACTCAATACAAAACTTGCATGGCTTAATGTAGCCTCTTTACTCATTGCATCAGCTACATCTTTTTGATGAAACTCACCATTTCTACCCCAATCTCCAACAACTAAAAAATTAAGGCCAGTTTCTGGTTTCCAGTAATTTTCGCCATGCTTATGCTGTGATGCAGAATGCTGCCAATGACTACAGCTTGGTGCTAGCGTGCAACAATATAAAAAAAGCAATAATTGAAATGGCTTATTTCTCATTTTTATTATGGTTATGATTTGAGCATTGCCTGCAATGCCTAATGTTGAGTAGATGTGTTACTATAATCAAGATTGTAAAGAAATAGCCTGCATAATGTAACCAATAATATTTTTCTTCAAATAGAGTTGATATTAAAAAGCCTAAAAAAGAACACCAAAGAATACATGATAAAATTTTATTGGTACTATTTTCTGTTGATTTGAAAATGGCGACAAATGAAATAATTAAAAAGAAATATGTAAACATTGAATTAGCTACAAATCCTGCACCAAAAGCAATTAACAAAGGAGTACCAATACAATGTATTAAACAAATGGATGAACTTACTATACCAATAATATCAGCCTTATGAACAGTAGATTGTTTATTCATGTATTATTTTATTTAGCCAACTAAGAATGTTTAAATAGTGATGGTTGCCATAAAGTGCAATAAATTTTTGTGTTTCTGCATGCTGCTTGCTTTGATAAACCGCTAACCGTTGTTGTGCAAATTCTTTTGTTAAGGCAATTTTACAGTTGTTTTCAATGCAGTATTTCCACTGCTCAAATGTTTCTGGTATCATTAGTCGAAATTTAGAAATTCATTAGTATCAATTCTTACCAACAATCTTTTTTCTCCACTTTCTTCTATTGTTGGGCTTCTATGTACAATGGCTTTTGTAGCTTCAATTGGATAAAGAGCTCCTTTTAAAATTGCAACTGTGCCAGTATTCACTTGATGAACTTTGGATTCGTTTAAAACAATACATTCATTGTCTCCGCAACTTTCTAGTGCTCTCCTATTTACATAGTCATCTTCAACCCACAAAGTTCCACTACCACTGTAGGTACAGAGTAACCTCAAGTCATTGATATCTGTATGAAATTTTCTGCACATATTTGTATTAACGGTTGCAAGAAAAAGTCTATACATTTTTGCTGAAGTAAGTTGTTTAAATAAATTTAGTAAGTCGATTACATCATTTAAGAAAAGTTGATGAGAGGCTAATTCTTTTTGAGTTTGTTGAATAATAAAATCGATTTCTCCAGATATTCTTATTTCAACTGGTTGAGTTACTAAATAGTTTATTTCAGCCTGTAACTCACTAATATCTCTATTATATATAGCTAAATTGATTTCTTTTTGATGTATTTGTTGAAGTTCACTTGGATGAATACAATTAATCCAATTTGTAGAAATTGATGTATCAGTCATGATGAAATATTTTATGATTTTAGTTCAATGATTTTATTTAGTTATAAAACTTGCATCTACCATATTTCTATTAATTGCTACAGCGGCTAAGAAACCAGAATTGGCAGACCAAATTATTTGTCCTAAACTTTTTGAGCTGATATCCCCAATAGCATAAACATTTGCAATATTGGTTAACATAAAATCATCTGTAATAATTCGTTGCGTTTCATTTAACTTACAACCAATTTTTTCCGCTAAACGCGTTTGAAAGTTTGTAATAGGTTTAAGATAAATATGGTTTACATTTTCTGTACTTTGATCACTATATACAATTTCAACTAGTTTATTTTTTTTAGGTGCTATTTCAATAATTATTTTATTGTTCCATTGAATACCATTCTTATTTAATAAATTTTTTATTTGTTCAGGAATGTTATCAATTCCTTGAAAGCAAACAGTTAGATTGCTACACCAATGCTTAAGAGATGGAAGTAACTCTAGCCCTCTAAATGATTCAGAAATAAGTAATGTTCTTCCATTTTTACTTTCAAAACCATAACAATAAGGACAATGATGAACAGTTTTGCCCCATTGCTGCTGAATACCTTTTATATTAGGTAATGTATCAGTTGCACCTGTTGCAAAAATTAATTTGCTGGCAATTGCTTCGGCAGATTTTTTAGTAGTTACAATAAATTTATTGTCCTTATGAGCTACTTCGACAGCTTCATCGTTTACAATATCTAAATAAGGCTTATAAATGCTAAGTTGACTTTTAACTTCCTTATAAATCTCAGAAGGTTTTTGCCCCTCGATTAAAATAGCATTATGGGCATTGTTAGAAAATCTATTTCTAGGATAATTCAAATCAATTACTAATACTTTTCTTAATGCCCTAGATAAAGTTAAAGCAGCTGACAAACCTGCATAACTTCCGCCTATAATAATTACATCATATTCTTGATTGATGGATACTGCCTGATTTAAAAATTCATCTTTAAAATTTTCACTAGCAAATACTGGCACCAATCCTGTACTCAATGAAAAAATTCCAGCACTTTTAATAAAATCTTTTCTGTTCATAAAATATGAATTATAGTAAATTAATTAATGCATTTTTTTAGATAGTTTTCATACACCTGCTTATCCACTTTTTTCTTTTCCCAACATTCAAAAACAAGTAATTCAATTTTTTTATCAATAGCTTCTTGCACTTGCTTTCTATAATTTTTATACGCACTGTAATCTGTTTGAGTAATTTTATTCCATGTATTCTGGAAGTAGGTTACAGGATTAAAATAATAACTAGAAGTTATGAATTTGTTCTTTAAATCATTTTGATATTCAATTTTTTGAATTCCCTTTTTATTCATTTGATTAATTATTGCACTAACCGTATTATTTACTATTTCTTCACTCATAGTACTATCTTCTCCATGAAGAGTTGTAGTTAATGGAGGATAAATTTCAATCAAACGTTTACCCAAAGAATCTGGCGATAACTCATAAACTTCATACGCTTCTTTTCTATTAACATCTAAATAGTTGGTCATTAAATTAGCTGGATATTGAAGACTTACGTACTGATGTACAGCTCCAGGAACGATCACACATAACACAAGCCATACACTAATCATTGCAAATGCTTGAGTACTGCTTCCTCTACTTTTTAATACTATGAAATAAAAAATAACCGCCCAGAAAATAATGTATAAAATTGCTAATAGCATTAAAGACAATAGGTTTAAAGAGAGTATATCAAAAGGTGAATTTATAAATACACTAAACAACACTAATACTAGTACTGTCACTATTAAGAATACAACATAAAAGCTTACTCGTACAAGTAACCATTTAGATATATTACCTACTTGAATTGAAATAAGTTTATTGAAGTTTAAATCTTTTTCTAATCCATTTATATTGAATAAAAGAATTATAAGTAAAATAGGTAGTAAAAATATAATCATAAAAGAAAAATCAATATTTCCATTTACCAATCGTTCCGGATTAGCCAACTCTTCAACCATATCGTTATCGTAAGTAGAACTCCAATTGGTAACTTTTTTATAATATCCATATTGTTCAGCTTGTCCAATACCAAATGGCAAAAGTGTAGAGGGCTTTTTTATAGTATAAGTTGGTGTGTTCCATAATGCCCAAAATGGCGTGGTGATATCTATCCATGGACGATCTGCTGGTCCTTTTTTTCCTTCATCATACCAAGAAATTATTTTTTTAATACTTTCTTGTTTTTTTAATTCTATAGTTTTTATAGTATTTTTTTGTTTATCGAACAAGTAAAATCCGTTATATAAAGAAACAACACAAGCAAATACAAAAAGTAAATAAGCAATCATCTTAGCTTTGCTTTTGCTAAAGTGTTTAAACTCGAAAAGAAATATGTTCACTGCACTCATATTATATAAGTTCTTTTTGATATGTAATTAATAAGAGCTAACAATAGAATTACCCAGCCAAACAGAAGAAGTAGATCTATTAAATACTTTGACCCAATTTTTTGAATAGAAGGAGTTTGATAATGAAAATCTTTAACTGATTGAAAAAAAGTTTTATCTACTTTCCAGTCCCAATCCCCTGTTTTGGAGCCCCCATAAGCGTGTTTATCATTTAGAGTTTTTATAAATACTCGGCGATAATTTTCTGCTTGTTTTAAAAAATCTAAATGATGAAACATATCAGTTCCAGCAGAACCCATACTCAAGTTTTGAATTGATGCAAACGGATTAATTAAACCAGTAAATTGATAGTTTCTTTTTTGAGATTTCATTTTTCCATACAACTCACCAAAATGTTTATCCCAAACAATGTTGCCATACTCTTCATCTGCTTGCATTACAAGACCATCAAAATTTATTGGTAATTGAGAAAGACTATCTACTTTATATTTAGCCAAAGTTGTTTTCTCCAGTTCTTTTTCTCTTTCACTAGAAGGATTATGACCGTCAATTCCTTTCGATCTATCTTCTTCCATTACTTTTTGAAATTGAACCCTAGTGGGTAGTGGCGAAATTTTTTCAATCGCATTTCCTGCAATCTTAGGTAGAAAAATTGTCCATAAAATCCAAATTGTTATAGTAAAACTTAATGCAGTAGAGCCACTCTTAAAAATAACTGAAAGCAACACTGTTAAAATGGTTACTATTAAATAATACGCACTATAATTTATGGTAAGAAAAGATAAACGCAGAAAAGTATCTAAATTAAATGAGCTTCCATTAAATAAAATTTGTATAATTAAAGTAAACACTAATAACAGAATTCCAATACCCCAAACGCTGATTATTTTTCCGAATAAAACTTTTTTCAAGCTTGAACCTTGAATTAAAATTAATTTCAACCTACCACTTTCACGTTCACTTGTGTAAGTATTGAAACCTAAAAAAATCAGGAATAATGGAATTATAAACTGAAATAAAAGTGACGGTTTTAGTTTACCAAACTTTGAAACAAGTAAAGATTGTGATGCTTCTGAATAAACTAAATCGTTTTGTGTATGCCCTTCTAATCTTAAAACATTTCCTGTAATTGTATTAACCCCTTCATCAATGCTACTAAGGATACTATTGGGTTTAAATGCATAGCTACCAAAATGTGCTGCACCATGCGGATTGGTTGGCTTCATTGAATCCCATTGAGATCGAATATGTTTTTGTGCTAGTTGCTGAACCTTAATTTGCTTTTCATTTTGTGAAATACCTAACCATGTTACTACGATTAATGAAGATGCAAAGATTAAACTCACTAAAATGAATAACCGCTTTCTTAAAAACCCTATCCACTCGTTGATAAAAATATATTTCATAACTAATGAATTTAATTTTGCATAAAATTGAGATATATACTTTCCAATTCATTAGATGAAACTTCGCTTGATTTCATTTCTTTTACCAACCTACCTTGCTTTAATATACCTATGCGATTACAAGTTTCTCTAACTCTAAAAATGTCATGCGATGCCATTAAAATAGTAGCTCCACTTAAAGCCAATTTTTGTAATAAATCAGATAGTTCATTACTTGCAAGTGGATCAAGTCCACTTGCTGGTTCATCTAAAAGATATATTGTAGCTTTTTTTGCATAGGCAATAGCAATACCTACTTTTTGTCGCATTCCTTTTGAATAAACTGAAATAGGTTGATTGTGGGCAACTTCTTGCAATGCACATGCTGTAAGAAAATTAGATAATTCAGTATGAGTATAATTTAATCCAGCTAGCTTACAGAAATAATCCAAATTTTCTAAACCACTTAAATAAGAATATAGGTTTACATTTTCAGGTATATACCCAATTGGATTGTTAGCTTTCTTTAAATGATTTGTATTACTACCAATAGTAATACTACCACTATCAGGCTTTAGAAATCCTAAAAGTAAGTTGAGCGTAGTTGATTTACCTGCACCATTAGCACCCAATAAACCATAAATTTCACCTGCACTTACGTCTAAACTTAGATTATCAATAACTAGTTGACCTTTGAATTTCTTTTGAATATTTTTTAGGTGTATCATTATAGAAAATTTTAACAATGCATCAATGTTGCAAATATAGGCTTTGTTTTTAAATATTGCAACAATGTTGCAATATTTAAAAACAAAATATTCACTCACAACTTTATTGTCAACGTTATATTGCAATAAAAAACAGATAAGTCAGTGTCCTTAAATAACTTTTTCTTATTTACACATAAATATTTACAATACTTAATAGTTTATATCCTATGCATCCATATTTAAAAGGAATACAAGAAATATTTAGTCAACATGCGAATGTTGAAAAAGCAATTGGGGCAAAAGCTTATATGCTACACCAGTTTGAATTTTTTGGTATTGTTACTGCAACTAGAAGAAAATTGAGTAAAGATTATATGAAGAGTAATACACTCAATTCGTTGACTGAATTAGATAATATTGTACAAGAATGTTTTGAATTACCTCAAAGAGAATATCAATATTTTGCAGTTGAACTCATAAGCTTTCATAAAAAAATATGGCAACCCTCTGTTATAAAAACAATTGAATATTGTTTGGTAAATAAAAGTTGGTGGGACACTGTTGATCATGTTGCAAGCGAATGTTTGACTGATTATTTTAAGCTGTATCCCAACAAAATAAATAGTATTACCAATCGATGGAATCAATCAGAAAATATTTGGTTACAACGCAGCAGTATTATGTTTCAAAAAGCTTTTAAAGCAAATACCAATACCGAACTATTGAGTAAGTATATTTTAAACTGTGCTAGCAGTAAAGAATTTTTTGTACAAAAAGCCATTGGATGGGCATTGAGAGAATATAGCAAAACCAATGGAGCCTGGGTAAAACAATTTGTTGCTACTCATCAACTTGCCCCATTAAGCAAAAGAGAAGCATTGAAAAGAATGGCTGACTAATGCTGCTCAATAATTGTTTCTTTCCATGTTTCTGTTTCTTTAACCACTACTTTTTCTTCGGGTTGTTCTTGCAAAGAATTTTTATTTTGAACTTCAATTTGTTCAATAAAAACAGCATATTGAGTTGGATAAATTTCTCTACCTGTAAATTGAGCATATACTTTTGTAAAGCAAGCACCAAAATATAAGATGATGGCTGAATAATACACCCACAATAAAATAATCACAATTGAACCTGCTGTACCATATACACCACCTGGATTACTTTTACCCATATAATATCCAATACCAAATTTACCTAACATAAATAAAAATGCAGTGGCAAATGCTCCAGCCCTTACATCTCTCCATTCTATTTTAGCATCGGGTAAAAATTTAAAAATGATAGAAAACAAAAAAGTAGTAATAAGTAAGGTTATACCTAAATTAATTCCATAAGCAATCCATACCGAAATACTAGGTAACATGCTTAATAATCTTTGCATCATTACATCCATTAAAGTGCTAATAATTAGAGAAACCATGAGTATAAAACCTAAACCCAAAATCATAGATAAACTCAACATTCTATTCACCAAATACTTCACCCATCCCTTACGTGGCTTAGGTTTTAGCTGCCAAATATTATTGATAGAACTTTGAATTTCGGTAAATACCCCTGTAGCCGAAAGTAATAAAGCAACGATGCTTATAGTAGTGGCAAAAAAGCTATTTTTTGAAAGAGAAGCATTCTTTATAATCAATTGAATTTGCAATGCAGCTTCGGAACCAACAAAGCCTTGTATTTGATTATAGAGTGTGCCTTCAATAGCTTCACGTTTATAAAATAAATCGCCTACACCAATTACCATTAATAAAATAGGAGCCAATGAAAAAAAAGTATAAAAAGCCAAAGCAGCACTTTTACTAGTAACATCATTCTCGGCAAATACTAGGAATGTTTGTTTAATGATTTTCCATGTACCTATTATTTTTTTCATGTTCCCTTAAAGATAGTTGTATTTATTGGCAAACCAACTACTACTATAT
>CALRVE020000022.1:0-58281 GCA_943371535.1 Asaia bogorensis | reverse complement strand
TTAAGAGTAATCTCAAATAACTTAAATTTTATAATCGGGAATTTAATGGCTACATTTATAATGATTAAATTGTATGTTTTATAAGAATAAGTTTTAAAATGATTGCTATATAGAAGACTTTAAATACGCACATAGTAACACAACACTTTGAGTTTATTTTATTGAAGTAAAATATTTATAGTTATTTTATTAATAAAAATTATATAATATGAAACATAAAAATTAATTAACACTTTTACTATCGTAAACTTTTTAGTTTCTGATAGTAAAATGTATAGTATTCATATATTAAATTTTCAAATACACGTTTACTTATCCATAAAATTAGGGGAGAATTTATTACTTATATATCCCTAATTGTAGGGGTATTAAGTTAGTATCAGAGGCTTATTTAATAACTTCTGTAGAAAATTGTGTATACAATCGATGAAGTATTTACAGGGTTTTAGAATATCTTAAAAGATTACGTTTATTTTGATTTAATCTAATTTTTTAAACTAAATTCTGTGTATTTCTTTGTAAAAAAATTTCTACTTTAAGGTATCAGTTAAATTATTTTTTAGTCTTAAATATTACCCGCCAATCGTTGATTTTCGAATAATCAATTCGGTAGTCATCGTTTTGGTGATGGGTTTCCATAAACTAATTTCGGTTTTAATTAAATGCAGCAACATTTCGGCTGCGGTTTCACCAATTTTATCAATGGGTTGTGCAATAGTGGTTAATGCAGGTTCAATTAATGCCGATACTTCATCGTTACTAAAACCAATCACTGCAATATCTTCTGGTATGCTTAATCCCCTTGCTTTAATTACTTGAATGGCTTCAATGGCGGTAGGATCGTTAATGGCAAAAAGTGCATCGGGTGGATTAGATAAACTTAATAAATGATTGATGTAAATTTTTACCTTTTCCATGGTTAAATCGTAGGATATAATCAACTCTTCATCTACCGGAATATTGTACTTTCTCAAAGCAGCATAATAACCATTCAATCTTCTTCTACTAATCGATAAATTATCGGGTCCTGCTAAATGAGCAATTCTTTTCTTGCCAATTTTTATTAAGTGTTCTACTGCTTTAAATGCTCCATCATAATCATCTGCCACCACTTTTGGTACATCCATATCTTCACAAACCCTATTAAAAAATACAAGTGGTATACCTTTTCTTTTAAAAGCCATGAAATGATCAAAATTTCTGGTTTCCTTAGTTACCGAAACCAACAAACCATCTACTTGATTGGCCATCATTACACGAGCATTGGAAACTTCGGTTTCATAACTTTCGTTCGATTGAGCAATAATTAAATTAAATCCTTCAGTAGCAATTTTATTTTGAGCACCAATAATTACTTTCGGAAAATAAGAGCTCATGAATTCGGGCACCATAATGCCTATGATATTGCTTTTTTGTGTAACTAAATTGGTGGCAAATAAGTTTTTTTGATAATCTACTTTCAATGCAAAGTCTAGCACTAATTTCCTCGTTTCTGCTTTTACATTTGGGTTGCCTGTAAGTACTCGTGATACGGTAGATTTTGATAAATTCAGTTCTTTAGCAATATCTTTTATGGTTATTTGGTGCAGTTTCATTCAACTAGTTATGGGCATTTAGTTTTCTCATGCATTGTGTATCTTATCATTTCTTAAACAATATTACTCAATCTTTGATTAAAAACTGTTGTATTGGGTGCAATTTATTGGGAACGCTCCCATAAATTGGGAATGTTCCCAATAAAAATTTTACGTCTAATAAGGATATACACTTAAGCATTCAGTTTATATTGCTTGAGTTAATATTGTCGTATTTTTTTATTTATTATGCAATTTTAACAAACGAAGTTGTTTGACCATTTACTCAAAATTTTTCAAAACTGCTTTCTATTGTTTCAGCATTTGTATGGTAGAAGTACATGGCAGTTAAGAAGTTCATAAATGACTATAATGGAAAGTTTTCAATACAAGTCGAAAGCTTCAATTTCAATCAATTTCAGCCACCAACTCAATCTACAAGCATTTAGCTGTTTTTTATTTTTCTATGGGGTATGAGTTGTGGGTAATTATTGAAGAACAAGTTATA
Organism: Asaia bogorensis; assembly: GCA_943371535.1. Taxonomy (GTDB): domain Bacteria; phylum Bacteroidota; class Bacteroidia; order Chitinophagales; family Chitinophagaceae; genus UBA1930. Next base: position 56,199 of record CALRVE020000022.1, on the reverse strand, counting down.
TTAAATATCAATATCATGATTTTAGCAACAGGCGAAAAAAGTAGAAGTCTTACAAGAGTTTCAATACAAACAGATTTAACCGTTGTAGGTGGAGGTTTATCTGGAGTTTGTGCAGCTATTGCTGCTGCAAGAACAGGATTAAAAGTAGTACTTATACAAGACAGACCAGTATTAGGTGGCAATGCTTCTAGCGAAGTAAGATTATGGGTTTTAGGAGCAACATCTCACATGGGTAACAATAATCGTTGGGCAAGAGAAGGTGGAATTGTAGATGAAATTTTGGTAGAGAATATGTATCGTAATCCAGAAGGTAATGCCTTAATATTTGATACTATTTTAATTGATAAGATTGTACAAGAACCCAATATTCAATTGTTATTAAATACTGCAGTATATGCAGTAGAAAAAAAAGATGCCGATACCATTGATGCAGTAATTGCTTTTTGTAGCCAAAACTCAACTGAATATTTTGTTCAATCACCTTTGTTTTGCGATGCATCGGGCGACGGAATTGTTGGCTTTTTATCTGGTGCAAGCTTTAGAATGGGTGCCGAATCTAAAGAAGAATTTGGTGAACTATTTGCCCCTGAAAAAGAGTATGGCGAACTACTTGGTCACTCCTTATATTTTTATAGCAAAGACACTAAAAAGCCTGTAAAATTTGTTCCACCTTCATTTGCTTTAAATGATATTGAGCAAATACCTAGATATAGAAATTTTAATGCAAAAGAACATGGTTGTAAACTTTGGTGGATTGAATATGGTGGAAGATTAGATACAGTACATGATACCGAAAAAATTAAATGGGAGTTATGGAAAGTAGTATACGGGGTTTGGAATTATATTAAAAATTCTGGTAATTTTCCTGAAGCCGAAACCATGACTTTAGAATGGGTAGGCACTATTCCTGGCAAGAGAGAAAGTCGCCGTTTTGAAGGTGATTATTTATTGAAGCAACAAGATATTGTAGAACAAAAAACCTTTGATGATGCTGTAGCTTTTGGTGGATGGTCAATTGATTTACATCCTGCCGATGGTGTTTTTAGTGAAAAGCCAGGTTGTAATCAATGGCATAGCAAAGGCATTTACCAAATACCTTATAGAACATTATACAGTAAAAATATTACGAACCTATTTTTAGCAGGAAGAATAATTAGTGTTACCCATGTTGCATTTGCATCTACAAGAGTAATGGCTACTGCTGCTTATGCTGCACAAGCTGTAGGTATGGCAGCTGCACATTGCAAGCAAAAGTCTTTATTGCCAAAAGATTTGATGGCAACCAACCATTTGAATGAATTGCAAAATTCGTTAATAAAAATGGGTCATTATATTCCAGCAATTGAATTGAATGATTCGAAAGATTTAACTCAAACTGCAACTGTTCATGCATCAAGTGAATTACATTTAAGTGAAATCAAATTATCTGATATTAAGAAGCCCATTGTTGCATCTGTTGCACAAATGTTGCCATTGAAAAAAGGAAAAATTCCAGTAATGCAATTAGAAGTTGATGCATTGGAAGATACAACACTTGAAGTTGAATTACGTATCAGTTCAAAACAAAATAATCATACCCCAGATATTATACTAGAAAATAAATCTATTGCATTGCAAAAAGGAAGAAGTTCTGTTGCATTAGATTTTAGTGCACAACTTGAACATGATACCTATGTTTTTGTAACTGTACTTAAAAACGAGTTGGTTGAAATGTGTTATAGTGAACAAAGATTTACGGGTGTGTTAACGGTGTTTAATCAAATTAATAAGGCTGTTTCAAATTTTGGTAAGCAAGAACCACCTGAAGGCATTGGTATGGATACATTTGAATTTTGGTCTCCTCAACGCCGACCAGAGGGACAAAATCTTGCCATGCAGTTTACAGAAAAAATTGATGCATTTAGTGCTGTGAATATTAAGAATGGTATTGATAGGCCAACATACCAACCCAATGCTTGGGTAGCTGATTTGAGCGATTCAACTCCAACTATTACACTCACTTGGAATGAACCACAAACTATTCAAGCAATTGATTTATTTTTTGATACCGATTATGATCATCCAATGGAAAGTGTACTAATGACTCATCCAGAAAGTGTGATGCCATTTTGTGTAAGAAATTATGTATTGAAAGATGAAAACGGCAACATTATAAAAGCAGTAAAAGATAATTATCAAACCATCAATAATATTGTTTTAAACGAAGCAATTTCAACAAAAAAAATTGTACTTGAAGTAGAACATCCATCTGAAAATGTACCAGCTGCTGTTTTTGCTATACGTTGTTATTAAGCACCTATTTTTTTAATGGGTATAGCATTTACAACTAACATATTTTTTTAGACGCAACATATATTGCTATTGAAGCAGTGTATTGTTGTAATTATTGTCAAAAACTAATTTCATTACCATGCAATTTAGAATACCACACTTTTTACTTGCTGTTTTCATTTTTACTAGCTTATCCATTAAGCAAGTACAAGCAAATTCTGGTTTAACCGATTCTATTTCTTTAAATGGTACTTGGAAATTTAAAACAGACTTATATAAAGTTGGCGATGAACAAAAATGGTTTGCCACCAATTTAAATACAGCTGCTTGGGATGAAATTCAAGTACCCGGAAATTGGGAAATAAAAAATGAGTATGCCTACTATACTGGTGATGCTTGGTATAGAAATACTTTTGTTATCCATAAAAATGTGCAAACAAAACACATACGTTTATTCTTTGAATCGGTGTATAACGATGCCGAAATTTGGATAAACGATAAAAAAGTTGGTGAGCATCATTTAGGTTTTTTGGCATTTTATTTTGATATCAATCAATACATAAAATTTGGCGAAAAAAATACCATTGTAGTAAAAGTATCTAACTTTTTTAAACGTGGTGCTATTTGGAATTGGGGTGGTATACGCAGACCAGTTTGGTTAGAAATTACCCATCCATTACGCATTAATCATGCACATATCAATGCATTGCCCAATTTTGCTGATGGCACTGCTACAGTTGATGTTACAACCAATATTACCAATTTTACAAGCACTGCATTTAGTGGATATTATAGTGTAAATATTTTGTATAAAAATAAGGTAGTTTTAAAATCTGCAAAACGCCCAATTGCACAATTGCCAGCAACTAAAACAACTAGTTTAAATACACAATTACAGCTCAATGCATCCAATGTACATCTATGGCATTTTGATCATCCAGAATTATATACTGCTGAAGTGAATCTCTATCAGCAAGAAAAATTAGTACATAGCTTTAAAGATCGCTTTGGAATAAGAAAAGTTGAAGTAGATGGATTTAAACTAAAATTGAATGGAAAAGAAATAAGAACTGTAGGATTTAATTTGGTTGCCGAAGATAGAGTACATGGAAATACATTGCCTTTTTCTAGCATAAAAAAAATGGTAGATATGATGAAAGCTAGTGGAGCAAATATGGCACGTTTAAGCCATTTAGCTATGCCTAAAGCTTTTTTAGATTATTTAGACGAAAAAGGAATTATGGTTTTTGAAGAAGTATCTCTTTGGGGCAAAGACACTTTAGCCAATGCTAATCATCCTTTACCAAAAATTTGGTTAGAAAAATTAATTCATCAACAGTACAATCATCCAAGTGTAATTGGTTGGAGTGTAGGTAACGAGATAGGGAGCTACAAAAACAATCCATACGTTTACAATTATATTAAAACGGCTATTGAACAAGCTAAATCTTTAGATCCTCATCGATTGGTAACTTATGCTAGTAATTCGGCTCCAGGACAACCCGATGATGCTGCTGCACTTTGCGATTTAATTTTTATAAACAGTTACGATAATTGGGGTAAAGTGGCCGATAAGTTGCACAAACTGTTTCCTTCAAAAGCTATTTTCTTCTCTGAGTTGGGTAGCGATTTAAACAAAGAAAACTTAGATGAAGGAATTATTCCTATAGAAAAAATGTTAACACAATTAAGAGGTAGAGAGTATGTAATTGGAGCTTCTTTATGGACATTTAACGATTATAGGAGTAATTATTGGAGTGCAAAAAGTAGTTGGAATACAGCACCTTCTGAAAATAGAACTTGGGGCATTGTGAATAGCTTTTTACAACCCAAAAAAGGTTACTTCGATGTAAAAAAGCAATACCAACCATTTACAGTTAAAAATCTTCAGCTAAATAAAAATGAACAATCTATCAATGGATCTTTAGTATTGGTGAGTAGAGACTTAATAAGTTTTCCTGCTTTTGAAATGAAAGGTTATGCTTTGCAAGTTGTAGCTAAAAATAAACTGGGTAAATTATTAACGGAGAAAAGAATTGATATTGCAAGGCTTCAACCTGGCGAAACTTCACCAATGATTCAATTTCAATTACCTATTAGTGAAGATGCTCATTTAGTATCTGTACAAGTTATTGATGCTCTTGGATATAATCGCTACGATTCGGTTATGTTTTTACAAAAACCAACTACACCAAAAATATTAGGTGTTTATACCGATTTAGATGCAATACGTGTAGTATTTGATAACGACAATTCTGCCAATCATTATTACTTAAAATATGGCACCAACAATTTTAATACTACAAGCAATAAAGTAGCATTAGCTCATTTTATTCAAATAGAAAACATCAACCGAGATTCTGTTTATCAGTTGGAGTTAATAGCTGAAAATAATGTAGGTGTTACTAGTACAATGGTTAAAAATATTAAGTTACAATCTACCGAGCTTCCTCCAATTGTTTGGGCAGCTGAAACTACATTAAACAGTATTCACCTTTCATTTGAATCGGATCCTTTAGATTATAAATATGAAATAGAATATGGAACCAAATCTGGTGTTTATCAAAAGCGATTATTGTTTGAAAATAAAGGAGTGATACAAATTCCTCATTTAAAAACTAATCAAACTTATTTCTATAGAATAAGAAGAATATTGCAATGGGGTTATTCTAGTGAATGGAGTAATGAATTTCAAGTAACAACAAAATAATATATTAATATGAGAACATTTTTTCTGTTAAGCTTCATAGTGTTTAGTGTTACATGCAGCACTGCACAAAAGTTAACTAGCTTTAAACCTGGAGTAAAATGGTTAGATAATAATGGCATACATATTAATGCACATGGTGGCAATATAATTTATTACCAAAAAAAATATTATTGGTATGGCGAACATAAGTTGCCCGGAAAATCTGAAGCTCAAATGGCCGATGGTGGTATTCATTGTTACTCATCTAAAGATCTAATGAATTGGAAAGATGAAGGCATTGTACTCTCTGTTTCTTATACTGATTCTACAGCAGATTTAGCTTATGGCTGCATACTTGAAAGACCAAAGGTTATATACGATCAACAACAAAAAGTATTCATTGCTTATTTTAAATATTACCCAAGAGGTACAGGTTATTTAAAAGGTTATATTGGTGTAGCAACAAGTAAAAAAGCCAATGGTCCGTTTGTGTATAAAGACAAATTTTTAGGTGCAAGTTCCGATTATGGTTCTGGCGATTTTGCTATGTATGAAAACATAGACAAAACCATTTTTCATTTAACTGTAAGAAAGCCCGATAAAACATTTGTTATTGGAAGTTTAGCTAACAATAGAATATTGCCAGCAGGAAAATATGAGCCAGTAAAAGGCATTGAAAAACATACAGAAGCACCAACAGTTATCTTTCATAAGCAGAAATATTATTTGATAGGTTCAGGTTCTAGTGGTTGGAAACCCAATAAAGCAAGGTCATTTGTTGCCGATTCTTTAAATGGCGTATTTACCGATTTAGGTAATCCTTGTATTGGTAGAAATCCTCACAATGGTATTGGTGCAGATACAACTTTTGGAGCACAAATTTCTTATATACTAAAAGTAGAAGGAAAGAAAGATGCTTATATAGCCATGTTTGATATTTGGAAACCTGAGCAAGCTATAGAAGGCTTATACATTTGGCTACCCATTGTTTTTAAGAATGGTAAGCCTCTAATTAACTGGATGGATAGTTGGAACTTGAATTTTTTTAATAAAAATGAAGAGTAGTTTTTAGAGTGGTCTTCTCTAGCAGAGAAGGTCAATCTTGTAATTGCATTTATTCTAGCTATAAAATGCCGGCAAATAAACAATGCCTTGTAACACTTTTTAATTAAAAAGAGACCGCCAATAGGCAGTCTCTTATAATTATTTTCTAATTCAAACTTTATAGTGAACGTTTAGCTAAGTACCAATCTACCATCTCAAGAGTACTATTTTTTCTTTCAATAAGTGCATCTACAGTTTTAGGAGCTGGTACAATTACTTTATCACCTGGTTGCCAATTTAAAGGCATTGCACACTTGTTTTCATCAGAGGTTTGTAGTGCTAATAATGTACGTTTAATTTCGGCCATGTTTCTACCAACATTTAATGGATAATACATAATTAAACGAACTTTTCCTTCTGGATCAATAATAAATACTGCTCTAACAGCAGCAGTTTCACTTTCGCCTGGTTGTAGCATTCCGTATAGTTTTGATATACTCATGTCAATATCAGCAATAATTGGAAACTCAAATAAAACACCTGTTTTCTCATGTACTGCATTAACCCATGCAATATGAGCATGAATGCTATCAATACTTAAACCCAATAGTTTAGTATTGTTAGCCGCAAAAAAATCTTTTTCAAGTGCAAAGCCACTCATTTCTGTTGTACATACTGGTGTAAAGTCGGCTGGGTGAGAAAATAATATTACCCAACTATCTTTATTGTAATCTGATAATTTTAATTTACCTGTTGTGGTTACTACTTCAAAATCGGGAGCTTGATCTCCAATTCTTGGCATATTACCCATGTTTGTGTTTTCCATTTTTATTTTATTTTAATTTATTTAATTACTTGTAGGTTGAAATATTTACCAAAAAGTGAAGTTGTGCATTTAACTGCCAATAACTCAATTAAAATAGCTGGTTTTCAAAAGAATTAACGTTTTTAATTTAGGCAAAGTTGAGTATACGAGCTGAAGTATACTGTAACAAAGGTTACAATGCAATAGTATTAAGTATATTGTTTTTTTAAATTTAATTAAGCAATTGTATAAATACTAATTACCGTTTTGTAAGAGGAAATCTTAGGAATAAATAGGGATGGTTTACATTAAATAACTAATAAAATATAATATAAAAAAGTATTTATTTTTTAATAGTTCTAATGCCTTTGGTATTTTTATCGGCAACTGAAATATGAAATAATCCTGCTGGTTTACTAGCTTTTAATATTTGTATCCGAATTTTTTGAGCTGTTTGTAATGATGGGAGGTGTACAGTTTTGCAAGCACCAATTCTATCGCCCATGAAAATAGTATTCCAATTTGCTCCATCAAAAACATCAATACTATAAGCTTCAATAGCAAACGTATGCATTACCGAAAATCCATCACCCAAAGCTTTTTCTTCATATTTTTCAAATAAAGAAATTCTATCAAATGAAACTTCCTCTTCAAAATCTATGGTTAAACTTGCAGTGTCTTTCTCAGCCAACCAAGCAGTTTCTACACTATAATCATTGGCTAAATTAGCACTAGTATTTTCTTGGCTATTGCTTGCTACTATTGGTTTGCCAAAAGTTAAATTCTTTGGTGCTGATGGTAGTTTTTTCTTTCCACCTCTAATGCCTAATCTATCTGCTAGTAACAAAAGTTGATTTACTTCATCTTGTCTTAATTTACCTGTTTGGTCGGGTGGTATGTTCACAATTAAAATATTATTGTTGGCAGTACCTAAATAAAACAGTTCTTCTAGTTCGTCAATATCTCTTACAGGTAAGTTGGCTTTTTTCTGAAACCAATTCCATCTATCAGATAAACAAATAGTATGTTCAAAAATTAAGTAGCGAAGTGTATCGTTATACATATACAATTTAGGATCATCCCATCTTGCCATATTGGGATCTTTGGTTCTAAAGTCTACCGGATAATATCTAATAGAATCGCCTTGCTGCATGTCTTTAGGTAACATGGCTTTAGGTTTACCTGGGGTTTTAATAGTATGGTTTACGGTAACCAAACAATTGGGTTGAAGTTGTTTAATGTGGTTATATACTTCTGGTAAATGCCAGTCTGCATCTTTTTTTGCCCAGCCTCCATCAAACCAAATTTCACAAATTTTACCATAGTTGGTCAATAGTTCGCTAATTTGATTTTTCATATAATCAACATAGGCTTGAGCATTGGGGTTATTATGGCTTGGTTCGTGTCTATCCCAAAGAGAATAATACAAACCAAGTTGAAGACCATATTTTTTACAAGCTTTACTTACTTCGGCTACAATATCAGTTTTTACAGTAGCAGCAGCTACATCGTAGTTGGTGTATTTACTATCCCACAAGCAAAAACCATCGTGGTGTTTGGTAATTAAAATAACATATCTAAAACCTGCTTCTTTAGCTGTTTTAATCCATTGATCACAATCTAAATTGGTTGGGCTAAATGATGCTGCTGGAAGATTTCCTTTAGACCATTCAATTTCATTAAAAGTATTTACACCAAAATGTATAAACATACCATAGCCACGTTCACTTTGTTGCTGCTGTAATTTACTTGGTTTGCTATAAGAAGTTTGAGCATTATTTGTTTGAATATTCAAACTAAATAAAACAAAAAATGCAATTGCTTTTTTAAAGTTGTTGTGTATTAATATTTGCTTAAGCTGTATAAAAAATACTGTCATTAGATAAATGTTATTGAAATGAATAGTAAATCTAAAACTAAGTATTCAAACGATGTAATAATGTTTTGATTTTATTAAATCCTTTTAAAAGGATTATCTAGTAGATGAGATCTATGTTTTTTTCAAACCTCTTTTTTGAATTTTATATACAGTTTTTTTAGTTGTTTGAAGTGTAGCAAACTCTGTAAAATCTTATTGCAAAAAGGAGTAAAAAATAGTTGGTACATCAATGGCAGGTTGAGTTGATTCATTACAATTTGCAGTTAAACAGTCATTCTTTTCTTTAAACAATCATATTAGTTGTTTCTTAAAAATAAGATTATATGATTTGTGTCATTTTAAATCTAGTTCAAAATGATTGATTTTGTGGTAGTGTAGAATACTTTCTTAGATTTTACATCAACACATTTAATAATTTATAACATTTGATTGATATGGCTTCTTCACCAACACACCGTTTTCATATTCCTGTAATGGGTTTAGCCTATACAATAGATTCGCCAATTAAAGTGGCTAAATATGGTATAGCATCGGTAATATCTATTGTAGAAGATCATTTAATTGAAATGATGCGTAAATATTACTATGCAACCATAAATGAAAGCTATACACCTATTAACACGAATGAAGAAGATTATAGAGCCAAACGAATTACTGATTACTTAAACTTGGTACAACGAATTGTGCAACAACAAATCGCCAAAATGAAGCAAGAAAATTTTGTTGCCAATACTTCTATTACTCAATATTTTGAAATGTTGCCTTCTACACATCCATTACGTAGCATGTATTTTAATATGTTGAAGTTGGATAATGAAACAGAAATAAAACAATTTCAAAACTATTTAAGAAGTAAAATTGTTGCAGGTAGTATAGATGTAAATATTATGACAAAGGTTGATAAAAACAATAGCAACAATGGAGTTGTAGTAGAAGATGGATCAGATGCTGTTGCTGCATTAAGAGGTTATGCCAACAGTAATTTAAAAAATTCAGCTATAGTTTTTTCGGCTGGATTAAATCCTAGATTATACAATTATTTAGAAAAGTGTACAGCTTTTGAACCCAATGAAGATGGCAGTTTTGATAAACGGGTAATTATTAAAGTGAGTGATTATAGATCGGCATTAATTCAAGGAAAATATTTAGCCAAGAAAGGCATTTGGGTAAGTGAGTTTAGAATAGAATCTGGCTTAAACTGTGGTGGTCATGCTTTTGCAACAGATGGTTTTTTATTAGGTGCAATTTTAGATGAGTTTAAAGTTAAGAAAGATGAACTTATCGCATCGTTGTTTGAAATTTATCAAGTAGCTATTGCTAATAAAACAGGCAAACAATTTTTGTATGCACCAGCCATGAGTTTTTCAGTTCAAGGTGGAATTGGCACCCATGAAGAAGATGATTTTTTGCATGAACAGTATAACATACAAAGTACTGGTTGGGGCACTCCTTTTTTATTAGTACCTGAAGCTACTACAGTAGATAAAGCAACATTAGACTTACTTTGTGCAGCTACCACAAAAGATATTGAGTTAAGCTATAACTCTCCACTAGGTGTTCGTTTTCATTATTTAAAAGGCACTACAGCCGAACAAGAAAAACTGCAACGAATTAATAAGGGTAAGCCCGGAAGCCCTTGTACCGAAAAACATTTGGCATTGAACACTGAGTTTACAACAGAACCTATTTGTACTGCATCGGTAAAATATCAACAATTAAAAATTGAAGATTTACAAAAACAAAACTTGCCTGAGCTTGAGTATAAAAAACAATTGCAGCAAGTGTTAGCAAAAGAGTGTTTGTGTATTGGTTTAAGCAATTCGGCTGCTATTCAATACAATCAAAGCTTTGTACCAAAATATACTGCTGTAAATATTTGCCCTGGACCAAATATTGTTCACTTTTCTACTGTTGTTTCATTGAAAACTATGGTAGATCATATTTATGGTAGAACGAATATTATAAAAGCTACAAACCGACCTCATTTTTTTATTGCCGAACTAAAATTATATATCAACTATTTACAAGAGTTGCTTGAAGAATACAATATACAACCCGATGTAAAGAAAGAAAAATACTTAGCCAACTTTGTACATAATTTAAAAGAGGGCATAGAATATTATAAAAAGTTAGCTCATCAATCAATTATAAAAGGTGATCAATTTTTATCAATGCTGATTGAGCAAGAGCAAATATTGCATGAAATGTATTATGCCGAAATGGCTCATGAACATTAGTATTTGTGTATTTTCTTTCGATGAAAGTTAATTCGGTAATCAGATAAATTTATTTCAGTTTTCACAATTGGTCTTATTCAATTGAATTGCTAAGTTTTTCAGTTCAAATAATTTAACCTTTAGTAAGTTTTTTTATTCTACAAATTTCTTTGCTTTTACATTGCGAACCGTAAATCAAATACATTTGTTCTATGGCAATGAAACGCATTACTGTAGATGAATTTGTACAACTCTCTCAACAATATCCTATTGCCGATGTTAGAAGCCCATCTGAGTTTGCCCATGCTCATATTCCTGGAGCATTTTCACTTCCATTATTTAACGATGAAGAAAGAAAAGTAGTTGGTACTACTTATAAACAACAAAGCAGAGAAGATGCTATTAAAATAGGATTAGATTATTTCGGTCCTAACATGAAGAAGATTATTCTAACTGTTGAAGATGTATTGAAAAAAAGAAATAATAAAACCATTTTGGTACATTGTTGGCGTGGTGGTATGCGTAGTGCAGCAATTGCATGGTTATTAGATTTATATGGCTTTAAAGTGTACACTTTAGAAGGTGGATATAAAGCATACAGAAATTGGGTTTTAAAACAATTTGAGGTAAGTTATCCTTTGCAAATTGTAGGTGGTTATACTGGTAGTGCAAAAACAGAGACTTTACAAATGATGCAAAAAAAAGGTGCTGTGGTAATTGATTTAGAAGCATTGGCCAATCATAAAGGTTCGGCTTTTGGTAATTTAGGAATGCCAGTACAACCAAGTGTTGAAATGTTTGAAAATAATTTGATAACGGCTTTACGTCATGGTGTTGAACAGTTGAATGCAAATAGTCATCCATGTATTTGGTTAGAATCCGAAAGTCAGCGTATTGGTAATATCAATATTCCAACTTCGTTTTTTAAACAAATGAAAGCAGCAACCTATGTGTTTGTAGATATTACATTTGAAAAAAGATTGGCATTTATTCTTTCTTCGTATGGTAAATTCGAGAAAATAGATTTAGTCAACGCCATTCTTAGAATTAAAAAAAGATTGGGAGGCTTAGAAACAAAAACGGCTATCAATTTTTTGTTAGAAGATAATGTGGAAGCTTGTTTTGAAATACTCTTAAAGTATTATGATAAATATTACGAAAGAAGTAAACTAGCCGACGAACAACATTTAATTAAAATTCAATTACCCGATATTAATCCTGAACAAAACGCTCAAGTATTAATAGAATGGAAAAATCAAGCTATTTAAAATGAATACGAACGAACCGATACGTTTAACACAGTTTGCACATGGTGCAGGCTGTGGTTGTAAAATTGCTCCACAAGTTTTAGAAACTATTTTAAGTGGAGCTTTGCAAGAAGATTACCCTCAACTTTTGGTAGGCAATAGTACTAAAGATGATGCTGCTGTTTATCAACTCAACAATACCGAAGCTCTCATTAGTACAACAGATTTTTTTACTCCTATTGTAGATGATGCTTTTGTGTTTGGACAAGTAGCTGCAGCCAATGCTATTAGCGATGTGTATGCAATGGGCGGAACTCCAATGATGGCTTTAGCAATTTTAGGATGGCCATTAGATAAATTACCTGCAACACTTGCACAACAAGTGTTGGCTGGAGCAAGAACTATTTGCAAGCAAGCCGGTATTCCTTTAGCTGGTGGTCATAGCATCGATTCACTTGAACCCATTTTTGGGTTAAGTGTAAACGGAAAAGTTGCTTTAAATCATTTAAAACAAAACAATACAGCAAAACCTGGCGACTTACTTTTATTAACCAAACCTATTGGAGTAGGTATTTTGGCAACTGCTGCTAAAAGAAATTTAATTGAGCAATCGCATCTTGAAACATTGCATCAACAGCTCATTCAATTGAACAAAATAGGAGAGGCGTTAGGTAAAATTGAAGGCGTTACTGCATTAACCGATGTTACAGGTTTTGGTTTATTAGGTCATTTAATTGAAATGGCTGAAGGAAGTAATTGTAGTGCTAATATTTTTTATAATAAAATTCCAATTTTAAAAGAAATTCAAACTTATTTAGCACAACGAGTTGTGCCCGATGCAACTTATAGAAACTGGAATGGGTACAACCAAAAAGTAAAGTTTGAAACTGGTGTAAATGTAATGGAAGCTTTTCAAACATTACCCGATCCACAAACAAACGGAGGTTTACTAATTGCAGTTGACGCAAGTTCATTATCAGCTGTTCAATTGGTATTAAAAGAAAATGAATATGCAGATTTTATTAAACCAATAGGCGTATTTACCGAGCAAGTAGAAAAGTGTATTACTGTAATGCCATAATAATCAAAGAAATAATTACTATTGCAGCATGCAACAACAACGTTTTTTATTAACTACCCTTAATGCCAAATACATTCATATGAATTTGGCTATACGTTTGTTGTATGAATTGAATAAAACAGATGAACGATTAAGCTGGAAAGAATTTACCATTAAAGAAGATCAACAAGAAATAGCTTTGTATTGTAGCAATTTTGAAGTGGTTTGTTTTAGTTGTTATATCTGGAATATTACTCAAACATTAGCTGTTGCTAACTTAATTAAAACCATTAACCCAACTACTAAAATTTTGTTGGGTGGACCAGAAGTTACTTACGATTGGCACGACGTAATTCAATTGTCATCTATTGATTATATTGTTGTTGGTGAAGGAGAAATTCCTTTTACTCAATTTCTGCAACAATATCCTTTAGTTGAAAACGTAGCTAATATTGTATCTAAACAAAATGGTGAAATACAATATCATCAACACCCAGCAAATTTTGATTTAGAATTGTATGCCAATACCAATCCTTATCAAAATGATGATGTAACTACCTTACTTAATAGAGTATTGTATATTGAAACCTCAAGAGGGTGCCCCTATAAGTGTGAATTTTGTTTAGCAAGTTTAGATAATAGGGTTCGTTATTTGCCAATGGAACATATTAAAAGCAATTTGTTGTTTTTAATGACGTATGGTAAAACCATTAAATTTTTAGATAGAACTTTTAATGTTAAAAAGGATTTTACATTAGAAATATTTCAATTTATTTTAGATCATGCACAACCCGATAATGTTTTTCAGTTTGAAATAACAGCCGATATTTTACATCCTGCAATTATGCAGTTTATAAAAGATAAAGTGCCTAAAGGCATGTTTCGTTTTGAAATTGGTATTCAAACCGTAAACCAAAAAGCCAACTTAGAAGTTAGCCGAAAACAAAATTTTGAGAAAACCAAAGAAGTAATTCTGCAATTAAAAGACCATGTAGAAATGCATTTAGATTTAATTGTGGGCTTGCCTTTAGATTATTGGGAAGATACAAAACACAGTTTTGAAGAAGTGTTTAAATTATATCCACCCGAATTGCAATTAGGTTTTTTAAAGTTTTTAAAAGGAACTCCTGTTCGTGATAAATACGAACAATATGGTTATGTTTTTGATCCTGTAGCTCCTTATCAAATTATTAAAAGCAATTATTTAAGTGAACAAGAATTAGCCGATATTGTAAAACTAGAACATGCTTTAGAAATTTATTGGAATAAAAAAAGGTTGGTGCATACCTTAACTTACGTTACAGCTAATTATAGCATTTTTGATTTTTTATTAGGATTAGGAAAGTATTTTGAACAACGCAGTAGTTTCTTTTCTTACACTGCAATGGATATTTATAATATTGCCAATGATTTTATTCAAGTGAATTTTGCTAACGATTCAATATTGCACCAACTCTTGGCCATTGATTATTACTTACAGCATAAAATAAAACCTGCTGAAAAGTTTGTTCAAGAAATAGATAAAAAAGAAAAGTTTAGTTTGTTAGAACAGTTGAAACTACCCCACCAAAAATTGAGGTATGTAGTAATTTCAATTGATTTTAATTATCCATATTTCATTTCAAATAATATTATTGAAACACAACCACAATTGTTAGTTATAGAATATACTGGAACAACTAAGCCTGCTGTTAAGGCTGTAGTAGATAGTCTAAAACTTAGTTTAATTAATTTGTAATTGTAATTAAAACGTGCCCATAGTTACAATTAGGGGTTAGGTTTTTCCAAATTTCAATATTTTCTTTGTTGACAATTCATTATTTTCACACAAACCAAACAAATAACATGAGACAAATTTTTACACTCATTACTGTATGTTGTATTTCTATAAGCAGTTATGCTCAACCGTTGTTTAGAGAACATTTTAATTATGGTGCAACAGCAGGTTCTATAATCACTCTATCAACAGGAACTTGGTTACAAAACACAACTGTATCTACGGTTAATGTTATTCAGTACAATCCAGATAGTAGTTTAATTTTTCCAAACTTCACCTCAGTAGGCGGTAGATTAAATATTTTAAATACTGGTCAAGATATTACTGCTGCATTATCTTCACCTGTTACAAGTAATAACTTGTATGCAGCGTTTTTAGTAAACTTTACAGCAGCACAGGCAACGGGTGATTACTTCTTCCATTTTATGCCAACAGTAACTACCAATACGTTTGTTGGAAGAGTGTTTGTAAAATTGAATGGAACAAATATCAACTTTGGGTTAATGAAAAATAATGGTGGTGCTGTACCTTATTCAACCACCCTATTCGACTTAAATACTACTTATTGTGTGGTGCTAAAATATGCTTTTAATCCAGATGGTACAACCAATGATATTGCTTCACTATTTGTATTTGATGCTGCAACAGGTTTGCCAGATGTTGAACCATCTTCAGGGTTATTAAACATTACTGCTAATACCGATGCTACTTCTTTAGGAGCAATTGCAATTAGACAAGGTGCTGCAACTGCTGGTGCTTCTGGCACAATTGATAATATTGTAGTAGATACCACTTGGCCTAATTTATTTGCAGTTTTGCCAACTACTTTAAAATCTTTTAATGCAAAACCCATCAAAAATGGAGTTGAATTAAATTGGACATCTATCAACGAAACCAACTTTAATTATTATCAATTAGAGAAAAGTACAAATGGTACTGAGTTTTCAACATTGGCAATTATAAATAGTAAGTCAGTGAATGGTAGAGAAACCAATTATAACTTTTTTGATGCTTCTTTAACTGCTGAAAAACAATATTACCGATTGAAAATGGTAGATAAAGATGGTAAAAATAAGTACAGCCAAATTGTATTTGTTCAATCTAGAAAAGCTGTTGAGTTTTCACTTTATCCAAATCCTGTAACTGATCAAATGGTAGTTACACATCCATTAGTAAAAAGTAAAGATGTTTTAAATATTTATACAGTAACTGGAAGATTAATTAAAAACATTTTTTTAGCTGAGGGTACTATGCAAACTACAATTTCAGTAGCAAATTTGCCTAAAGGCAGTTATACAATTAGCCATATTAGAGAAGGAGTAATTAGTAGTTTGTCTTTCATTAAATAAAACATTTAGATTAGTTCATAAAAAATCCTGTACTCATTATGAGTACAGGATTTTTTATTTATAACCCAACTACATTAATTATTTAACTACAGGAACATGTATTGCAACCAATGTGCCTTTATTAATGGTAGAATCCCATTCAATACTACCTTCTAAATAGGTAATTCTGGCTTTCATGTTTTTTAAGCCTATTCCATTATTATGTTGATTATTATTTATCGAAAATCCAATGCCATTATCTTCAATGGTACAGCTAATGCCATCAGAATCTTTAATTAAAGAAATATCTAATTGATTGGCTTTTGAATGTTTAATTACATTATTCACCATTTCTTGAATTACTCTGTATAATACAATTTCCATAGTATCAGGTAATCTATTTTCTAAACCTTCGGTATGTAAATTTACTTTCAGTTGTTTGTGATCTAGTTTATCTAAAAAAGTTTTCACAGCCGATGATAAACCAGATTTTAGCAATGCATTGGGCATCATATTATGGCTTACACTTCTTAACTCTTTGCAGCTTTCATCTACCAATGCCAATGTTTTATCTAGTAAGGCAGCATCTTGTTCTTGAGCAATATTAATTTTAGATGCAAGGCTTGATAAGTTCATTTTTACTGCACTCATCATTTGTCCAATTCCATCATGCAAATCACTTGCAATACGTTTACGTTCTTTTTCTTCAGCAGCTAAAACTGCCATTGCAGCTAAGTTTTTTTCTTGCAAAATAGCCGTTTGCATTTGGTTCTTTAAAGCTGTTTGTTTTCTTTTATAAATGAGAAATAGTACAGCAATGAGTAAAACTGCTCCAACTGAAATGGCTGTAATTATAATTTGTTGTTGCTTAATTTTTGCTTTTTGTAATTCCAGTTCTTTGGCTTGTTTATCGGCTTCGTAGTTGGCTTTTAATGCATCAATAGTAGTATTGGTTTCAATGGTAATTAAACTATCTTTTAATACCATCATTTGCTGAAAAGTTGCCAATGCCTTTGCGTCATCTCCTTTTGCTTTGTAAGCACTACTCAACATTTTTAAAGCCGATTGTTTGTTTCTATCATTCGGAAATGTAGTAATTGATTTATCTAGTACTCGAATTACAGCATTCATTTCTTTCAGTGCTAAATGATTGTTGGCAGCACTTAAAATACTATCTACCGAAGGTTGAGCTTTGGTAAAAAATGCAGTAAATAGTAAAAGTGTAAGTGTAATTATTTTCATGTTTAAAGAATGGCTAAAGTAAAAACGGTATTGCACAAATGCAATACCGTCTATTGGGTACATCGGTGAATATTTTATGTTTTGTCGACGATAGGAAACATCTCAAAGTTGAAGTGAGATTCCTCGTTCCTCGGAATGATATTAATTCTTTCTAAAAGCCCATTGCCACATAGTTTTCCAAGTTGCTTTTTTACCATACATTAAAATACCAGTTCTGTAAATTTTTCCTGCTAACCAGGTAGTACCTAAAAAGCCTAATACCAAACAAACCATACTAGCAATTAATTGAATAACTGTAACACCATCAGGTACGCCATGTGCAATTCTTGCCATCATAACAATAGGAGAGGTTAAAGGAAAAATACTACCAAAAACTGCTAAGCTACTGTTTGGGTCATTTACTGCTTTGGTCATAATTACCATTGCAAAAATGATAGGCATAGTAATAGGTAACATTAAACTTTGTGCATCTTGTGGATCTTCGTTTACAGTACTACCAACAGCAGCAAATAAAGAGGAATATAAAAAGTAACCACCTAAGAAATAGAAAATAAAGCAACCCAAAATAAGTGGCCAATTAATTTGACTCAATCCGTTCATAATGCCTGCCAATGCTCCACTTTGTTGTACTGCATTTCCAGCTCCAGCCATACCAGGTTGCATAGGTGCATTTTGCATTTGCCCCATCATATCAGGAAAAATAAGTGGTAATAAAAACTGAACACCTACCATTAAAATAATCCAAATTAAAAACTGCACTAAGCCTACTGTACCAATACCAATAATCTTACCCATCATTAGTTGAAATGGTTTTACACTGCTTACAATTACTTCAGCAATACGATTGGTTTTTTCTTCCATTACACCTCTCATTACCATGCTTCCATAAATAAATAAAATAATATAAATTAAGAAGCCCGAAATAAATCCAACACCATAACTAAGTCCAGCTTTGGTATCACTATCTTTTTTGCCTTCGGTAGATGCAAAAGTAATTTCATTGGTTTTTTGTAAACTATCTAACTGAGCTTTTGTTAAGCCACTACTAGCCAACATTTTCTTTTCTTCAATAGCATTTTTTATTCTTCGTTCAATTTTTTCTCTGGTCATTAAACCAATACTTTTCCCAGAAATAATTTGCAACGAATCTTTGGTAGTGCTGATGTCAAATGTTTTCGGTATATAAACAAATGCATCAATTTTTTTATCGGTTACTTGCTTATTCAGCGTTGTAGGGTTTTCGCCTTGCACAAATTTGAAAATAATTTCATTGTCTTTATTGGCTAGTTTTCCATTAAACACATTGGCTTCATCGGCAACTGCAATGGTAAAATTATCGCTGCTTTTTACAGAGAAATAAATAATCAAAGCATAAAAACCAAAAATTAAAATAGGTAAACCAATAGTTGTAAGCAAGAAGGTTTTCTTTTGAACCCTGCTTAAAAATTCACGTTTCGATATAATTAATATTTTGCTCATAAATTAAGTTTATAATTTTTATTTTTTTTGAACTAAGCTTTAGTGCATGGCTCAACCGCAGTGGCGTCGCACTCCCGATAGCTATCGGGATGTACTATATATTTTTATTCAACAGGTTGAAATGCCCTTGTTTTTGCTTTTGTATTTTCAACCAATCCAATAAATATTTCATTTAAACTTGGTAATATTTCATTGAACGATTCAATGGTTAATTGCTGATCTAAAAAGTATTTCAATACATCATTACTTTTATAACCATCATTAATTCTAACAGTTAATGCATTGGCTTTTTGCTCATCTACAATAAATGCTTGACTATTGATTCCTGCGGGTACTTCTTGTAATTTAATACTGTATTTATTTTCTTTAAACTGTTGCTTAACATCATGCACAGTTCCATCTAAAATTTTCTTTCCTAAGTTCACCAATACAATGTGATCACAAATTTCTTCAACCTGCTCCATACGGTGAGTACTAAAAATAATGGTACTACCACGTTGTGCCAGTCCATAAATTTCATCTTTAATTAAATTGGCATTTACAGGGTCTAAACCACTAAAAGGTTCATCTAGTATAATTAATTTGGGTTCGTGTAAAACGGTAATTACAAATTGCAGTTTTTGGCTCATGCCTTTACTTAAGTCTTCTACTTTTTTATTCCACCAGGTTTCCATTTCTAAACGCTTAAACCACCATTTAATTTTTTCCATGGCTTCGGTTTTACTTAAGCCTTTTAGTTGTGCTAGGTACAAAGCTTGCTCACCAATTTTCATTTTTTTGTACAAACCACGTTCTTCGGGCATATAACCAATTTTAATGGCATCGTTAATGGCATCAAAATTTTTTCCATCAAAAACTATATTACCTGCATCGGGATAAAATATTCCCGTAATCATTCTAATTAAAGTGGTTTTACCAGCTCCGTTAGGACCCAATAAACCAAATATGCTGCCCTTTTCAATACTAAAACTAATATCATCTACTGCTTTTTGAGTAGCAAAAAACTTTTGTAAGTTTTGTAGCTCTAATAGTTTACTCATAGTAATTTTTTATTTTTTGGTTGAATATTTGTTTACACTTGCACAGTATGTAGTGCATTGTTTAAAAATCTTACAAAATATTAGTAAACCTACAAAAATTATGCAGAATTCATTGAAGAATAAACTATTGTGTAATATTATATTAATTGGTTGTTTGGCTTTTTGTAGTTGGGGCTTTTTAGTGCATAGAACCGTTCATCAGTTGGCTATTTACCAATTGCCCAAGCCCATGCAAGACTTTTTTTATGCCAATGCCGATTATTTAATTAAACATTCTGTTAGACCCGATACTAGAAAAAAGCAAGATCCAACAGAAGAAACCAAACACTTTATAGATTTTGAAGCGTATGGAAAAAATGCTGCTTTAACTATGCCTACAAAATGGCAAGCTGCAGTTAAAAAATATTCTATTGATACATTAAAAAAATATGGTTACGTTCCTTATGTAATTGCTGATGTTCAAGCTAAATTAACCAATGCTTTTAAACAAGGTAATAAGGATAGTATTTTGTTTTATGCAGCAGATTTAGGTCATTACATTGCCGATGCTCATGTGCCTTTGCACACAACTTTAAATTACGATGGACAACTCACCAACCAAAAAGGCATTCATAGTTTATGGGAATCTATGATACCCGAAATTGAATTAGCTAATTTTAATTTATATACACCACATTCAGCTATCTATATTAAAAATATGGATGCAGCAATTTGGCAAACGGTTAGACAATCTCATAAGTTGGTAAATGAATTATTGCTGCAAGAAAAAGAAGTTTCAAAAACCATGAGTGAAGAAACAAAATATAGAACGCAAATAAGAAGAGGCAAAGAAGTAAAAAATTACACAAGTGCTTTTGCAAAAGCTTATCATGTAGCATTGAAAAATTCTATTAATCAACAACTCATTTTAAGTAGTGAAATGATTGCCAATTGTTGGTTTACAGCTTGGGTAAATGCTGGTAAACCCAATTTAGAAAAATGTTTTGCAACACCCACCAAATCTCAATTAGATGAATTAAATATTGAATTGGCTTCTTACAAAAAGAATAGTTTATTAAAAGAAAATTTGTTGAAAGCGAAGGAAAAGCAAAATAATAACGATGAATAAGTTATTGGTTGAACTAATGCTGTTGGTTATGTAAATTTGAAATATCATAAATCCATCACTATGCAACGTACAATATTATTTACCATCAATATTATATTGATATTGTGTACAGTTTCTTCATTTGCACAAAAGAAAATTGCACTCATTGTTGCAGTTGGTAAATACGATCCCAATCAACGAGATTGGAAAAATTTAAATGCTCATAGAGATTTAATTTATATACGTGAAGCATTGCAAAAAAATGGTTTTGCTTTAAATAATATTGACACACTCAGAGATGCACAAGCTACCAAAGCTGCTATGGTAAAGGCTTTAGATGCATTGGCTAAAAAAGCTTCTAAAGGCGATATTGTGTATTTTCATTTTTCTGGACATGGACAACAAATTCAAGATTCTAAAACAGATGGCATTTTAGATGAAGCAGATGGTTACGATGAAGCACTCATTCCTTACGATGCAAAAGGTAAATGGGATCAAGTGGATTATAAGGGGGAAAAACATTTTAGAGACGATTTGTTAGCCGATAAATTATTGGCTATTAGAAAAAATGTTGGAGAACAAGGAAGTGTTGTAGTGCTGATTGATGCTTGCCATAGTGGTACAGCAACACGAAGTGCAGGCATTGTAAGAGGTGATCCTGTTCCTTTGCAGCAATATAATTATAAACCCAATGTGGTAATAGATTTAAGTAAAAATCCTGAAGTTGGTTTATTAGAAAATATGGGAACTGATATGGGTTCTTTAGTGGTGTTTAGTGGCAGTAGTCCTAATCAAGTAAATAGGGAAACCAAAGATGATAAAGGCAATAATGTTGGTTCACTCTCTTATGCTTTTGCAAAAGCTATAACGAGTTTGCCTACCAATTGTAATTATCAATTGTTATTTCAAAAAGTAAAGACAATTATTCAAGCCGATGAACCTGCTCAAATTCCTATGTTTGAGGGTAATGGAGCATTAAAAGTATTCAGCAATCAATATATCCCATTACGTGAAATTATTACAGCCGATCTATTGTTGAATAATGCTGATAATGGGTTTAACGATACTACTTTTTTTATAAGCAGAGGGTTATTTCATAATGTGCATGTGGGTACAACTTTAAAAGTTTACATACAAGGTAGTGAAGAGCTTTTTACTACAGCGATTGTACAAGAAGTAAATAGTTTTCAAAGTAAATGTGTTGCAACAAAAAGATTGGCAAAGCCACATAATTATGAAGTTAAAATTGATGGATTAAGTTATGGTTCAATTGCTGCTTCATACAGCATTCAAAACAAAACAAAAGTCAATAGTTTAGAGCAACAATTGGCTAACTTTTTACAACCGCAGGCTTTTTTAACAGCCAATGAGAATCCAGATTATACCATTGATATTAACGAAGCAAATGATGCATACGAAGTGTTCTTAATTGAAAAAAATGATAGCATACGATTTACCACTAAAGTAACAAAAGGCGATAGTTTAAGTGTTGCTGATATGCAATTATTGTTAGAAGATATTAAGCAAGGCATGCGAATTAGGTACTTAAGAAAAATGGAAGATGGAGGTCAATTAGCATCTTGGGTGAAGGCAGCAATTATTCCTGATAAAAGAAAACCCACGGGTGGAGAAATTGTATTGTATCCAAACGACGATTTTAGTTTAGTATTAACTAGCAATTATGATGGAGAATTATATTATACTATTTTAGATTTATTGCCCAATAATCAAGTAAAAGTTTTAGTGCCTGATACCTTAATGTTTGCAGCTGATTATTCAATAAGAAAAGGTCAAACCATTAACATCCCTATGTTTGCTGACTCTACAAGTTTAACAGGGAAAGAGTTTTTAAAAGTTATTTTCACTACACAACCAATAGACTTACGGCCTTCTTTTGAAAAAACTACTGTAAGAAGTTTTGCACCTAAGCCAATGGAAAAAATGATGGACGATTTATTTCCAAAAGACAAACAAACACAAACTAGAACAGGAACTATTCAATTAACAGGAATTGGTATTGTAACAACTGGATTTACATTGAAGAAAGAATAAAAATGAGACATACAACTTTGCATGTCTCATTTTTATATAATTTAAATAGCAATTACTTTTTACTTAACTACTATAGTACTGCTAGGCATAAATGTGATCAATTCTTTTACTTCATCGTCTTGTACTAAAAATATTCTAAACCACACTTTAATTTTTTGACCTGTTAAGCTAGTTGGCAATTCTTCTTTAGGAAAAAATATTTCAAAGTCTTTCTTTTCTTTATTAATACTAAGTGCTGTTCCAGCAGGTATTTTTACTGTTTTAATATTTCCTGCCCTGTTATTAATATTAAAATTCTTACTATTTGTAGAAACGAATTGATTATTCTCATCTAAAATGAAACTAACATAATACAAATTAGCTTCTTTGCCAGCACAACTAATTTTAAAAGAAGGATAAACACTCACCCCATCTTTTGTAGTACTTGTTTCTACAATTGTTTTACCAGGATTTGAAATAGCTACTCTAGCAACTTCGTTAGTACGATTGTTTTTAGGATAAAGTGCTTGTATTAATGCTTTATCACCCTCTGAAAGTTCATAATTCCATTTTACTTCGTAACCATCTTCTGTATCCCAACGAGTAATAGGATAATGCATGATTGATTTTGGGTCGTATTTTGTTCCGTTGGTATAACTGATATTGTATTTACGAAACAGTTGTGCATCGGTCATGTCTTTATCCCAACCTTGTGTAGCTTTCATTCTTCCATATACCATTTCTTTTTTCCATTTAATACCCGATACAGGACTCATGTGTTCATGCATTAAACCCAATGCATGACCAAATTCATGCAATACCGTGCCTTTTAATTGTTGTTCTACAGTTAAGGCAGTAGTGTCAAAATGCATAGTAAATTCATTCTCATCTCTCATTAAACATCTAATTCCTAAGCCCATAGTTACATGTCCATGCCCTTTTGAACCATCACCTAAATATACTCTGATTTGAGCGTCACCTTCTTCAATAAAATTGAATTTGAGGTTGCCATATTTTTCCCACTCACTGGCATATTTTTTTACTTTATCTTTTAACTTTTTACTGCCGCTCATCAATTTTACATTCAAAGTTTTACCATTATCCCATAAAAAATTATTGTCCGCTAATCCTCTAGTAGGTTTGCTAGTATCAAACGCAAAACTATTAACAGGATCAATGGTTTGACAGCCTTTAAAACTGGGTTGTTTACTGGTAGGTTTTACTTTTACTTGAGCATGTATGTTGAATGCTACAATAGTTGAAAGGGTTAGAATGAATAATTTACTTTTTTTCATACAGAAGGTTTTTTTAAGAAAAGTAAAGTAAGTAACTAACTTTTGAAATTGCAATACCCAATATTTGGTATTTTTTAAATTTATTGAAACATCCACAATAAAATGGGCTTATTGGTTTTTGATAGGTATACTTTTAGTTCATCTAAAAAATTGGGCGAAACCATTGGGCAGCCCAAACTATTACAAATGGGGAAATTGGGTTCTTCATTGGGTACACAACTGTACGAGTGCAATACTATAAATCGTTTAAAAGCATTGCTATTGCTACTGTCTAAGCCATACAGTTTAAAAGCTTCTCCAAATTGACCATTGTATTTATAACCTATTTTGTATTTTCCAAAAGCACTACATCCACATTCTGGTGTATTAGAAAATGTTGCTTCTTTTAAAAAACTAGTATTACAACTGCCATGTGCAACCAATCCTTTGGTTACTATCGAATCGTTGCTGAGCTGATATACATACATTCTTTTTTTATTACTAGGCAAAGCCATATCTATTAAAAAACAATATTGGGTACTTAAGTTATTTTGAGCTATAAATACTTTAGCAGCGGCTAATTTTTTTTGTAGTTTTAGTTGATTATATAGTTTGTTGGAAGTAGTTGCCTTTAAAGAAATTGGTTGCTGTACAAATGGCTTTTGTTCTTGTAAAAAATAAATTGATGTAATGGTAATTACACCACAAATCATAGCTATTAGTACGTTTCTTTTGTTCATAGAAGAAAGATGCAATTTTATAGGGCTTCCATAAAAAAAGCCATGAAAAATATCATGGCCCTTTTATTCAATTCAATAAAAATATTAACCTGCAATAGTAGTAGCAAATACTTTATCTTTTAATAATATTTGTACTGTTTCTACAACAGCTTGAGCATCGTACTCACATTCTCTATGTAATTCTTTAGGTGTACCATGTTCTACTAATCTATCTGGAATACCCAACATTTTTATTTGTGCTGTATAGTTGTTGGCAGCCATAAATTCTAATACTGCACTACCAAAACCACCTACAATTGTACCATCTTCAATAGTAATTACTTTATCGTAGTTGCTAAATACTTCATGTAATAATGCTTCATCGATTGGTTTTACAAAACGCATATCGTAATGTGCAGGATTAATGCCCAAGGTTCTCAATTCTCTAATAGCAGTTTGTACAAAGTTTCCAGGATGACCAATTGATAAAATGGCAATATCCTTTCCATCTTTCAATTTTCGTCCTTTACCAATTTCTATTGCTTCAAAAGGTGTTTTCCAATCTGGCATTACACCTTCGCCTCTAGGATAGCGAATTACAAATGGATATTGGGTGCTTTCTAATTGAGATGTGTACATTAAGTTTCTCAACTCTTGCTCATTCATTGGAGCTGAGATAATCATATTTGGAATACAACGGAAATAAGGAATATCATAACATCCATGATGTGTTGGTCCATCATCTCCAACCAAACCTGCTCTATCTAAACAAAGTGTTACAGGTAATTTTTGAATAGCAATATCATGTACCACCTGATCGTATGCTCTTTGCATAAAAGAGGAGTAAATATTGCAAAAAACCCTCATGCCTTGTGTGGCTAAACCTGCACTCAATGTTGCTGCATGTTGTTCACAAATGCCTACATCAAAAGCTCTATTCGGCATTTTTTCCATCATGTATTTTAAAGAAGAACCACTTGGCATTGCAGGAGTTACAGCCATTATTTTATCATTCATTTCGGCCAACTCAATCATAGTTAATCCAAATACATCTTGGTATTTTGGAGGCTGTGGTGCAGTTGGTATTTTCTTATAAATTTCTCCTGTTACCTTATCAAATAATCCTGGTGCATGCCATTTAGTTTGGTCTTTTTCTGCCAAAGCATAACCCTTGCCTTTTACAGTTACAATATGTAACAATTTAGGACCAGGAATATTTTTTAAATCTTTTAAAGTATCTACCAATTTGGTAATATTATGACCATCAATAGGCCCAAAATATCTAAAATTCAATGCTTCAAACAAATTACTGCTTTTACTTACCATTCCTTTTACACTAGCTTCTAATTTAGAAGCCATTTCTCGTGTAAAGGTTTTTCCTACTGGTAATTTACCCATCAACTTCCAAACATCATCTCTTACTTTGTTGTAAGTTGGGCTAGTAGTTATATCAGTCAGGTATTCTTTTAATGCACCAACATTTGGGTCAATGCCAATACCATTATCATTTAAAATTACCAACATATCAGCATCGGCAACACCTGCATGATTCATAGCTTCAAAAGCCATACCTGCAGTCATACTTCCATCGCCAATAATGGCTACACTTTTTCTGTTTTCACCTTTATATTTTGCAGCCATAGCCATGCCCAATGCTGCTGAAATAGAAGTAGAAGAGTGACCAACACCAAATGTATCATACTCACTTTCGCTACGTTTCGGAAATCCACTTAAACCTTTATACTTTCTGTTGGTAGCAAAATTGTCCCTTCGTCCAGTTAAAATTTTATGTCCATATGCTTGATGACCTACATCCCATACCAATTGGTCGTAAGGTGTGTTATAAATATAATGTAGTGCAACACTCAGTTCAACAACACCTAAACTAGCAGCAAAATGACCACCATGCACACTCACCACATCAATAATATATTGACGTAACTCGTCGCAAACTTGGTGTAATTGTTCTTTGCTCAGTTTTTTTAAGTCGGTTGGGTTATTAATTGCTTTGAGCAATTTTCCGGGAGTTATCTCCATTCATCAATAATTTTGTTTTGTAAAAATAATGTTTTATGGCAGCCAAAAGCCTATAATTATTCACTTAACAAGTATAATTGGGGATTGTTTAGCCCTATTCACCCACAATTGTACCAAATACCCACTTAATTTACCATTAATCATATACAAGCACTACTACTTTGCATAAGAATTTTACTTTTACAAGCATATGAAGAATACACAAGCAAAATATTGGATGTGCCAATTGGGTGGATGGTTTTTGTATGCCTTAACTATGTTGTTTTTTGCTTATTTATTTGATCAAAATTTGAGTGCTATTTTTTGGAAACGCATTGTTTTATTAATTTCTCTTGGTTTAATTTTAACCCATATTCTTCGTTTTTTTATCCATCGATACAAGTTGTTGCCACCATTAAAAGGTAATATGTGGGCTATATTTTTTTTATTGGTGGTATTAACCTGTGTGGCCTATAGTTTTATGAGTAGTGTATTAATTCAGTGGTTTGGTTGGTACAGAAAAGAATTAAATGGCAATATTGGATTACGATTTTTATATACTTTATTTGATGTTTCTCCAATCATCTTTGTATGGTCTAGCATTTATTATTTATGGCATTATGTAGAAGATGCAAGAAACCAAGAAGTAGATAAAATTAAGTTAGAAAGTTTGGTGAAGGAGTTGGCTTTAAAAACCATAAAATCGCACATTAATCCCCATTTTATTTTCAATGCACTTAATAGTATTAGAGCATTGGTAGATGAAAATCCAGAACGTGCTAGAACAGCTATTACAGAGTTGAGTAATTTATTGAGAAGTAGTATGCAGGCCGATAAAGCTGAAACCACTTCTTTAGAATGTGAACTAAATATTGTAAAAGATTATTTGGCTTTAGAACATATACGTTTTGAAGATAGATTACAAATTGAGTATGATATTGATGAAGATACATTAGACCAACCTGTGCCACCTATGATGCTACAAACTTTGGTAGAGAATGCTATTAAACATGGCATTAGTAAAACCAAGGAAGGTGGATTGATTAAAATTATATCTGATTTTAAAGGCAATCATCATGAACTAGTTGTTCAAAATACTGGTACATTAAATGGTTCGTATAATGCCGATGGTTTTGGAATTTCAAGTACGCAAAACAGATTACAGCTATTGTTTGGTAATAAAGCAAGTTTTGAATTGAAAGATATACAAGGCAATAGAGTACAGGCTAAAGTTGAAATGCCAGTTGCTATGTAATTTGATAATGTGATAATTTGATAATGTGATGATGAGATAATTGATGGAATAAATTTTTGATTGAGATATTTCATTTTAGTAACCTATAAACCAATACACTCTTTATGGCAATTAAAACAATTATAATCGATGACGAAAGGTTGGCAAGAAATGAACTGAAAAAGTTATTGCAAGAACATGGCGATATTGAAGTAATTGATGAAGCATCCAATGTAGATGAAGGCATTGAAAAGATAGAATCTTTGGTGCCTGAACTAATCTTCTTAGATATTCAAATGCCCGGTAAAACTGGATTCGATTTATTGGCAGAAGTTGAAAAAGCCCCTCGAGTAATTTTTACTACCGCTTACGATGAATATGCTATTAAAGCTTTTGAGGTAAATGCCCTAGATTATTTAATGAAACCCATTGAGCCGAAGCGTTTGAGCGATGCCATTCAGAAATTACAATACGAAATTCAGAAAGAGCAAGCCAATAATGGCGTACATAATCGTGGTCCATTAACAGAAGAAGATCAAGTATTTGTAAAAGATGGAGAACGTTGCTGGTTTGTAAAATTGCATGAAATCCGTTTGTTTGAAAGTGTGGGCAATTATGCCAAAGTGTTTTTTGCCAATAACAAGCCTTTAATTTTAAAATCGTTGAATGCGTTAGAAGAACGATTAGACGAAAGAACATTTTTTAGAGCCAACAGAAAACACATCATCAACTTGCGTTGGATAGAAAAAATAGAACCTTATTTTAATGGGGGTTTATTGGTGGAGTTAAAAGGAGGCGAAAAAATTGAAGTCAGCCGCCGACAAACCGTAAAGTTTAAAGAAATGATGAGTTTATAAATAAAAAGCCACATTTAAAAGATGTGGCTTTTCATTCATGTATTAGAATGTGACTTAATTTACTTTCCTGCAATTTGTAAGGACATAAACTTAGGCAAGAAAATTTCAGTTAATACTGTTGGTTCTCCCCATACTTTTTCATCCCCGAATATATTATAAACATATGCAGATACAACTATTGTATCTCCTATGTTTTTTTTCGTAAATTCTTTAGGTAAGTTACAAACCCACAGATTTATTGAATCTATAGTCCTTAAATATATAATATCACTTTCTCTTTCAAGTTCTTGTAAAACAGTCTTTTTTTGTTTCAAAATTCTAGTAATTACTCTGCCGTTTTTAAATCCTTTACAAGAACTAGTATCAGGCATAACTATTACATTGTAAGTATTATAATCAATTGAATCACTAAGTATTCTAGGCTCATTTCTTGTGTAGTCAATACCTGTATCGACAGAGGTCTTGTTTTCTTTTTCGGTAGAATTGATGCACGAAAGAAAAGTATTTGCCAAAAGAAGTATTAAAGTGACAATTTTTTTGAGAGCTGTCATAGACATTTATTTTGGATTGTAGATTATGTAAAATGTTTTCTAATTTCCACAAAGCTAGAAAGTTCGTTAATCTTATTCTATTGCTATACTTATAATTTTATTAAGCCTTAGTTTGGGTTTCTACAAACCAAATTTTTAACTTATTCTTTTGTGGTTTGTGAGGACACAAACCATTAGTGGAACCTTGCAAAATTTTTCTATTTTACTTCCACAATAAACTTCCATCGCCATAACTTAAAAACCTAAACTCATTGGCTAAAGCATAGTTGTAAATGATTTTCCATTCATTACCAACAATAGCTGCAATCAATAACAATAAGGTAGATTGTGGTTGATGAAAATTGGTAATCAAACCATCAGCAACTTTTAAAGTATAACCTGGGGCAATAATGATTTGCGTTTTACAAATAATTCTTTCTAGTTGATTGTCGTTCATCCAATTCAATAAAGCTTGTAAAGCTGTTTGTTTGTCTATATCTTGGGGCAATTCATAAGCATCCCATTGTTGTAAAGCAATGTCTTCAAGCTTAATTCTTCTATCTTCTTCCTTCCACCTTCCACCTTCTTCCTTCTCTTCTCTGTCAACTGTCATCACACTTCCGTCATCTTCCTTATGCCTTATGCCTTTTGCCATCCACCTTACTTTCACTCCCATCCAATACAAACTCTCAATAGTTCTTAACGATGTAGTACCAGTTGCAACAATAGTTTGACTGTTGATCAACTGTTCTATTGCTGCTTTAGTAACATCAATAAACTCAGCATGCATTTCATGTTCATGCATGGTGGCTGCCTTTACTGGTTTAAAAGTTCCTGCACCAACATGTAGTGTTACATATAAAGGATGAATATTTTTTTTACTTAAATCTGCCAATAAGTTTTCTGTAAAATGCAAGCCAGCAGTTGGTGCAGCTACAGAACCATCATGTTTAGCATAAATGGTTTGATAAGTGGCTTTATCTTGTTCTTCAGCCGTTCTATTTAAATAAGGAGGTAGGGGAATAACACCAGCAGCATGCAAAATTTCGGCAAAAGATAAATCGGTATTGTTCCAGCTTAATTCAATTAAAAAATAGTCGTTTCTTTTTTCAGCAATTGTTGCTTGTAATGCAATAGAATTTGCTTGGTAAATAATTTGCTTTAATAAAAAATCTTCTTTCCATTTTTTTGCACCACCCACCAAACATTTCCAATACACTTTTTCTTTTTGCAGCATGGCTGTTGTAATATCGGCATAACGTTCATCGGGTTCTAAACAAAAAATTTCAATGACACTGCCAGTACTTTTTTCAAACAACAACCTAGCTTCAACCACTTTAGTATTGTTAAATACCAATGTGGTGTTTTCTGGAAGAAAAGAAGGGAGATTTTTATACACCGAAGTCTCCATTGTTCCATTCTTAAATATCAGCAATTTGCTGCTATCTCTTTCGGCTAAAGGATATTTGGCAATTTTTTCATCGGGTAAATGATAGGTATAATCTATAATAGAAATATCTTTTGGGTGCATGGAGCAAAAGTAGTGGAATGCATTTTTGCTATTACTCAGCAGCTATTTAATTTTTTGCAACAGAAGCACGGATGAACACTGAATATTTTTTACAGATCATCGATTTTAATTCTTTAAATTCTTAGATATCATATTTTATTAAGACTGTAGTTTTTACATGAAATAGTACAATCGCTTACCGTAACTTCTTGTTAAATCAAATGTAGTGAAGCGTATTAAAGCAATCCGTGAGAATCCGTGTTTCCGTGGCAACGGTTTTCAAAAAACTTCCACTTTTTACCACAAATCCAGATTTTAGGTCAATTTTTTACGGTTTTCGGTTCTGTTTTGTTTTCTTCAAAAAGGCATGAAAGGTTAAAAGTTTCATTTTCTACTGTAACAATTGTTAAAAATTCTACCATTTATGCACAGTATACTCTATTTATTTGGTTTATTTTTCCCACTTGGTGCCAATAATCACTGTTAAAATCCACTATTTCACTGCTTTTCCACAGTAATTCACATTTTAAGCAGGTTAAAAATGATGCTTTAGGGCTGAAAATCAATAACAGCAACGATTTAACACAAGTTTCACCTGTGGATAAATAGAGACATCTAACTGAGGGTTAGAAGTGGGAAAAAGTGTTATTTTGTGTCAATAAATGGTAAAAATCATTTTTCTTATTCACAAATGCTAAATCTACTCGGCGAATACGAAGCAACGATTGACTCAAAAGGTCGTTTTCTTGTTCCAGGCAGTTTGAAAAAACAGCTTCCGGAAGGGGAAAGCCGTATGATTATTAGCCGTGGATTTGAAAAATGTTTAACCCTTTATCCTTACTCAAGTTGGGAGCCCATTGTTGCACGAATTCGTAAACTAAACGATTTCGACCCAAAAGTAAGAGAATTTAAACGTTTGTTTTTAGGCGGAGCAACAGAAGTAGAAATGGATAGTGCAGGTAGATTATTGTTGCCTCCTCAATTAAAAGAATTTGCTGGTTTAAGTAAGGATATCACCCTTGCAGCCGACCTCGACAAAATAAATATCTGGGATTCTGGTAAGTACAAACAGTTCTTTGAGGATTTTTCACCCGAAGCATTCAGCAGTTTAGCAGCAGATGTGATGGCAGAAAAAGTTGATCAGGCATAAGTTAAAAGGTATAAGGTAAAACAAATGAAAACAAACATGAACGAAGCACACAACCTTAAACCTTCAACCTTAAACCCTCAACCTTCTAATTATCACATTCCTGTTCTCTACAACGAAACATTAGCAGGTTTAGCAATTAAGCCCAATGGTGTGTATGTAGATTGTACGTTTGGTGGTGGTGGCCATAGTAAAGGCATTTTAGAACAATTAAGCAACGATGGAAAGTTGTTTGCATTTGATCAAGATGTTGATGCACAAAAAAATATTCCTACCGATGAACGAGTAGTTTTTGTGCCTCACAACTTTCGCCACTTGCAACGCTTTTTGCGTTTACACAAAGTGCAACAAGTTGATGGAGTTTTAGCCGATTTAGGCGTAAGCTCTCATCAGTTTGATGAAGGTAGTAGAGGTTTTTCTATTCGTTTCGATGGGCCATTAGATATGCGTATGGACGTAAGTGCACCAACAACTGCTGCAACAATTATTCAAACCTATACCGAGCAACAATTGCATAAATTGTTTGAAGTGTATGGAGAAGTTACCAATGCAAAAACATTGGCTAAACAAATTGTTCAACACAGAAATAGTTTGCCTTATCAAACCATTGCACAATTTAAAACGCTGATTTATTCGGTAGTGAAAGGAAATCCCAATAAGTACTTGGCTCAGGTATTTCAGGCTTTAAGAATTGAGGTGAATGATGAAGTTGGAGCATTGAAAGAAATGCTGATACAATTGAATAGCATTATTAAGCCAGGTGGACGAGCAGCCATTATTACTTTTCATTCTTTAGAAGATAGGATAGTGAAAAATTTTTTTCGCAACGGCAGTTTTGAAGAAGAGCCGGATAACCCCTTTTTGTCTGTAGAGAAAGAAAAAATTTGGAAGCTAGTTACCAAAAAACCTTTAACTGCTAACGATGCAGAGTTAAAGCAAAACACTAGAAGCAGAAGTGCAAAATTGAGAATTGCCGAACGATATTAATTATGGTTGAAACCAAAAAAGATATAAATCAAACTAAGGAAGATGAGAAAAAAAATTCGCTGAAAAACATTGGCAGTCTTTTTAATTCAACTTGGTTAACTGGTAATATGAATTTCTTTTTCTTCTTAAGCTTATTGGCCATTATTTATATAGCCAATGGGCACTGGGCCGATAAAACTTTAAGGTCAATTGATAGAACACAAAAAGAAATTAGAGACTTACAGTTTGAATATAAAACAGTAAAAAGTGAATTGATGTATAAAAGTGAAGAAGCACAAGTACTAAAAGTTGCTGAGCCATTGGGCTTAAAAATTAGTACCGAAGTGCCTCAACGCTTACAGGTTGAAAAAACGAAATAGAGCAGTAAAAGTGGATGTAAAAAAAGACATATTGTGGAGAGTTTATCTATGCTTTATTGGCATTGTAGTAATATGTTTTGTAGTGTTGGGAAAAGCATTTTATATACAACAAGTGCAAGGTGCTTATTGGAGAGGAATGAGTGACAGCTTGCATCAACGCATTGAAGAAGTAGAAGCCGAACGTGGTACTATTTATAGCGAAGATGGTCAAATGTTAAGCACAAGCATTCCTCAATTTGATGTATATATAGATTTTGCTGCAGAAGGCTTGAGAGAAAAGAGTGGTAAGCGATTTTGGGGAAACTTAGATTCTTTGAGTTACTATTTAAGCAAGTTGTTTAAAGATAAATCGGAGTACGCTTATAAGCAATTGCTGCAAAAAGGGTTTAAAGAAAAAAATAGGTACTACTCTTTAAAGAAAAATATTTCTTACAGAGATTATCAAGAGTTGAAAACCTTTCCATTGGTGCGTTTAGGGAGAAACAAAAGTGGATTTATAACTGATAATAAAAGTATTCGTTTAAATCCTTATAAAATGCTGGCTTTTAGAACCATTGGTTTGGCTAGAGATTCTTTTAAAGTGGGTTTAGAAATGAGTTACGATAGTTTGCTGAAAGGTAGAACAGGTAAGCGTTTGGTACGTTCAATTGCAGGAGGCGTTTCTGTACCTGTAGACGATTATCAAATTGAGCCTGAGAGTGGAAAAGATATTGTTACCACATTAGATGTTTTCATTCAAGAAGTAACCGAAAATGCTTTACTGAAAATGATGATTAATAATGAAGCAGAAAATGGTTGTGCACTTGTAATGGAAACTAAAACAGGAAAAATTAAAGCCATTGCTAACCTAGGTAAAAAAGCAGATGGTAGCTATTTTGAAGATTTCAATTATGCTATTAATCCATCTGAACCTGGTTCAACATTTAAGTTAGCTACAATGATTGCTTTGTTAGAAGACAAAAAAGTGAACTTGAATAATACCGTGAATTTACAAGGTGGTGCATGGCAAATAAATGGTGAAACAGTGTACGATAGTGAGCAGCATGGACGAAACGATGTTACGATCAAACAAGCATTTGAGTTAAGTAGCAATGTAGGTATGGCAAAATTGGCTTGGGCAAATTATAGCTCAACACCATCAAAGTTTATTCAGCATTTACGCAATTTACAAATGGATACATTAACAGGTATAGATATTACGGGTGAACGTAAACCTGTTATTTACAAACCAGGAAGTAAGTTTTGGAGTGCTACTACGTTGCCTTGGATGTCATTTGGGTACAATCTTTCAATTACTCCATTGCAAACATTAATGTTATACAACGCTGTTGCCAATGATGGTGTAATGATGAAACCTTATTTATTACATGCAGTACAAGAAGAAGGGGTGGTTGTAAAAGAATTTAAACCAACCATCAAGAAAGAAAAAATTTGTAGCAATGAAACCTTGCAACAATTAAAAGCTTGTTTAGAAGGCGTTTGTACAGCAGGTACAGCACAACTATTATTTAAAAATTCGCCTTATAAAGTAGCAGGTAAAACAGGTACAGCATTGGTGGCAAATGGTAATAGAGGTTATGGAGATAAAATTTATCAAAGTTCATTTGCAGGCTATTTCCCTGCCGATAATCCTCAATATACTATTGTAGTGGTTATTAAAAATAAGCCACATGCTGCTGTGTTTTATGGTGGAAGTGTTGCAGGACCAGTGTTTAAAGAAATATCAGATCGACTATACACTACGTATGTAAGAGAAACCAATTTTAAAAGTGTTGAAAGTACTAAAGCCGATAGTTCTGTATACAGTTATGCAGGTTATAAGAACGATTTAGTACATGTAAGTAGTAAGTTGGGTTTAAACTATAAAGATGTAAGTTCTATTGAAAATGAATGGGCTTCTTTAGCTGGAACAAGAAATAATTTCTCAGTGAATGGTAAGCGGGTTGACGTAAGTGTAATGCCAACTTTAAAAAGTATGGGCTTAAAAGATGCCATTCAGCTTTGTGAAAGTATTGGATTGAAAGTACAAGTAAAAGGAAAAGGTAAAGTTGTACAACAATCCATTTTAGCAGGGCAAAAAATTGCTAAAGGGCAAGTTGTAGCAATTGGATTAGGAATGTAAATTATAAAAACTTCTGTAAAGAAGACTAGAAATAGTTATATGAGAAAACTTCAAGACATATTGTATAAAGTTCACTTAAAAGAAGTGCATGGCAGCACCGATATTATGGTGAATGATATTCAAATAGATTCTAGAAGAGTGAGTAAAGGCTCAGTATTTGTTGCCATAAAAGGTGAGCAAACCGATGGGCATAAGTTCTTTGATAAAGCTATTGAGCTTGGTGCTAGTGTAATTGTTTGTGAAATGTTACCAAAAGTATTTAACGAAGAAGTTACTTACATACAAGTGCAAAACTCACATGAGGCTGTTGCTTTTATGGCACACAACTTTTACAATGAACCATCAAAAAAAGTAAAGTTGGTAGGCGTTACAGGCACCAATGGAAAAACAACTATTGCAACTGTATTATTCAAATTATTTAATCAGTTGGGATATAAATGTGGTTTAATAAGTACCGTTCAAAATCAAATTGCAGAAGAAATTATTCCATCTACGCATACAACCCCTGATGCAGTTAGTTTAAATGCATTATTGGCTAAAATGGGTGATGCAGGTTGTACTTATGTTTTTATGGAAGTGAGCAGTCATGCCATTCATCAACATAGAGTTACTGGTTTACATTTTGTTGGAGGCTTGTTCAGCAACATTACACATGATCATTTAGATTATCATAAAACATTTGATGAATATATTAAGGTAAAGAAAAAATTCTTTGACGATTTACCTGAAACCTCATTTGCCATTAGCAATGCCGATGACAAAAGAGGAACAGTAATGCTACAGAATACTCATGCAAAAAAGTATTACTACAGTTTAAAAACCGTTGCCGAGTTTAAAGGAAAAATTTTAGACAATGCATTAACCGGTTTGCAAATGTTGGTGAATGATAAAGAAGTGCATTTTAGATTAATTGGCGAATTCAATGCATATAATCTTTTAGCAGTTTATGGAGCAGCAGTTTGCTTGGGTGAAAAACCTGAAGAAGTATTAACTGCATTAAGCATGTTGAGTGGTGCTGAAGGAAGATTTGATTACATTATTAGTAATGATTTAATTATTGGAATTGTAGATTATGCTCATACTCCAGATGCTTTAGAAAATGTATTGGCTACTATAAAAAAATTAAGAAAAGGGCATGAGCAAATTATAACAGTAGTAGGCTGTGGAGGCGATAGAGATAAAACCAAACGCCCTATTATGGCTCAAAGTGCTTGCGATTTAAGTGATAGAGTAATACTCACCAGCGATAATCCAAGAACAGAAGACCCTAATCAAATTTTGAGAGATATGGAAGAAGGGTTAACCAGTGCTGCTAAACGAAAATACATTTCAATTGCCGATAGAAGAGAAGCCATTAAAACGGCTGTAAGCTTAGCCAATAAAGAAGATATCATTTTAGTAGCAGGTAAGGGCCATGAAAAATATCAAGATATCAACGGAATAAAATATCCATTTGATGATAAAGCTGTGTTGAGAGAAATGTTTGAGATTTTAGGAAAGTAAGATAACAGTATTAAGATTACAGATGACAGCAGTGGAACATAATATCTGTCAACTGTCATCTAGCAACTAACAACTATTTATATGTTATACCATTTATTCACTTGGCTAAAACAAGAATTTAATGTTCCAGGAGCTGGCTTATTTCAGTTTCTAACATTTCGTATTGCAATGGCTGTATTGCTTTCACTTGTTATAGCAACAGTATATGGTAAAC
Source organism: Asaia bogorensis (assembly GCA_943371535.1). Classification (GTDB taxonomy): domain Bacteria; phylum Bacteroidota; class Bacteroidia; order Chitinophagales; family Chitinophagaceae; genus UBA1930. The sequence continues at coordinate 18,532 of CALRVE020000022.1, read as the reverse complement.
GCATTATTCTTTATTTACAAAAAAAGCAAATTGGCGAAAGTGTTCGTGATTTAGGTTTAGAAGGACAAATGCAAAAGAAAGGCACACCAACTATGGGTGGTATCATTATTTTATTAAGCATTTTAATTCCTACTTTATTGTTTGCCAATTTAGATAAAGTATATATCAGATTAATGGTATTATGTACTGTATGGTTGGGTATCATTGGTTTTTTAGATGATTACTTTAAAATTAAAGCAAGAAAAGCGGCTAAAGAAAAAGGGGAAGCCTATAAGAAAAAAGATAGCGATGGGTTAGCAGGTATTTCTAAAATAATTGGTCAAGTTGGTTTAGGAATCATCATTGGTGCAACATTATACTTCAGTAATTCTGTTACAGTAGAACGTGAAGTGATTGGTGCAACATATCAAAAACAAGCTGCTGAAAATTTTACTAAAGACTCTACCATTTTTACTAGAACAATTGATGGCGTGGAGAAAAAGTTTGTACGTGTGAAAACACCTATTACAACAATTCCATTTGTGAAAAATCATGAATTCAATTACAGCAAGTTGGTGAGTTGGATGGGTAATGGAGCAGAGAAGTTTACTTGGATTGTTTATATACTTATTGTAACACTGATTATAACTGCAGTAAGTAATGGTGCAAATCTTACAGATGGGTTAGATGGATTGGCTGCTGGTGTAAGTGCAATTATAGGAATTGGTATTGGCGTTTTTGTATATGTAAGTGGCAACTACAAATTTGCCGATTACTTAAACATTATGTACATACCCAACCTTGGAGAGTTAAGCATTTTTGTTGCAGCATTTGTAGGAGCATGTATTGGCTTCTTATGGTACAATGCTTATCCAGCACAGGTTTTCATGGGCGATACTGGAAGTTTGGCTTTGGGTGGAATCATTGCATCATTAGCCATTATTGTTAGAAAAGAATGGTTGATTCCTATTTTTTGCGGAATATTTTTAGTTGAGAATTTGAGTGTAATTATTCAAGTTTCCTACTTCAAGTACACCAAGAAAAAATATGGAGAAGGAAGAAGGGTTTTCTTAATGAGTCCATTGCATCATCACTATCAAAAGAAGGGATATCATGAAAATAAAATTGCTATTAGGTTCTGGATTATAACTGTGTTGTTGGTAGTAGCAAGTATAATGACATTAAAAATTAGATAACAAATAAACATCGTAGCGTTCGTTGCAATCGTTGCTTCGTTGCGTGAAATAAAAAAATGATACATCGTTTTGTAATACTTGGAGCAGGTGAAAGTGGAGTAGGGTCAGCCTTATTGGCAAAGCAACAAGGTTATGAAGTTTTTGTTAGCGATGGCGGAATTATAAAAGAAAAATATAAACAAGAGCTCTTTGATAACGGAATTGAATTTGAAGAAGGTACACATACTGACGAAAAAATTTTGAATGCAAATGAAGTCATGAAAAGTCCTGGCATTCCCGATAAAAACGAAATGGTAAAAGCCATTCGAGCAAAAGGAATAACGGTGATTAGTGAGTTTGAATTGGCATACAGATTTAAAGGCAGCAGTAAAATCATTGGTATTACAGGTAGCAATGGCAAAAGCACTTGTACATCGTTGATTTATCATATCTGCAAATCGGCTGGATTGAATTGTGCATTAGTAGGCAATATTGGTTACAGCATTGCTAAGCAAATGGCAGAAGATCCTAAAGAATGGTATGTGGCCGAAATCAGTTCTTTTCAATTAGATGATATCATCAATTTTCGTCCTGACGTAGCTGTATTGCTAAATATAACAGAAGATCATTTAGACAGATACAATTATCAGTTCGAAAATTATATCAATGCAAAATTCAATATCATAAAAAACCAAACAAGTAGTGATTATTTCATTTACAATTTAGACGATGAAGTAATTACTAAAAAATTAGAGTTATTAAACCCAAATACTAACCCATTACCATTTTCCATGAAACACGAAGTAAAAAAAGGCGGTTACATTAAAGGCGATCAAATGATGTTACGCATTCAAGAAGAAAGAGTAAGTATGAGCATTTATGATTTTGCTCTAAAAGGTAAACACAACAATTATAACACCATGGCCGCAGGCATTGCAACAGCCACAATTGGCATTAGAAAAGAAAAAATTCGTGAAGCGGTAAAAGATTTTCAAAGCCTTGAGCATAGAATGGAATTTGTTGCAACCGTTCGTGGCGTTGAGTTTATTAACGATAGTAAAGCAACCAATATTAACAGCACTTGGTTTGCATTAGAAAGTATGAACAAACCTACTGTACTTATTTTGGGTGGTACAGATAAGGGCAATGATTATACGTTAATGGAAGAATTGGTACAGCAAAAAGTGAAAGCAATTGTATGCATGGGTTTAGATAACAAAAAAATTATTGAAGCTTTTAAAGATAAAGTGCCAACAATTATTGAAACAGACAGTGCAAAAAAAGCAGTGAATGCAGCATTTAGATTAAGCACAAAAGGCGATGTGGTTTTATTGAGTCCGGCTTGTGCAAGCTTTGATTTATTTAAAAACTATGAAGATAGAGGTAAGCAGTTTAAAGAAGCAGTGAAGGAATTGTAAGGCCCCCTCTAACTCCCCCAAGGGGGAGAATAAATGTAGAAGATTAGAATGAATGGTTGAATTGAAGTAATAAATATTGTATTTGGAAAACAACACAACATATCAAAATTCACAAGCTGCTAAAGCCTCTCCTTTGGGGAGGTTTGGTGGGGCCGATATTTCATTTGCTTCTTTGAATAAAGAAGCAATATTGAAACGTACCCATGGCGATAAATATATATGGGGTATTGTGTTGTTATTGGCTTTAATTTCTGTTTTGGTAGTGTATAGTGCTACCGGCTCTTTGGCATATAAAATGAATAAAGGCAACAATGAAGTGTATTTGTTTAAGCAATTATCGTTCACTGTATTGGGTTTAATTGTGATGTATTTCTTACATCGTATTAATTACACTTTGTTTTCAAGAATTGCAACAGTATTATTTTATGCAGCCATTCCTTTGTTATTGTACACATGGTTATTTGGTACAAAAATTAATGAAGGAAGTCGTTGGATAAAATTACCCATCATTAACATGACAATTCAATCAAGCGATTTTGCAAAGCTTGCATTGTTTATGTACATCTCTAAAATGATGAGCAAAAAGCAAGAGGTAATTAAAGATTTTAAGAAAGGATTTTTGCCCATTGTTATTCCGGTAATAATTATTTGTGCACTTATAATGCCTGCTAACCTAAGTAATGCTTTGCTTACAGGTGCAACATCATTGTTACTCATGTTTATTGGTAGAGTAAGTGTTAAGCATATTTTATTGACTATACTAGTGGCATTAATTCCAGTGGGATTAATTATTGGAATGGCTGTGTTGACCTACGATGGTAAACAAGATATTGCTGAACGAAGAAGTAGTGCATCGGCCGATAAAATAAAGTCTGTTGGTCGTGTAGGTACTTGGGTAAAACGTGTACAAGACTTTATTTATGCAGGTAATGCCGAAACGCCTTATCAAGTGCAACAAGCAAAAATTGCAATTGCTAAAGGAGGCATATTAATGGGTAAAGGGCCAGGTAATAGTGAGCAGCGTAATTTTTTACCACAAGCTTATAACGATTTTATCTATAGTATTATCATAGAAGAATATGGTTTGTTAGGAGGAGCATTTATCATATTTATTTATCTGGCGTTTCTATTTAGGTGCATCAGAATATTTAGAAAATGTCCTTATGCATTTGGAGCTTTTTTAGCATTGGCACTCAGTTTTACATTGGTCATTCAAGCCATTGCAAACATGGCAGTAAATGTAAACATAGTGCCAGTTACAGGGGTAACGTTGCCATTGGTAAGTATGGGTGGAAGTTCGTTTTTATTTACCTGTGCAGCTATCGGAATTATTTTAAGTGTAGCAAGAAATGTTGAGCAAATGGAAGGTAAAGAACCAGTGTTAGAGCCATTGATTACGGTAAAAGAAAATAAAGAAGCAAGTGTTGTGTAACGAGCAGTAGAATATAAATGAAGCTGCTTAAGCCTGTACTGAGCGTAGTCGAAGTATCGCACTCTTGTACTGTATAACATTATTGAACATTGAACGAGAATAATAATATAAACGAGTTTTCAAAATTCCCCTCCTTTGGAGGGGCGAGGGGAGGCCGAATTATCATAGCAGGTGGAGGTACAGGAGGTCATATTTTTCCTGCAATAGCCATTGCCAATGCACTAAAACTGCAAGAGCCAACTATTGAAATCTTGTTTGTTGGTGCAGCTGGGAAAATGGAAATGGAAAAAGTACCACAAGCAGGTTATGAAATTAAAGGGTTAGATATAACAGGCTTTAATAGAAGTTCTTTGATAAAAAATTTTGGTTTGCCTTTTAAACTATTGAAAAGTTTTTTTCAAGTAAGAACCATTATCCATCAGTTTAAGCCTAATGCGGTGATAGGTGTTGGCGGCTACTCAACTTTTCCTGTATTAAAGTATGCACAAAGCAAAAGCATACCAACTTTTATACATGAGAGTAATTCGTTTGCAGGAAAATCAAACATACTGTTAGGTAAAAATGCAACCAAAGTTTTTGTAGCTGGCGAAGGAATGGAGAAGTTTTTTCCAAAAAGTAAATTGATGATTACGGGTAATCCAGTCCGAAAATCAATAGCTCAATCTTCTATTAGAAGAACAGATGCTATTCATTTTTTTGGATTAGATGAAACTAAAAAAACAGTATTAGCAGTTGGTGGAAGTTTAGGTGCAAGAAGCATTAATCAAGCTCTAGCAGCACAGTTAGATGCGTTAGATAAAAACAATTTGCAACTTATCTGGCAAACAGGCAAAACAACAGCTACCGAGTTTAAAGAAAAAGCAGAAGGGAGAAAAAATATTTGGTGTAGCGAGTTTATTACACAAATGGAAATGGCTTATGCAGCGGCAGATATAGTGATAAGCAGGGCAGGAGCAATGGCAGTAACTGAATTATGTGTAACAGCAAAGCCAAGTGTTTTTGTACCATTTCCATTAGCAGCAGAAGACCATCAAACTGCCAATGCAAAACATTTGGTCGATAGAAATGCAGCATTGATGATTAAGGATAGCGAAGCAAAAGAAAAATTAGTAGATACCATCATTGCATTATCAAAAGATGAAGCATTGCAACAACAATTAAAATTAAATATTGCTTCATTGGCAATGAATAATGCCGATGAGATAATTGCTGCTACAGTATTGGAGTTGATAAAGTAGGTAAAGTAAATAGAGTTAATAATGAGTGACCAATCTTTACATAGTGAACATAAAAAAGCCTCTCCTTTGGAGAGGTTGGAGAGGCTGTATTTTATAGGTATAGGTGGCATTGGTATGAGTGCACTAGCTAGATATTTTAAATCTAAACAAGTAGAGGTTAGTGGGTACGATAAAACATCTACACCACTAACACAAGCATTGGAAGCTTTAGGCATTACTATACACTATGATGATAATGTAGACCTCATTCCTAAAGATGTACAAGCTGTTGTATATACTCCTGCTATTCCAAAAAATCATGCAGGTTTAATGTACTATCAGCAAAATGGATACACTGTAGTAAAACGTAGTGATGTATTGCAATGGATTACTGAAAACTCTTTTAATATATGTATTGGAGGAACACATGGTAAAACCACTGTTTCTACAATGATTGCACACATATTACGACATACTGGTTATGGTTGTAATGCTTTCTTAGGTGGCATTTCGGCAAACTACAATACCAATTTTTGGAGTAGTGAAAAAAATGTAGTAGTAGTAGAAGCAGATGAGTATGATAGAAGTTTTTTGAAATTGGTTCCTGACGTAGCTGTTATAACAGCTATGGATCCAGATCATTTGGATATTTATGGAACTCCCGAAGAAGTAGAAAATGCATTCATTCAGTTTTCACAAAAAGTGAAATTAGGTGGTTGTTTAATTAATAAATTTCAATTGAGTAGAGGAAATGAATTAACTGCAGCCAACCACTTTACATACAGTTTCGAAAGTCATTTAGCCGATGTGCATGCTGCTGACATAAGAGTAAAAAACGAAAGCTATTGGTTTGATGTAATTGCAAAAGATTGGATTGTACAAGATGTGGTATTGCACATGGGCGGTTTGCACAACATTGAAAATATGGTGGCTGCTATAACAGTTGCAAAATATTTAGGTATAAGTGATATTAAAATAAAAGATGCTGTTGAAACTTTTAAAGGCGTAAAAAGAAGATTTGAGTATCAACTAAAAAACAATGAAGCAATTTTAATAGATGATTATGCTCATCACCCAGAAGAGTTGAGGGCATTAATCACTGGAGTGAAAAGTATTTTTAAAGACAAAAAAGTAACACTTGTTTTTCAGCCTCATTTGTTTAGTAGAACAAAAGATTTAGCAAATGAATTTGCTCAAAGTTTAGATCTGGCCGATGATGTAATTCTCTTACCTATTTATCCTGCAAGAGAATTGCCAATGGAAGGTGTAAATAGCGAAATGATTGTAGAAAGAATGGCTATTTTGAATAGTAGAGTATTAAGTAAAGAAGCAATGAAAGATTGGATAAAAAACCATCAACCCAATTTAGTAGTAATGGCAGGTGCTGGAGATATTGACGCAAGTGTGTTGCCTGTAAAAGAAATTATGATGGAATATAATAGTTAATAAATGGTTGAATTTGTTTTTGGTATTGAATAAACTATGTGGAAGAAAAGAATCATACAAGCTCTATGGATTACGCTAGGTGTAGCAACTGTAGTGTTGTTGGGTGCTGCTATGCAACAGAAAAACCATAAAGTTTGTAGCGATGTGAAAATTGAAATTTCGGGAGCCGAAGAACACATGTTTATGGATGAAAAAGATATTTTACAAATTATCAATGCCTCTGGTAATGTAGTTGGTAAAGACATTTCATCTATTAGCTTACAACAAATGGAAGACGAATTAGAAGTAAATGCATGGGTGAAAAATGCAGAATTGTTCTTTGATAATAATCAGGTATTGCAAGTAAGTATTCAAGAAAGACAACCAATTGCCAGAATATTTACAACCCAAGGAAGTTCATTTTATTTAGATACAGCAGCAATACAATTGCCATTAAGTGAAAAGCTCACTGCAAGAGTGCCCATCTTCACCAATTTTCCAAGCGATAAAAAGGTATTGGCTAAAGGTGATAGCTTGGTAATGCAGCAAGTAATTCAACTAGGTAAATTTATTATGGCCGATAGTTTTTGGATGGCTCAAATTGCTCAGGTTGACGTAACTCCGAGTGCAACTTTTGAAATGATACCTGTAGTGGGTAATCATATAGTTTCATTGGGTGATGCAAGTGATTTAGAGAATAAGTTTAATCGTTTGTATACGTTTTATAAAAAAGCATGGGTGCAAAACGGATTGAATAAATATGAAAAATTAGATGTACGCTACAACAATCAAGTAGTGGCCATTAAAAGTGGAATGAGTGCATTTAGAGTAGATTCTGCAAAAGCAACTCAGTTAGCTAATAATCTAGTTGTTCCTTCTGCCGATTCTTTAATGAACACCATTCAACCAAATGAACCAAAAAAAAACAGAGATACTGTTCGTACAAGAACTGCAACAACCATTGTAAAACCTGTACAAATAAGTAGCAATAATAAACCCATTCAAAATAAGCCAAAGCCCATTGTTGTGCCTAAAACAAATACAGGAAACAACAAACAGCCCAAAGCAGTAATGAATGGCGGTAACTAAAACAAGAAAAATGGAAACCAATTTAATCAACCCTATCGCAAACAACACAAAACACATATCTATGAATCACAATGAAGCTCCCATTATCGTAGGACTCGATATTGGAACTACCAAAATCGCCGCTATTGCAGGTCGAAAGAACGAATACGGCAAATTAGAGATTCTTGGCTTTGGAAGAGCCAATAGCAATGGCGTGCAACATGGTCAAGTATTAAACATCGATCAAACCATTAAAGCCATTCAACAAGCTTTACTAAACTGCTACGAGAGTAATCCAGATTTAGAAATTAGTGAAGTATATGTTGGTATTGCTGGGCATCACATTAAAAGTTTGCAAACCCGTGGCGACATGGTAAGGCAAGATCCTGAGAATGAAATTCAAGCTTGGGAAATTGATATGCTAATAGAAAATCAGCGTAAAACCTTCATTCCTGCAGGCGATCAAATTATTGATGTTATTCCACAAGAATTTCATGTGGATAATATTCAAAATATTAAAGATCCTGTTGGATACAATGGCGTTAAAGTGGGTGCTAATTTTCATATAATTACTGGCGATAGAAATGCCATTCGTAATATTAATAGAGCAGTTGAAAGAAGCGATTTAAAAACCAAAGACTTGGTATTACAACCCTTGGCGAGTGCAAGTGCTGTAATGAGTGATATAGATATGGAAGCAGGAGTTGCCATTTTAGATATTGGTGGTGGTACAAGCGATTTAGCAGTTTTTTACGATGGTGTTTTAAAACATACAGCAGTAATACCTTTTGGTGGCGAAAATATAACAAACGACATCCGTCTAGGTCTTGGTGTGTTAAAACAACAAGCCGAAGCCATGAAAGTGCAGTTTGGTAGTGCCTTGGCCGATGAAGCTAAAGCCAATGCATTTATTACTATTCCAGGTTTAAAGGGAATGCAAGCCAAAGAAATTAGTGTTAAAAATTTAGCTCAAATTATTCAGGCACGTATGAGTGAAATCTTGGATTTCGTTTCTTATCACTTAAAACAAGTGGGTTTAGATAGTAGGGCTTTAAATGGTGGAATTATCTTGACGGGAGGCGGCTCTCAACTCAAACATTTAATTCAATTAACTGAATATACTACTGGTTTAAATGCTCGTATTGGTTTACCCAACGAACATTTAGCTCCTAATCATATTGATGAGTTGAAAAAACCAATGTATGCTACTTGTTTAGGGTTGATTTTAAAAGGCTATAGCGATTATGAACACAAATACAAAGAGTTCAACGAAAAATATCGCAAAATTGAAATGCCTAAAAAGTTAAAAGCAGAAGTAGAAGAGCCTAAGCTAGAACAACCACCAGTTGTACAGGAGCCTACTAGTATTGATGTTACAGAAAGAAAACAAAAACTTCGATTCTGGGATAAATTTAAAGACAACTTAATTGATTTATTTAAAGAAGAAGAAGACAAAATGATGAAATAGAAAGGAAATGGTAAGAAGGAATTAGGTAAAAGGTTAAAGGTTGAGGGTAAAAGGTTTAACGAATTGAACTTTGTAAACTTAAAATTAAAACTCCTTTCTTCTAGCTTCTATCTCCTAAATTCTATCTTCTCGTCAACTATTTTCTCAAAAAATACTAACTAACTAACCCATTAAAATTTAGATTATGATTCACTTCGATTTGCCTAAACAAAAATCCTCTATTATTAAAGTAGTAGGTGTTGGTGGTGGTGGCAGTAATGCAGTAAACTTTATGTTTTCTCAAGATGTAGAGGGCGTAGATTTTATCATTTGCAATACCGATGCCAAAGCCATTGAGCAAAGTAAAGTTCCCAATAAAATTCAACTTGGTCCACATCTTACACAAGGTTTAGGTGCAGGTGCTAACCCAGAAGTTGGTAAAGCAGCAACAGAAGAAAGTTTAGAAGAAATAAAACGCATTCTAGAAGTAAATACCAAAATGGCATTTATTACTGTTGGTATGGGTGGTGGCACTGGTACTGGTGGTGCTCCAATTATTTCTAAAATATGTAAAGATTTAGGTATACTTACTGTGGGTATTGTAACTACACCTTTTGGATTTGAAGGTCCAAGACGTATGTTGCAAGCTGAAGAAGGTATTAAACAATTGAAGCCACATGTAGATACTTTATTGGTAATTAGCAACGATAAATTACGTATGCAATACGGTAATTTAAAAATGAAAGAAGCGTTTACCAAAGCCGATAATGTATTAGCTACTGCTGCAAAATGTATTACCGATATTATTAATAGTCGTGGTCATATTATTGTAGATTTTGCCGATGTATGTACTGTTATGAAAAATGGTGGTGTAGCCATTTTAGGTAAAGCAGAGGTAGAAGGAGAAGATAGAGCTCAACGTGCTATTGAAGAAGCTTTAAGTTCTCCTTTATTAAACGATAATGATATTAAAGGAGCAAAATGGATTTTAATTAATATCAATAGTGCCGAGGGTGATGATGAATGTACAATGGATGAATTAGAAGTAATCAATAATTACTTACGTATGCAAGCTGGCGAAAGTACAGATGTAATTGTTGGTACTGGTTACGATAATACATTAGGAGGTAAAATTGGGATTACTTTAATTGCTACTGGCTTCGATGCAAAAGATCCTTTTGCTAAGCCTGTGGTTGAAAAGAAACCGGAACCTAAGCCAGAAAAAATTGTGATGACTTTAGGCTTGGATGGTGAAGAAAAACAGGTAGAAGAAAAACCAGTCTTCGTGCAACAAGAACTGCCAATTGTAGAAAAAGACCCGTTTGCACCAACCATGGTAGAAACAAAAGTGGAAGAAGTAATGCCAAGTTATTTTTCCACCACTACTCCACATAACGTAGAAATACTAAGAGAAGAAGAAAAGGAAACCACTACTTTGCATTTTGAATTAAGTACAGAAATTACTGCCGATGTTCAAACACCACAATTGCCTTTACAAGAAGAAAAAAATGTAACGGTAAACTCAGTGTTCAATCAGCAAAATCAAGATACTGTTGAGTCTGTTGCATCCAACAACAGCTTTTTAACAAGACCATCCAATATCTATGCAGAGCCTAACTATGAGAAGCCAGCGTCTATGTCCGGACATCTTATGGAAACTCCTCCTGCTACTCAACCAATTGAAGAGCATCCGGAGCTTGAGATGAAGTTGGTAGTAAGAGATGAAACTCCAGGTGCGGCGGATGAAGTGTCAGTTAAAACTCAACAACAGAACGAACCCTCCAATTTGTCTGCAGAGGAACCGGCAATGCTGGACGATGTAGAAGAGCAAAAACGTAGGGCGGCAGAAAGAATACAGAAATTACGTAATCTGTCTTTCAATGTTAACAATGCCACCGATTCTAATCATGAGTTTGAAGCTGTTCCAGCTTACATCCGTCGCAACATGGAATTATTTGGCAACACACTTACGTCAGTAGAAAACTTTTATAGTAAATACACTGTGAATAAAGACGAAACCAATAATTCACCAATTTCAAGTATCAATACATTTTTAGACGGAAAAAAACCCGATTAATATTTATAGATTATACTTTTTGTTTGGAAGTATAACCATACATTTTTGATTCTTTAGTACAATGTGTTTTTTGTTGTTATCCTCCCAAATTTTTTTGGGAGGATTTTTTTGTACCCAACTGCAAAACTTTATTGAGCTGTAGTGGCGTCGCACAGCCGATAGCTATCGGCTTCAACTATATAACTTTTATGAACGAGAAGAGGATACAATTAAAAAAAACGCTCGAAACTAAAGTGTCTCGTGAGTGCTTTTTTAACTATAAAATTTTGGAATATCCTATAATAAAATAGATTCATCAAACTATAATGATTGCTTTCTAAGCAAAATGCACAGCATTATAAAATATTTACTAACTCAGTATAACTCTTATTATCAGTTGAAATAAAAGATACAACAGCAGTTCCTTTATATGCTCTTGGTAATGCAATTCTTAAATTGCCACTATAATTGTTCAATTGTTTTATGGCTATAGTTTTACCAGAGTTATCACTAATATTAATTGATCCAGTAAATGCACTTGTAAAAACCAAGTTCACTCCACTATAGGATGGGTTAATAATTTTTATACCACTCTCTTTATCTAATAAACTGCTTTTTACTATTTGGCTGTATTCATTTGTTCCGTTGATATTGTTGGCTTTTAATCTATAATAAACAGTGGCATTGTTTATATTACTATTGTCATCGTACTTATAAAAAGCACTTCTATTTTTTGCATCTATTCTAGTTAAGTAGCTAAATTCAATGCCATTCATAGAAGCTTGCAATTCAAAGTTATTAATATTGTTTTCGGCTAATGTATTAAAAGCAATTGTTCTTATGCCCTTTTTTTGTGTAACATTAATTTCTCCAAATGTTACAGGCAATATGGTAAAAATATTTTCTGTTCTAAAAGATGAAGCAGGTAAGCCAGCTCTATTATATAAAGAACCTACAACATAATTTTTAAATCCATAGTTTACATATAACGGATTAGGCACATTGCTGCTTCTAATATTTAATGAAAAATTAAAATCTGCTGCAGTTACTGTTGCAGGATAAAAAACTTTGTTGGCACCTGCAATTTCAAAATCACTTAATCCCATTCCAAAACTAGTTAAACCTAAATCTGTGTAATCAAATTTTAAATTGATGGTGTCATTTATTTTAATCATGCTTTTTACTATTGGACCACTTGGCGTGCCAGCTCTTCCATAATCTTTAATTAATGCCCATTGAGCTAAACGATCGCCTACAACTTTCTTTTTAGGATAGTGGTCTTGCCCTTGTACACCAATATCCATTGTACTTGCCATACCAGTTGAATTAACTGTAAGCATTGTATTCAACTGAGCTTCTCTTAAAAGTGCAGCATTAAAATTAGCTGTGCCTCCATTAGGTGCTACTTGAGCAAAATAAAATGGAAACTCGCCTTGATTCCATTTGGTTCTCCAAGAGTTAATCAATTTGGTAAACATTTCTTGATATTCAAAATGATTAGATCTGTTGGCTTCTCCTTGCGACCAAATAATTCCTTTCATTGTAAATCCAATAAAAGGGTGTAGCATAGTATTGTAAATAATCGTATGTGTTGCTTGTGCATCTTGCCAATTAACTACGTTAGGAATAACAACTGGTTTTACAGTGGCTAAAGTTGCACTGTCCATCCAACTTTCTATGCTTGAGCCTCCTCTTGCAGTTACAATAATTCCAATTGGAATCCCCAATGTTTCTTGTAATTTTCTAGCAAAAAAGTAAGCAGTTGCACTGAAATTGGGGGTTGTAGCAGGTGAAGCACTTCTCCAATTACCCACAGAAATATCATTTAATGGTATTTTGCTTGTGCCATTCCAACCCGACATGAACACCCTGATATGTGGATTTAAAGAATTGGCAACAAAAAAATCACTACTATCAACCGTTTGTGGTGGCGTTGCTGCTGTGTAACCTTTAACAGGCATTTCCATGTTAGATTGTCCTGCACATAACCAAACTTCTCCTATTTGAATATGTCTAACAATAACAGTTGTGCTGCCAATTGCAGTAAGTGTAAAAGGTCCTCCTGCTGTTGGAGTTTCTAAGGTTAATTTCCATTTACCCGTATTATCAGATATAACACTATCGGTTTTACCCCAACTCCCCGAAACGATAATTTTTCTATTGGCAATATCAGTTCCCCAAATTGCTGCATGGCTATTTCGTTGCAATACCATGCTATCAGAAAAAAATATAGGCAATTTAGTTTGTGCTAAACATGCTACAGTTAAACATATAAAAATGGAGGAGAGGAATAATTTTTTTCTCATATTGGTGACATTAGGCAAACTAGTTGAAGAATAGTTAGTAATTATTTATTCAGAAAATTAAAAAGCAATCCATAATTCAAACGATTGAAACTAATATATTAGAATTGAAATTCCAAAAATTTGGAGGTGAAATTTGAAATACGGTAATTAAATGGTTAGCCTTACAATGTACTCAAAGGTTTTTTGTAAAGAGGGAGCCGGTGAATTTCGAAATATATATTTAGTTTTGAAATAGGTCTTTCTACTCTCGAAAATAAATTTATTTTTTTTATTATTGATAATCAAGTCGCAGACTCGTAACAAAATAAAAGTTATGAAGTATTCATAGTTCACAAAGCAACTTAAACTCTCATTTATTCACCCAATAACCCAAAACATTGTTTAGCAATTTCTAACTCTTCATTGGTTGGAACAACTAAAAGAGCAACTGTAGCATCATTGGTTTGAATGGCTCTGATTGAGTGTTCACTACTATCGTTCTTTTCATCATCTAATTGTAAACCCATAAAAGATAAACCATCAACTACTTGCTTTCTCATAGTGGCGTCATTTTCACCAATACCCCCAGTAAAAACAATAGCATCTAAACCACCTAAAGCTGCTGCATAAGCACCAATATATTTTTTAATTCGGTATGCATACATTTCGTAAGCCAATGCTGCATCATCATTTCCATTTTGAATGGCTGATTTTACTTCCCTCATATCACTAAAACCACATAAGCCTAATAATCCGCTTTTTTTGTTGAGTAAATGATCTACCTGACCCAAGTCGTAGTTTAACTTATTGACCATGTGAAAAATTACAGTTGGGTCAATATCGCCAGAACGTGTACCCATTATTAAACCACTCACAGGTCCCAGGCCCATACTAGTATCTATACATTTACCTGCATTTACTGCTGTTACGCTACAGCCATTGCCTATATGAATAGTAATAATTTTTGCTTGCTGATTATTTAAAAATTGTAAAGCTTTTTCAGAAACATATTTATGGCTAGTGCCATGAAATCCATAAGCCCTGATATGATGTGTAGCATACAAATCTTTTGGAATTGCATATCTATAAGCTTTTGGTGGCATAGTTTGATGAAAAGCAGTATCAAAAACTGCCACTTGTTTCGCTTCTGTAAAAATAGTTTCTCCAACTTCAATGCCTGTATAGTTTGCAGGTAAATGCAATGGTGCTAAAGGAAATAATTGTAAAATTTTATTTTTTACATCTTGATTAATTACAATTGTTTTAGAAAAAGTAATTCCACCATGCACCACTCTATGCCCAACAACTTTTATGTCAGTGGTACTATTAATTACTGCAAAATTTTCGTTGGTTAATAAGGCTACAACAGTTGCTAAAGCCTCGTTGTGATTGGCAATCTCAGTAGTTTCTTTATGTATTTTTTCGATATTATTTACATAAGACTTATGTGCAATAGTAGCATTTGTCAAACCAATTCTATCTACTAAGCCACTACACAATAATGTAGCTTCTGGCATTTGCATCAGTTGATATTTTAGTGAACTACTTCCTGAGTTGATAACAAAAATTTTCATAGAATAAAGTATAAATTATTGTTGTGCTTGAATGGCTGTAATTACAACAGTATTAAAAATATCATCAATGGTACAACCTCTACTTAAATCGTTTACAGGTTTATTCAATCCTTGTAACATAGGTCCAATAGCCAATGCACCAGTTTCTCTTTGTACAGCTTTGTAAGTATTGTTACCAGTATTTAAATCAGGAAAAATTAATACACTTGCTTGTCCAGCAACTGAAGAATTCGGCATTTTTTGTTTACCTACAGTTGGGTCAACAGCAGCATCATACTGAATAGGGCCTTCTACTTTTATATCAGGTCTTTGTTGTTGAATAATTGCTGTTGCTCTACGAACCTTTTCAACATCAGCACCTTCACCCGATGTTCCAGATGAATATGAAAGCATGGCTACTCTTGGTTCTATGCCAAACATTAAACTACTTTCAGCCGATGAAATGGCAATTTCTGCCAATTGCTCACTTGTAGGATTTGGATTCACTGCACAATCGCCAAACACACAAACTCTATCAGGTAAACACATAAAAAATACAGAAGAAACTGTACTTGCATTGGGTTTAGTTTTTACAAATTGTAAAGCCGGACGAATGGTATGTTGTGTAGTATGCAATGCACCAGAAACCATTCCATCTGCATCTCCTTTATGCACCATCATTGTTCCAAAGTACGATACATCTGTCATTAAATCTCTAGCCATTTCTACACTTACATTTTTCGATTTTCTCAACTCGTATAATGTATTGGCATAATCATCAAATAAAGGAGAAGTGATTGGATCAATAATTTGTACATCATCAATATTGAACGATAAGTTTAAACGAATGATGCTATTTTTAATATCATCTACATTACCTAAAATGGTTAATTTAACTACATCTTTTTTAATCAGTTGTGCAGCAGCAGTAATGATTCTATCGTCATTGCCTTCGGGCAATACAATATGTTTTTTCTGCGATTTTGCTCTTTTTAATAATTGATATTGAAACATTCTTGGGGTAATGCCTTCTTGCTGAAAAGTAATGAGCTTGTCTTCAAATGCTTTGGTATCAATGTATTTATCAAAAGTGGCAATAGCCAATTCAATTTTTTCTTTATTATCCGGATAAATGCTCGATTGTGTAGAGCCTACTAAATTCACAGTTTCAAACGTACCTGTTTCAACTTGAATAATGGGTACAACTGTTTGTAAACCTTCTATTAATTGAATGATGGGGGCTTCAGGTTCTAATCCACCAGTTAAAATTAATCCAGCAATTTTGGGATAATTTTTCGATAGGTTGGCTTGCAATGCTGCAAGAATAATATCGCCTCTATCGCCTGGAGTAATGATCAATGTATTTTCTTTCAATCGCAATAAACAATTTCTCAATTGCATGGCTCCCACAATCTCATGATCTACTTGATTGGTTAACAAATTCTGTCCAAACAAAACTGTACCATTCACTGCATCACAAATTTCCTTCATGGTAGGATTACCTAAGTTTTTATTACTTGGAATAGTGCTACACAATACATCTGTGGGTAAACGTTTACACAATAATGTATTTAAATCGTCTTTAATAAGAGGATTTACCTTATTGGCAACAATGGCTAAAACTTGCACTTCTTTATCGGCAAAACTTTTATAGTTTGATAGGACATTATTGGCAATTTCATCAACGCTATTGCCACTTGCATTCATGATTAGAATAGCAGGTATACCTAAGTTTCGGGCAATTGAAATGTTTGCATCAAATTCAAAAGCCAAACCTTCGCCCATAAAATCGGTACCTTCTACTAAAACAAAATCATGCGATTCTTCTAACTTTTTGTACTTCGCAATAATTTTATCTATTACCAAAGCTGTATTACCTTCACTTTTATGTTGCAACACTTCATCTCTAGTAAATACAAACATATCTTCATAGGGAACAGATAACTCGAAATGTGTGGCAATGGTTTCAATATGAATATCTTTTCCTTTACTAGGCGATTCACTAATTACTGGCTTGAAGTAAGCAATTTTTTTAGTTTTACCTGCAAGCATGTTGGTTAATCCCAATGCAATTAAAGTTTTACCACAATAGGGTTCTGTAGAAGCGATATAAATAGCGTTAGACATTATAAATTATTATGTATGTAAAATGATGGTTTTTTCTCGAATGGCAAAATTTCTTATTTCTACCATAGATACAACTGATATTTATCATGTACTGAGATGATAGTTGGCTTGAAAAAAGAGCATTCAATCCAAATTCATTTCAGCTATTTTTACAACACAAAAAAATGGACGTTTGTTAAAAAAAATTTTCTCCTCTACTTTCTTGATCATGCTACTAATTGCAAGTGTAGTATCTTTTATCATTTGCAGTTATAAAGGCGATGTTTGGGAAGAACAAATGCGTAGCATTTTATACAAAGCTAAAGGCGATTCTATTCCAAATTTTGCTACTGAGAAATTAGATGCAAATGGAGTTCCATTTGTGTATTATGCACCACAAAATAACATTGCAGCAGGTACACAATACAATGCAACTATTGTGGCCAATTATGCAATTGAGTATTACCATAAATTCAGTTTAACCAAAGATGTTGCACAACTAAATCATTTCAATAATTGTATTGAGTGGTTACAAAATAATATTACTTACATCAATAATGTTGGCTTGTATTACTTCAATTGGCAGCAACCTTGGTATATACAAGTAAAAGGAAAATTTACAAGTGGAATTACATCTGGCAGAGCCATTGAAGCTTTTACTTTGAAATTTAAGCAATCCAACGATAGCAGTTATTTAGCACTGGCCAAGCAATTAGTAAGGGGATATTATTTACCAATTGAGCAAGGTGGATTTACTTATCAAACAACAAATGGTTGGTGGTTCGAAGAAATTGCTGATACCAATTTACAAACGCCTAAAATTTTAGACGGACATATTTTCGCCATTTTGGGTGCACAACAATATTGGGAGTTAACTAAAGACGATTCGGCTAAAACCATTGTACATAAAGGATTGCAAGCGTTGAAACATGAATTGTCCAATTATGATGGAGGTAAAGGAATTATTTTTTACGACCGATATAAGAAACAAGCCGATAAAAAATATCAACGCATTTTAGTCAATCAAATACAAGAGATTTGGCAGTTAACAGAAGATGATTTTTATAAAAAATATTATGAACAATGGAATGCTCCACTTGCTAAAAATTATATGCTGAGGATTGTACAAGAGCAAAATATTTCAGGATTAATTCTGTATGCTTTTGTTACTTTATTGATAGGGTTTAATTGCTTGTTATTGTATAGAATTAGCTTGGCTAAATTTAATTGGAACACTGATAACGCTGATTGAACGGATTTTCACTGATGTTTTATCAGGTTAACTAGAATGCAGAGTACGTGTATCAATTTTATCAGTTTAAATCTGCCAAATCCGTGTCATCCGTGTTCCCATCAAAATAAAATTTGCGA
>CALRVE020000021.1:0-58387 GCA_943371535.1 Asaia bogorensis | reverse complement strand
TATGTTTTTTTTGAGTAGCATATTCATGTGTATTTATGTTTTGTAGGAGTAAAGCTTTGAAAATATTGCTAGTCGTACCTTCTTTAGGCATTTGTCTTCTTAAAATTCACCAAAAATACCCCACTAAAAATGAGTATGGCAGCAATTATTTTGGTAGCAGTGAGCTTTTCTCCAAACAAAATCATAGAAGTAATCGTGGCAAAAATGGGTTGCGTATAAATATAAGTTCCTACCACCGATGAACCAAGTGTAGCAATTCCATACACCATAAACATATAAGCTAAAAAAGTAGCACCAATTACCACAAAGCCTAAAGCAAACCAATGATGCCATAAAAAAGCAGCCCAGTTAACTTGCGTAAAATCGTTATAACCAACTGGAATAATTACAATTGCTCCTAATAAAAACACCCATCGTATTACATGTAAGGGTTTATAACTTTCCATTAAAGGCTTTACTAGTACTAAATAAAATGCATAAGAAACTGCATTAAAAATAATGAGTACATCACCAATAGTACTACTTTCTTTATCGTTAGATGCTTTCAATAATATTAAAATACAAGCCCCTGCAATACCTAGTAATAAACCCAAACTTTTATTGAGGGTAATTTTTTCTTTTAATAACCATGCAGCAATCACTGTTATAGCAATTGGAGTGCTTAATGCCAATAATGATGTATGAATAGAACTAGTTAATGCTGTGCCTTTAACAAACATTATTTGGTTAATGGCTACACCAGTTAAGGCACAAATAATAAATAATGGAATATGCTTTTTTTGAATAGTTGCACTAGAAGGTTTTAAGAAGTACAATAACCAAAATAAACTCAATGCAACACTTACCCTTATTACATTTACTGCCAATGGTGGCATGAGTGAAGGGGTAATATGTTTAATAGCAACAACTGCAGCACCAAAGAAAAAATTGCCTAATAATACTACTAAATGTGCTTTTAATTTTTCGTTCATGTATTGCAAAATAAATGCACTAATTGTTTAACTTTTCTACCAATTGCGGAATTAATTTTTGCAGCTTTGTAACTTCAAACTGCGGTAAACAATAATTGAATTGTTGGGCTTTTGTATAACTTTCTATCAAATTAAATTTATGCTGACTTTCACTAAAACACCAACCCTGTTTATTTAAACTATGGGCTAAAAATTCTTGCTCGGTTTGCCCGGGTGTTGGTACAACAATACATTTTTTTTGAAGGGTTAATAGTTCCATTAAACTGGTATAACCACTACGGCAAATAATGTATTCACTTTGTTGCAATATTTGCTCTAATGTATCACCTGCTAAATGATTGTGTACTGTGCAGTTTTGGGTAGAAGGTAATGATTGAATAGTATTAGGCAATCCCCTTAATACAATAATCTTTTCTTTAAATGCTGCTATATTGTTGAATATTGTATTTTCAAAAATTGTTCTTTGTGGCTCTGGACCAGAAATTAACACACATATTTTGTATTGCATTTGATTATTAGCTATTTGTTGAAACCTAGACAATAAACCAATATATTCTATTGGAATTGAAGGTAATTTTTTAGGATGCGATAAAACACCAGCCATATTATTTTTACCTGCAACATCTGGAATCCAACAAGTGGCAAAACGATTGATATAACTGTAATTTATTTTTTGCACCCAACTAGTTAACCAACTAAAAGGAGTTTGTATAGTGAGTTGATGTGTAATAAATATGCAAGGAATGGTAGAATGATTTAAACCAAAACGATTATCACTAATAACAAGATCTATATTGTATACTAAAATTATTTTTTTGAGCCATTGATGTTCGTAACGAATGGCTTGCAAAATTTTAGGAACTTGACTTAAGATTTTAATAGGCAGAAATAATTTGTTTTTAGAATATTCTATTTGGTAGCCTTTTAGTTGAACAAAAAAAAGTTCGGGAAACTCTTGTTGCAATAAAGTTTTGGATTTTCCGTCGGTAGCAACAATAACCTTGTAATCCTTTGCCAATAGGGCTTTTATAATAGGAATACAACGTGTTGCATGACCCAAACCCCAATCTAACGGGGCAATTAAAACGGTTTTTATGTTAAAATTTTTATTCAATAGGGCTTAAAAGTAATTTATTAAACTAGAACTACTAATTTAGACAGATATATGAAACGCTTGAACCAAATAATTATTCTGCTGTTATTAGTTACCATAGCAACATCGTCTTGTAGTATTTTCGGTAAAAGTAGAAAAGATAAATCTTGTATGTGTCCTACTAGAAAAAGTGTTGGCTAAAGAACTTTCTTATGCATAATATAAACAGAGATTTACTGGTACTTTCAAAAAGTATTGCTCTTGCAGATGAAGCAACAGCAAAATTTGAAATTACTTGCTTGCATAAAATTTTACATGATGCCGAAACCATGCTTAACTTTTGCATAGCCAACGAAATTATAGATGTAAATAGAGGAAAAATTATTACCAAATCTTTATTGGTACAACAAGCTATACAACAAAGAGGGAATAAACCATTTGTATTTATTAATTGTAAAAACTAGTTGCTATTTATCATCTTTCCATTTCCATAAGTGCAAACAAGCATAGGTTCTATAGGGTTGCCATTTGCTAGATATTTCCATCATTTTCTCTTTCAAAATTCTTTTGTTACTTGTATCTAAATTGTACAATTTAATCATGGCTTGTTGAATACCTAAATCGTCCACAGCAAAAACATCTTCTCTTCCTAAACTAAACATTAACAACATTTCAACCGTCCATTTTCCAACACCCTTTATTTGGGTTAACAGTTCAATCATTGCTTCGTTGCTAAGTTTTTGCAGTTGCTTATCGGTAATCTTATGTTCTATACAAAATGCAGCAACGTTTTGTACGTATTGTACTTTGGCATTGCTTAAACCAATGCCTCTTAATTGTTCAAATGGGGTATCTAACACTTGTTGAGGTTTGGGTTCTTTACCGTTGTATAAAGCCAAGAATCTATTGAAAATAATGGCTGCCACTTTTGTACTTAATTGTTGGCTCATAGTACTAGCCATTAAACGAACAGGAATGTTTTTTTGCAGTTGCAGTTCAACTATTTCATTGCCTAAGCATTGGCTTAGTTTTTTATCTTTTTGTAAATGCTGTCTATAGTTCATACATCAAAATAAGTTAATTATTGCAAGTTTTCAATTTGCAATGTTTACATTTATTGCTACAATTTAATTGATATGAAATATGTTGTATTGTTTTTATTATGTGCCCAGTCAATTATAGCACAAGCACAATCAAAAGACGAAAAAGCAATTACCCAAATGCTAAAGGCACAAGAAGCTGCATGGAATGAAGGTAGCTTAGAAAAGTTTATGGTTGGCTATTGGCAGAATGATAGCTTAATGTTTATTGGTAAAAATGGGCCTACCTATGGTTACAATAATACATTAGCCAATTATAAAAAAGGTTATCCAGATACTTCATACATGGGAAAATTTACTTCTACAATTATTGGTTTTAAAAAACTATCGGCTAACTATTACTTCGTAACAGGTAAATGGTTTTTAAAACGAAGTGTTGGTGATTCAAAAGGATATTACACATTATTGCTTAGAAAAATAAATGGCAAATGGGTAATTGTTGCAGATCATAGTAGTTAGAAATATTGCTCACAGATATCACAGATTTACACAGAATTTCTTGTACAAGAAAATAACCACAACAACTTAACGGCATAAAGTAGCAAAACGAAATTACTCAGTGCAACTCCATTGCTCTGTTGCTCTGTGGTAAATCTTCTTTGTTATAAGTGTTATCTTTAATAATAGTATAACACGAAGCAACTAAGTATACAAAGAACACAAAGTTGTATTTTCTCTGTGCTACTTCTTTGCTCTGTTGCTCTGTGGTGAAAAATTCAGCGAAGCAGAACAAGAAAAATTAATTTAATAAAGATTGTTGCTTAATTAAATCGGCTTCTTTTTTAAGTTTCAATTCCCAATTCCAAGCAGTAGTCATCATTGCTTCTAAATTGTATTGAATATTCCAGCCCAATTCATTTACAGCTAATTCGTTATTGGCATAAATAGCAACCACATCGCCTGCACGACGTGGACCCTTTTCATAGTTTAATTGTACACCACTTACTTGTTCAAACATATTAATGGCTTCTAAAACAGTTACACCATTGCCTGTTCCTAAATTAAATACATCGCAACGGGTTTTGTTTTTTTGTTGAATTAAATATTCAATCGCCAAAGTATGAGCATGTGCAATATCACAAACGTGAATATAATCTCTTAAACAACTGCCATCTCTTGTATCATAATCAGTTCCATGCACAAACATTTTAGGTAATTTACCAATGGCAGTTTGTGTAATTACCGGTACAAGGTTCATGGGTTTGCCCAAAGGTAATTCGCCCAAATGATTGGTTGGGTGTGCACCAACAGGGTTAAAATATCTTAATAAAATTGAAGAAGTTGGTTGTACATGGGCAAAATCTTTAATGATTCTTTCGCCCATTTGTTTGGTTGCTCCATACGGACTTTCAGCTTCTTTGGTAGGCGATTGTTCTGTAACTGGAATTGCGTCAGGATTGCCATAAACAGTACATGAAGACGAGAATACAAAATGTGGCACATTAAATTCGGTAACACATTTTAACAAATTAATTAAACCAAATAAGTTGTTTTCGTAGTAGCTAATTGGTTGTTCAACACTTTCGCCAACTGCTTTATAGGCTGCAAAATGAATAATGCCAGTGATGTGTTCATTTTCTTGAAACACAGCACGGGTATCATCATAATTTTTTAAATCAACATGATAGTTCTTAATTTTTCTGCCAGTAATTTTTTCTATACCAACAATGGCAATATCTGTAGAACGAGAATTATCGTCAATAGAAATTACATCATATCCATTTTCTAATAAATCAACAATCGTATGCGATCCAATAAAACCACAACCTCCTGTAACTAAAATAGTAGCCATATAATTTATTTATAGTGGCAAAGTAAATTCTTACAATTGAAACAAAGCAGTATTAATTAAAATATTTATTGTTTTATACAAATAACTTTACAATGTAGTAAACAATAGCAGCCATTGCTGCCGATACTGGAATGGTTAAAATCCATGCCCAAAGCAAGTTAATAGTAACGCCCCAACGCACTGCACTTAAACGTTTGGTGGCACCCACACCAATAATAGAACCTGTAATTGTGTGAGTGGTAGAAACAGGAATACCTAAATGCTCAGATAGATATAACGTAATAGCACCTGCAGTTTCGGCACTTACACCTTCTAATGGAGTAACTTTTGTAATTTTTGTACCCATCGTTTTTACAATCTTCCAACCACCGCTCATTGTACCTACTGCAATAGCTAAAAAGCTACAAAAAGGCACCCAACTATATTCAACTACAAATTGGTTAAAGGTTAAAGATCTGCCTTGTGAAGCTTCATGATAAATAATGGCAGCACCAATAATACCCATTACCTTTTGAGCATCGTTACCGCCATGGCCTAAGCTAAAAGCAGCACTAGAGGCTAATTGCAAACGCTTAAACCAGGTTTCGGCTTTGTAAGGATTACTTCTTTTAAATAGATGCACTATGAGAATGGTAATCCAAAATGCTATGAACATACCAATAAGTGGTGCAAAGAAAATAAACAAAAATGTAGGTACTACTTTAGCATAATTAATTACATCAATTCCATCTTTACTAATTGCACCTGCATGAGCAATTGCAGCACCCATAAAACCACCTAATAGTGTATGCGACGATGATGAAGGTATACCAAACCACCAGGTAATTAAATTCCAAACAATAGCAGCAACTAAACCTGCAAAAATTACTTCGAGTGTAATAAAGTTTTCATTTACACTTTTAGCAATAGTATTACCAATTTTAAATTCTCCAATTAAATACTTTGAAATAAAGAAAGCTGCAAAATTGAAAACAGCAGCCCATAATACTGCTTGAAATGGTGTTAAAACTTTGGTAGAAACAATAGTAGCTATAGAGTTAGCAGCATCGTGAAAGCCATTGATATAATCAAATATAAAAGCCAATGCAATAATAATGATAAGCAGTAAAGGGAAGTTCATATTAAATATTTATCGTGAAAATCGAGTTTGATTAAAACTGATTATTTAACGCACAAGTTGTTTTAAATAATCAACCAATTTTATTAAGCATATTTAATAATAATACTTTCAATAACATTGGCTGCATCTTCACACTTATCAGTTGCAGTTTCCATTACCTGATAAATTTCACGTTTTTTAATTACTTCTTTAAAGTCGTTTTCTTGGTTAAACAACATTTCAATACTCATATCAAACACATCATCTGCCTGATTTTCTATACTGTTCACTTTTACTAACGCTTCGGTCATTTTTCTAAGATCTTTCATATCTCTTAAACCCTTTACAGCTTTAGTAATTTCTATAGAACCCTGTAAAATTAATTCGGCTAATTTTTGAATGCCACTATCATTTGGATTTACTTTATAAAAATTAATTTTCTTAGAAGTAGCAAAAATATAATCGGCAATATCGTCAAGTGCCGATGCTAAGTAGTGTATGTCTTCTCTATCAAAAGGAGTTATAAAATTTCTACCTAATTCTGTAAAAATTTGATGAGTACTATCATCATTTTTATGTTCTAAGTCTTCTAAAATAGATAAAATATTGGCTCTTTTATCGGCATTGGGCTCATTCACCATTTCTTTAAGTTTGTAACCCATTTCACTTACCCTTTCAGCTACATCTTCAAATAATTCGTAAAAAACTTTGTTCTTAGGCATAAAAAACTTGCCAATATTGTTTAATCCCATGTTTGTTTTTTTAAGATTGCAAAGGTCAAAATTAAAGTGTCTGTTTGTAGAAAAGAACAAAAGGTAATAATTTGTTAACATTGAGAGTTTGGCACAAAGGCACTATTACAATTTACTTTTGCACCGCTAAAATCTCAGAATGAAAAAATGTATGTTGGTGTGCATGTACTGCATGCTTATTTTATTGTCGTATCATCTCAACGCTCAAAAAACTACCAACAGTACTTCTACTAATAAATGGTTCGAAAGTTTTTCTATTCGTGGTTACATGCAAGTAAGGTACAACCGTTTATTAGAAACCAATTCAAAACTAAAATGCGATCAATGCGATAGAAGTTGGGGTGAAAACGGTGGATTTTTTATAAGACGAATGCGTATTATTTTCAGTGGTCAAATTAATGAACGTGTTTACTTTTATATACAACCAGATTTTGCTAGTAATGCATCATCAACAGCCACTCATTTTGGTCAGTTAAGAGATGCTTATGTAGATGTTGGCTTAGATGCAAAGAATGAATTTAGAATTAGAATTGGTCAAAGTAAAATACCATTTGGATTTGAAAACATGCAATCGAGCCAAAACAGATTGCCTCTCGATAGAAATGATGCACTCAATAGTGCTGTTGCAAACGAACGAGACTTAGGAGCTTTTTTTTACTGGGCACCACAAAAAATAAGAAAACTATATACACAATTAATTAGTGATGGTTTAAAAGGCTCGGGAGATTATGGGGTATTTGGAGTTGGAGCATTTAACGGACAAACTGCTAACAGAAATGAATCGAACGATGCTCCACATATTGTAACAAGATTTTCATATCCATTTAGCATTAAAAATCAAATTATAGAAACTGGCATTCAAGCTTATACCGGAACCTACGTTTTGCCAACAGATTTAGTAAGTGCAGGCGTAAAACTAAACAGCAATAGAACTTTTTTGGATCAGCGTATGGCTGCAACTTTTGTTCTTTACCCAAAACCATTTGGTATTCAAGCAGAGTATAATATTGGTAAAGGTCCGCAGTTTAATAAAGTAACAGATTCTATTGAAGTACAAAATTTACGTGGAGGTTATATTACGGCTTCGTATAAAACACAATTCAAGCAACAGGTTATTATTCCATTTATGCGATATCAACATTATAATGGTGGAAAAAAGCATGAAGTAGATGCAAGAAGTTATGAGGTAAAAGAATTTGAAGTTGGTGTAGAATGGCAGCCCAATAAAAATTTTGAGTTGGTAACGATGTACACTTTTTCTAATAGACGTTTTGAAGATTTTAGACTTCAAAATAATTTACAAAGAGGTAGCTTATTACGAATACAAGCCCAGCTAAATTTTTAAATTAGCCCCTCTAATAAAAATTAAAGGGGGACATTGAGAAAACTACATTGCTGTAGTTGCTAAAATCTCAAGTTTTGCAAATTTGTAGTTACTATATTATCTGTAAATGAACTGTAGGTTAATTAATTATGAACAGCAAGCCTCATTTTTTCAGTATCAAATAAATTCTTTTTTTCATTTGTTAGTATTTGTAAAGGTTGTATTCAACACCATAATTTTCTGTTAACACACACGTAACAATTCGGTAACATTGCAAGGATAGTTTTGCTCAAAATTCAAAAAGAGTGAAACATTTAATCATCATTGTAGCGGTTTTTTTTATTTCTCTTGCTACCAATGCACAGACAGGGATATTAACGGGTAAGGTAATTTCTAATGTAAATAATCAACCACTTACAGGTGTTACCATTTATAGTCAAGCCAAAAAAATTTCTACTACATCTGATGTAGAAGGTAATTTCATTTTGAAATTACCTGCTGGTTCTCATGAATTAAATTTTTCTTTCACAGGGTATCAAACAAAAAAAATCAACGATATAGTTATACAAGCCAATAAAACCAGTGAGTTTACTATTACATTAGAAGAGCAGAAGAAAGATTTAACCGAAGTTATTGTTACATCATCATCGGCTCGAAAAGAATCGGCAGCTAGTTTATTATCGTTGCAAAAAAATAATTTAAGTGTGTCAGATGGAATTTCATCTGAAGCTATTAAAAGATCACCAGATCGTAATGTTGGCGAAGTGTTGAAAAGGGTAAGTGGTACATCTGTACAAGACGATAAATATGTTATTGTACGTGGATTGAATGATAGATATAATGTAGCTACAATTAATGGTGCTGTAATGCCAAGTACAGAGCCAGATAGAAGGGCTTTTTCTTTTGATGTTGTTCCTTCTAGCATGATTGATAATGTTTTAATTAATAAAACTGCAACGCCAGATATGCCAGGTGAATTTTCTGGTGGTATCATTCAAATTACTACAAAAGATATTCCGTTTAGCAATTCATTTGGGTTAAGTGTTGGTACTTCTTATAATACCATTTCTACTGGTAAAAATTTTAATATAGGTTACATGGGTGCTATGGATTATTTAGGTTTTGATGATGGCACAAGAAGATTTCCTAAAGGCTTTCCAAGCACCAATAGATGGAGAAGTTTGGGCTTAGACCAAAAAATTGCAGCCTCTAAAAAAATGCACAATACTTATGGCAACAGAGTTAATGCTACTGCACTGCCAGGGATAAATGCACAAATGAATTTTGGTAAAAAAATTAGTTTAAAATCGGGTGGAACAGTTGGTATTGTTGGTGCGGTGAATTATAGAAATAGCCAAACAGTTCAATACACCGATCGTCAACAATACAATGATGCAACTGGTACAAGTAATTTATTGTTTGATTATGTAGATTCTACTTATTCTTTTCAAACAAATTTGGGTGCTTTATTAAATGTAGGTTACAAAAAAGGAAGAAATAAAATTGTATTAAAAAGTTTATTCAACAGAATTTTAGAAAACAACAATACTGTACGTGAAGGGTATAACTACAACGATTTACAATATGTTGAGAAGAATAGAATTGGCATTAATCAAATTAAAACAATAGCAACTACACAGCTTGAAGGTGAACATGCAGTTGGTAAATCTACTGGTAAATTAAGATGGAATTTAAACTATGCCTTCACTAAAAAAGATCAGCCCGATTATAGAGCTCAACCATTTCAAAAAAGTATTGGCGATGCAACCAATAAAGATGTTGCTGCTACCATTACTTTAAGAAATACGTATCGTTTTTGGAGCGATTTAAATGAAAATACTTTTGGCGGAAAAGTAGATTATAGTAAATCTTTAAATTGGGGCAATACTTCTAGCAATTTTAAAGCAGGTGTTTTAGCTCAATACAAAACCAGAAGCTTTAGTGCAAGAGCATTTAGATATGAGCAAGCTTCTGGTGTTAATTTTAATTCATCTTTATTAACCTTACCTGCCGAAAAAGTATTTAGCGATGCTACTATGTATGCCAATGGATTTTACTTAAATGAAATTACCAATAATACCGATCGTTACGATGCAACTTCAATGTTAACTGGTTCTTATGCAATGGTAGATAATAAGTTTAACGAAAAATGGAGATTAATTTGGGGAGTACGTGTAGAAACTTTTGGCTACGATGTTGAAACAGGTAATGTAAGTGGTACAAGAGAAATGATTAATAGAGATTATGTAGATGTTCTGCCATCGGCTAATTTAATTTATAGCTTCAATCAAAAATCTAACTTACGTTTTTCGGCTTCTAAAACTGTTTCAAGACCCGACTTTAGAGAAGTAGCTAATTTTTCTTTCTTCGATTTAGTAAGAGGTGCAATTGTAAGAGGTAATGCCAATTTAGAAAGAAGTCAAAACACCAATTTAGATTTACGTTTTGAAACTTATCCTCAAAGTGGTGAAGTTATTTCGGCAACTGTTTTCTTCAAACATTTCAAAAATCCTATTGAACAAAGAATGTCTGGAGAATCTACTTTTGAATATCAAGTATTAACTTTCTTTAATCCGGCAAGTGCTGTTTCTTATGGCATTGAATTAGATTTCCGTAAAAAGTTAACCTTCTTAGGTGCTGGCAAATTATGGGATAATTTAACTTTTAGTGCCAATACTTCACTCATTAAATCAAGTGTTGATTTAGCTGGTTCTGAAAACAATTCTTATGATGAAAATAGACCAATGCAAGGTCAATCGCCTTACTTAGTAAATCTTGGATTAGCATATAGTGATTCTAAAAACAATTGGGGTGCCTCAGTTTTATTTAATAGAATTGGACATAGAATAGAAACTGTTGGTGCAGTTGGTTTACCAGATATTTATGAAAATGGTAGGAGCGTTTTAGATTTTCAATTATCTAAAAAAATGATGAATAACAAAGCCGAGTTTAAATTAAATGTTGCTAACTTATTAAATACTCGTCAAGTATTTTACAACAATGTAGAAGGTACAAAAACACAAAGAGCTTATAAAGAAAGTACCGATAGGGTACAATGGGGTAACTTATTTGGCGTAAATATTGGTGTTGGATTTGCTTACAATTTTTAATTTAAAGTGAATGCATATTTAGAAAATCTCCTCCTAAATGAGGAGATTTTTTTTATAGGTAGTTGACGTAAATCTACTTTCAACTAAAACTAAACTTGGGCTCTATAAATTCATTAATAATTCCTTAACCTACGGTTAACAAAGCCTTTACATTGCTGTATTTCATTTGCAGTACAAAAAATTATTAAACAATGTTTGTATCAAGAAAATTATCTAAGCTAATTGTATTTGCTTTGTTAGTTACAGTATTTGCTAGCTGTACAAAGAATGAGGAAGACGATACTGTTATTCCTCCAGACCCTAATGCAACTGTATTAAGAGGTACGTTATTAGAAAATAAAACCTTAACAGCTGATAAAGAATGGACTTTAAAAGGATACGTATATGTACCAACTGGTGTTACATTAACTATTGAAGCTGGCACTGTTATTAAGGGTGATATAACAGAAAAAGCTGCATTATGTATTGAAAGAGGTGGTAAAATTATTGCCAATGGTACTGCAACCAATCCAATTGTATTTACTTCTGGTAGAGCAGTTGGTAGCAGAATTCCAGGAGATTGGGGTGGATTGTGTATTTTGGGTAGAGCAAGAACCAATCGTTCTAGCACACCAGTTATTGAAGGTGGTTTGGATCGTCCGTATGGTGGAACTGATGATGATGATAATTCTGGTTCTTTAAGATATGTACGTATTGAATACGGTGGTGTAGCTGCATTCCCAGGTTCTGAAATCAATGGTTTAACATTGGGTGGTGTTGGTAGAGGTACTGTAATTGAAAATGTACAAGTTTCTTACGGGTTTGATGACGCTTATGAATTTTTTGGTGGTTCTGTAAATTGTAAAAACTTAATTGCGTTTGCAACTGCAGATGATGATTTTGATTTTGACTTTGGTTATACTGGAAGCATTCAATATGGTGTTGCTTTAAGAGATCCTGCTTTTGTTGATGGTGGTGATGCTGGTAACGGTATTGAAGCTGATAACGATGGTACTGGTACAACTGCAACTCCAATTACTCGTCCAGTATTAAGTAACTTCACTTTTGTTGGTCCACAAACTCCACCAACTACAGTTGTGAATCATAATTTTGGTAACAGATGGAGAAGATCAGTACGTTTTGTTTTAAGAAATTCAATTATGATGGGTTGGCAGAAAGGTGGCTTTTCTATGGAATCTGATGGTACTGCAAACTCTTATTTTGTAGATGGTACATCTGAATTTAAAAATAATTTAGTACATGCTTTAACTGCTCCTTATAGAACAAGTGGTTTAACTTCTTCAACTCTAACAGGTGCACAAGTACAAACAAAAGCCGAAAGTGAAGGATGTATTACTTATACTGCTGCTACAGCTATTGGTTTAACCAATCCATTTAACTTAACAGCTCCTAACTTTTTACCTGCAGCAGGTTCTCCAGCATTATCTGGTGCTAGCTTTACAGGTTTAAGTACTTTCTTTACAGCAACAACATTTAGAGGTGCATTTGGTACAACTAATTGGGCTCAAGGTTGGACAAGATTTTTTGCAAACGGTCAATAATACTTACACAATTTTTTATACAACCGCTCAAATTTTTTGAGCGGTTTTTTTATAATTACAACTTATAAAATAGGTAGCTTGCTGCCTAAATACATTTTACTCATGAAACAACTGTTTTGCTCGTTAATACTGGTTTTATTCATAGCTTGTAATAACAATACCACTAAAAAACCTGTAACTGATTCTTCCTCTTCTGCAACCAATTTTTTAGCAACTGATTTTCCTCAATTAAATGAAATTGATAGTTTAGACATTCATTTCTTTTCAGATATTAAAGATTTGAAAATTTATAAACGAGTAGGGGTATCTAATATAAATACAATTGATACATTATTGGTTCAACAATTTACTAATGAAACAATTCCCCAAAAAAAATGTGAGTTCAATCTTAAATTCTATTGTTTTAGTAAAAACAATTTTATTAAAACCATTTATGTAGCTACTCAATCTCAAAATTGCACCTACATTGCGTATATAAAAAGTGGAGGTGTAGTTCAATTATTTCAACTTAGCTCAAATGCTTTAGAACAGCTTAAACAGTTGCAAGTAAAAGCTCAGTAAATACTTAATGTTTTGTTCATATCAAGTTCATATAAACAACATAATCAAATACAATATTTGCATCACAGTTAGGGTTTATAGCAATAAGCAATTAAGTACAGTAGATTTTCTCATGCCCTCTTGATTTCTATCAGGAGGTTTTTTTATTTCTTTTTTAAATAGATTTCATTACCTAACAAATTCTTCATACACACATCACATTACCATAACGGTTACGTAACGCTTTAGTAACATTTATTAAGCAGTTTTAATAAACCAATAAAAATGGAAAAACGTAACGTAGAAGTGGTGGTATTAAGTGATTTGCATTTAGGCACTTTTGGCTGCCATGCTAAAGAAATAGTTCATTATTTAAAAAGCATTACTCCGCAAATTTTAATTCTCAATGGCGATATTATAGATGGCTGGCAATTTAGCAAACGCTATTTTCCTAGTGCTCACATGCAAGTAATAAAAGAAATTATTAATCTAGTTACTAAAGGTACAAGGGTTATATACATAACTGGTAATCATGATGAAATGTTGAGAAGATACAGCGGTGCAACCATGGGCAACTTTCAAATTACCGATAAAGTGGTGATGGAAATTAATGGTAAAATGACCTGGATTTTTCATGGAGATGTTTTTGATGCAACTACAAAAGGCAGTGCTAAAATGTTGGCTAAGTTGGGTGGTTATGGTTACGATTTATTAATACTACTAAACAGTGGTATTAATTGGTGCTTACAATTATTGGGCAAAGAAAAAATGAGCTTTAGCAAAAAAGTAAAAGGTGCAGTTAAAGAAGCTGTTTCTTGGATTGCCAACTTTGAACAAACCGCAGCCGAACTAGCCATAGAAAAAAAGTACGATTATGTTATTTGTGGTCATATTCATCAACCACAAAAAAAATTAATTGAAACCAAAGATGGCAGCGTTACTTATTTAAATAGTGGCGATTGGATTGAGAATCTTACTGCATTAGAATACAACAATAACGAGTGGAATATTTATCAATACAAAGCCGAAGAATTTAAAAACGAAGAGAAAAAGTTTAATAGTAAGCTGCCTAGCTTAAATGTGTTAACCAATGATATTGATATGCATATTACTTCATTAGGCTTTCCAAATACAGCAGCTATTGTACAACCCTTAACCAATACTGGAATATGAAAATTTTATACGCCATACAAGCAACAGGCAATGGTCATATTAGCCGTGCAATTGAGCTAATGCCTTTTTTAGAAAAACATGGCGATGTGCATACTTTTTTAAGTGGCAACAACAGCACATTACAAGTGCCTTTTAATGTACAATATAAAAGCAAAGGCGTAAGTTTATTTTATGGTAATACCGGGGGCTTAGATTATTTTAAAATGTTACGAGCCTTTAATCCTATTAAAATAGTTAAAGACGCTCAACAGTTGCCTGTAGAAAAATATGATGTTGTTATCAACGATTTTGAAAGCATTACTACTTTGGCTTGTAAGTTAAAAAATGTTCCATGTGTACATTTTGGTCATCAAGCAAGTTTTGTATCAGCCAAAACACCAAGACCAGCAAAAAAAGATGTTATTGGCGAATGGATTTTAAAAAACTATGCTCATGGTAAAGCCAATATTGGTTTACACTTTGAGCAATACGATGATTTTATTTTTTCGCCCATTTTAAAAACTTCCATTCTACAAGCAACTCCACAAAACAAAGGTCATATTACAGTTTATTTATCTCATTACAGCGATGCAGTAGTTGCAAAAGCATTAGCTGCTATAAAAAACAAAACTTTTCAAGTATTTAGTAAGCAGGTACAACAAATTACTTGGCAAGGCAATATTTGTTTTATGCCAGTAAATAATGAGTTGTTTACGCAAAGCTTAATTAACTGCGAAGGCATAATTACAGGTGCAGGCTTTGAAACGCCAGCCGAGGCTTTGTATTTGGGCAAAAAATTATTGTGTATGCCTATTCATGGTCAGTACGAGCAATTGTGCAATGCTGCAGCCATTGAAAAATTCAATGTGCCTATTGTTCAAAACATACAAACACATTTTACCGAGAAAGTAAAACATTGGCTCAATGAACCCAATCCAAAAACATTACAATTGCAGCAAACCACTGCTCAAATTGTAGAAAAAGTGGTGGAGCAAGGGTTGGCTTTTAGAAGCTATGAACAACAACCATTGCTGAATGATTTGTTCAACTACGACGATTTTTTTCCCACTGTTTCTAGTGTTTAAAAATTCTTTCAATTATCAAGTTTGTGCATTTTTCTTTTCATCTCTTCTAAAAAAGGGGATGTTTAGGTTTTCAATTCTTTCGCTTTTCAAAACTTCGTCCACATTCAATTTTACATTGGGTTACTAATTTCCTTATTTTTGATTGTTGAGTAATTTTTGTGAAGTGGGCAAAAGAATAAGAGTGGGGCAGCGGTGGCGTCGCACTCTTCAACTGTAAATCGTTTTTCAACATTGTAAAACTGTATAAAGCAGTTTAATCATTATAAAGACTATTGTATTAGTCAGTTCGATTATAAAGATTGGTGCATTCAGTATATGGTATCAATCAACGTATTGCAGTTGTTCCACTTTTCAGCTTACTTTATTTTTTAAATTTTAACCTTATTAATTCAATAATATGGGCTGTGGATCATGTGGAACGGGTAAACCCAATGGATGTAAAAGCAATGGAGGTTGCAGCAGTGGTGGCTGTAATCGTTTAAATGTACACGATTGGTTGGCAAATTTACCAATTGCCGATATGGATAACTCTTGCAACGTTGTTGAAGTAAGCTTTAAACAGGGTAGTAGAAAAGAGTTTTTTAGAAACTTAACTGGGCAATATTTTGAAAAAGGAGAATTGGTTACTATAGAAGGTGTTAATGGTTTTGATGTAGGCGAAGTGAGTTTAAGTGGAGAGTTGGTACGCATTCAAATGAACAAAAGAGGTGTAAAAGAAAACAGCGATGAAATAAAAAAAATATTACGTCGCAGCAGCGAAAGAGACATAGAAACTTTTAGAATTAGTAAAGATAGAGAACCTGCAGTACAAGCTCGTAGCCGAGAATTGGCCATTCAGTTTAATTTACAAATGAAATTGAGTGAAGTAGAAATACAAGCCGATGGCAAAAAAGCAACTTTCTTTTATACTGCCGACGATAGAGTAGATTTTAGAGAACTCATCAAACAATTTGCATCAGAATTTAAGTTGAAGGTAGAAATGAGGCAAATTGGCATTCGCCAAGAAGCAGCTAAGGTTGGTGGTATTGGTAGTTGTGGTAGAGAGCTTTGTTGTAGTACTTGGTTACACGATTTTAAAAGTGTAAATACTACAGCTGCTCGTTATCAAAACCTAAGTATCAATCAAACCAAATTAAGTGGACAATGTGGTCGATTAAAATGTTGCTTAAACTTTGAGTTAGACACTTATTTAGATGCCTTACAACATTTTCCAGATAATGCCGAAAGTTTTGAGACTGCCAAAGGCACAGCTTTCTTAATAAAGAAAGATATTTTTAAAAACCTCATGTGGTACATTATTCAAGGAGGTAGCAAACATTATCCTTTAACCATTCAACGAGTTAAAGAAATAAAAGAATTAAATGCCAAAGGCATTAAGCCAGAAGAGTTAGAACCAGTTGATGTAACCACCGGAAAACCTAAAGAAATTGAACCCACGTTTGTAGATTCTGTAGGAGAAATTAGCTTAAGAACGTTGGAAAAAAACGATAGACGTAGAAGAGATCAACAGAGAGATAATAGAGGCAACGATAGAAGAGGCAATGATGATAGAAATAGAAGTGGTGGCAATGATAGAAGACCAGATAATAGACCACCACAAAACCAGGGAAATCAGCAAAGGCAGCAACAACAGCAAAGAGGCAATACTCCAAGGCAGCCACAACAAAGACAACAGCAACAACAAAAACCCAATAATCCAAGGCCTCCACAGCAACGTCCAACTATTCAAAAACCTAAAGATGAGGGAGACGTAAATAAAGCAGAGTAATTATTTAAATCATATTTTAAAAACAAAAGCCATTCATAAAAATTGAATGGCTTTTGTTTTGTATAAAGAATAAAACTTTTATTGACCTTGAGCTAAGCTATAAGCTTTTTTATCGCCCCACATATTTAAAATTTCTGTAGAACATACTTTAAAATCGGCTGTTAAACTTGCATATAGCTTAACAATATCTTCTTGTGTTAAAGGAGCATCATTAATACTTTCAAACCTGCAACGGTATTGGTTAATTAAATTGGTAAACACACTACCTGTAGGCCAAACTTGTGTGCCTCTATTACTAATGGTTACTAATTTAAATTGAGTACCTACATGTGCTAAACATTGTTGTGCTACTTCATTGGGTTGTTCATTGCTTTCTACAAACATATCTACCCCTACAATTTTTTGCTCCTTATTGTCTAAGGTTTCTAGCATAGGGTTTTGGTTTAAGTTTAATACTGTACAAGAGTATGGCACATCACTTAAATCTGGTTTAGGGTTATGTGTTGGCTGTTTACCAAAATTGGCAATAATTGCATTAGCAAAATCGGTAGTATTTAAACTAGGTGTGTTTTTGTTACCAAAATCGCTAGTATGTACACCGCTTTCTAAAGTATATAGTAATGCATTTTCTATTAATGTACTACTTTCCATTAAACCCAAATGTTGCAACATACCAATACCACTTAACAATAAAGCAGTTGGGTTAGCAATGTTTTTTCCTGTAATATCTGGAGCTGTACCATGTACTGCTTCAAAAATAGAAATATGATCTCCAATATTTGCACTTGGTGCAAAGCCTAAGCCACCTACTAAACCAGCACATAAATCGCTTACAATATCGCCTTGTAAATTGGTTAAAACCACCGTGTCAAATAAATCGGGTCTTGTAACCAACTTCATACATAAATCATCTACAATAACATCATCGGCTTTTAATTCAGGATATTCTTTTGCTACTTCATAAAATACTTCTAAAAATAAACCATCAGTCAGCTTCATAATATTGGCTTTGTGGCCACAAGTAATTCTTTTGGCTCCTTTCTTTTTTGCCATTTCAAAAGCATATTTAATTACTTGTAAGCTACCCGGACGAGTAATAAAACGGCGACTTAAAGCTACATCATGCGTAAGCATATGTTCTATACCACCATAAGTATCTTCAATATTTTCACGAACTATGGTAACATCGATAGGAATTCCTGCTTTGCTAAAAACTGTGTCAACTCCATTTAAGGTTTGAAAAGTTCTTTTATTGGCATAAGTGTTCCATGTTTTACGAGCAGTAACATTTACACTTTTTACACCTTTACCTTTTGGGGTTTCCATTGGTCCTTTAAATAAAATACCTAAGTTTTCAATGGTTTGCTGAGCTTGGGGAGTCATTCCATTATTAAAACCTTTGTCAAATACCCATTTGCCCATTTCTACAACTTCGTATTCTAAAGGAACATTGGCTGCGTTAAAAATGTTAATTACCGCATCCATAATTTCTGGTCCAATACCATCGCCTTTTGCTACAGCAATCTTAATCATAATTATATAGTTTTTTTGCGTTGCAAAAGTAAGGGTTGATGCTTTATTGGTTTGTTAATAGATTATACCTTGTAGTTGTAGTGTTTAAACCCCGTCAACGGCTTTAAGCCTTGACGGCGGTTTTTTAGATCAAAATTCTTTTTATACAATCAATTAAAATACATTTCAGCTTTTCATCTTCACTAGTCATCCTAAAAAATATACACAAAATTCATTTCAATTCATGCCATATTCCTTAAACCATTAACTTGCCATTCTTATGGATAAGTTTATCGTTTCTGCCAGAAAATATAGGCCTCAAGCCTTTGATACTGTTGTGGGGCAGGCACATATTACTACTACTTTAAAAAATGCCATTAAGCAAAATCAATTAGCACATGCATTTTTGTTTTGTGGTCCAAGAGGTGTGGGCAAAACTACTTGTGCTAGAATTTTAGCCAAAACCATTAACTGTGAAAATCAACAACCCGATGGTGAAGCCTGTGATGTTTGCAATAGTTGTAAAAGTTTTAATGATGGAGCATCTTTAAATATTCACGAATTAGATGCTGCTAGCAATAATAGTGTAGACGATATTAGAACATTGGTTGAGCAAGTACGCTTTGCACCACAAGCAGGAAAATACAAAGTATATATTGTAGATGAGGTACACATGTTAAGTGCAAGTGCCTTCAACGCATTTTTAAAAACGTTGGAAGAACCACCATCTTATGCCATTTTTATTTTAGCTACTACAGAGAAGCATAAAATTTTACCTACCATTTTAAGCCGATGTCAAATATTTGATTTTAAAAGAATTACTACCAACGATACCGTAAATCATTTACAAGAAATTATTGATAAAGAAGATATTAAGGCCGATAAAGCATCGTTACAAGTAATTGCTCAAAAGAGTGAAGGCTGTATGAGGGATGCACTAAGCATTTTAGACAAAATTGTAAGCTTTACCAATGGTGAAGTAAACTATGCCAATACTTTAGAGCATTTAAATATTTTAGATCACGATTATTATTTTAGAATATTAGAAAGCTTACAGCAACAAGATTTAGCAGCAGCTATGTTGTTGTACGATGAAATAAATAGAAAAGGTTTTGAGGGAGACTTAGTATTAAACGGCTTTGCCGAATTTATACGAAATGTATTGGTTTGTAAAGATGCTAAAGCACTACAACTATTAGATGTTGTAGAAGGCATGCAAGAAAAATATAAAACAGTTGCTCAAAAAACTAGCTTAAGTTATTTAATTAGTGCATTGAATATTTTGAACGAAGCCGAGATTAATTTTAAAATGGCTCGTAACAAAAGACTGCATGTTGAAATAACCATTATAAAACTCAATTTTTTACAACAAGCCATAGATTTAACAGTAAGCGATGATGGAAACATAGTAAAAAAAAAACGAGTGGATGATGCCATTGCAGTAAAGTTTAAAACTGTTCCATCAATTCAAGTAA
Source organism: Asaia bogorensis (assembly GCA_943371535.1). Classification (GTDB taxonomy): domain Bacteria; phylum Bacteroidota; class Bacteroidia; order Chitinophagales; family Chitinophagaceae; genus UBA1930. Next base: position 38,073 of record CALRVE020000021.1, on the reverse strand, counting down.
AACCACAAGCAACTAAAGAAGCAAAGCTGTTTGTACAAGAACCCAAGGCAAAGAGTAATGAACGAGTAACCAGCAACGAGCAACCTGCAACGAATAATGAACAAAGTACAATAGCCAACGAACAACGTATAAATTACAATAATCAATTAACGAACAACGAACAACGAGCAACGAATAATAACGAGCAACGAATATCGAGTAACGAGCAACGAGTAACGAGTCCTAGTCAACCAGCGGCAAAAAAGAGTTTATTAGATGTATTAAGAGAAAAAGCTGGCGACAAATACAATGTAATTGAAGTAAAAGATGCCGAACCATTAGAAATTAGCAAACTGCAAAAAATTTGGTTTGATTACATGGAAATTTTGCAGCAAAAAGGCGATAAACATGCTACTGTTGGTACTTTTAAAATTGCTCAATTAACCATTATTAACGACTTTAGTTTCACTATTTCGGTAAATGCATTAACGCAACAAAAGTTTATAGAACAAGAAAAAGCCTTATTAATAGATTACCTGCAAACAGCTTTTAATAATCGTGCCATTAACTTTACCATACAAATTACTGAAACAAGTGTGCAACAAGATGTGCCAATTCACTTAACTTTGAACAGTAAACAAAAGTTTGAACGCATTGCACAGCAATATCCACTGGTAAAAGAACTGAGAGATAGATTGAAATTTGACATTGAATATTAATAATACCAATCCCAATTACTTTCAATACAATTAACGTTTCTCATTACAATAATGCCAAATTGAGGCGTTCACAAAAATTATAACATTACACATTTTATATTTGAATTATGGATTTTAATATGGAGTATAATACCGATAGAAGCTATTTAGTAATGAGAGAATATGGTCGCCATATTCAAAAAATGGTAGAATATTTATTAACCATTGAAGATCGTGAAAAACGAAATGTACAAGCCAAATCGGTTATTGAACTAATGGGTTTTTTAAACCCTCATTTAAGAAATGTAGAAGATTTTAGACACATGTTATGGGATCATCTATTTTTTATCAGCGATTTTAAATTAGATGTAGATAGCCCATACCCCATTCCTCAAAAAGAAACCTATAAAGAAAAAGGTCCACGTTTACAATATCCTAAACGTTACCCTAAGTACGCTCACTTGGGTAAAAATTTAGAAATGGTTATTGATAAAGCATTGAAAGAAGAAGATGCTGAAAAGAAGGTTGGGTTTGCTAATTCTATTGCCTATTACATGAAATTATCTTATAGCAATTGGCACAAAGAATTGGTACATGATGAAGTAATTAGAACTGAATTAAATGAAATTACAGGCGGACAATTAGAGTTTAGCAACACACCATTTATTAAGCATCGCAATCAAAATTTTGAGAGAGATGATTATGGAAGAGGCGGTGGGCAGCAACGTCGTCAAAACTTTGGTGGTAGAAATAATAACAACAATCGCAATAATGGTGGCCAAAGAGATAATAGAATGGGAGGTGGCCAAAGAGATAACAGAATGGGCAATAACGGACCAAGAGATAATAGAATGGGAGGTGGAGGACCACGAGATAATAGAAACAACGGCGGTAATGGCAACAACCGAAACTTTAAAAAAAGGTTTTAACAAAAGCTGAATAGATAAACGGCAAGATTTTTGAAATCTTGCCGTTTTATTTTAGAACATATTATTGCGTAGCCTAAATTTTAAACCTTCTATTTAAACTTTATGAAACAATTAATGATTATTCGTCATGCAAAAAGCAGTTGGGATTTTTCTAACCTAAACGATTTTGATCGTCCTTTAAATGAACGTGGTCATAACGATGCACCCATGATGGCCAAAAGATTGGTACAAAAAAATGAAGCAATAGATGCATTTGTAAGCAGTACAGCCAAAAGAGCGTTTACAACAGCGTACTATTTTGCCAATGAATATAAGTTGAAGGAAAAAGATATTATACAGGTTGCTGAATTGTATCATGCATCATCCGCTGTTTTTTTTAATGTAATACAACATTTCAGCAATAAACACAATGCTGTTGCAATATTTTCACATAATCCAGGCATTACAGATTTTGTAAATGAATTAACCGATGCAAGAATAGCCGATATGCCAACCTGTGGCATTTTTGCAATAAAGATTCACACCAATAATTGGGAAGAGTTTGAAACAGCAAAAAAAGAGTTCTTGTTTTTTGATTATCCAAAGGCGGTTTAATACTGCCCTGTATTTAGCATTACCAAAGTACATGCTTCAAGTGGTTCAATATTATGAGCCATGGCAAGCTCAACTAGTTCATCATTTTCTGTACCCGGATTAAAAATGATTCTTTTGGGTTGTAACGATAAAATGTAATCATAATATTCTTTTTGGGCAGTGGGATTTAAATACAGCGTTACTGTATCTACCCCTTCTGCTTGTACCAATTCTTTGGTTACCACAATACCATTGATGCTTGTGTTTTTTCTTCCAACCGCAATAACAGGATGATGATGAGCAACTAATTTTTTAACCGCCATATTGCTATAACGTTCTTCATTATCTGATGCTCCTAATACCAAGGTTTTCTTTTGCATGTACCAAAGTTGCTATTTTTCTACATACAATATTTTGCAAAACAAATATTTGTAGTAAAAAAGTAAATGATTGATTATTAATATTTCAAAACTCGTCTATGTGTTACAGCAATATCTGAGCCAGCAGCAACAAATACAGAACTTGGATTTTGCGACAAAGCATCTACAAATTGGCTACCATATAATTCAGCAATATTACAATTTACTTTATAGGCTTCTACTTGGTGAATTTTCCAAGGTTCATGTTGTACACCATATTCAGAAGTAGTGTTTTCATTTAATTTAGAATAGCCCCAATAATGTTCTGCAATAAATTCTTCCTCACTATTTATTTTCATTGGTTCTGCATTATTGCTTGCTGTTGCTTGTAAAAAATTCCACTCTTTATTAAAATACCAATCATATTGAACTGTAAAATTACTTTCGGTAGTAATTAATGAATTTTTCATTGGCATATAATAATAATGCTCTTGGTATAGCAAATTTGCTACAACGCATATCATCTTTTTAGGTACAATTTCTTTCACAAAAACAACTCCTCTTTTCCATTGATTACCTTCTTTAAATTTTACATAAAATCTAAGATTTACTTCTTCAAAATTGGTATGAAAAGGAAAAGCAATTCCTTTTATTCTTGTTTGTAAAAACATAAATCCAACAAGACTTGCATAGCAGTTGCCATTGTAATAATCAAGCTCTGTACCTCTTGGCAAAAAGGGCTTTAGTATAGCAGCATCTACTTTATAATTAAGCATCAATAAATTTTTCCAATGGGCAGATAAAAAGTTACTCATCTTATTTATTTTAAAATTGCTAAAGGACGTTCATTTAGTTTAATTAATTCGTACCAACTCAATATAAAATAATAAATAGCCATAATTGGTGAAAAGAAAAGTAGAAAATACAGGTAGTAAAGTAAAAACCCCGGATTTAAAAAAGTAAGTGTACCTGCTATAATAATTGATAGGGAAATGTTATAATATTTTCTTGCTTTATCTGCAACTTGCCATTTCAGTGTTAAATGTGCAATAGCACTTATAAATTGTATTGCACCAACGGTGAAATAAGAAAGATAAAAATATTCGTGAGTTTGTAAGCAAACTAGAACACCAAATATTGTAATTAATATCAACTGTAATAGAGCATCCATTTTTTTAATCATTTTCATTTTGTATCGTTTGAAAGATGAATTTGCTATGGCTATTCTGTTTTGAATAGCCATAGCAAATAAATTAAGCTTTAGTAATAAAGAGAGATTTGCGTTTATCGTCATTGGCTTTACTGCGGAGCTTAAAGAAAATAAACAAGTTAAAAAAGTGCATACAACCCAATATTAAAATGATAACACCTACTTTAATACTAAGTCTTTCAATTACTTCTTGCAAGCTTATAATAGTTGAATACTCTTTTAAAGTATATACTGCATATCCCACATTAATGAGATAGAAGCCTACTAATAAGAGGTTGTTTACACTATCGGCTAACTCTTTATTGCCATGAAAAATATCTATTAAAAATATTTTTCCATTTTTAAATAAGGTTTTGGCAACCCATACAGTTAAGCCAATACTTAAAATTAAATACATGCTGTAGGTGAGAATTACGTAGTTCATGACTGTTGATTTTATTGTTAATTAATATTGTATTTTCAATAAGTATTGAAAGTTTTTATTTTTAAAAAAGCCGAATTTAAAATCGACTTTAAGTGTGTTGTTTATTTGAACATTTTCATAAAGTTGGTAAAAAACCAATTTTCTTCTGCTTTAATTACAGTGTCTAAAGTTTTTTCAGCGTGCCCGGCAAATCGCTGAATATTTCCAATTGTTTCAGTAAAGGCTTTTATATCGGCATTTCGTTTATCTCCTTCTACATTAGTTAATTTGCCAAGTACTTCAACCATTGGATCTAATTCACGTTTTTTGCGTTGTAGCATTATACGTGTAGCCACTTTCCAAATATCTTTTTCGGCTGTAAAATATTCTTTTCTATCTCCAGCCACCAGTGTTTTTTGTACCAATTGCCAATCTATTAATTCTCTAACATTCATGTTGGCATTGCCACGGCTAATGTTTAATTCTTCCATAATATCATCGGTGCTTAATGGTTTGCTTGCTACCAATAATAATGCATGTACCTGTGCCATTGTTCTATTAATACCCCATTGGCTACCTAAAATTCCCCATTGGTTTATAAACTCTGCTTTGGCTTCTATCAATTTCATAACACAAAGTAAACTGTATTTATTAAATTTTCAAAATTTATTGAAAAATAAATTTTGAAAATTTTCACATGCTTATGTGATTGTTGTTCATTGCATGAAATGATTGCTTTGCTGCATAAAAATTATAGATTATGAAAGTAATATTTACTTTGATGGTTGTTGTATTTGTACTATCGAAAAGCAACGCACAATTTTTTGAAGGGTCAAAACAAGTTTTTTCATCTCCAAAATTGAAAGAAGAAGTTGCTAAACATAAAACAGTGGCTGTATTGCCATTTGTTGCAACTATTAGTTATAAAAGGCAACCAAAAGATTTTAATGCCGAAGGCAATAAAGCTGATGAACAAAAATTGGCTGTACAAATGCAACAAGGCATGTACACTTATTTATTAAGAAAGGCTAAAGACTTTACGGTTAGTTTTCAAGACGTTGATAAAACAAACATTCTATTAAAGCAAGCTGGTATTTACGACAGAATTAACGAAGTAACTTTAGATTCTATTTGTAAAGTTTTAGGCGTAGATGCTGCTATTAAATGTAATTATGCTTATGAAAGAACAGGTAGCGAAGCAGGTGCCATTGCTAAAACAATTTTATTTGGTGTTGGAACTGGCAAAACAGGTACAGGCTCTTTACTAATGCAATTGTATAATGGAAATGATGGCGAATTGCTGTGGCGTTTTTTTAAAGAAATGAATGAAGATGTTATGGGAAGTGCCAACCAAGTTATGGAGCGGATGATGGGTAAAGTAGCTAGAAATTTTCCTTATGATAACTAAAAAGAATTTATTTAAATACAAAATGCCATCAACTAAACATTGATGGCATTTTGTATTTACCATTGAGCATTAGGATAGCTACGTTGCAAGTATTGCATTTCGGCTAAAATAAATCCCAAATGTTCTGTATGAATTCCTTGTTTACCGCCTGTTTGTATAAATACATTTTCAGGCATCAGTAAAGTTGCTTCTGCAAAAGTAGATGTTACTTTTTGTAGCCAATTGTGTTGTAAAAGCTTAAAGTCAACATTTGCAATACTTTCATAGTCTGCAGGTTCAAACATTTCGCCAACAAATGACCAAAGTGAGTCTATAGCTTCTACCATTTTTGCATGACTTTCATTTGTACCATCGCCTAAGCGAATTACCCATTCTTTACTCCAACGTACATGATAGGTAGTTTCTTTAATACTTTTTGTTGCAATAGCAGCTAATTGATTATCTGCATTATTTTGTAATGCTTGGAAAAGTTCAAATTGAAATTGACTATATACATACTGACGCAAAACTGTTGTTGCCCAGTTGCCTTTTGGTTGTTCTACCAATAATAAATTTTTGTACTCTCGTTCACCTCGTAAATATGCTAATGAGTCTTCTGTTGCAGCCTCCCTCTCCAAAGGAGATACTTTATTTTCATTGATTAATTCAGCAGCATATTGATACAATGTTCTTGCTTGTCCTAATAAATCTAATGAAATATTTGTAATAGCAATATCTTGTTCTAGTATTGGTCCATGCCCACACCATTCACTATTTCTTTGCGAAAGAATGTGTGTTGTATCTGCTAGGTGGAGGAGGTAGTTTATCAGTAGTTGGGAATTGGTAGTTTGGGGCATTGTTATTTTTTTTGTTGCTTCGATTTGTCTAAATAAGCTATGTAACCATTTATCAGTTTAAACACTAGTTCACATTTTTCTTCATGTATTTTAAGTAACTCTTCGTTGATATATTTTTCATCAAAGGCTGTTTGTAAATGTTCCATTGTTTCAGTTACAGAACCTCTAGCAATGATGAAAAAATGTCTTGTGTCGGTAAATGTAAATCTGCCGTAACCTTCAGCAATATTTGCAGTAACAGACCTTGCAGAACGAGTGATTTGATCGGCTAAAAGAAACTTTTCATGATTAGGGAAAGTTTTGACTAGTTCAGAAATGTACATTCTCAAATTTCTTCCTTGAATATAACACTCTAAATCTTTGTAGCCTTTGTAGTTCATCCTTCTTACTAATTACAAATTACTAATTCCTTTAACAACTACATATGATTCACCTCATCGGGCAATTGATAAAAAGTTGGATGACGATACACTTTATCTACTGCTGGCTCATACAATTCACCTGCTTCATCAGGATTACTTGCAGTTATGTATTTACTTTCTACTACCCAAATGCTTACGCCTTCCATTCTACGAGTGTACACATCTCTTGCATTTTCAATTGCCATTTGAGCATCGGCTGCATGTAAACTTCCTACATGTTTATGGTCTAAGCCTTGTTTACTACGAATGAAAACTTCCCATAAAGGCCAAGCTCCTAGACCTCCTCCTAAAGGAGAAACAGAACCACCACCTTCTTGAATTTCTCCATAATCGCCGTAGTAGTATTTAATTATTAAATTATTCATTATTAATTATTTTATTTCACGTAACGAAGCAAAGAATACAACGAACGCAAAGATTGTTGTTGAATAAAGAACTAAACGTACAAGCCGATAGCTATCGGCTGTGCGATACTTCAACTACGCTCAGCACAAGCTACACAGCAGCTAAATAGAATTTCTGCTGTTGGTAACACAAAAAATTTACGCTGCTTCTAAAGCTCCTTTAGGGGTTTGAGGCTTCCTCTTCTCAGCATAAGCCATTGCTGCTTCTCTTACCCAAGCTCCTTCGGCATGTGCTTTTTTACGAGCATCTAAACGTTGTTTATTACATGGACCATTACCTTTTACTACATTCCAAAATTCAGTCCAATTAATTGGACCAAAATCGTAATGCTTTCTTTCTGCATTCCATTTTAGTTGATCATCGGGTAGCGTCATGCCTAATACTTTCACTTGCTCGGCAATCATATCTACAAAGTTTTGACGCAACTCATCGTTGCTTTTTCTTTTTATTTTCCATTTCATGCTTTGATCGCTGTTGGTACTTTCGGTATCTGTAGGACCAAACATCATTAAACTTGGCCACCACCAACGATTAATAGCATCTTGACACATGGCTTTTTGTTCGGGCGTTCCTCTACTCAATACCAATAGGGTTTCAAAACCTTGGCGTTGATGAAAACTTTCTTCTTTACAAATACGCACCATGGCTCTTGCATAAGGACCATAACTTGTACGGCAAAGCATCACTTGATTTAAAATGGCAGCACCATCTACCAACCAACCAACAGCTCCCATATCGGCCCAGCTTAATGTTGGATAATTGAAAATGGAAGAATATTTTGCTTTGCCTGTAAGTAATTGATCAATCATTTCATCTCTACTAATGCCCAAGGTTTCAGCAGAGCTGTATAAATACAAACCATGACCAGCTTCGTCTTGAACTTTTGCCAATAAAATAGCTTTTCGTTTTAAAGAGGGAGCTCTGCTAATCCAATTGCCTTCAGGCAACATGCCTACCACTTCACTATGTGCATGTTGGCTTATTTGACGAATATTGGTTTTTCTGTATGCGTCGGGCATCCAATCTTTGGGTTCAATTTTTATTTCGTTGGCTATTTTCTGCTGAAAAATTTCTTTTAAGTTTTTCAACTCCATAATCTACTTTTTAAGAATTCAAAAATAAGTAATTCAAACTTAAAAACTAACAATTGTTAGGGCTGAATGTTGCACTTGAAGAACATTTTGTTAGTTTTTATAAAATAAGTTTATCCTTTATGGTAATAAAAAACCCTACAAAGTTGTAGGGTTTTGAAAAGCTTAAAAAAGTTATCTCCAACCATCGCCGTCCAGTAAATTACCAATTCCGCCTAAAACACTCCCTTCTTCTCTACGGCTAGTGGTTGCATATTGTAAAATTCTGCCAGCCAAACGGCTTACAGGTAAACTTTGAATCCATACTTTTCCTGGTCCACGTAAGCTTGCAAAAAATAATCCTTCACCTCCAAAAATGGTGTTTTTAATGCCACCTACAAATTGAATATCATAATCAACACCTGCTGTAAAACCAACAATACAACCTGTATCAATTTTTAATACTTCGCCAGCTTGTAAAATTTTTTCTTGCACATGCCCACCAGCATGCATAAACGCCATTCCATCGCCTTCTAATTTTTGCATAATAAAACCTTCGCCACCAAATAAGCCTGTGCCTAATTTTCTTTGAAATTCTATACCCACACTTACGCCTTTAGCAGCACATAAAAAAGCATCTTTTTGACAAATAATTTTACCGCCTAAATGATGCAAATCCAGCGGAATAATTTTACCTGGATAAGGCGATGCGAAACTTACTTGTTTTTTACCGTGACCAACATTGGTGAAAGCTGTCATAAACAAATTTTCACCTGTTAATAATCTTTTACCTGCACTAAATAGTTTGCCTAGTAAGCCATTTTGTTGAGTACTACCATCGCCAAAAAGGGTTTGCATTTGTATGCCATCGTCCATCATCATAAATGCACCAGGCTCGGCAATAGCGGTTTCGTTGGGGTCTAACTCAATCTCAACATATTGCATTTCTTCACCAAAAATTTGATAATCAATATCATGATTACTTCTCATAAAATAAATTTATTTTTTGCAAGGTAAGTAGCGAATGAATTAAAAATATTACAAACAATTTTTAAAAAGCCTTTCATTTCTGATTATAAAAAAGCCGTTGCAAAAAGCAACGGCTATATATCAACCAAAACCAACTTTACTATACTTTTGAAGGAGAAGGCTTCATTACACCCATCCAAACTTTTTTACCTTGGATGGCTTTTACCACAAACATTACCCCTACTAAAATGAAGAAGAATGGCCCTAAAAATCCTAGTAATGCTACAAATTTAGTTCCGTAAAAACGAGCCATTGGCCTGCGTAAACGTTCACTTAAAATGTACATACTTGGTACCATAATTAAGGTTAAGAAGAACGAGAAAATTAAACCGAAAATAATCGTCCAGCTCAATGGTCCCCAGAAAACCACACTATCGCCACCAAAGAAAATATGTGGATTTAATGTTTTAAAGAACGAGACAAAATCTATATTAAAGCCTACAGCTAAAGGCAATAAACCTAACATAGTTGCCAAGGCTGTAAGTAATACTGGAATAATACGAATTTTACCTGCTTCAATTGCAGCTTCACGGGTTTTAAAACCTCTGTGACGCAACTCATCTGTAAATTCAATTAATAAAATTCCATTTTTAATTACAATACCTGCTAAACCTACTACACCAACACCCAACATAATGGTAGCAATGGTCATGCCTGTTGCAGCATAGCCAATAAATACTCCAATAATGCTAAAGAAAATTTCGGTTAATACAATAAATGGTTTACTTAAGCCATTGAACTGTAAAACAAGAATTAAGAAAATAACCAACAACGCTGCAATTAAAGAAGTAACTAAAAAGATACCCGTTTCTTTTTCTTGCTCACCTTGCCCTGTTTGTTTTATCACTACATCGGCAGGTATTTTTGTTTTAGTCTTAAATTCTTCAATTTTTCTTCCAAGTTCTGTATTCACAGGGCCAGCCAATGAAGGATCGGTTACATTAGATTGAATTTGAATGGTACGTTTTACATTTTTACGTTTTACTGCACCAGATGTATTGGTATAATCTACATGTGCTACTGCATTCAATGGCAATTGTTTTATAGCCATAGTATTGAAATCTCTGAATGTAATACGCATGTTCATTAAATCGGTAATGTTGTTGCGTTGTAAATCGGCGTAGCGAATTTGAATTTTATATTCATCTTCACCATCTTTTAGTTTACTAGCTTCTTTACCAAAAACTGCATTTCTAATTTCCATACCAACTTGTGCAGTGCTTAAGCCTTCTATTAACGCTTTTTCTCTATCTACCACAATTGATATTTCTGGATTCTGTAAATCAATATCCATTTTCAATTCTTCAATTCCTGCAATACGATTGGTGTCTAAATGATTCTGTAAATCATATGCCACTTTAGCAATTTCTTTAAAATTATCGCCACTAATTTCAATGTTTACAGGAGGATCAGTTGGTGGTCCACCATCTTCTTGTCCAACTTCAATACTAGCACCAGGAATACCATTCATTTGTTTTCTGATTTCGTCCATAAAAGGTTTGGTTTTTTTACCATCTCTTTTTTCAAACTCAACAAAGCTTACTTGTATTCTACCTAAATTGCTTTGTGTGCTTCTATTATTATCTCTAGGATTATTGGCACTTACAGCAACGTTGGTAATAATACTTTCTACAATACCACCTTTAGTAGGCATTTCGTTAGCCAATATTTTTTGAACTCGTTTTTCTAAAATAGAAGTTACCGAATCGGTGGTGGCAGTTTTTGTACCTGCTGGCATTTTTAAATACACATAAATAAAATTTGGATCGCCACTTGGGAAGAATGTGCTTGGATTTTTTCTAGCTATTAATAACATTAATGAAACAGGAAATAATATAAATAATCCAACTAATGCCAATGCTGGGCGTTTTCCTTTCAGCATCCAAACCAATAGTTTTTCGTATCTGTTCATTAAAGATGGCAAAGCTTTTTCTTGAAAGAAATGAATGATATCTCTTAAAACAAATCTTTCTAACAAAGCAACCAATGGAACAAATAAAATTAAATTACCAGTGCCATGCCATCCTGCAAGATTTAAAATAATACCTACACCAATAAATAACCAAAACCAATTGGCTTTAAATATTTTTTTCCTTGGCTCTTCAAATTCACGTCCTTCTGGCTTCATGAAACTTACTGCAAAAACAGGGTTCATAATGAACGCAACAATTAAAGATGCAGCCAATGTTAAGATTAACATGGTGGGCAAATAAATCATGAACTTACCAATCAATCCTTTCCAAAGTAATAAAGGAAAGAAAGGAGCCAAAGTAGTTAATGTACCTGCTAATACTGGAATAAAAACTTCACCTGCAGCTTCTTTTGCTGCACGTTCTATTTTTACCTTGCCATTATTGTAAATACGATGGGTATTTTCTATCACCACAATGGCATCATCTACTATTATTCCTAAACCAAACAATAAAGCAAAGAGTACTATGAAGTTTAATGTTACATGACCACCAACAATAAAATCGGCCAAGGGCATAAACATAAATGCTACAAAAACCGATAATGGTACACTCAATGCAACAAAGAAAGCATTGTTTACACCCATGAAGAACATAAGCACCAATAACACTAAAATAAAACCAATAATAATGGTATTAATTAACTCGTTAAATGAGGTTGCAGTTTGCTTACTTTGATCGCCGGTGATTACTATATTCAATTTATCTTTTGGAGGTAACTGGCCATTTTCTTGCATTTCGGCAACAATTTTTTTAACACCTCCTGCTGTTTCAATTAAGTTTTCTCCGCTACGCTTTACAATATTTAGTGTTACTACATTTTTACCATCTAAACGAGCATAGCTTTCGGTTTCTTTAACTGTATCAATAACTTGAGCTACATCTTTTAAATAAAACGCACCACCTTGTAAGTTTTTAACTACAATATTTTGCATTTCTAATGCTGAAACAAATTGACCTTTAACACGAATAGTTCTCTTCATTTCACCTACTTCAACCAAGCCTCCACTAATGTCTCTGTTTTCGTAGTTAATAGCATTACCAATATCGGTGAACGTTAATTTGGCAGCCTGCATTTTATAAGGATCTACATTAATTTGTATTTCTCTTTCAGGAGCACCAATAATATCGGCACGATTAATTGATGGCAATTCTTCAAAACGGTCTTGCATTTTATCGGCATACTTTTTTAAAGTCATACCATCATAATCGCCACTAACGTTTACGTACATAATGGGCATTTCGCTAAAATCAAACTCTTGTACGTTGGGTTGTTGGGTTAAATCGTTGGGTAAATCGGTTTGAGCTTTATCAATTGCATCTTTTACTTTTAGTTTGGCTACTTCTGTTTTTACATCGGTATCAAATTCAATAATAATTAAGCTAAAATCTTGTTGAGAAGTACTTTGAATTTTTTTCACCTTAGCACCGCTAATACCTTTCAATTGTTTTTCAATTGGTCGGGTAACAAGGTTTTCCATGTCTTCTGGTGAGTTACCAAAATATACAGTACTAACGCTAATAGTTGGTACAACAATATCTGGGAACTGTTCTTTGGGTAATGTATTAAACTTATTTAGCCCAAATAAGGAAATAAGAATAGTAATTACATATATGGCAGTTCTATTGTCTATAGCCCAGCTTGTTGGCTTAAACTGTTTGAACTTTTTTAATACGCCTTCTGGTAAATGCATATACGTTTATTTAATAATATTATTTTATAATTTTTTGTGTTCACTTATGAATGGTACGGTCTTGTTATTGTTGCACTTTCAATGATTGACCTTCGTAAATGTTTTGATAACCCGAAGTAATTAATTGATCACCTGACGCAAGTCCGCTTTTAACTTCAATCATTTGATTATACAATTCACCAACAGTAATTTGTTTTTTTCTTGCCACCAATTTGTTACCTTCTTTTATAGCTACATAAACATATTTTCCTTTTTCGTCTGTAGCTACTGTATTTACTGGAATAGCAATTGCATTTTTCACCGCATAATCTTCAATTTTTACCTGAGCATTTTGATTGGGGCGAATGGTACCATCTACAGGCAATTTTACTTCGGCCGAAAAACTTCTATTGTTCGGGTTAATGATTTTTCCTGCTAATGAAATACTGCTGTTAAAAGATTTATTAATATCTGGCAAATTGATTAATACTTTGCTGCCTACTTTTACTTTAGCTGCATAATTTTCAGGCACATCGGTAATTACTTTAAGTAAATTGGTATTCACAATTTTTATTTGTGCACCCATTGCACCCATACCAGAAAAGGTTTCACCAACTCTAATATTTACTTCTTCGGCAACACCATCTACATCGCTGTATACATTACTTGCATTGGCTTGTTCTTGTATGGTTTGAATGTTTTCTATACCAGCTTGTAATTGTTTTTCTAAAGTTTCTACATTGGTTTTGGCACTAATCAGTTGCACTTCGGTGCCAATGCCTTGCTTCCATAAATTATTTTGACGATTGTATAAATCTTTAGCAAAAGACAATTGAGTTTTGATAGTCTCTAAGTTTTGTTTTGCAGCTGCAATAGTTTGCTTAACTATAGCATCATCTAGCTTTAATAATAGTTGGCCTTTTTTTACATAATCACCTTTTTTTACATACAAAGCCTTTACTTGTCCTGGACCTAAACGAGGCGATATATAAGAAATATTTTCAGCATCTACTCTGCCTTGTAAATCTATATAATGTACAAAATCTTGAACTACAATTGGCGAAACTCCAATTAGCTTAGCAACATCTTCTTTAGAAGTTGTGGTATCTAATTTATCTATTTCTGTTTGAACAGTTTTTATTTTTTCTGATAACGATAACTGCTCTTTTTGTAGTTTTTCTAACTCAGCTTTCTTTTGCGATAATTGATCTTTACCACCACATGCAGTAAATGTTACTACTAGTACAAGTAAAGTAAATTGGTTATAAATGCGTTGCATAATATTGATGTATTTATTGTTTTTTAAGTATGGTTATTTATAGTTTTCCTGTTGCTTTTAAAAGGCCAACTTTTGCTACAATAGCATCATATAAACTTTGGAAATAATTGTTTTGTGCATCTTGTAAGCTTTGTTCAACCTGCAATACTTCAAAGCTGCTACCTAAACCCTGCTCATATTTTTTCTTGGTTAAGTTGTACACTCTCTCGGCCAATGCTGTATTTCTTTCTTGAATATCTAGCGATGAAAGGGTATTAATTAAAGTAACTTTTGCAATTTCTTTTTGTAAATCAATGACCTGTTTAACCTGCCCAATAGTGTTATTGGTTTTATCTAAATTTAGTTTGGCTTGTTTAATTTTTGCTTCTCTTTGTCCGCCATTCCAAATAGGTAAACTAATGTTTACACCTACTAAGTTGGTAGAAAACCAATCGCCTTTACCAAAAAAATCGAATTGCTGACGTTGGGCATTTTTACTAAAATTCCAAAATGCCGAAACCGTTGGTATGTACTGTAATTTATTTCTTTGAACGTCTAATTCTTGCAATTCTTTAACTGAGTTGAGTAATCTAATTTCTGGCCTATCTTCATAGGCAGCATTATCAATATCTAATACTCCTTTTTTAATAGTTTCACTACTTAAAGTATCTAATAATTGTAGCTCATCTTTTTGTGATAAACCTAATGCAAATTTTAGTGCTGCATAGCCTAAACCAACACCATTTTTAACTTGTTGCTCAGTAGTTTTTAAGTTGTTTAAACTAACTTCTGTTTTATCTAAATCTAGTTTTTCGATAAAACCATTTTTAAACATCACTTGCTGGTCGGCATATAGTTTTTCTAAACGTTTTAAACCATCGGTTAAAAAGTTGAGTCTTTTTTGTGCAATTACTACGGCATAATAACTTCTGTATACATTGCTTTTAACACTGTCTTTCATTACCTGAATATTGCCACTCACATATTTCATAGATGTGCTTCTAGCTTTTAAGCCAACAAATACATCTGGTTGAAATAAAAGCTGACTAACAGTAATACCAGCACTCATGGTCCAAGGCACCCCAAATTGAGCAGGAATAGTACCAAAAGAACTTGGCATTTGAATGGCATTTCCATTACCATCTTTTACTCCTTCGTTAGATAAAACACCATATATCGACGGTGATAGAAAATCGGGTAAAACAGTTACGGGAATATCAAAAAAATGTTGCCCACTTATATTACCATTTATTTGTGGTAATGCAGAGCCAGTAATTTCTCTGTTCTTCTGATATTGTAATAACGAATCGATGCGTAAATTTTTTAGTTCGGCTACATTATTAAATGCAAGTGTTACTGCACTATCTACAGTTAATGCATATTTTTTTTGAGCCATAACTAAAGACTGTACTGCTAAAAATGCAAAGAGTAGCAATACTTGTTTTGTAAGGATTTTTCCTTGTGTCATAGTTATTTATTTAATCGTTGTTGTTTGTATTTGGTTAAATATTTAAGTCCTTTTGCAGTGGTTAAACCATATAAAAAGTTTTCGGTGGTTTGCCATAAAACTTCTGCGATATTGGTTTTATTAGGAGGAAAAGCATCGGGGTCGAAGATTAAAAACATGCAAGCAATTCTAAACCTACTTAAAATATCTACATTAATTTCTGGTCTGTACAATCCTTCTTCAATGCCTCTTTCTAGATTACTTTTTATAATGGTATAAAAGAATGTATGCTTATGATCGTTAAATTTTTGATAGCATTGCGGATGAAACTTTCTTAAATCAAATAAAATAGAAGGGCTCATGCCTTTCAACATTTCATGTACCATATCCATCGCTAAAAACACTTCATGTACAGGATTTTCGCACTGTTGTCTATGAATGGTACATTCTTTTTCGTTGTTACAAATTTCAATATCTACCACAGCGTCTACCAATGCATCTTTATCGGCAAAGTATTGGTAAATGGTTTTTTTGCTCACTCCTAATTGTGAGGCAATTTCATCCATACTAATACTTCTAATGCCATATCGCATAAAGAGTTCGTGAGATTTTTGTACTATTCTTTCTTGTATTTCCATATGCTTAAAAAGGAAGGCAAAACTATGGAAACTTTTTTCATAACCAAAGTTTCCATAGTTTTTTTTATTATTTTATTGTTAAGTGGATGATTTTAGTGATGAATTGCTTATTTAAATAGTTCAAAAAAATCTATAAAAAGTATTACAAATTAGATTATAGTATTTTTGCGGTATGGATAAACAGCAAATAAAAGTGGCTTATCATGTACAGTTGAAAAAGCTGTTGCAGTATTTTTTTCAAGGATTAATTGTATTGGCACCTATTGGCATTACGGTTTGGGCTATTTTATCGTTGTTTAATCTGGTAGATGGTATTTTACCCAATATTATGCATGGTTTATTTCCGGATTGGATACAAAAAGATGCATCTGGTGTGGTAGAAAGAATACCAGGATTGGGTTTTGTGGTGGTAATTGCTTTTGTATTATTGGTGGGTTGGCTCTCTTCTATTTTTGTAGTGGGGCGTTTGGTAACTGTATTGGATAAAGTGTTAGAAAATACGCCGGGAATAAAATTTATTTATGGATCGGTAAAAGACTTTTTAGAAGCTTTTGCTGGTAATAAGAAAAAGTTTGATAAGCCCGTTTTAGTAAATGTAGATGGAAATGATATTTGGCGGATTGGTTTTATTACAAGAAAAGATGCGGCAGACTTTAATTTAAACGAACATGTAGTGGTATATGTACCACATTCTTATGCCATAAGTGGAATTACCTATTTTGTACCAAAAGAAAAAGTACGACAATTAGATAGCCATATTTCTGCAGCTGATGCAATGAAGTTTACTGTTAGTGGTGGTGTGGTAGATGTGGAGGATTAGGAAAATTTACTTACTCTTACACTCCTCATACAATTTAGCAATATTGTATAAAATAGTACTTCTTTCTTTCGCATTTTTACTGCGTTTTGAAATAATATAAGCATTTTCTTTTGCTTCAATTTTTTGAGAAAGAGCATTGCATTGTCTTGTTAGAACAGCTAACTGTTCATTATACTTTTCAAGAAAAGAAGGATGTGTAATATCTATTAATTCTTCTGGTTTGGTATTGTTAAACTCAACAAAATAATGTGTAACGGTTTTGGTTAAGCTACTTTTTTCTTCTTTTACTTTTTCTTCAAAACTATATAGTTGTATAGCATATTCTTGAGGCGTTAAACGCTTAACAAAACTTTTATGGCTTGTTGGTTTACCCCAAATATAAATTTTAGATGAGTAGGGCTCAATGGTTTTTAAAGCATAATGTGCATCTTCAACTTCATAAGCTTTTATATGGTGCACATTAAGGTTAACTATTTTACGTTGTTGTGGTAAACGCACAGAAGCTTCTTTCTCGTTTACTTTATTTTTTAATGTTAAATAACCTAGCATAGAACTATTGTCTTGCAAAATAACGGTTGCTCTAACATTATGCATTTCGTTTGAACTATTGAAAGATGTACTTGGAGAAATAGCCATAGTTGCACAAGATGAAAATGCAATTACAACTATCATGTAAAAGCATACATGCATCAATCGTTGGTAGCTAAGTTTCATGGTAAATAGGATTTCTGTATAATAAAGTTATAACAGAAATTATACCACTTGTGTTGACTTTTATCAGGATTTTTTATTTTATAAACTTGCTAAAAATGATAAAAATTTATATGTGTAAATTTAAAAGAAGATGTATGATAATTGAAACAAATTATACTCAATCATTCAAAAAAATGGCTCAACTTGTACATAAAACGAATAAGCTAGGAATAAATACTTGATTTTTAGAAAATGATTTTTTATTAAAAATTGAAAATATTTTTTACTGAATACCTATTCTACAGAATTTTTATAAGGGATGATGGGTTTTTCATTTACGTCTATCACAACAAGTCATTATTAACAACTATGTCAAAACAGGATTCAAATCCGAAATAGTTATGCTTTTTTAGGTAAAACTGTAATTGAAAGTGTTTAAAACGATATGTAGTATCTTAAACTTTTAACTCAAAAAAATGGCTCATTTCATTGATAAAAATGAATGAGCCAGTAATACAAAGCTGATTTCTTTAGCTGAATAAATATTCTACATCTTCTTTGGTGAGTGATTTTACAAATCCTTCATCATCGGTAATTAAATCTTTAGCTAAAGCTTTTTTCTTTTCTTGCAGTTTTACAATTTTATCTTCTACTGTATCGGTACAAATCATTCTGTAAGCAAAGATATTTTTGGTTTGCCCAATACGATGTGTTCTGTCGATAGCTTGTTGTTCAACCGCAGGGTTCCACCAAGGATCTACAATGTACACATAATCGGCAGCAGTTAAATTTAAACCTACACCTCCAGCTTTTAGTGAGATTAAAAATACCCTACAGTTTTCATCGTTTTGAAAACGATTAATGGCTTTTTCTCTATCTGCTGCACTAGTGCTTCCATCAAAATATTCATAATCAACACCCAACTCTTTCATCTTCTCTCTAATTAAAGCCAACATACCTAAAAATTGAGAGAAAACCAATGCTTTATGGTTGCTAATGTTTTCGGTAATTTCTCGGCCCAATTCTTCCAACTTAACTGAAACATTCGGGAACTTTTCTCCATCTTGTTCTTTCATAATTGCAGGGCTATCACAAATTTGTCTCAACTTCATTAAGCCTTGTAAAATGGTAAGCTGACTTTTTTGAATACCTTGTTCTTGTACTACACCCAAAATTTTATCTCTAAAATCGTTGCGATAAGCATCGTAAATTTTACGTTGCTCGGTAGCCATTTCACAAAACAAAATCATCTCTTGTTTTTCTGGTAAATCTTTGGCTACTTGCTCTTTGGTTCTTCTTAAAATAAATGGATACAGTAATTTTCGTAAATGGTCTTTTTGTTCTTTTTCGCCAAACTTATCAATAGGAACAGAAAATTCGTTCTTAAAAAATTCTTGTGTACCCAACATGCCCGGGTTGAGAAAATTCATTTGAGCAAATATGTCGAACGTATTATTTTGTAAAGGCGTACCACTTAAACACAAACGATTTTTTGCCTTTAATACACAAGCTGCTTTGGTTACTTTGCTAGATGGATTTTTAATGGCCTGACTTTCATCTAATACCACATAATCAAAATCTACTTCAACAAATTGTTTAATATCACTTCTTAAAGTACCATAAGTGGTAATAATAACATCTATATGATCGTGGTTTAAGGTTTCTCTAATTCTTGCACCACCATGATGCACATACATATTTAAAGTTGGCGTAAACTTTCTTATTTCATTTTGCCAGTTAAACATCAATGTTGTAGGGCAAACAACCAATGCTTTTAAGCTGCCATTTTCTTCTTTTAAATGATGCAGAAAACTCAATGCCTGTATGGTTTTACCTAAACCCATATCATCGGCTAAAATACCACCCCATTGTACTTCTCTTAAATAGTTGAGCCATTGAAATCCACTTTCTTGATAGGGACGTAAAATAGGTTTTAAATGAGCAGGTGCATCAACAGGTTTTATTTCATGGTTGTAACGCAGCTTATCATATTTCTCTTCTAGCTGAATAAACAATTCTTCTTCGTCTCTTTGATTGTACAAATCTTCTACTACACTAAACTGATATTTACTCAGCTTCATGTTATTCATTTTGCCTTCGCCCACTTTAAATAACAACGAATATTTGCGTATCCATTCTTCTGGTAAAATACCCAAAGTGCCATCTTGCAAATGCACAAACTGTTGTTTATTGGCTAATGCTTTTTTTACATCTTCAACAGTAACTTTTTGTTCGCCAAACTGAATTTCAATTTTGGCATCAAACCAATCTGTATTACTGCTAATATAAATTTTAGTAGAAGGTTTGGCAGTGTTGAAACGAAAGTTTTTAAGTGCATCAAATCCAAATACCTGCACGTTCAAATCTTTCATGGCATCTACAAACAAAAAGAACCAATTGTTTTTTAAAACATCTGTTCCTTTTAATGCCAATGTATCTGTATCTACAGGACGAATAAATTGAGAGTGTAAATTTTCAATCTTACTCATCAATTCTTTTTCGGCTTCTAAATTTCTATGCACCACCAACAGCTTTTCGGCCAACGGCAATACAATTTTTTCTTTATCGCCACTACGTACATCATACCCTTTATATGTAAATACTGGTTGAAAAACCAAGTAATCACCTTTTTCTTTGAGTAGAATTTTTAGTTCAGGTTTTTCATCTTTTACTTCGGCTTTTTTAAGATTGCCAAAGTTTACATTGTATTCTTTTGCCAAAGGCAAAATAAATTCTTGCAGTTTAGATGCCCAAAGTTTAGCATCAATATTCATTTTACCAGAAGGTAAAAATTTATCTACCAATAAAATATCTTCTATGCGTTGCCAAGTAAAAAATTGATTGTGGTATTGAAAAAATAAAGGTGTTTCGCTTTCGTTTTCATTTACATTCATTTCCGCCAAAGGCAGTTTTACTCTACATTCTACTTCGTAACTACCATTGTTGTAGTTCACAATAAATTCAGGAGCAATAAATTCATTGCTTAACTCGGCTTGTTGCAAATTGGCTGTTGTAAATTGTTTTTTTGCAGGCAAGAAAAAAGCAAAATTGCTGCTGTGTAATTCGGCAAATAACTTTTTAAATTTTGGATGTAAATATTCGTTAATGAGTGTTTTAGTTTCTTCGGGTAAATCATCAGTATGTTGTTGAATGATATTATCCCAAATGCCACTAAAAGGTGAGTTGCGAGTTAAGTATTTGCTTACTTCGGCAGGCAGTAGTTTTCTTAACTGTTGCACCAACATTTTATCATCTTCACTAAATAATTCGGTATTTACAAACTTGTTTAAATCAACTATTTCAACTTTACCAATGTATTTACTAAAGTCGTCATCAGGCTCACCTTGTACAGCTTCAATTTGTATAAATGGATATTGTTGTTGATTGGTAGTAACTACAACGCCTAATTTTAGTTCACTTTTTTTAGGTTGTTGCTCAGCAACATTTTCGGTTTCAGTTTTTGCTGCAACAGGCAATTCTTCCCAAGCTGCTCTTGGTCTTGGCTCAGGTGTAGTAGGTATGGTGTTGCGTTTAATAGAGCTGTCTAACACACGTAAAAAAGGTTTTCCTTCTTGATACGTAAATTCAAATTTGCCTGTTAAATCATCGTCTAAAGTATACCCATACAAGCTGAGCAATTTATTTTTTACTGCATCCCAATTTCTGATGCTATCAAAATAATTAGGGCCATAACTGTTGAGTAATTGTAATAAAACAATTACTTTTTGTGTACAAAGTGGATAATTGATTTCACTTAAATCATCGCAACTAGTATCAAAATTTCTTTCTTCATTTTTATGAATGAGTACTTTCCATTTGTTGCCTTTTAAATTTACTTCGGCCAAAACACGTTCGTCTTTTGCATCAATAATATTGGCCTTATTACTTCTTAAAAATTCTTCAGCTTCTGCAAATGCTTCTGTTGAGCAAAGCATTTTAATTTGCTTTAATTCCAACAACTTCATTTTAATGACTGTGTGTTGTTGGTTATAGGTAATTTCTTTATCGCCCAGCATATTTTTATCTACCATTTCTTGTAGTTGAAATAATGCTCCGGCTTTATGCCTACATATTTCACTCAAGTTATACGGGCAACTACAACGTAAGCCAATATTTTTTTCATCTTTAAAATTGGTAATATGTACTTTATAAAAAAGTGAATAAATATCGTCTTTAACACGTAAAGTAACATTGCTAGTTAATTCATCATGCTCAATTAATTCAACATTACCTAATGAATGTATTTTTTTGCCCCTACGAATTACTTCTTCAGAGCCGCCACTATAAATATGTTTAACTAAATAAGGTAATGCCACAACAATTTTTTTAATATTAACTGGCAATTGCCAATATGCATTGCAACTGTTAAAAATGAATAATTAAGCGTTTATGTTTTGCCTTTGAAAAATAGGTTGACGAAGAGAGGGTTTGGCTTCCAGTTCCTCATCCCAGCTCTTAGGGATACCTGTTGCTTTACACTGCAATCAGTCAACTGTATTTTTTAAATTGGGCAATTTGCAAAAGTAAAGGAATGAAAGTGGCATTTATAGTATTGTAGTAAGAATTGTGGAAGAAATGTTTGTTATAATAATTTAAACTTATTAGTTGATTGAATTGATTTAACTTGTGCAATTTTTTTAAAATCCATCTCCTCAATAGAATTGACGAAATAAAAAAAGAGCAAACTGTGTGTTTACTCTTTTTGTGCAATTGTATATTTCAATTAATTATTCGAAGGTGCTATAGAAATATGGTGTTTTTGCCTCAAACTCAGCGGCACAAGTATCTACCATTTTATAAACTCTGGTTATGCCTAATGCTTTTCTTTTTTCATACACTTCATCTTCTGTGTAATTGCCATTTAAAATTTTGGCAATTTGTTCATCACCAAAGCCATTGCGTTTGGCTTCTTTCAATAAATCGTCGGGGAGGCTTTCTAAAAAGTATTTGCCCAACTCTTTTTCAATCACACAAATTTTTTGAATTTGGTATAAAAACCATTTATCAATACCTGTTGCCTGTGCAATTGTTTTTACAGTAACACCTTGCATTAAAGCATCTTTAATTCTAAAAATTCTATCCCACTTTGGTATTTTAATGTACTCTAAAATTTCTTCAGTTTTCATTAAGCTTTTGCCATAATAACCCAAACCAACAGCATTGTTTTCTAAACTCTGACAAGCTTTTTGAATGGCTTCAGTAAAGCTTCTACCAATAGCCATGACTTCGCCAACACTTTTCATTTGTAAACCTAGTGTGTCATTGGCTCCTTTAAATTTATCAAAATTCCAACGAGGTATTTTTACAATTACATAATCTAATGCTGGCTCAAAATATGCACTAGTGGTTTGCGTAATTTGATTTTTTAATTCATCTAACGTATAACCAATAGCCAATTTAGCTGCAATTTTTGCAATAGGATAACCAGTTGCTTTACTAGCCAATGCACTTGAACGACTAACCCTTGGATTAATTTCTACTGCAATCAATTCTTCGGTTTCTGGGTTTTGTGCAAATTGCACATTACAACCACCAGCAAAATTGCCCAAGCTACGCATCATTAATATTGCTTGGTTACGCATATCTTGAAAACTAGTATCGCTCAATGTCATAGCAGGTGCCACAGTAATAGAATCTCCTGTATGTACACCCATTGGGTCTAAGTTTTCTACAGTGCAAATAATTACTACATTATCATCTTTATCACGTAATAATTCAAGTTCATATTCCTTCCAACCTAAAACCGCTTTTTCTACCAATACTTCATGTATTGGGCTAGCTTCTAAACCATGTTTTAACGCTTCGTCTAATTCATCTTTGCTATGTACAAATCCACCACCACTTCCACCTAAAGTAAACGATGCTCTAATTACTAAAGGAAAACCAATTTGCTGTGCAAATTCTTTGCCTTCTAGAAAACTATTGGCAACATGGCTTGGGGCAACTTTAATTCCAATTTTCACCATTAATTGCCTAAATAAATCTCTATCTTCAGCAGTATTAATGGCAGCAACATCAACCCCAATCATTCGGCAATTGTATTTTTCCCAAACGCCCAATTCATCGGCTTCTTTACATAAGTTCAACGCTGTTTGTCCGCCCATAGTTGGCAATACAGCATCAATCTGGTTTTCTTCTAAAATTTGTTCAATACTTTCCACCGTTAATGGCAATAAATATACTTTATCGGCCATCATGGGGTCGGTCATAATAGTAGCTGGATTACTATTAATTAGAATCACTTTAATACCCTCTTCACGTAAACTACGTGCAGCTTGAGAGCCAGAATAATCAAATTCGCAGGCTTGTCCAATTACAATAGGACCAGAACCAACAATTAAAACCGATTTTATAGAATTGTCTTTAGGCATAATAATTTTTTTGTAACCAGCTAAAGAATAAGCATTGAACAACTGTAGTAAAGTTTATCCTGAATTTAACGAAGTACCTCTTTAACTTTCAAACTCTACTCAACCATTCGATTCAACTTTGTTATTCTATTCTTTTGCTTCTTAGTGAGAAAAAAAACAAATTGTGCAAATGTAAGGGTAGCATTCATTTTTGTGGGTTATTTTTTGATTGATTTTCTATATGTGGGTATCTTTCAAATATGAATATTAAAACCATCAGAATACTCAATCTAATACTAACACTTGTTCTTATTATCGCCAATAAATCTGTATTTACAATTTATATAATCATCAATCAAATTTTGCTTGAAATATTAAATGCACAGCCTTTATACAAAACCCACCCATACAAATGGTTTAATCTCATTTTTTGGAGTTATGAATTGGTTTTAGTGGAAAGGCTAAGGCATTTTAAAATGAACCCAACTGCTGAGTGGTGGCTGAATAATTTAGAGCATATTTTCTTTGCCTTAGTCATTGGTTTTTTATTGTACATCTTACTTGCAATTTTTTGGCTTAAAAAAAATGAGCACCGATTAAAAAGAATCATTGTTGTTGCCATTGCATTCAACATCATTGGTTTGATAAATGAATGGAATCAAAACTGGATGGGAAGCAGACCTATTTTCATACTTATAGAAGACAGTAAAAAAGATATTTACATGAATTTAATTGATACATCCATTTTGTTTTTAACAGTCTTGTGCAGAATAGCATGGCTTAAAAAAAAGTCAACCGCTTAATTTTGGAACATGATAGAAATGAAAGTAAAAAGTAAAAAGGCAAAAGTAAAAACTAGAATAGCGAAATATTTAAGTTGTAACCTTTTTACATTTTTTCCAACAATAAAATCTCTAACATTCTACTCTCAACTCTCAACCTTAAACCTTAAACCTTACACCATTTACCTTTTATCTCTCTTTCTCCTTTTGCCTTTTAAAAATTTGCATGCCCAATATTTCCCTTCAAAAAATTACCCTACCAATTATTTCAGTAATCCATTAGGTATACCTATGCAGTTGAGTGGCAATTTTGGAGAGTTGCGTAGAGAACATTTTCACATGGGTATAGATTTGAGAACCAATCAAAAAGAAAATCTACCCGTTTATGCAGCTGCAAGTGGATATGTGAGTAGAATAAAAATTGAACGTTTTGGTTATGGCAGAGCAATTTATATAACTCACGAAAATGGTTATACAACAATATATGCACACCTCAATAATTTTTACGATACACTGCATAGCTATGTCTTAAAGAAACAATATGCAGAAGAACAATGGGAGCAAGATTTTGTGTTAACGCCCAATCAATTTCCTGTTAGTAAAGGGCAGTTGATTGCTTTGAGTGGCAATACAGGTGGCAGTCAAGGTGCTCATTTACATTTTGAAATTAGAGATGAAAAAGGTAACAACATCAATCCATTGTTATTTAATTTCAATATAGAAGATACTAAACCACCAATTATAGATCATTTATATTATTATGATAGAAATTTTAGTACTTACAGTATAAAACCAATAGAAATTACTATACAAAAAGCCAAGGCAGGGTTACGTGTAAAAGATTCGGTGATTTACGTTAATAGCAACAAAATAAGTTTAGGCGTTATAGCAAGAGATGTTACCAACACATCTCCATTTAAGTTTGGCATTTATCAAGCAGAAGTTTGGGTAGATAGTGCAATGGCTTTTGCATTTAGATTAAACGATTTTTCTTACGATGATTCCAGATACATTAATGCCTGTACCGATTATGTAACACATTATACATCAGGAAGAAACATTCAGCATTTATCTAAATTACCGGGCAATCAACTCAATATTTTTTCAACCAATACTTCAGATGGAATTATTGAGCTGAATGATACTTTACCCAAACAAATTGAACTAATTATTAAAGATGTTGCAGGCAATTACAGTACAATTAATTTTATTATTCAAAAAAACGAAAGTGTAGAAAATGCACCAATTGTTGTACCAACAGCCGATGAGTTATTGT
Organism: Asaia bogorensis; assembly: GCA_943371535.1. Classification (GTDB taxonomy): domain Bacteria; phylum Bacteroidota; class Bacteroidia; order Chitinophagales; family Chitinophagaceae; genus UBA1930. The sequence goes on along the minus strand of CALRVE020000021.1, from coordinate 11,845 downwards.
TGCCCAATATTGCAGGTAGCTATAATCAAAACAATCTTCAGTTAGAATTTAATGAAGCTGCTTTTTACGATACCCTGCCTTTACATATTACATATGCAACACATCCAATAAAGTCTATGGCATTGAGTAACCAATATACTTTTAACCCACAAATGCCAGTTCATAATGATTATCAAGTAGGGTTAAGTTTAATACAAGAAGTTGCCGATTCAATAAAGAAAAAAATTGTAATGGTGTTAAAAAATAAAACATCAAAGCATGCTCAATTACCCATTTGGAAAGACAATACTGCTACTGCTACATTTAATAAATTGGGTTTTGTAGAATTGTTAGTAGATACAATTCCCCCAACTATACAACCTATTGCATGGAAAAATAATTTCACCTTCCGTAGTCAAACTCAATTAATTATTCAAGCCAAAGATGCTATTGGAGAAATAAAAAACTTTAGAGCCGAACTGAATGGTAATTGGTTAATGTTTAGACGAAAAGGCGATTTATTTATTTACGATTTTGATGATTGCTGCCCGTTGGGTGAATATGAATTGAAAATTATTGTTACAGATGAGGCTGAAAATATTTCGGAAAAAATATTTTCTTTTGCCCGAGCATTACCGGTTGTAAACAAAAGCAAAAAGAAAACGTTAGTAAAGAAAAAAGTACGATTAAAAAAGAAAAAAAGATGACACATTTAACCGAAGGGCAAAAAGCACCAGCATTTAGTGGTAAAGATCAAAATGGCAATAAAATTTCATTGGCCAATTTTAAAGGACAGAAAGTAGTATTATATTTTTATCCTCAAGATAGCACACCAACATGTACTGTACAAGCTTGTAATTTGAGAGATAATTACGCTTTACTACAAAAAGAAGGATTTGTTGTACTTGGTGTTAGTCCCGATGATGAAGCAAGTCATAAAAAATTTGAAACAAAAAATAGTCTTCCATTTTCATTAATTGCGGATACTCAAAATGCCATTATTGAAAAATATGGTGTTTGGGGCGAAAAGCAAATGTATGGAAGAAAATACATGGGTTTACATAGAACTACATTTGTAATCAATGAAAAAGGTATTATAGAAAAAATATTTCTAAAGCCTAAAAGTAAACAACATGCCGAGGAAATTATAGCAGCCTACAACTAAATACCGCAAAAAACCGCTACCCGTATAGGTTGTATTTTAGAGGCGTATTTTTTTTCAACAGTTTAGTGCCAATGTTTTTTTTATATTGCAGGCTGTAGCCCCCAGCTTACCTAAACTATAAAACATGAAAGTAAGGATTAAAGAAAAATCCCTATTGGCAAGACTTGCTGCTTATAATTTGAAATCTGAAAGAATGGCCATCGTTGTTGGCAATACTATTCGCCTTCACAATACTACTAAAGCTGAGTTTCTAAGTAATCTCAAGTGGGTTAGGCATGAAGTAGCTCATGTAAAACAATATCAAGAAAAAGGAATACCCCGCTTTATCGTTTCTTACTTATTAGAAACCTTTAATTTAGGTTATGAGTTTAACCGATACGAACTAGATGCCATAAAAAAAGAAAGAGACCATCGCATATTAGAAGGTGTTGAGTTTGTTTAAATGTTTATAGTTTGACTTAGTTTAAAAGTTGCTAGTGTTATATATCTTGATACTAAGATTTCATTAAATGGATTTAACTCCCAACTTTTAAAATAAATTAATCATATATATATTCTACAAATCATTATCAACAACTCTCTTAATAGTACTTAAATTAATGACACCATTATTGCTTAAAGATAACTAGATAAAAATAACCTTATATGCTAAGTTGCTAATTTAACTAAACAAAACAAATACGCCCCAACTCATTACATAAGCCAATACAGTCATATACACCAATTGAAAAATAGGCCATTTCCAAGTTTTGGTTTCTCGTTTTACAATTGCCAATGTACTCATGCATTGCATGGCTAGAACATAAAATACCATTAACGATAATGATGCTGGCAAGGTGTACACTTTCTCTCCTGTAGAAGCATGTGTAGCAGCTTTCATTTTTTCTCTTAAAGACGTTTCATCTGTTTCTTCAACACTGTACAATGTAGCCATTGTGCCAACAAATACTTCTCTTGCAGCAAAAGAAGTAATTAGAGCAATGCCAATTTTCCAATCGTAGCCAAGAGGCTTTATAGCAGGTTCAATTACTTGTCCTAAAATACCTGCATAAGAATGTTGTAGTTTTTCGGTAGAAGCAGCTTTACTTAATGAATCTTTTGCAGTTGGATTAGCAGCAGTTAATGCAGCATATTTGGTGTCAATTTTTTCTAAATTATCACCCGGTCCATAAGTACTTAAAAACCAAAGCAACAAACTAATTACCATAATTACTTTACCTGCATCGGTAACAAAAATTTTAGCTTTTTCTAGCATAGTTAAACCTACGTTCATCCAACGAGGACTTCTGTAAACAGGCAATTCAAGTATAAAAAAACTTTTCTCTTTAATATTAATAAACCACTTTAAAATATAGCTTACCAATATTGCCATTAAAGTGCCTAGTAAATATAATGCCATCATCACCAAGCCTTGTAAACTAAAGAACCCAAAATAGTATTCCGATGGTATTACCAATGAAATTAAAATAGTGTATACTGGTAATCTTGCACTACAGCTCATTAAAGGAGTAACCAAAATTGTAAGTAATCGTTCTTTTTTATTTTCAATATTTCGACAACTCATAATGGCTGGTACAGCACATGCTAAGCCACTAATCATGGGCATTACACTCTTGCCATTTAAGCCAACTTTACGCATGAGTCTATCGCTCAAAAAACTAATTCTTGCCATATAGCCCGTATCTTCTAAAATGCTAATAAGCCCGAATAAAATCATGATTTGAGGCACAAAAATTACAATGCCTCCTAAGCCGGCAACAACACCATTAATCAATAAATCGCTCCACCAAGCTTCGTCTAAATTATTTTGTAAAAAACTACTAATGCTGCCAAAACCAGTTTCAATCCATCCCATGGGGAACTGTGCCAACCAAAAAATACTTTGAAACAAAATAAACAACACCGCCAGTAAAATAGAATAACCCCAAACTTTATGTAATAAAATATCGTCTAGCTTATCGGTAAATAATTTTCTTTCTAAGGGGTCAGGTTCCACCACATTTTTTTGCATTATTACACGAATGCGTTGATAACGTTGCAGTACTTCTTCGGCCTGTGTTTTTGTTGGATTAAATTTTGTGTCAATTTCAATTTTTTCTATAGCACTTTGTGTTGCAGTATCTAAAGGAAAATCTTCATGATTAATTAAATAATGTACAGCTGTATAATCGTTTAATTGAGGGATTAATTGTTGAATTGCATCAATACTAGTAGGGGCAATATTTTTGTTATCAATAAAATCTCTACTTGGCTTTGCAATTTGTTTAGCTGTTTGTACCAATACTTTTTTTAACTGTTGCAAACCCTTACTTTTTCTTGGGTTTACTTCAATTACAGGAATGCCCAACTCTGCTTCTAAACCTGCAACGTCTATTTTAATTCCTTTTTTTGCAGCTAAATCGTTCATGGTTAAAGCAACCACAACTGGAACTTTTAAATCTAAAATTTGACTGCAAAAAAGTAAATTTCTTTTTAAATTACTGGCATCGGCAACCAATAAAATAACGTCGGCCTTTACTTCTTCATCGGCTTGCATCAGTACTTTATATGCAACCCATTCATCAGCTCTTCTTGGATATAAAGAGTATGTACCTGGCAAATCAATAATATTGGCAGTAGTTTGTTGGTCCAAAACTACTTTGCCCGTTTTTTTATCAACCGTAACACCTGGAAAATTGCCTACTTTTTGATTTAACCCTGTAAGGCTATTAAAGAGTGTACTCTTACCACTATTGGGATTTCCAACTAATGCAATATTTATAGGTTGAGTTGTTAGCATACAATGGCAACAAATGTAAAAGCCTTAAATGGTAGTTGGTTACGAGATTAGGAACAGAATAAATACCAATTACCGTACAGTTTTATTTTTCATTGCATGTACACGTACTTTTGTACAAATATTGTATATGAATAAATGGATATTTTTTTTATTGCTTGTTCCAATAACCATGAACGCTCAAAGCAAAAAAAAGAAGGCAAAAATGAAATTTGCTGCCGAGCAAAAAGTCAATGCCGAATTGATGAGTCGTCTTACAAAGCATGTTCAATATTTAGCCCATGATTCTTTAGAAGGAAGAAGAACAGGAACAAAAGGAGAAGAATTAGCCATGCAATACATTGCCAATGAATATAGTCAAGCAGGCATTGAACCCAAAGGAATCAATGGCTATATTCAACCATTTGAAATCAATGAAGGTAAACGAGTTGCAGCTGCCAACAATTTAAGTATTTATGGAAACATTTTAAGCTTGAATGATGACTACTTTCCTTTAGCATTTAGTAAAAACACACAGCTAAAAGCTTCACCAGCAATAGCTTTGAGAGAAAAAGGTCAGCCTTGGTTTTTAGATTTGAAAGATGAATTGGAAGCCCAAAAAAACAATCCTCATTTTGATGTAGAAGATTATTATCGCAAACAAATCAATGCATTTGTGGCAAAGGGAGCCACAGCAGTTTTTATTTACAACAGCTCTACCATAACCGATAATGTATTGTTCAATAAAAACGATACAACAGCATTGGCACAAGTTCCTGTTATTTATTTAAAAAAACCTGCAGTAGAAAAATATTGTAAAGACAAATCGGCTACTCTAATCATTGAATTAACGGTAGCCATTGAAAACAATATTCGTTCAGCAAATAATGTGGTAGCCTTTATTAACAACAATGCACCAACAACCATTATTCTTGGTGCACATTACGATCATTTAGGTTTTGGAGAAGATAAAAATGCATTAGATGCTTTGCATGAAGTACACAATGGTGCCGATGATAATGCAAGTGGAACTGCTGCACTAATTGAATTGGCAAAGCTATTAAAACAATCAAACGCAAAAAACAATAATTACCTTTTTATAAACTTTAGTGGAGAAGAATTAGGTTTGTTTGGCAGTAAATATTGGATTGCAAACCCAACCATTAACATCACACCCAACTATATGATTAATATGGACATGGTTGGTCGATACGATACTTCACACAAATTAACCATTGGTGGTTATGGTACATCGCCAATTTGGGGCGAAGTATTTACCACTATTTCTAACAAAAAATTATTGGTAAAATACGATAGTACAGGTAGTGGACCTAGCGATCATGCAAGTTTTTATAGAGCTGGAATTCCGGTGTTGTTCTTTTTTACTGGCAGTCATTCTGATTATCATAAAACAACAGACGATTGGGATAAAATTAATTACGACGCCCAAAAAGATATTGTTCAACTCATCTATTCAATTATAGAAACTACTAATACAAAAGGTAAACTAATATTTACAAAAACCACTGAACCTCAAATGGGTAAAGCAAGATTTAGTGTAAGCTTGGGCGTAATACCAGATTATGGTTATAGTGGAACAGGGGTAAAAATTGAAGGTGTTAGTGCAGGAAAATTAGCAGAGAAAATTGGGTTACAAGGTGGTGATATTTTATTGCAATTGGGCGAATACAAATTTGTAGATGTAAATAGTTATATGCAAACTTTAGGCAAGTTTAAAAAAGGCGATGCCACTAAATTGAAAATAAAAAGAGGAACTGAAGAAAAAGAATTTGATATTGTGTTTTAATCTATGAGCATGAAACTTAAATTAGATATTGATGCTTTGAATGAAGATTTTTTCGATGACACTCGATTATTGGGCATTATTGCACCAGTAAAAAACTATCAATTGTGTTGGATGTTTAATCAATTATTGGGATTTAATTTTCGATTGAATTCAGACATAGAAATTCACTTACGCAAAAAAAGCAGAAACTATTTTTTCAATATTTACGAATCTAAAGAACCCAATAGTTTTTTAAGCCATTTTTTATACCACAATCAATTTGATGGAGAATATTTATTACCTGAATTTAAACACATGGATTATTTATGGCTGATGAAAGGCGATTGCGTAGAAGATGCTAAATGCAACTGGATTAAAGACGCTGTAAAATCTATCAATGGTGTACAATTGGTAGCAGAACTTACCAATGAGCAAATAAAAACCAAAGGTAATATGGTGTTTTAAGAAAGTTTGAAGAAGTTGAATAAGTATATAAGGTATATAGAGTTTATAAAGTATTTAAGTTAACAAACAGTAAACTGTAAAAATGATGTGGCAAGAACAAGACAATAAATTGTATAAGAAGTTTCAATTCAAGAATTTTTCCGAGGCTTTTGCTTTTATGACCAGAGTGGCGATAGAAGCCGAGAAAGCTAACCACCATCCGTATTGGAGTAATGTTTGGAACACAGTAGAAATTTGGTTAAACACACACGATGCAGGAGATGTTGTAACAGAAAAAGATCATCAACTTGCAAAGAAAATAGATGGTCTGTTATAAAAGTTTATTTTAAGCTTTCAGCTAGTTGTGCCTTAAATAAAGATGCAGGTTGTAGTGTTCCATTGCCGTTTTCCCAAATGGTTAAAGGTCTATCTTTCAATCTCCCTTCTTCTTGAATAGCTTTTAAGCCCACTACATAATTAATTCCAGAAACATAAGGGTTTTGAATAGCAGCTTTTAGTGCTGTACAATTCCATACTACTTGTGTTACACCAACCCATCCATGACCTGTGCCCCAATTACCTCTATCTTGAATATTGATTTCTCCATCAGTAACAATATTGTCGTACAAAGTACCTGTACTCCATCGATGATGTGGACCAATATCGGCATGTGTTTTTTCGGCAGTACAATTATAAAAAACATTAGGTCCACAAACTTTTGATCCTGTTACATAATCATGCCTGCCATTACTTGCAAAACAATTCATCACTAAATTTTGCTGCCCATCATTGTTAAAAGAATATCTTCTTCCTCCAGTAATTTTTGATTTTGGTTCTACATTTTTACATTGATCAACCGTAATATTTTTAGCCCAATTGCCAAGATTTACACAAGCAAAACCAAAGTATTTTGCTGTTATATTTTTTACCCAGCCATTTTCAATTTTATTCATTTCAATAGCGTTCCAACCATGGTCTTCATCTTCATCACCTTCGTATTCAGATGAACAATGCAGGTTTTCAATACCTACATTATTAATTCTTCCATCAAAATGGTATGCATAAATTTCGCCACCACCATATTGTTCTTCCATTGCCATAACAATAGGATTATCTATAAAAATGGTATTGCCGTCAATTCGGGTAATGGCTCTTTCAAATTGAAGATTAAATGCTTGCGGCTGCCATTGTTTTGTACCACTATCTCTAACAGTAATTTGATCCATTTTTAAATCACTAATCCACTTTTGTGTGCCTGGTCTATATACAATTATTTTATCACCCACTTTATAGTTACTTGCATTGGCAACCGTAAACGATTTGCTTCCAACAGCAACATATTTATCTATTATGCTTGTTCTCGATTTTTTTATTTCTTTTAAACTACCTGTTCCGCTTACAACAATTAAACTTCTTTTCCCTTTACCTGCTGCTACAATAATTGTTTCTTCTCCCTCACCACGTAACACAATACCACTTACTGAAATCTGAATACTTTCTACTTTGTAAATACCTTTCTTTAAAAGAATTGCTCCCCTAAATCCATTTTTATCTAATGGCTTTTTTACCAATTCTTCAATGGCATTTTTTATTTCATCATCGCTATTTTCATTTGCTGTTAATGTTTTTACAATAGGTACAATTGGTATATTTTTTTGTCCATGATAATAACCCACTTTACTAAAATCTGGTATAGTATTACCTTGTTCATCGGCAATATATTTGAGTAAACCATTCTTATTTACCTCTATATATTTCGATTGCCAAGTGCTTTGTGCAAATAAACATATTGGGGCAATAAAAAATAAACCCATCAAAAATTTAAGTTTATACATTGTTATTTTATTTTGCTTCATTTCTACCATAAAAAATGTATCAGTAAATTATTCAACTAAAGTGAATAGCACTAGTAAACTTAATACATTTACGTAACAATGAGTTTAACCTATTTAAATACAAATTATTTAGAACAAAAAATTCGTAGCTCTAATTGGTGGCAAAAAGCTGCCAATACTATAGATAGTCATTATACCAATACAAATAGTATAATGCTAACTCATCATTTAGAAGCAGTATATACTAATGTAGAAGATATTTTTAGCAACCAGCAAACTGCATTTATGCAACAACTGTTTGATTTGGCTGAACAACTTAAGTTGAATATTCATTTATTGAAAGAAGAGTTGAAGATTATTGCTTTGTTACATGATATAGGAAAAACCGAGGAAGATAAATCGCAAATTATACCACATCCATTAACAGGCAAGCCAGCACACTTGCGTCATGGCTTAGTAAGTTTAATGGCAACCATAGAAATTATTGGTACCGATATTGCTGCTTACCCTCAACAACAAACTAGTATTTATAGAACGGTAGAATTACATGATTTTTCTTATGGAATGTATAGAGAATTTAAGCTTACTGGAGAAGAACCTAATATTGAGCGTTTAACACACGTTAGTAGAAAAATACACACTACGCCTGGTGCAGGATTATTGTATTTACTGTTATTTAAATTGGCCGATATTCATGGTCATGCCAACATTGGCGATGTAATTTGGTTTTATACACTTGCTCAAAAAAAATGTTTCAATCTTTTGCAACTGCACTTACCAATTCCACAAGAAAATGATATTCGATAAAAATTTATCTATGCAACCAACACTTGATGAAGCTTACTGGAATAACCGATACTTGAATAAAGAAACCGGGTGGGACTTGCGTCAGGTTTCGCCACCACTCAAAGCTTATATTCATCAAATTGAAGATAAAAATATTGCTATATTAATACCTGGTTGTGGCAATGCTTACGAAGCACATTATTTGGCAGAACTAGGGTTTACCAATATTACAGTAATTGATATTGCCAAAAGCTTAGTACAAGATTTGCAACTGCAGTTTAGAAATTACGTTGCAATTCGTGTGTTGCATCAAGACTTTTTTACGCATGATGGTCAATACAATTTAATATTAGAGCAAACATTTTTTTGTGCTCTTGATCCATTGTTAAGAACACAATATGTTCAAAAAATGAACGCATTATTAAAGCCCAATGGAAAATTGATAGGTGTATTATTCAATAGAAACTTTGAAACCAATGGTCCACCTTTTGGAGGAACAGAAGAAGAGTATAATACATTATTTAGTAAAGATTTTCATTTACACACATTGGCTTCATGTTATAATTCTTTTACTAAAAGAGCAGGAACCGAATTATTTATTAACTGTAGAAAGCATTGAAAAGTGCTAAATATTCACCTATAATTATTGACAATGAAATATATTTTTTTGCTTATTGCCATTTTATTTATTCAATGTAAACCATCACAAAAAATGCAAGCATCTACGGTTAAAATACATGCGTTTAGGTTAAAACCTGGAGCCGATTTACGTAAATCTATACAAGCTTATGTGGCCGAACACAATATACAAGCAGGTTATATGATTACTTGTGTGGGCAGTTTAACGCAAACACATTTGCGATACGCCAATCAACCCAAGGGAACACAATTAAAAGGCTTTTTTGAAATTGTTTCTTTGGTAGGAACTGTAAGTATTAGTGGTAACCATTTACACTTAAGCACAAGCGATAGTACAGGCAAAACAATAGGAGGACATTTATTAGAAGACAATTTGGTATACACCACAGCCGAAATAGTAATTGGCGAAAGCAAAAATTTAGTATTCACTAGAGAAAAAGATGGAACAACCCCTTGGGAAGAACTACAAATTAAAAACTAAGCAAAGCAGTTTACAAAAAAAGTAATTCGTATTAGTTTTATTCCCTACTTTTACATCATAATCTGCTCGTTACTCCTCTGTATGTGCTATTGTGCACCAAACTTTATTTAATTTTTAAATCATTTTATTATGAAGAAGTATTTACTTCTAACGGTATTTTTTGCTGTAAGTATTGTATTTACAGCGTTTTCGCAAACCACCTATTATTGGGTTGGAGGAGTTGGACCGAGCAACTGGGGGACTGCTGCAAATTGGAACACGACTAAAGGTGGTGGTGGTTCAACAAGAGCAACGCCAGTAGCAACTGACATTTTAATTTTTGATGGCTCTGATATAGGAGCTGGAGCAACTGGAACTGTTACTGTTAACAATTTGGTTACCCAAACATTAGCACAATTAAAGTTTGTAAATAGTGCCAATGTTACCATGGGGCACAGCAGTACAAGAACTATTACCATTGGTGGAAGTACTGGAGACGATTATGTATTAGAAGCAGGAAGTAATGTTACTGTCGGCTTTACAGGTTCTGCTAGTGCAGTTACTTTATTATTTAGTGCAGGTACAACAGGGAATATAGCTGGAACTTTAACTTTACAATTAGGGTCACATAAAATTACACCAGCCACTGAAGCCGAGTGTATTACTTTTGCCGGCACAGCAATTTTTAACCACAATGTTACTAGTGGTAGTGCATTTGGTAATGCAACAGCAGTTGCAACACGTAACAATGTAGTTTTCCAAAATGGAGCAACTTTTAATTTTGGAGGTGGCTCTAATCCTTTTGTAGCATCAGCACCAGGTTCTATTACTCAATTTCAGTCTGGAAGTACTTATGTACACAATTCAAATACTGCTCCATCTGTAAGCGGACGTTATTATGGTAATTTTACTTTAAATGGAAATATCTCATCTGCCACTGGCTGGGGATATGTAGAAAGTTTAACCATTAAATCGGGCAATACACTTACGCTAACTTCTACAGGTCGTCTTTCTATTGCTGGAAATTTAACTGTTGAAGCTGGTGCTAGTATTGCTACTCCAGGACCTGTGAATTTCCCTGATTTATTATTGGTGGGAAAAGGCACTACTCAAACGGTAGATTTTGGCAGCAGCACACCTACATTTAGAAGCATTTCTGTTGGAACAGATGCAAGTGTTGTTTTTTCATCTAGTTGTACAGTAGATCCTCAATCTGTTGTTTCTGGAAACACTAGTAATATTTATGGCAACATAAATCTAACTGATAAGGTTATTACTGGTTTAACAACAGCAATATTTAATGTTAGAAGCGAAAGTGTAGTAAACACCAGTTTAACCTCAGCTCTTTCTGCCAATTCAAATACCATTGTAACAGGATCTTCATCTGGTGTAGGCAATGGAATGTTGGTTAACTTGTCTGCATTTCCGCCAAATACTTATATCATTGGTACTAGTTCTGGTACGTTTACTTTGTCTAATTATTCAACTAGTGCTTTACCAAGTGGTACAAATTTTACAATTACCAATGGGGGTGCTCTTGTTGCCAATTCAAATACAGGGGGGTTAGAGTCGGCTTTACCTACTTTTAGTTCTTATGTTCTCAATGGTGGTTATAGATTTAATGCTGCAACAACAACTCCTTTCCCCGGTTCAATAATATCTATTAGTCCAGATAATTTAGTTATTAATGCAAACGTTACTTTAAATAAGCCTACCAATTTAATTAAAGAACTTACTGTTGTTGCTGGAACATTAACTACGAATGATAATTTAACGCTTAGTTCAACAGCCTCAGGCACTGCACGTATAGCAGCAGGTACAGGTTCATACATTTCAGGCAATGTAACTACCGAAACCTTTATCCCAGGCGGCAGAAGAGCATTTAGATTCTTAGGTCATCCATTTACAGCAGCTCAAGCAATGAGCAGTTTAGTAGATGATATTTTTGTAACAGGTTCAGGGGCAGGCTTTGATGCAACACTTACCAATGCAGCAT
>CALRVE020000020.1:0-60605 GCA_943371535.1 Asaia bogorensis | reverse complement strand
GACTCAATTTTGCCCAACGCATTTGTTGAGGGATGGGTTCAAAAATTGGAATAATCATTTCTTTTAAAACTGGCTCAAGAATATTGTCTAATAATTCAACTGCAAAAATTTGATTTTCGGCTCCTTTATCCGCCTCGTCTAAAACTGTTTGTACAATATGAATGGTATCTTTTCCATACAATAATTTTAATAATTCTAATAAATGAAATTTGCAATAATTGATCTGTTCTTCTAGCAAATTTTGTAAGCTTGTATCCTCTAAATCAGCAATATCATTAATAGCAGGTTCGGCCCACATAATTTCTCCCACATATAATCTGCACAACTCTGTAAAATAAAATTTATCGTTTGGTGCTGGCTGATAATCAATTCTGTTTAATGCTGCTATTAATTCTTTTCTTACCATAAAATCGGCAGCTTCATACAATTCAGTAATTAATGAAAATTTTTGTAGTTGATTGGTTTGTTCTAAGTACCAAATAATGAGTAAACGACTAAAAAAATTATCGTTGGAAAAATAAAAACGAACCATTCTTTTTTGCATCATAGCCTCATCAATATCAACTGTATTGCCTAAAGTTGGATTGTAGGAGATGATCAATTCTATCAATTGATCTTTGGTAAACTTATCTTCATTGGTAAAATTTTTATTGAAAATTTCGTGCAATAAATTCATTTCTTTTTCAGGAAGAACTGTTTGTTGTAGTGCTGCCCAATTATTAAATGCATGAGCAATGGTATGCTGCTGTACGGTTGTAGCAACTTGTTGTATGGTATGTAAATATTGATGAATTCTTTTCTTATATCCACCATATAAACCAAATACAAATACAATCCATAAAGCAGAAAATACTAAACAAATAAAAGACATAATATAGAAAAAATTATCTACATTGTTTTTTTGCCACTGAGAAACTAGCAACAAAATAATACCCGATAATACAATAGAGAATTGACTGATTGTTCCTTCTATACTTGTTTGTAATTGCAATCTTTCTGATGCGTTGGTTACTTGATATAATACTTTTGTAGAAGGTGCATAAACGCCTTTACGTATCACTCTATCGCTCCATTTAGCCATTAAGAAAAAAGCAATTACAAAAATCAATGTATCATCAAAAATAAAATGAGCAGCAACTGCTAAACCTGATAATAGCAACAATAAAAAAGGCAAAAGCAATAAAGAAAAATTCATACCTTTTGTACTAATAATATTGGAGGAAAAAAATGAGAATAATAATTCACCAATTTTAATAATACAAAACAAAATAGCAATAATATCGGCAATAGCTAAGCCTGATAAACTAGCCAAATTTCTTACAGAAACTAAATAGGCATAATCGGTAAAATAAATAGCCAATACCGAAAAGAAGGCAACTACAGCAAGTGAAATATAAAATTGATCTTTGGTAAATAACTTCCAGCTAAATTTTCTTGATGTGGTTGAAGTTTGCATTTTACTAAACCGCTCTTTGTGCTGTGCAAATATTTTTAAAACAGGAAAAATAGAAGCAACAACAAACAAGGCTGATAATAAAAATAAATAAACAGGGTTACCTGTAAGTTTAGTAATCAATGGAACTGTAAGGTAGCCAATGATAGAGGCAACTACTTCGCCAATGCCAATTAAAGCCAATAATCTTTTGCTTTGGGATAAATTGAATAATTGTAAACAAATACCAGAAAATCCCAATACAAATAAACTAGCAAAAGGAAATACAATAATAAAGCCTACATAGGCAACATACAAAGATGTTTGTGGTTGTGCATCAAATTGAATATGCCCCCAGTACAATAAAATACAAGCTAATGCAAACAATAGTAAAACCGAAATATAACCAGTAATGCTGCCAAATTTTCTCAATAAATATTTGAATGATGCTACTAAAATTATTCCTACAACACCAGCAATAATATAAGCCAAAGGAATATCGGCAACATTAGCTTGTTTAATAAAAAAACTATTGGCTGCCACAAAATAGTAAGAGGTTGAAAAACCCAATAATAATGATTGAAGAAAAAGAATGCCCACCATTGAACGTTCGTTGGTACGAACATCGGCATAGCGTTGTATGGTAGTTTTTAACGACATATTTTATACAACTAATATTAAATAGTGATAGTGTTCATTGCTGCCCACCAATTGCCAACCAAATTTTGTTGCCGAAGCAAATGATCGAAGATTTTCTTTTGAAATAGTAGTAAAAAAATATTGATATCTATCTCTTACAAAATCTCTAAACTCATTTCTCAAAATAGAAATTAATCCTGTACCATGATAAGCTTCTTCAACGGCTGTTTGAATACCTACGGCTACATTAGCAGTTGAATTGATAGTTCCATTATTTTTCAATAATTGAACTTGCTGTTGATGAACTGCCAATAAACCCATTTGCGTATGGTTAACAGTAAGCATATAAGCAACTAAAATGTTGTCATTATAAGCAACCACCACTTCATTTCTTGCAATTAATATTGCAAAAAAATCTGCGTTAAAAGCTGCACCTACAAAACCTTTATCTGCATTACCATTTAAAGCTGCTAATTGCCATTTTGCATTCAATGCAACTAAATTCTGTATATCAGTTTCCATTGCTGGTCTAATAGTAATTTCAGTTGATTGATGATGTACAAGTAAACGTAAATGCATTAGCAAAAATATAATTCAAATTCAACTAAAAATTGATTGCGTTTTGTAGTATAACAAATAAAAAAAAGTATTACACAATATTACTACATTTTAAACTTATCTAATTAATTTTAATGCAACTTCATAAAATGAAAATGTTATATGTTTTTTGTACTCAACAAAAAACTAACTGTATAAAAACCCCTTACTTAAGGGGCTCTCCTGTAATTAAATTGAATTTTTCTTAATTTCATGGTTTAATATTCAAATAACGTCCTAATGAAAGTAAATCTATACCAGTATAATAATAAAAGTTGGGAGTTTAACAAGGAAAATGAAGAAATAGAAAACGATAAAATAAATTTAGTTCTATGTTTTGGTTCAAAAATTATTATTGAGAATGGGAACTATTATGCAACGTTAAAAGAAAAATTTACAAGTGCCAATATCATAATAAGCTCAACTGCTGGTGAAATTATTGGTAATGTAGTGAATGATGATAGTATTATATGCATTGCCTTTGAATTAGAAAGAACAAACACTTGTGCACAAAGTATCAATATATCTGACTACACATCAAGCTATGAAGCAGGAAAAGATTTAATAACAAAACTACCACAAACAGACTTAAAATATGTGCTTGTTTTATCGGATGGTAGTTTAGTTAATGGAGGCGACTTAGTAAATGGTCTCAATGAATCTGCTGGCGAAAAAACTTTAATTACAGGGGGAATAGCAGGCGACTCGGGTAACTTCCAATATACACTAGTAGGCTTAAATGAGCAGCCCAAAAGTGGAAACATTGTTGCAATAGGTTTCTATGGACATAATATACTAATTAATTTTGGTTCCGATGGTGGGTGGGATTGTTTCGGTCTTGAACGAGTAATTACAAAATCAGAAAATAACAAATTACATGAAATTGATTCTATCAATGCACTAGATCTTTATAAAAAATATCTCGGACACCATATTTTATACCTGCCCTCTTCTGCCTTACTATTTCCACTTTTTATAACAATTCCAGGTGAGCAACATTCTCTAGTTAGAACAATTCTATCAATTGATGAACAAGAAAAGAGCATGACTTTTGCTGGCAATTTACCTATTGGCTCTAAGGTAAGACTCATGAAAGGAAATTTAGATAATATTAAAAATGCCGCAACTAAAGCAGCAAAGCAAACCTTAGAAACAACAAAAAGAGCTCCAAAATTTGCTTTATTAATAAGTTGTGTTGGAAGGAAACTAGTATTAAAGAATAGAGTTGATGAGGAAATTGAAGCAGTAAGGGAAGTTCTACCTCCTACAACATTAATTGCAGGATTTTATTCTTATGGTGAAATAGTTCCATTTAATAATGAAAAAAAATGTCAATTACATAATCAAACTATGACAATCACCACATTTGATGAATTATAATAAGCTTCTATATAATCAAATACAAAAAAAACTACCCCAGCATCTTCTTGCAACAGATGAAATGCAACAATTTTTATCGGTAGTAAATGAAACCTATAACGAATACGAAAAAAATAATTCGCTACTAGAAAATGCATTTAAAATTAGCGATGAAGAATATAATGAGGTTTACGAAAAATTACAAAAAGAGCTTACTATAAAAAACGACTCTGTACAAAAACTAAAAGAAGCCATTGATATTGTTGCAAACAATAATTATGACATAAATAATAGTAATTTATTTGATATAGCTAGTTTTATAAAAGAAACAATTTATAAAAAGGAAAAGGCTGAAGAAATTTTTACACTTTTAGTATCAAATATTCGTAATGCTATTTTACTAGAAAACGACAATAGAGAAATCATATTTATTAATGAAACTTTTTGTAACTATTTCCACATAAAAGAAAAGCCTGAAGATCTTATAGGTATTCATTGTTACCATGTAGCCACACAATTACAAAATTTATTAAAAGAACCTACAAAGTTTTTTGTAAATACTGATAATTTAATGATTGCAAAACAAAAATCAAGTAATGAAGTTGTTGAGCTTACAGACGGACGTTTTTTGGAAAGAAGCTATATTCCAATACAACTAAATGGAAATTATCAAGGCCATCTTTGGAGTTATATTGATATCACCGAAAATAAAATTGCAGAAGCGAAAATTATAGCTAATGACGCTAAAAACATTCAAATCTTAAATGGAAGCCCTGACGGTATAATTGTAACAGATACAAATGGAAAAATTAAATATTGGAATCAGCAATTTTTACGACTATTTGGATGGTCACACGATGAAGTCGAAAATAAATCACTTATTGATTTAATTATAGCACCAATAAATGCAACACAATATCAAGCCAAAGTAATTAATTACTTAAATACCGCTGATATCGATGTTGTAGATAAAAGAATTGAAATAACTGCAATCAATAAATCTAAAAAAGAATTATTTGTAGAACTATCTATAACCAAAGTTAAAGGTGGTATACTAAACGGTGTATTTTGTATTTATATAAAAAACATTTCACAACAAAAAAAAATACAAAAAAGAATATTAGCTAATGAACTTTTATTAACGAAAAGTCAACAAATAGCTCATTTTGGTAGTTGGGAATTTAATTTGGTAAATAATCAAGTTTATTGGACTGACGAGTTGTACAGAATATATGGTTTAAAACCTAAATCAATTGAGATTACAAATGAAATACACATCAGCATGATTCATCCAGAAGATGTTGGTATTATTAATAATGCAACTGTAAATCTCTTAAAAAATCATCAGCCTTATCAAATTAACTTCAGAATTATAAGACCAGACGGAACAATAAGGATAGTAAATGAACAAGCTGAAGTTTTACTAGATGATACAAATAAACCTATTAAAATTTTAGGTATAGGACACGATGTTACAGAACAAAAACAAGCAGAAAACGAAATCATTAAAGAAAAGAAATTTAGAGAAGATATTTTAAATAATTTACCAGCAGACATTGCTGTATTTGATAAAAAACATAATTATATGTTTTTAAATGAACATGCAATTAAAGATGCTGAAATAAGAGAATGGTTAATTGGAAAAAATGATTTTGATTACTGTAAAAAGAAAGGTTCGAATAATGAAATGGCTCTGAAGAGAGATATTTTATTTAAAAATGCAATTAGTGAAAAAAAAGAGATAGAGTGGGTTGATGAGCATATTAACAACAACGGTGAAAAAACTTTCATGTTGAGGAGATTAAAACCATATTTTGAAAAGAATAAGTTAAAATTTGTTACAGGATATGCTCTAGACATTACTGAACTAAAAAAAATAGAAGAAAAGCTTAAGTCTGCTTTAAAGGTTATGGAACAAAGCAACAAAGAGCTAGAACAATTTGCTTATGTTGCCTCACATGATCTTCAAGAACCACTTCGAATGATTACAAGTTTTCTTTCTCAATTAGAGAAGAAATATCAACATAATATAGACGAAAAAGGCAAGCAGTACATACATTTTGCTGTAGATGGAGCAAAAAGAATGCGACAAATTATTTTAGACTTGCTAGAATATTCAAGAGTAGGTAGAACAGAAGATAGCATTGAATATGTAAACCTAAATACGCTTATCGATGAAATTTTAATTTTATACAAGAACAAAATTGAAGAAGTTGAAGCAATAATAAATATAAGCAATTTACCTACGCTTAAAACCTTTAAAACACCGTTAAGGCAAGTTTTTCAAAACTTAATTAGTAACAGCTTAAAGTATGTAAAGCCAAATTGTGTACCTCATATTCAAATTTCAACAACAGAAACAAATCAGCATTGGCAATTTGAGGTGAGCGACAATGGTATTGGTATAGAGCAAGACTACTATGAGAAAATATTTGGTTTATTTCAAAGATTACATAACAAAGATGAGTTTGCAGGAACAGGTATTGGCTTATCTATTACAAAAAAAATCATAGAAAATTGGGGTGGCTCAATTAGAGTTCATTCAGAAATAAACATAGGAACCACATTTTATTTTACCATTCCTAAAACAAGTTAAATGAATAAATCAATACATATTTTATTAGTAGAAGACAACGAAGGAGATATAATTTTAACAAAAGAGGCTTTTGAAGAAAAAAAAATTGTAAATAAAATTAGTGTTGCTAAAGATGGCAAACAAGCAACAGACTTATTGAAATCACTAGCGGCAAGTGGAAAAAATGAATTACCCAATTTAATATTACTTGATATTAATTTACCAAAGAAAAACGGGCATGAGGTTTTATACGAAATAAAAAACAATGATCAATTAAAACATATACCAGTTATAATTCTAACTACCTCATCGTCAATACAAGATGTTAAATTGGCCTATAAAAATCATGCAAACTGTTATATAACCAAGCCGGTAGATTTAAACGAGTTCATGAATGCTATTGCTACAATAGAAAGCTTTTGGTTTGAAATTGTTATGCTTTCACCAAACAATTAAACCTTATGAAAAAGTTCCAAACTAGCATGAATATACTTGTTATTGAAGACAATACAGGCGATTTATTTTTAATACAGGATTACCTTGAAGAGCATACAAAAGAACCAATTATTACAAATACTGGTTGCTTGAAAGATGCTCTGCAGATACTGCAATTAAAAAAAACCATATTTGACATTATATTACTAGACTTGTCATTACCAGATAAAAGCGGCAAAGAAGTGATTGAGGCAATCAATGCTATAAATTGCTCAGCTCCAATTATTGTATTAACAGGCTACAGTAATATGGATTTTAGTATAGACTCATTATCATTAGGTATTGCAGATTATTTAATTAAAGATGAGATTAACTCATTATCACTATATAAAAGTATTATTTATAGTATTGAAAGAAAAAAAATACAAAAAGAACTTTTAGATTCTGAAGAGAAGTATAGTAATTTATTTCAACTTAGCCCACAACCAATGTTTGTGTATCACAAAGAAACATTGGAATTTATAAGTGTTAATGAAGCTGCAAAAAAAACGTATGGCTTTAATACAGAAGAATTTCTAAGTAAAAAAATAACTGACTTGTTTGATACAAGCAATGAGCCTATTAGGTTTCCTACTACCAGTAATATTGAAGAAAATGGTATTAAATTATATGGCTGTCATTTACACAGAAAAAAAAATCTGTCTTTATTGTATGTAGAAATGAGAGGATATAGTATTAACTTTAATAACATACCTGCAGAGGTAATTGTATCGAACGATATAACAGAAATATCAAACCATTTAAACACTGTTAAATTACAAAATGAACAGCTCAAAGAAATTGCTTGGATTCAATCTCACATAGTTAGAGCTCCGTTAGCTAGAATGATGTCTATTATTGATATTTTGAAATATCCAAGCATTCAACAATCAGAAAAAGATGAACTCATGAAATATTTGTTAGACTCTTCTTTAGAACTAGACACAATTATTAGAGACATTACTAATAAAGCACATGATGCTCTAAATCTAGATAGTACTATTAATTCAACTACTACTTAGTAGTTATTGAATTAATATCATGCTCCTATCATTCCGCCAATTTTAATGGTGTTGTTTTGAGAATTGTAATGCCCAATTTCTATGCCTCCCATTTTATTGGTGGTGAAATTATACGGACATAAAATTTTAAATTCTTTATCGTCTGATGTATTCATGAGTTTACTCCACAATGGTAATAAAGAACAGTTTGCCGAGCCACAAGAAATATCTTCATCAATATCAAAATGGGGTGCAAAAATTCTTACTTCATAATCAATTTCGGGTAAGTTAGATAATGCTGTAACAAACAATCCTCTAATATTATTTTCGGCTAACAAAATTGCTAAAGCAGAAAAATTAGGTTCAATATTTCTCAACACTTCAGCGTTTTGAATAATCAAAATAATATCTTTCAACTCATTGCATCTATAGTAAGAAACAATATTTGTTACATCAATTCCTAAACAATGAATAAAAGCCATTGCATCATCAATAGCAGCTTCATAAGGCATAAATGCAGGCATGGTTATTAACGTAAACTCTTTATTGCCTGTTGATTGAATATTGGTAGTAAATAACTGTTGTTGAAAACCTTCTTTTGTAAAAATTACTTTTTCAAACCCATACTCTTCTAAAATAAAATGTGATGCAATAATGGTTGCATGACCACACAAAGAAAATTCGTTACCAGATGGGGTATAAAACTCAATAGCAAAAACATTTTCGTGCAAATGCAAAATAAAAGCAGTCATGGGTGCTTTTTCTTGAATGGCAATTTGTGCCATTGCAGTTTTTGAAGGAAACATTTTATTGCAAAAAACAATACTTGCCGGATTACCCAATACTTCTTGAGAGTCTATTGCATAAGGATAAATAAAGGCTTTGCCTTGAATAATTTTACTTATTTCAATTGGTAAACTAAATGTATGAATGGCTGAATTTTCCATTGAATTAAAATTCATAATTTAATTTAATGAAAAAATTTCTACCCGGTTGTAATAAACTTGACGGAGTGCTAATACCATCTGCTGCACGACCAGCAGGATGAAAATAATTAGTATCGAATAAATTATTTGCAACCAATTGTATAGTACCACCATTGAATACATGATAGCCAATTGTTGCATTAGCAATGGTATGTGCAGGAAATACTCTTTCTGGATTTGCAGGTACAGAAGTTCCAGTTCCAGCATTTTTTACGCCTACATAGTTTACTCGAAGATTAATGTTAAGTTTTTTAAAAGCCACATAATTGGCAATTACATTCAAATGAAAATCGGCTATATCAGCTACTTTCAAATCGGCTTCTTTGCCACTATCATCTACTGTTTGTTTTGGATTGGTGTAGGTATAATTTGCAGTAAGCGATAAATTTTTATGTACATATGTAATATTACCTTGTACACCAACAATATTAAATGCACCTAAGTTTTGATTTTGAGAAGTAGTAGGTGTTAATGTTCTTACCCCAACTACATCTTTAATAATTGATTGGTACAAAATAATATCGGCAGTAAGTTGATTGTTTATTTTTTTACTTACCGATAATTCGTAATTCTTAATACTCTCTGTTCCTAAAGAAGGATTGGGAATTCTTCCTCCTGCTGTGGCAAATTTGGTAAAGTTGGAAACGTTTTGAATACCTCTGCTATACATAGCTTTTACTACCCAATTGTTTTGTGCAAAATCTAGCACCAAACGTGGACTATATTCTGTACCATAACCACCATTGGTTCTAATTTTATTCTTATCCATTCTTAAGCCCCCGGTTAATCCAAAGTATTTTGCAAACTTGTAATTGGCTTGAGCATAAATACCTAAATCTTCTAAGTTGAATTGATTGCCTCCTTGTGCTGCTCCTGAGAAAACACCATTTTCTTCTGGTGTTAAAATATTGGTGGTGTTTAAATAATTACCTTGTAGTTGGCTATTTCTATATTCAACCCCTCCAACAATATATAAGTTTTGAGTAGGTGTGTACAATAACTTTAACTCACTTCTAAACTGCTTATTGTTTTGAAAAAAGTAAGTAGTATTATAACCAGGTGTGCTATCTTTTATTAAATCTCTAATACCTAAGTTGGCTCTTGAATAATTGAACAATGCCGATACTCTTGTATCATTATCAATGCCATGCATTCTATAGTTTGATAATGAAGAAAACAATAATTTATTAGAAATTTTCTTTTCGTATTTCACCGAAATATAAGATCGTTCTGGAATCCAAAAAACATTGTTTATAGCATGACCCAAGTCGGTGTACAACGTTCCTGCTCCTTCTTTTTTAAACATGTATTGCATACCAATAGTAAAATCGCCTACATTAATTTTTCCATTTAAAAAAGTGAGTGTAGTAGGGTTAGCAAAGCCCACTTTATTGCCATTGATAGTTCTATTGTAAGCCGATTTATCTAAGTTTCTTGCAGCATTAATGCCAGCAGTAGTTAATGTAATACTATCGGCTATTGCACCTGTTGAGTGAATGGTATAATAAGGGTGATTGGCTGGTAAATTATTGGCATTGATATAGGCTTGAGCATTGGTTCTAATGCTCATGATGTTTCTATAATTCACTGCATCATAAACAGATGGATCATAATCGAAAAAACGTTGTGAGGTTAAGTCATGCCTATCCGATTGATAATGCCTTGCTGTGAACATAGCTGAAAAAGAGTTCTTCTTATAAGCCACTGTTACATCGGCATATCTGCTATTGTAAGATCCATAACCAACATTGGCATGAATGCCCACTTCTTTATTTTGTTTAATTATATCTTCTGGCTCTTTGGTAATAATATTTATCGTTCCTACAAAAGCATTTGGACCATACATGGTTGATGCAGGACCATAAATAACTTCTACACGTTTAATATTGGTGATTGGATATTGACGAGAAATGTCGGCAGTGTTTGTCCATAAATCATTTTCTTCTACCCCATCAATTAGCAATAAAGTTTTTTCCATTGTAGTGGTACGTAATCCACGTTGATAAGCATTGGCATAATTTACACCATACAATAACGAAATATCGAAGCCAGGCAAATCGGCTAACATTTCAATTAAATCTGTATAACCTCTTTGTATAATTTCTTCTTTGGTAATTACATTAATGGTTGCAGGAGCTCTACGAATATCTTCAGCCTTTTTTGAAACCGATGATACAATACTTATTCTTTGTGCCGAACGAACTTTATTGAGTTGATACCTGAAACGTTCAGGATCTCTTGAATCGGCAGTAAAATCGTCTTTCAGAATCAACAGCTGACGAATATTTTCCTCAGCAGTATTAATTGAATCAATCGCTAAAAAACTCATGGCCAATAAACGGTAAGCTTGTACTTTTTCTTCGTAACCAAAACCTTTTTCTTTGCTTAAGCAAGTATTGAGTTGATGAATGCTTTCATTAAATCTACCAATATTATATAAGTTCTCTGCCTCGGCAATAGTTGCTAATCCACAATTTTCTTGAGCTACCAATGTGTTGTAAATACTACAACAAATAAGCAGCAGCATGAGTAAATATTGTTTCATTATGTACAATTCTTTTAATTAATGTAATTTATTTCAAGGCTTTATACAAAGCATCCATTGTGTTTTTCCAACCAATAATTTTTTTGTCTTCACTACAAGAAAAAATATGTTCTCCATCGTTACTATACCAAAGGGCATAAATCCATTTGGTATGACCTCCTTCATTTAAAGTAATAATGTTTTGTGTTACATTATTCAATGCTTCTTTTACATCAATGAGTTTAATGGTTTGATCGGCTCCGGCTGTTGCCAATTGCCAATGACCATTTTTTAGTTGATGCAATTGCACATCGTTCACACTCGATTTGTGTAAAGCCAAAGTTGAAGTAGTATTATTCTTTTGATTCTTCAACCAAATGCTCCCATCATAAGTTCCTGCTGCCAATAATGATTCATCGGCATTTACTGTTAAACTTACTACTCTTGAATTGGTAGTATAGGTTTGCATTGCTTTGTTTGCAATCAGTTCATTATAATTGGCATACACTAAAATTTTATTTCCTTCAGCTAAATAAATTTTGCCTGAATTGGTAAGTACTAATGCTGCTACATTTTTTCTAGCAACACTACCTTGCGATAAAGTATTGGCTTCGCTAGCAAATCGTTTTATTTCGGTGGTAGTTAAAACAATAAATTGATTGTTGTTGATTACTGCAATACTTTTTGCAATACCACTAAAATTAAATTTTAATACCTCCTTAATGGCTTGTGTGTTTGTTATATCGTATACAAAACCATTACCCGTTGCTGTTGCAATAAATAATTTTGAACCATCTTTAGAAGTTGACAACGCCCTTACGTCTTGCTTTAAGTTAATAGCAGTACCAATAGTTTGTACTATTCCATTTTCGGCTTTAGCAACATACAAAGCTCCAGATTCATCGGCAGTAAATACCATATTTGAGTTGGGTTTGCCAACCATAGTTCTCACTGCATATTTATGATGTGTTGCTTGATTTTTATTGTTGATTGAATTGGTCCAATTGGTATGTAATGCAGTATAAATTTCTGGCGACTGTTTAGGTCCATCATTTTTTTGATTCAATTCAAACGCTTGTAATGCCAATTGTTTGCTCTGAGGTTTATCGCCTTCTCTAAATTTAATGATCGATTGATTGGCTAAATTTTTTGCATCGGCCAATTCTTTTAACCTGTTTGAAACGTTTCTTTCTCTATCGGCATTTTTCTTTTCTTCTTCGGCTTTTTTGCGTTGTTCTTCTGCAATTGCTGCGTTACGTTCGGCTTTTGATTTTTCTGTTTTTGCAACTTCGGTTTGTTGCTCAGCATTGTTTTTTTGTTTAGCTGCTTCTTGTGCATTGGCTTCAGCAACTGCTCTTTGTTTTATTGCTTCTTTAGTTTGTGCTTGTGCATTGTTCTTTTGCTTGTTGGCTTCTTGTGCATTTACTTCGGCTAAGGTTTTTTGTTTTTCTGCTTCTGTAGCATTTTGTTCTGCCACCTTTTTTTGCTCTAATGCAAACTTTCTTTCTTTCTCGGCCTCAATTGTTTTATTGACTGCCAACAATTTTTGTTTATTGGCTTGATTGCGTTGTTCAAAAGAATAAATGGCTAATAAAAAACCAACCAATGCTACACATGATATAAAAATAGCTACCATTCTTGCACGACGTAATCTATTCTTTTGCATTTTTTCTTTATGCAATAATTCCAACTCATTTTGTTGTTTGCAATGGTCTAAAAACAGCATTGCTTTTTCAAAATAGTTGTTGTAACGAGAAGCCCATGTAGCGTTTGGATTGGCTTCTTCTTTCCATTTTAAAGCTAGTTGTAATTCAGGATCTCTCCATAATCCTCCTTTGCCCAATTCGTATAAATTGGCAGCTTCGCAAAGGCGTAAGTAAATTTCAGATGATTGATTTTCTTCTTCTACCCAATTAATTAATCTGCTCCAACAACGCATTAAACTTTCATGAGAAATATCAATGATGGTTTCTTCATTAATGGCAATAGTTGAAGGAGGCATTAAAAAACTTCTTCCGGGCATTCTAAAAACTTCAATCACTTCAACTACTTCATTGGGTTTGGCATTTGCCAATTTACAAATTTCGGCAAGCTTGGTTGGTCGTCTTATACCTCTTGCATCACTGCCTCTATCGGTTAATGCTTTAAATAAACTTTCGCAAATTTCTTTTTTTCTATCGGTATCTAATTCATGAAAAGCTTCTTCGGCATGTTGCGATAAAGCTTGAGACATGGTACCCGTTTCTTCATACTCTTCTAAATCTATAGGAGCATCTGGATTGGCTTTTTGTTTCCAAACATCCCAAGTACGCATGAGTGCATGTTGCAAAATGGGCAGCTGATCTGGGTTATCGCCCACATCATTCAACAACTGATTTAATAATCTTGGGCTAATGGTTGCACCACCAACTGCAACAGGACCAGTAATAGCATCTCTTCTTTCATCACGGGTCATTCTAGGTACTAAATATTGCCCTTCATTAATCGCTTCTGGCAAACCTCTAAACTCTGTACAATCGCCTAAAAAATCTGAACGCATGGTGAACACCACATAAATAGGTAATTCTTTTTGTTCAGAGGCTTTTAGCAATAAATTGATGAATGATATTGAATCTCTCTTGCCTTCTTTTGCATCTTTTTCTAATCGGCTGAAACGAAAAATTTCTTCAAACTGATCTACTAAAATGAGTAAATTATTTTTAGTATCTATTCCACTTTGTTTATAAACTTCTACCAACCCTTGACTGCTTCTTCTTAATGTACTCTCATTAATAGAAGCATACGTATATTCATCATCATCACTTTCAAAACTATTGTACAACACATTTTTTTGAGCCAATGATTTAGCCATATTTCCAATTGGATTATTGCCTGGACGAAACGTACAAATTTTCCAGTTAGAACCAGCACCAGCCATAAAACCACTATGCAAGGCAGGAATTAAACCAGATTTTACTAAAGACGATTTACCGCTACCCGATGAACCAATCACTGCCAAAAACTTTACCAGTCGTAATTTTTTCACCAATTCATCTACCTGCTTTTCTCTTCCAAAAAAGAGTACATCTTCATCCTCTTCAAAAGAACGAAGACCGGGAAAGGGATTAAATATGTTGGTATCTGTTAGCATGTGGGTAGTGTATTATTTAGATAACAGGGTTAATAGTTGATTAATAGGCACTTCATGTATACCATTCAAAACTTCTGCTTCTACCGATCGAAAACGTTGTTTATTAGCCGAATCGGGAGCACTCAAATACACTGCTTTTATGTTGAGCGGTTGTTCACGACCATAACCACTTATTTTTAAGAAATCTCTCATTTTGCTACGCAACCACAACTCATTGGCATTACCATAAAATATAATGGCAGCATCACACATTTTTAAGTTCTCAATATGGTCTTCACGAATTTGAGATTCGTCTCCATCAAAAATGGGAATCACTACTTCATGTCCATTATCAAACAACACATCTTCTAATGGCTTAATCAAATCCATGTCTTGCATATCGCAAATCAAGTAAATAAGTTTCGATTTTTTCTCGGTAGAGGATGCATTATTTGCAACTACAACAGGTTCTGGTTTTTTCTTTTCTTCTTCTAACGATTTTAATTTATCGGAAATAATACTTTTAAAATCTTCTATGCTGCTGATGATAAAATCGGCACCAGCAATGCCTTCTTTTCCGTTTTGTAATTTTTCTAAAAAAGCTTGTTGTCTATCATCGGTGGCAACATTATTTTCTGGCATCCAAATTAAACGAGGTAAGCCTTTTGCAGCACTTTGAGCTGTTGCAATTTCGTTTTGAATTTCTACAATACTTTTTTGTGTTCCTTCTGGCACCACACCATAACCAGAGCCCATTAAATGAATACATAAATCGGCTTCTTGAATAAAATTAGTCACTTCTGTATGTAAAACAGGTGCAATTAATGGCAGTTGTTTGTTAGGCAATAAAGTATATTCTAAATCTTGTAATTCTCTCTTAATACTATCTCTAAATTCTAATGTATCGTAGCTACTTTCAGCTAAATATATTTTCTTTTTTTGCTTGGGGGCAACAGCAATTGGTATAACAGGTGCAATGGTTGCAGTACTTGCTGCTACTGGATTTGGTGTATGACCACTTGTAGATGTTGTACCCTCTAAAGATTCTAAAAAAGAACAAATATCATTGGCTAAATCGTCTAATTTTTCCCAATAAGCAATTTCAGATTGTTGTCCAAACACCTGACCATATTCTTTTACTCTACCACTATTTGCATCGGTACTAAAAAATTCGTAGCCCAATACATTTTGTATTTTTTCGGGGTGTAAATCTAATCGTACAGGTGTTTTAACTACTTTAAAAATTCTAGCTTTGTTTTGAATAGTGAAGCCAATATTTTGTTCGCAGGTGGCATAAAATTCATTCACTTCTCTAATACACCAATCACTTTTTACATAACGTGGTGTAAGAATAGAAATCATTACAGCAACTTGTGAAAACTGACTAACAATTTGTTGATCAAATACATGATTGCCTTGTAAGGATAAATCTCTCCAAATATTAGGTCTTCTTCCTAAAAGCTGTGCCAAGCGTATATCTAACGCTCTATGAAACTCAGTAATCCATCCTTTTTGAGATGCAACTAAAGACTCATCATCTATATGAGCATAACTTATAAATATGTCTTTATTAAATTGCATAGTTAGTTTTAGTAATAGAAAAACTGATTAAATTATTTAATGGTATTAATTAAGTTTAATACTGGTACCAATAA
Source organism: Asaia bogorensis (assembly GCA_943371535.1). Lineage (GTDB taxonomy): Bacteria > Bacteroidota > Bacteroidia > Chitinophagales > Chitinophagaceae > UBA1930. The sequence continues at coordinate 44,254 of CALRVE020000020.1, read as the reverse complement.
AAATATATTTAAGTCTTTTTCTTTTTCTTCAAAGGTCAACTTATCGTATGGTATCAATTGATCATGAATTTTCAATACTTCTTTCAACAAAATTTTTTCTTTCTTATCAGCAGGAAAAGGTCCATACTTAAAATTAAATACCATCTTTTCGGCACTCCATCTTGTATGTTCTACAGGTGCTAATCTAGTAAAATATTGTGTTATGTTTTGTTTGGTCATTGGCCAACAACCTAAATTTTTAAAGAAATGTACCTTCATTGATACTTGCCTAGCTGCATATTTGTTAGAATCTTTCTTTCTATACGATAGTAATTGCCAATGTTTTTCTATTGAAAAATCTTTTCTTAAATCATTTACTGCAATCTGTGTGCTATTGTACAATTGTTGCAATACATGATCTTCAATTTCATTATCGGCTAAAGTTGTATGTTTTTCGGGCAAAGCCAATATAGTTTCTTCTAATTGTTGTACAATGGTATTTGCATTTTTTATGTTCCAATTGGTTTCAAGTAATTGAGCAAACTCATACTTAATGGCATAAAAGAAATTAATGGCTTTTGAAAGCTTATGAATAAGCTCTGATTCTTCTATTAAAGATTCTGCAGTACAAGTATGTGTAATTAAACGATAGGTTTGAATACCCAATTGAGTTTTGAATATTTTGCTTAACGATTTGTCGGGCGTACGATTGGCATTTAATAAACCTAACACATCGGTATCTTCTGGCAAACAAACTACAATAGGAGTTTGCGTAGTACTTAATGTTTGTGTATATAAAAACTGTCTAAAACTTGCAGCACTAGCAATCAATTCGGCATCTTTAGCACCAAAAAAATAAGCTACTTTAATTTTACTTAATTTTTCTATATGTGTTTTAGACCATGCAAAGTTGGCAAAAAATGTTGCGTTCAATAATTTAACTGGTACCACTTCTATAAACTCACTCATGTAAGGATATTTATAGTTGAGATGATTAAAATGATTATCGGCATGTTCGTCTACCAAATAAATTTTCAGCTTTTCCGATTCTGGAAAATGGCTTAAAATCATATTCTCTACAATAAAAGCTTCGGCAACATCGGTAAAACCAATAACGGCTATTGCATTCTCCGATTCTTTATCTCTAAAGTTTAAATATTTATAGGGTGTATAAGTATCGAATATTTTTTTTGCTGCCGACTCGTACACATTAAACGTTTCTAAATCGTAATGATCATCTTGATTATGAATATCAAAATAATCTTTCAAAATACTTTCATTGGCTGCATTGTTTATATGCACCATTATTTTATGTGGATCGGATTTTGTTTTTTTACTGTTCGCCAACAAATAGTTGGCTAAACTGCCGGCAATTTCAATATTCAACTCGTCTCTATTGCTGGTTAAAATACAAATCTTAGATTGGTTAACGGCTGCCATTTCAAAAGTTTTTACTTCCGATGGTTTTTCAGTAAAAACAATACCTCCATGATGTTTAATAGATTCTATGTAAGGGTTATGTTCATCGCTTTCTACAACAATTACTTTATACTTTTTCTTCAATAACTCTAAAGCCAATGTTTTACCAATATGATTGAGGCGGAAAATAACAATATGATTGCGATAAGTTGCTCCAATATTGTACACTAAAAAAGCCTTTTTTACTTTAGTCCATACCAAACTAAAAATGCTGGTACAAATTAATAAGGCTGCTAAATATTGAGCCACCAGAATGTAGGTATTTTCTGGCACTGCACTCACATGGTGCATCATAAAAAAACAAATGGTAGCATATACTACCCCAAAAAAATGAAACTCATGCCCCTCATGTGCTAAATGTAAATAATGACCAAAAATGGATAAGCCAAAAACAAGTATTACAATAATTGGAAATAAAACAGGATTTATTTTAGGACTCGGTGAGTGCATAAGCTTAAAATAATTAGTTGAGTTTTATTGGTACAGCTTCAAAAATAACATTTTGAAACTATAAAACGATAGCTATAAAAATTATTATTAATTAGTTGATGAATCAGTATTGAATATTCATTTATAACACTGTAGTTAAAACAGAAGAACAAGGTTTTACAACAACTTGAATGGCATTATATTGCAGCATTAATAAATTGTGTTGATATGAAGAAAGCAGCATTTATTCCTGCACGATATGCAGCTACACGTTTTCCTGCAAAGCTCATGCAGTTGTTGGGTAACAAAACAGTGATAAGACATACCTACGATAATACGGTAGCCACTCATTTATTTGATGAAGTTTGGGTAGTAACCGATAGTGAAATTATTTTCAATGAAATTGTAAATAATGGTGGTAAAGCTGTAATGAGCAAAAAGCAACACGAAAGTGGAAGCGATAGAATTGCTGAAGCCATTGAAAACATGGATATTGATATTGTAGTAAATGTACAAGGCGATGAACCTTTTGTAAAACCTGACCCTTTAGAAAAATTATTACAAGTTTTTGAAGATGATACAGTGCAAGTAGCAAGCTTAATGCAAGTATTAACCGATGCAACAAGCATTGCCGACCCCAACTATGTAAAAGTGGCTATTGATAAAAATATGAACAGTTTACTGTTTAGTCGTAGCCCTATACCTTATCATAGAGATACTACCATTACTCCAACTTACTATGAACATATTGGTGTATATGCTTTTAAAAAACAAGCTTTGCTTAATTTTTCTAATTGGCCAATGACACCTTTAGAAGCTGCTGAAAAAATTGAATGTTTACGCTATTTAGAAAATGGTATTTTACTAAAAATGGTTATTACAGATTATATGGGTATAGAAATTGACACACCAGAAGATTTAGTAAAGGCAGAAAGATTTTTATGAGTTCTGTTCACTACTGTTATTGAGCTGAAGAGTGCGACGCCAATGCAGTTCAATTGGAATACTTTAGTTCGGCTAACGCTTACTACTTCACTCAAAAATTCATTCTTTTATTCAATCGAATTAACTCAATTTTGCTACCCAATTGAACATTCAAACTTTTTGAACTTTTAAACTTTTATATAATGCAATTTAGAAATTTTAAAATGGTGAGTTATGTGGTGTATGGTCGTGGAAGTTTTAATCAATTAGATGAAATTTTAGCACCGCAACGTAAAGGCGATGCTCCTATGATATTTTTAGTAGATCATTATTTTGAAGGCAAACCTTTGGTAAATCGTGTGCCATTAAGAGGTAAAGACAAAATTATTTTTGCCGATGTTACTTACGAACCAAAAACAACACAAGTAGATGCATTAGCCCAACAACTAAAACAAGAATTTGGTACGGTGAGTGGAATTATTGGCATTGGTGGTGGTAGTACAATGGACTTAGCCAAAGCTGTTAGTTTAATGATGACCAATCCTGGCAGCAGTGCAGATTATCAAGGTTGGGATTTGGTAAAACAAGCAGGTGTATATAAAGCTGGCATTCCAACTTTAAGTGGCACTGGTGCCGAAGTAAGCAGAACAACTGTTTTAACAGGACCAACTCGTAAACTTGGCATGAACAGCGATTTTACACCCTTTGATCAAATTGTATTAGATCCTGAATTATGTAAAGATGCACCTGCCAATCAACGTTTTTATACTGGTATGGATTGCTATATTCATTGCATTGAAAGTTTAGAAGGCACTTACTTAAATGAGTTTAGCAAAAGCTATGGAGAAAAAGCATTGCAATTATGCCGTGAAGTGTTTATCGATAAACCCACTTGGACCGATGAACATGACGATAAACTCATGATGGCTTCTTATGCAGGTGGTATGAGCATTGCTTATAGTCAGGTGGGTGTTGCACATGCAGTAAGTTATGGTTTAAGTTATTTGTTAGGTACAAAACATGGTATTGGCAATTGTATTGTAATGAATCATTTAGAAGAATATTATCCTGCTGGTGTTAAAGAGTTTAAGCAAATGGTAGAATTAGGCGGATTTGATATTCCAGAAGGAATTTGTGCCAACTTAACCGACGAACAATTTGAAGCCATGATTAATGTAAGCTTGGGCATGAAACCTTTATGGGAGAACGCTTTGGGCAAAAATTGGGAAAGCATTATGACCAGAGAAAAATTAAGAGCACTGTACGAAAAATTATAACATGCAAACCATTGCTAACGATATTTTATCGGTTCAAATAAGCACTAAAGGAGCCGAATTACAAAGCATTTTTAACCATGCAACAGGTTTAGAATATTTATGGAATGGAGATGCAAGTTTTTGGGGAAAGAAAAGCCCTGTTTTATTTCCAATTGTAGGTGGATTAAAAAATGGAACCTATAGTTACAAAGACAAAAGCTATAAATTAGGTAGGCATGGATTTGCAAGAGATATGGAGTTTGCAGTAACCCAAGCAACAACAAATTCTGTTGAATATACTTTAGTAAGTAATGAAGAAACATTAGCGGTATATCCTTTCAACTTTAAATTTTTGGTTACTTATACAATAGAAGAAAATATACTTACTTGTACTTATACTGTTATCAATACAGGTAAAGAGAATATGTATTTTTCATGTGGAGCACATCCGGCATTTGCTATTCCTTTAACTGAAAATACACAATATGAAGATTGGGAATTACAATTTTCTTCCATTGAAAATACTGGCAAATGGCCTTTATCTGCTGATGGTTTAACTGAACAAGCACCTATTGATTGCTTACTTAACACCCAAATTTTACCATTAACAAAACCATTGTTTTATGGCGATGCATTGGTGTTTAAAAATTTAGCTTCTACCCAAATAGCTATTGCGTCAAATAAAAGCAAACATGGCTTAACCATGCAGTTTGATGGATTTCCGTATTATGGTATTTGGAGTGCTAAAGATGCCAACTTTGTTTGTTTAGAACCTTGGTGTGGCATTGCTGATAACACACTTGCGTCGGGTAAACTAGAAGAAAAAGAAGGAATTATAGAATTAGCACCACAAAATACTTGGCAAAAAAAATGGCAGGTTAGTTTATACTAACCTGCCGCCTAAATATTGTATTTAGCTGAATTATTGTTGAACAATAATATCTTCTTCGGTTTTAATAAAAATTTGAGGTTTGCCTTTGTACTCTTTTACAACACCTTTTACACAAACATTTTTTTCGCTGTAAAATTCTTCGGGAGCCGATTTAAAATTTTTTCTATCCTCCCCACTAATCACAATGGTTAAAGGAGATTTTGGAAAAGCAGCACCCATATTTAATAAAGTAATTTTACTTTCTCCTCTATCAAAGAATTTTCCGCCAAAAATTTTACCACAAACTGTTACAGTTTCACCAATATGATTGGCAGCTTCATCGGGTTTTATATTTTGGGCTTTCACAGAGATGTGCATACCTACAATAAAGGCAATTGCAACAAGAATTTTTTTCATAATTAACAGGGGTTTAGGGCACAAAAGTAATGTTGTTATGGCTTTTCGAAAACAAATAAAATACCATTCATCAAAAAACATATTGGAATGTATTAGTTTCAAAATTAATTTGCACTCGAAAAGCTGAATTACAAACAGCATTGTTACACGAATACGTAAGCATTATGAACATCTAAGCAGGGCTTAGATTTCTTCTGATAAGAAACTACCCTACTATTTTAAACAATAATCACTAGCACTTTCAGTGATTGGTTTCTTATTTTTTTATTTCAAAATTTTATATCAAATGACTACACATATTAGTAATCGTGTACAATACATTATTTCGTTTATTATAGAATCGCTCAATAGCGAAGACAAAGATTTTACGACGGGAAATTTGCGTAAGGCAGTTTTCTTACTTGCTATACCCATGATTTTAGAAATGTGTATGGAAAGCGTTTTTGCAGTAGTAGATATTTTTTTTGTAGGCAAATTAGGCTCTTTAGCCACTGCTACAGTTGGTTTAACAGAGAGTATGTTAACTATTATTTACTCTTTGGGCTTTGGCATTAGTATGGCAACAACAGCTATGGTTGCAAGAAGAATTGGTGAAAAAAATAATGTTGATGCAGCAAAAGCTGGTGCTCAATCTATTCTTATTGCAGTTACCATAAGTTTAGTTATTAGCATAATAGGAGTTCTATTTGCCAAAGACTTATTATACTTAATGGGTGCAACAAAAGCAATTGCTGAATATGGTTATACCTATACTGCAATTATGTTAGGAGGCAATATGGTGATTATGCTGTTGTTTTTACTCAATGGTATTTTCAGAGGTGCAGGCAATGCAGCCATTGCTATGAAAAGTTTATGGGTTGCCAATATTTGTAATATTATTTTATGCCCTATTTTAATTCATTTTTTTGGAATAGTTGGAGCAGCCATTGCAACAACAATTGGTAGAAGCGTTGGTGTGTTGTACCAGTTACGTCAGCTTTTAAAAGGCAAGGGTTTAATACAATTACATGCACCCTATTTTAAACCACAAATAGCTATTATTAAAAGTTTACTCAACGTAACCGTTACAGCAACTTTACAATTTATTATAGCAAGTGCAAGTTGGATTGCTATGGCTAGAATAATGACCAGTTTTGGCAATAACGCCATTGCAGGTTATACGATTGCCATAAGATTAATTGTATTTTTTATTTTACCTGCATTTGGCTTAAGCAATGCAGCAGCAACTTTAGTAGGACAAAATTTAGGAGCCAATCAACCTGAACGTGCTGCACAAAGTGTTTGGAAAGTTGCCAAATACAATGCTATTTACATGGGCTTTGTATCGTTACTTTTTTTAGTGGGTGCAGAATATTTTGTAAGCTTTATTACACACGAACCGTTGGTTTTAAAAACTGCTGTACTTGCTTTACGCATTATCACTTTAGGATATATCTTTTATGGTATTGGCATGGTAATGATGAATGCATTTAATGGTGCAGGAGATTCTAAAACACCTACCATCATTAACTTTTTTTGGTTCTGGATTTTTCAAATTCCAGTTGCTTATTTAGCTGCTATCACTTTTAATTTTGGTGAAATAGGTATTTATGTTTCCATTGTTGTTACAGAATCGATGGTAACATTAACTTCTATGTATTTATTTACAAAAGGGAAATGGAAATTGGTAAAGATTTAATCAATACAAGAAGTCTTTTATAAGAAATCAAATTTTACACATCCGATGGCCATCGGATGTGTAAACAATTTCTGCTTCGCATAAAAGCAGTTTGCAAATGACGTAATTGCCACGGATACACAGAAAAATCACGGATTAGCTATTATGATTATTATAAATTCCGTGCTAATCCGTGCATCCGTGGCAATAAAAAAATCATTTGATCATAAATGGCTCCACTGATTTATAATTACTATCATAAGCAGCCGATAGCAATCGGCTTATCGAAATGCGTACAGGTTTGATGCTCATTTTATTTTTATAAATAGCTGAAAATCCTAACTTCAATTAAAATTATAGTTGATGATGAAATATTTATTGATTGCATGTTCTTGCCTATTGTATTTTCCAAATTTTGCACAAACCAATACCCTAAATAAAAAAGTTGAACAATTACTTACTCAACAAAAAATTACGGAAGCACAAACTTTAATTGTTGCTCAGCTTAATCAGGCTCATCAGCAAAAATTGTACAATCAAATGAATACAATTTTTCCGTTGTATATCTCTTCTATGCAACAATATAAATACAACGAAGAATTTGATAAAGCCTTCAGCTCTTATAAAATAATCATTCAACAATCGTTTTACAAGCAATTGCACGATTCGTTAAAAGCTCAAAACTTAATGGAGTATGGTTTAATATTCAGTAAGAAAGGTCAACACTTTCAAGCAATAGAAATTTACAACGATGTTCTAAAAACTTATGCAGCAATTTTAGAAAATGACATACCATTTAAAGCTTTAGTGTATATAGAAACCTCTTGGTGTTATTCTAACTTAGGCAATCAAAAAAATGAAATAGAATTTGTACAAAAGGCCATTAATTTAATGGAAGCCAATTTTTCGAAGATTAAAGAAATAGACTTTATCATAGCTTACAATAATATATTCTATTACTTGGGTGAGTATGATGACAAGCAAGAGCAACTAAATACTTTCAAAAAATTTAGTGCTTATTTTTTATCTCGTTTTAAAACCAAACCCAATACAAGAGAATATTATTATGCAAAAAGAGTGTACAGAAAAATGCAAATTATTTGTGCAACAATAGTTGATAAACCTGAACAATCTTTTGAGTTTTTAAAATTAATGAAGCAAGAAATTGCTTTTGCCCCAAAAAATGAACAACCCAAAGAGATCAGCTATTATCTTTCTTGCCTATCGGAAATATGTTATTATTATAATTATTACTCTAAAGATTATACGAGTGGGCTAAAAATTTGCACTGAATATTTACAAGAAGCTACTATACAAAAAGATGCTTTTAATATTATGTTGTCACACTCTAAGCTAGCCAATCAATACCGAGAAATGAAACAATACGATAAAGCTTTGTTTCATGTAAATGTTTCGCTAAATAGTTACCAATTTCCACCAACTAGTTTAAGCAAGTTTGCATTAGAAACTATGAAAGCCACCAATCTTTCAAGTACTGCAAAACATGCAGATGCTATTACAATAATGGAGAACAATATTGCAAGCATTGTTTTAGAACATACCAATAAAAAAATAGACATTTTACAAATTAATTCTGCCGATTTAAAAGAACTTAACAACAGTAGATTCATTAACATTTTTGCTACTTCTTCACTTGTTTTTTTAGATGCTTACAAACAACAAAAAAACAAAACCTACTTAGCTAAAGCAGAAAAGTTGGTAGAATCTGCTGCTGTAATGTTTGGTGAATTTTATAAAAAAGGATCTTACAACAGTACACTCAGCACTTTACAAAATAAAATTATTGAAGCATACTTGTTTATTATTACAGAAAAATATGCTACTAACCTGAATCAAAAGAAAAAGATATTACAAGTAATAGAATCGAATGCTTCTTTTCATTTGGCTAAAGAATTTGAACAAAAGTTGTTGAAAAGCAAAGCTGCCATTGGCAATTTATTAAATGAAGAAAGCATTTTAATACAACAAAAAGAATATTGGGCTGCTCAACAAATTGAAAAAGGCAATCAAGAAAATTATTCAGCTAAAATAAAAGCTACAGATAAACAATTAGCCAATATTCAACAACAAATTGCCATTGCCAAAAAAGAATTTACCAATTTAACACTAGCCAATTTTTCGGTAGATGCTTGCTTGCAATTGCTAAATTCCAATGAAGTAATTGTAAAATATTATGTAGCACATAACCATGTATACAGGGTAAGTTTTACTAAAAATAATATTGACGTAAAGCTATTATCAACTACCGAAAAATTAGAAACTACTAGCAAAAAATATTTAGTTGCATTAAAACAAATACAATCTAACTATCAACAATTATCTAATCAGTTATATACTGCATTAAGTAGTACTATTGAACAGAAAAACATTACCATTATTCCAGATAATTACTTAAACTATTTACCTTTCGAAAGCTTACAAAACCCTACCACTAAAGAGTTTTGGGTGCAACAAGCCAATATTAGCTACAATTATTCCCTATCGCTTTGGTACTTACACCAAACTAATAAAAGCTCAAAACAATCTATCCATTTAGCAGCATTTGCACCTAACTATAACAATGCATTATATGATAGTACGAGACTTAACAATTTACCTTTTGCAAAACAAGAAGCCAATTATATAGCACAATTATTTAAAGGCAAAGAGTTTGTAGGAGATGTGGCAACTAAGAATAATTTCTTTGCCAATCAAAAACAGTTCGATGTGGTACACTGCTCCATGCATGCCGTTTTGTACGACAATGATTTTAATAAATCTTGCTTGCTATTTAATAATGCACAACCACTTTACTTTAGTGAAATGTACACTACTTCTTTTCCTGCAGAAATGATTGTACTCAGTGCTTGCAATACAGGAGCAGGCAAATTAATGGCTGGCGAAGGTATGATGAGTTTATCTAAAGCTTTTACTTATGCAGGCGTAAAAAGTACTGTAGTTAGTTTATGGCAAGTGCCCGATAAAGAAACGTCTGATTTGATGGCACTGTACTATCAACATCTAAAAAAAGGTAAATCTAAAAGTGAAGCTCTTGCACAAGCCAAAAAAGATTTTATTAAAAATAATCCGTTAAAAAATCATCCTTATTATTGGAGTGGATTTATTTTAACTGGCAACAATGAAGCTATAGTAAACAATTATAGTTGGCTCTATTATGTATTAGGCAGCTTGGGATTATTATTAATAGGACTTTTCATTTTAAAAAGAAAAAAAAGAAGCTATTCATAAACTTTCAACTTTTCATATAATTTTTCTGCAACAGGTTGTAGTGGATGTTCGGCATCGGCAACTTCTTGTACCAATGGTACAGCCAATATGGGTTCATCATTCTTTAAATAAGCCATTGCCAAATACCATTTTGCAATTACTGTATAATCATTGTTTGTTACAATTGCCTCTTTTAAAGCAGTAATAGCTGTTGTTGTTTGTTCAATTTGTAGTTTACAAATTCCAAAATAAACCAATGCAAATGGAGCTTTTGCATTGCCATATATTTTTTGAAATATCAACGCTGCATTCTCGTATTTACCCGCTTCGTACATTAAAAATGCATATTGAATAGTAGAATCTGCATTGGCTTCACTTCTTGTTACTGGAGCAACAATATTTGGATAAGGCTCGTAATACAATGCATACAATTGTTGTGCATCGGGTTTTTGAAACAAGATCCAAATAGTACTAGCAATTACTAATACAAAAACTGCTGCTGCAAACCACACTCCTCTTTTGTTCATGCTTACCACTTTGCCTTTAGCTGGTTCAAATTGTTTCAATTTATCTTTCAGTACTGCACGTTCGGCTAAATGTGCAGCTGCCTGAAGATTTTTTCTAAACTCCACATCTTTAGCAAAATTGGAATCACTTATCAACAATTCATTGAAAGTAACCAACTCGGCTTCACTTAAATTATTTTCAAAATAATTATCTATCAATTCTTCATGATTCATGATGCGTTTGAATTAAGTTTTTAAGTTGCTTTATACATCTTGATTTTTGGCTTTTGGCTACTTCTTTATTTTCATAACCTAGCAATTCAACAATTTCGTCAAGCTTCTTTTCCTCGTAATAAAAAAGGGTAATAATTTTTTTACATTGATTGCCTAATTGCATAAAAAACTGTTGCAGTAATTGCACTTGCTCTTGTTGTTGTTCAGCACTATAATCTTCCCAAAAAAATGTGTTTTCAAATTCAGTATTGAGTTCAACTTCTATTGATTTTGTTTTCAATTTTTTAAAAATCATAAACTTACCAATAGCAATTAAATAGGTTGAAACAGCACTTTTTAATTCTTTTATTTTTCCTTTGCGTACCTGTTCAATAAATGCTACAATGGCTTCTTGATAAATATCAATTGCTTCATATTCCTTTATACCATACTTGGCTGCAAACGATAAAAAAGTAGCCCTACAATCGTTGTATAGTTTTTCTATACTTGCATCGTCTCCTTGCTTAATCTTTTCTAGCCTATCCAATTCAACTGTATTGTTAGTGTACATCATGATAAAAAGTAAACCTAAGCAAAAAAATTAAAAACTGGTGTTTACCTTTTTTAATTTTTAACACTAAAGTAATACCTCATAACACTCAAATTATATAAAATGCTTAGAAAAAAAGTTAGCTTCATTGCTTTACTTGTACTTATTTGTACTTATGCATCAGCACAAAATGCTGCTGAAAGAGCCAAACAAAGAGCTAAAGACAAAGCCACACAAAGAACAGAAACTAAAACCGAAAATGCCATTGATAAAGGTTTAGATGGTATTGAAAATGGTATTAAAGGATTATTTAAAAAGAAGAAGAAAAAAACCGATAGTACTGAAGTTAAAAAAGAAGACACACAACAACCATCTACATCAACAGAAAAGACTAATAATAGTACATCTACCACTGCTTCTAACGAAAATAAAGCTAGCTTTAAAAGTTATAGCAAGTACGATTTTATTGCTGGCGAAAAAGTGTTGTACTTCGAAAATTTTGAACGTCTTGACGTAGGCGATTTTCCAGCAGAATTTAATACCAATGCAAGTGGCGAAGTAGTAACCATTGAAGGCAAAACAGATAAATGGTTAAACCTAACAAAAAACGGCTCGTTCGTGCCTGAAAAAATCAACAATTTACCGGAAAATTTTACACTTGAATTTGAAGTAGGTATTGAAGGAGATCCTTCAAATAATTACAGTGGATTAGGTTTAAATTTTACAACCATTGCCAAAGAGTTGATGAAAGATATGTTTTTCTCAAAAGGCACTTCATTGGTGTATTTACATCCCGGTGCAGCACAAATTTCTATGGCAGTTTATCCAACTAATGGAACAGACATTTCAAATGATTTACCCATGCCACAATGGAATGTAGAAGAAAATAGATTTGCCAAAATATCTGTATGGCGACAAAAAGGAAGATTAAGATTGTACGTAAATGAAAATAAGCTATTAGATATACCGAGATTTTTTTCAGAAAATAAATCCTACAGTTTTGCATTTTTTAGAAACTACTTCAATGAATGCAGTCAATTTATTGGCAATATAAAATATGCCATTGGCTTACCCGATACCAGAAACAAATTAATTACCGAAGGTAAGTTTGTTACAACAGGTATTTTATTTGAATTTCAAAAAGCCAATGTAAAGCAAGAAAGCTTTGGCGTTATTAAAGAAATTGCAACTGTATTAAAAGAAAATGCAAGTGTAAAAGTAAAAGTGGTTGGCCATACTAGTAATGATGGAGATGCAAGTGCAAACCTAACGCTATCTAAACAAAGAGCATTAGCAGTAAAAGAAATATTGGTAACCGAATTTGGTATTGAAGCCAGCCGTTTAGAAACAGATGGCAAAGGCGGTGCAGAACCTGTAGATAAAACCAATACCACAACCGGTAAAGCCAATAACAGAAGAGTAGAATTTATAAGCATTAAATAAAATTATTGTATGAAACTATTTTCATTACTATGTATATTTCTTTTTACAAGCTTCATTGCTCAAGCCCAAATGCCAACTTTTAATTGTGATTCTTTACTCAAAGAATTTGATAAAGAAATTGCACAAGCAGAAAAATCTGGCACCAATCCTAAGGATATTGAACAATTAGAAATTATAAAAAAACAGTTTATTGATACATATTGTAACAACAAAACTGAGCCAGCAGTTAATAAACCTAAAACGGCTGTTGGTTCATCAAGCAGCAGCAATACTTCGGTAAAAGTTTTTACTGCTGCACATAAAATTACCATTACTTATAGTGGCGTTACAAAAGAAGAAACGCAAAAAGGTACAATTACCTATTTCATTGAAAAAAATGGCAAAAGTATTTTACTAAATGAAACTTCATTTAGTAACAATAAAGGACTTCAAAATAGTTTTTTAAATGAGGAAGATGGCAAACTAGATGCTTGGGTGATGAATGATGATGGCTCTAACATACTTTTTGTAACTACCAAAGAAGAAGGTAAAATTAGTATGCAACAAAAACTACCCAGTGGGTTAAACAACAACGAGCAAGCTACCATAAAAGTGAAAAACTTAAATACAATTAAAAAAATTGCTGGTTACGATTGTACACTTTATAATATTCAAAGCAATAATGGTGGCGAACAAGTAAATTTCAATTGTTGGATTACCAATAAAGATTTTCCCATTGCTGCTCCAACCAAAGTACTATTCCCCATTTATACTGCTCAACTACTACAAATACCCAATGCAGGCAAACGTGTTGCTTTAAGTGTAGAAGGCATGAATGGCAGTGAAAAATTTAATTATACTATTCAATCTATAGAAAGCAACAATCAACAATTTTCTTTCAATGGTTATAAGCCAATGAATATTCCTAGTTATTAAAAAAACAAAAATGAAAAATTTTATTACAATAATGTTCCATGCCATTTGCTTGCTTTTTGCTATAGATGCTATAGCACAGTGCAGCAATGCCGATTTTATCAAACGTCATCCAGGTAAATATTATGGTCCTAAATTTCCTGGCATTTACACTCAAATTCAAGATCAATCTATATTCTTTGGTTCTGAAAGTGAAGGTATAGACAAGGGCGAATATTTTGAAATTGAGCTAACAATGGGTAATACCTATAATATTACAGGTGGCGGTACTGGTGCACATGTAACTGTTTTACGACCACCAATTGCTGGTAACCAAACATACTCCCTACATAGTCAAGGAAGTACAGCTGTTGGACATAGTTTTCCTGCACCCATAACTGGTATATATAGAATTTTAATTACTAATAATATTTGTACACCATTTGGTGGCATTACATCAGACCCTATTTTGAGAATAAGTTGCACAACTTGCACACCACCCCCAACAATTAATTATGGAGATTGCAACAATAGTCAAGATGTTAACGCAGGAGGATTTGTAAATTTTGCAGGGCAAACAAATTTAGTCCCAGTTTTTGGGAATTTTCCATTTGACAATACTAGTCAATTTGGTGCAGGCGGTAGAATTGAAGGTGTTCACGAAGTATATAGAAACTTTACTGCCACAAGTAGCAGTATGAGGTTGAATATTAAAGACTTTGAAGTATTAAATAGGTCTGGTGATGTAAAAGCTGATGGCGTTTTTGTAATGGTTTATCCAGCAGGCTGTAGCAACAGCCAAGTGATAGCAAAAAAGTATTTTAATGTTGGAAGTATTAGTGGTACAAACGAAGATGAAATGCCTATTACAGGTTTAAATGTAGGTACAAATTATATAGTAAGATTTTGTACCGATGCTGGGGTTGATTACTCAAGAACTGGAGCAACAGGCTCATATACTGGTATTTTTAATTGGGTAAAATTTAACCCTACAATTAATACAGCAGCTCCAGGAAATGACTTTTGTATTAATGCATATACGCTTACACCAGTTAATAATAATGCATGTTCTGTACCGAGAAAAGCAAGATTAACATTTGCACAAAGTTCAGGTGCAAATACTTGCGACGCTACAACACCAAACTTAGTAGATGTTTTTTACAAGTTTATTGCTACAAGTACCAAGCACAAAATTTTAATACAAGGTAAAAATGCTGAGTTGCTTGTAGGAAACGATTGTAGCAACCTTACTTCTGTAGGATGTTTAAAGTTTGATACTACTTCGTTTACTGGTATACATAACCTTAAAAATTTAACTATTGGCACAACGTATTATTTAAAAGTTTATGGCCTCAATATTTTCGATCCGATTAACCCTTTTGAAACTTTTGATATTTGTGTTTTTGGTGAAACGGTAACCTGCAACGATCCAGTTGCAACACTTACTACTCGTTGTATTGATGCAAATTTTTATGAAGCAACTGTAAATATTACCCAAATGGGTTCATCGCCAACAATTAATATTACCAACAATTTAGGCCAACCAATTATTTCAAATATTTCAACAACTGGTAACTATGTAATTGGTCCAATTTCAAATACTACAGGTAGTTTACAAGTTACTATTGTAAATACCAATAATACAGATTGTAATGTAGTTTTAAATGCAACAACCAATTGCCAAGCTGCACCCATTGCTAATGATGAATGTACTGCTGCTTATGTACTTCCATTAGGCAACAATACATGCTCTCAAAGTGTTGCAGGTTTTACAACAGGTTCAACAAAATCTACCAATGCACCAGACGGTTCGTGCATTACTACATCAAATACTAGAGATATTTGGTTTGAATCAACTAATAATAGCGGTACAACTAAATCTGTAATTATTCAGTTTGGTACAGGCACTGCACAACAATACAGATACGAAATTTATAAAACTAGTAACAACTGTAGCAATTTAGGCACCTCTCTTGTTTGTGGTAGTGTTGGATTTACTTTTGATGCTGGTGATAGAAGATTACAACGAATTGACAGTGTAGCAAATGGAGAAAAAATATATGTAAGAATTTGGACAGGAAGTACAACTGCTATACAAAATGGCACCATGAGCGTTTGTGCTTTTATTGCACCCATACAACCTTATACTTGTGCATTAAGTACTAGTGTTCCTGTAAATTCAAGTCTTGTTGCAACCAATAGTGCTTCCTTTAATAACATAGGTGCTTCGTTACAAGAGCAACAATGTAATCCTCAAAACACACCTATACTTTTCAGTACAGATGCCTTTGGTTTATACCATCATTTTACAGCCACTGCTACAAAACATGTAATTAAATATTTCAATAAACAATCTGTTTTTGGTAACAATAATGATTTAGAAACCAAAGTGTTTAAAGAAGCTAGTTGTGGTGCAGGAAGTAGAATAAATATAGCTTGCGGAACTACTGATAGTGTTGTTTTAAGCAACTTAACCATTGGTGATCAATATAGAATTTATACTTACAATAATTTACCAGAAAATAGAACATCTTACTCTGTAGCTGTTCTTACAGTACCATTAGAAGCAACCAATGATAACTGTAATACTGCAACAGTATTAACTACTACGGCTACTTGTAGCAATCCAGTTTTGGCTAGTACATTTGGTGCAACAACTTCTTCTCAAACAGCTTGCAGTGGTTCTAATGATGATGATGTATGGTTTAGATTTACAGCTACTGCAATTGCACATAGAATTACCTTAAACAACATCAGTTTAATACAAGGTAATTCAACCAATCTTGTAATACAAGCGTTTGAAGGTTCTTGTAACACATTATTAAGCTTAAATAGTTGCAATACCAATGTAACACAAGTTGATTTACTAAATTTAACTATTGGAACAACCTACTTTTTTAGAGTTCATACAGCCGATGCAAGTAGTAGGGTATTGTTTAATGTTTGTGTAAGCAATGTACCACCACCAAGCAATAACGAGTGTACCAATGCCATAACTGTGCCTGTTACAAGTTTTAATTGCACCCAAACAACTGTTGGTACAACATTAGCAGCAACACAAAGTTTACCACGTTGTGCTGGCACAGGCGTTGCACCAGTGTACGATGTTTGGTATAGTTTTATAGCAACTGCAACAGCCCATTCTATAAGTGCAACCTCAGATCATTATGTTGAATTATATAGTGGTACTTGTAATACTTTAAGCTCAATTGCATGTGGTAATGAAAGTATTGTTGGCAGTTCATTAACCATTGGCAATACGTATTTTGTAAGGGTATATAAAAATATTAACCCTGGTAACTTTACACTTTGTGTGGCTACTTTACCACCTATACCAGCTAATAATACTTGTACCAATAGAGTTGTATTAACTCCATCGAGTAATACATCAAATAATTGGACTTCTTCTACCACAATTGGTGCTACAAGAGATACAGGTTCGTGCAATAATCCAAATGAAGTAGATATACAAGATGTGTGGTTTAGTTTTACAGCCAATAGTAATAAAACAGTAATTGATTTAAGAAATGTATTCTATCCATCACAAAATGCAACTGGTACCATTAATATGCAAGTGTACACTGGTAGTTGTACCAACTTAAATTCTGTTTACTGCAAAGAGATCATTAATGATGGTCAAGCAGTAAACACCATCCCTGGAACAACTTACTATGTAAGATTATATACCAATGCGTTTAGTAATATAAATGGTGCCAATTTCGATATTAGTATAAGAAGATTGAACACACCTGTAAATGATGAACCTGTAAACGCAATTACACTTTTGCATAACATTGTAAATATTCCAACCACTAATAGTATAGAAGGGGCTACAGGAACATCTGCCAATTGTTTTGGTAATACAGAAAATGATGTATGGTTTAAGTTTATTGCAAAAAATGCTGAAGTACAAGTAAATATTATAAACAATGGAGGTACATTAGCTTATCAAATATTAGACAATAATTTAACCAATGTAGGTTGCTTTAGTGGCATAACCAATGCAACAATTGGTAACACATATTATGTTAGAGTTTGGGATATGAATACTGCCTTCAACCCAGCTATAGGCAATAATGCAGCTTTTTCAATTGGTATTAGCGGTGGTTTACCAACTACCAATATTTATACAAACAATACAGCTATTTGTGAAACCAATTCAACCTTAAACTCTACAGCATCGGGCAATTGGCTTACGCTTCAAAGAAATGGCAATTTGGTATTTTCAATCTTAGATAGTGAATCGTTAGGTACTATTAGCAGCAATATTTATGTTGATAGTGCTAATGCTGCCATTAGAAAAGATGCAAATAATGTAGAATATTTAGGTAGAAACTTTACAATAACACCACAAACGCAACCCAACAATGCTATAAGAGTAGTATTTTATTTTACTGCTGCCGAATGGCAAAAACTTGTTGCTGCAAATGATGGAGATAATAATGACGTATCGAATATCTCCGATTTAAGATTAACCAAGTTTGGTTCTAATATTTGTACCAATACTTTATCGGCTGGCAGTGGTTCTTTACTTACTCCAATTGCTTTTGGCAATGTTGGTGTAAATTATTATTTAGTATTTGATTTTCCATCTTTTTCTACTGCATTTTTACATGGAGGAAATGCAGCATTAAACAGTGGCACTTCGTTACCAGTAGTATGTACCAACTTTACTATTCAACAAAAATTACAACAAGTTCAGTTAAGCTGGAGTACTGCAAGTGCCACCAATAACAAAGGTTTTGAAATAGAAAGAAGTATAGATGGTAATCGTTTTAATACAATTGCATTTGTTACAGGTATTACCAATAGCAGTACAATCAACAACTATACTTTCATAGATCAAACAACTGCAACAGGAGTATATTTTTATAGAATTAAACAGGTAGATTTAAACAATACGTTTAGCTATATCTGCAACACTAAAAAGATAACAGTACAACAAAAAAGTAAGTTATACGAACTGTACCCTAATCCAGCTAAAAACTTCATCTATTTAAAGAGTAATACTAATGTTGGTGAGCAACTCACTGTTCAAATTATTGATTTAAGCGGTAAAGTAATTCATCAATTAAAACATCAGGCACAATCTCAACCAATTTCCATTCAAAACTTACACTCAGGCTCTTACTTCTTAAAAGTAATTACCCAATTTACGGTTGAGTATTTACCATTTATAAAGCACTAGTTTGTTTGACTATGGGGTAAGCCAATTGCAGGAGTGCAATTGGCTTTTTATTTTAAAAGCATAAGCCATAGTTGTTTACTAACTTTGCTGTATGTTATTACACATACATCCAGACAATCCCAATCCTAGAAACGTAAAAACAGTAGTTGAATGTTTACTAGATGGAGGAATCATTATTTATCCTACCGATACCATTTATGGTTTGGGTTGTGATATTTTTAAACATAAAGCCATTGAAAAAATAGCTCAAATAAAAAATGTAGATACTGCTAAAGCACAACTGAGTTTTATTTGCAACGACTTAAGTGATTTAAGTAAATACACAAAAAGTATTGATACGCCTTTGTATCGCTTACTTAAAAATTATTTACCAGGTCCGTACACATTTATTTTACCTGCTAGTAAAGAAGTACCTAAAATTTTAAATAGTAAAAAAAACACCATTGGTTTACGTGTACCAGATAATAATATTGCTAGAACTATTGTACAAGAGTTAACGCATCCAATTTTGTCTGCATCATTACCAGGTGAAATGGTAGAAGAATATACAGATCCTGAATTAATTTATGAAAACTTCAAAAGCCGAGTTGATATTGTTGTAAATGGAGGAATTGGAGGAATGATTCCTTCTACTATTATTGATTGTACCCAAGAACCTTATGAACTTATTAGACAAGGTTTGGGTGAATGGTACGAATAAATTATGTTTAGTTAAATAGTATTCATTAGCATTGTACAGCATAACTTATGCTTCAATTAAAAAATTTTTTACTTCCTTTCATAATATTTTGTGGCCTGTATTTACAAGCACAAGTTCCTGTGTATATACATTATGAAATTGGCAACGGTATTCCATCTAACGAGCTATACGATGTGGTTCAAGATAGTAAAGGATTTTTGTGGATTGGTAGCGAAGCTGGTTTAATAAGATATAATGGAAGTGAATTTAAATTGTACACCAATAAAAAATTACTTGGAGCAAGTATTACAGACATTGCAGAAGATGCTTATGGAAATATTTGGTGCCATAATTTTAGTGGTCAAATACTCTTTGTAAAAGACGATACACTAAGAGTATATGAACCCTGGAATAAATACTATAAAAATCAGTTGGTAGAAATCGTAGTACATGAAAATAAGTTAATTGTATCCAATTACAAAAATCATATTTATGCGTTTAATTTAACAAATAATAAAGTAGAAAAATTATTAGATGATTCTACAATTAAACAATCTATAAGCATTAGTCATACAGGAAAACTCATTTTTTCAGCATTAGAAAATGGTAAAGTATTTCAGTTATTGAATAATAAAATTGTTTCAATTTCATTAATCAAAAATGAAATAAGTGAAGCACCAAAAAAAATATATAACTCGTTTTTACTATTTCCATCAGCAAAAAATAAAAGAACATTAGGTTTACAACGGCAAAGTCCGGCAGATGAATTTCCATCTTTATTTATCTACCAGAACAATGAATTAATTGTTCATCCAATTACACAATTATTAAGAAAACTAAATACTTATCCAATTACTGTTTTTGATGATGATGAAGGAAACTTATTCATTGGCACCTATAAAGGTTGTTATTGGTTTGTACAAAAAAATGGAATCTGGAAATTAGAAAGCTCATTTTTTGAAAACGAAGCCGTCTCATCTATTACTAAAGATAAAGAAGGCAGTTATTGGTTTACCACTTTAAAAAATGGACTTTATCAAATACCTAATTTGCAAGTCAAATTCTTCACCGAAAGTCAATTAGGCATTGCACTAAGCAATTTAAGTTTAATTGCTAGCGATAAAAGAAATACACTATTTGTATCGAGCAATGGCAAAGAATTATTATGCATAAATACTGAAACAAACAGAGTAACTCAACAAATTAATACCAATGAAGAAAGAGATGCTCAAGCAATGATTTATAATTCAACAACTAACCAATTGTATTTCCATAAGAATTCGTTTTTTGTGTATGATAAAAGCAAATTAATCAATTACAAATTTTTAATTAGTGCTCCTAAAAACTTCTATTTACGAAACGATGGAATATTGTTTTCTGCTGGTGTTACCATTCAAAGTACCTTCTTAAAAAATGCTACTACTAAATACAAATTAAACCAAGAGTTTAATTTTATAGAGGAATTGCCTTTTGTAGATATTGTAGAAAAAATGAACCCATATCCGTTTGATAAAGTAACCATTTCTAATCAACGGGCAAGATGCATATGGTACAATGAAAAAGAAAAAATATTATGGTGTGGTTTTAGTAATGGCACAAGATTTTTTGATCAAAAAATAGAATACAATTTTATTGATTCTGCAACAAAAATGCCTGTTGTTTCTACTTGTTTTCAACAATTAGAAAATGGCACGTTATGCATTGGTACAATTGAACAAGGTATCTACTTTGTAAAAAACAAAAAAATAATTAAACAGTACACTATACAAAATGGATTGTTATCCAATAGAATAAAAAAAATGATTCCATATAAAAATATGTTATGGTTCATTAGTTCAAAAGGTATTCAAGGATTAAATATTTATACTGGTATATTCAACAATTTTACTAGTTCAAATGGATTGTTATCTGATGAAATATTCGATATAGAAATACTTAACAATAAAGTGTATTTATCTACAGCGAAAGGTTTACAATATTTTCCCACAACTATTGTAACCAAAACCAATGTAATACCAGGAATAGTGCTTAAGAACTTTAAAGTAAACGATTCATCTTACCAACTTAATTCAAGCATTCAAATACCTTATAACTCAACCAACTTAAGTTTTGAATTATTAGGGATTACTTTAAAAAGTAAAAATAGTTTTGTGTACGAATACCGATTGTTAGGTATTGATACAAATTGGATAAAACAGAACTCTAGTAATAACCTTGTTCGTTTTGCAAGTTTGCCATCTGGAGAATATACTTTTGAATGCAGAGTTGAAAATGAAGTTGGTGTTAAAAGTAAAATTATACAACAAAAATTTACCGTACTAAACCCTTGGTGGTCTAAGTGGTGGTTTTTACTTGCTTTAATAATCATTACATTAAGTTTAGTATATATTTATTTGCAAAAAAAAATTGAAACGATTGCGAAGAAAAATAATGAAAATTTAGAAAAAGCAAAAGTTCAAGAAGCATTACGGAACTCTCAACTAATTGCACTTAAAGCACAAATGAATCCACATTTTATGTTTAATGCTTTAAACTCTATTCAAGAATTTATTGTGTTGAATAATAAAAGACAAGCCAACTTTTATCTTGGCAAATTTGCCGATTTAATGCGTTTAACACTAGACCTTAGTAGTAAAGAAATAATTACATTAGATGATGAATTAAAAACCTTGAATTTATATCTTGAATTAGAAGCATTAAGGTTTGAAGAAAACTTTTATTATACAATTACTACGCAAAAAATAACAGACGTTTTATCTATTAAAATTCCTGCAATGCTCATTCAGCCTTATATAGAAAATGCTGTAAAACATGGTTTACTACACAAACAAGGCAATAAAAAGTTGACTGTCAGTTTTTTATTGTTGAATGAACAAACCTTAGTTTGTACCATAGAAGACAATGGAATTGGTAGAAAAAGATCTGAGGAAATGAATAGCTTAAGAAAGAAGAGATATACCAGTTTTGCTACAGGTGCAACACAAAAAAGACTGGAGCTTTTAAACTATGGTAGAAGCAACAGTATTGCTGTACATTTTGAAGATTTATACGATGCATTTGGTAATGCTAACGGAACAAAAGTTAGTGTACAAATACCCATATACAAACAAACGTTTGGTAACAGTTAATGTAAACTTAACACATACAGTTCACAGATTGATAATGCCAATTTACAAATTAAAGTTCGAGAGTTATGGTACAAAAAGCTTACTTTTGTATCACTTTCAATTGGGGGATTGAAGTAACCTAAGCCATGTAACTTATTGTTACATGGCTTTTTAATTTTTAAGTATAATTGAGTTGTAAATAGCTTCTTGAATATTTGGTCGAACATTCAGCTGACCTAATTTATTGTTATTACGAGTAGGTGTAACTCTATTAGAGAGAAATATATAAATAAGATTATAAACAGGATCTACCCAAACACAAATTCCTGTAAACCCAGTGTGACCATAGGTTTGAGGCGATACAGGTTTACTGGGATATGCTTCTTTTCTGCTAGCATTATCTTTCTCTGGTTTATCAAACCCTAAGCCTCTTCTACTAATATCGCTATTATAAGCAGTAAATTTTTCAATGGTTTCCTTTTGCAAAAAACGTTTCCCATTTAATTCGCCACCATTCAATAACATTTGATATAGTTGTGCTAAATCGTAAGCATTGCTAAATAATCCTGCATGTCCTGCAACTCCTCCAAACATAGCAGCACCTTCATCGTGTACATCGCCACGAATCAATTGCTGACGGAAGTGTGTTTCCATTTCGGTAGGTACAATACTATTCAAGATATACTTTTCTCTTGGCTTGTAAGTTGTAGTAACCATTTGCAACGGTTTATAAAAATTGGCTTGTACATATTCGTCAATGGGTTTGCCCGAAACTGCTTCAGCTATTAAAGCAAGAAAAATAAAATCATTATCGCTATATATATATTTACCAATTGGAGATAGTTTACTTGTTGCAATTTTTTGATACAACGTATCTCTATAATCATTTCTTAAGTACAAATCTTCTGCTACTCTATAAGGAAAATTTGTACTGTGCTGTTTACTAAAAAAGCCCTCAAGGGGCTTTCCGTTTGCACTATCAATTACTGCTCTATAAAATGGAATAAAAGGATATAAACCTGCCTGATGCAGCAAAATATCTTTCACCTTTAAAGGGGCTTTATCAGTTCCAATTGTCCATGGAATGTAATCGGCTAACGTTTTTTCCAAGTCAACTTTTCCTTCTTCATACAACTTCATTATTGCAACAGTAGTGGCAGAGATTTTAGTAACTGATGCTAAATCGTATACCATATCTGTAGTTACAGGTTGTTGTTGATTAAAGTTGGTAAAACCAAAAGCTTTTTCGTATGCCACTTTACCATCTTTAGCAACCAAAACAACCATGCCTGGTGTTGCTCCTTTTTCAATTGCTTGTAAAGCAATGGTATCAATGGCTGCAAGCTTTTCGCTACTTAATCCAACTTTTTCTGGTTGTGTATACGGAAAATAATAATTGGCTGTAACGCCATCGCCAAATTTGAATGCATCACATACAGTAACAGGTAGTTTTCCTTTGGCTACAAACTTTCCTTGTAATAAGTCGGCAGCAGCCAATTGTGTTAAATTATCATCTTCGTAACAAGCTACTAAGTTTTTAGCATTACAAAAATTTCTGATGGCATAAGGATTGCCAAAATCAAAAATGATGGCATTGTCTTTTTCGCCCAAATATTGTATTAATTCAACCGCATCTTTACTCATGCCATAATTATTGGCTGGTCTACGGCTATAAGCATGTACACCAACAATAATGGTTTTATACTTACGCTTTAATTTCTTTTTCAAACTTTCTAATGAAGTAGAATCTTTATAATCTAATAAAAAAACTTTGGCATTAAAAGCCTCTTTTACTTCGGCTGCAAATGCATTCATCTGATTAATGCCAACACCTACAAAAGCAACTTTCCTTTTACTTATATTGGGTAAAAGTTTTGCATTAGTTAATCTTAATAAAGTAAGAGCTTGTGTACTTAATTGTTGGCGAATGGTATTGGTAGAAACGTTTAAATCGGCAGTTATATTTTCAATTTTGATTTCTTCAACTTTATTTAGTCCTAAATGAAATTTACTCAATAAAACTTTGTACACTTTACTATCAATATCGGCTTGAGTTAATTTGCCCGATTGAACTGCTTCCATAATTTTTTGAATGGCATTGGGTACATCGCCAGGTAAACACAACATATCGTTGCCAGCAATTAAGCTTTGTACAGCAGCTTCTCCACTTGGATAAAATTTTGCCACCCCTTTCATTTCTAATGCATCGGTAAAAGTTAATCCTTCGTAGCCTAATTCATTTCTTAAAATTCCAGTTACATTTTTCTTAGATAAAGAGGTTGCTTGATTGGCAGTTGTATCAATTGAAGGAATGTATAAGTGAGCTACCATCATACTACCTACGCCTGCTTTAATGAGCTCTCTAAACGGATAGAGTTCTAAACTATCTAAAGCTGCTCTGCTTTTGTTAATGATAGGTAAATCGTAATGAGAATCTACACTTACATCTCCATGACCAGGAAAATGCTTGGCACAAGCCATTACACCTACATCTTGCATGCCTTTCATGTACTGAATACCAAATAATGAAACCTTGTATTTGTCTTCTCCAAAACTCCTATCATTAATCACTGGGTTTTCAGGATTATTATTGATATCAATATCTGGAGCGTAGTTTACATGAATACCAATACGTTTACATTGTTCTCCAACAGCTTTACCAAATTCATAAATTAATTTTGCATCGGGTACAGCACCCATCATTAACTGACGAGGGAAATTAATTACACTATCTAAACGCATACCTAAACCCCATTCTCCATCAATGGCAATCATTAACGGGGTTTTAGCTAATTTTTGATATTGGTTAGTTAATGTAGCCTGACGAACAGGACCTCCTTGAAAAAAACATAATCCGCCAACGTTATACTTTTGAATTAGGCTAGTTACTTCATCTACATGTTTTTGCCCCAAATTACTGTGAGCTCTAATAACCATTAGCTGTGCAATTTTTTCTTCATTGCTTAGTGTTTTAAAAACGCTATCGGCCCAACGCAATGCTTGTGGTGTTTTTTGTAAAAACGACTGTGCAGCAATTGGTTGAGCATAAAAAATGGTTGCAAGAATGGCTAAAGAAATAATTTTTCTAATCATAAAAGGCAATTGAAACAGCAATATAGCAAAAAACCGCAAAATGATGATTGTTTTTGCTGCTTTTTGATAGTACAAGCTGTATTAAAGAGTGTAAGATAATAGTTCTAAATCCGAATATCGTTTAAAATGTGTTGCGTTATTGGTAAGTAAAGGCATTTTAAGTGTTATTGCAGTACAAGCAATAAAGCAATCGGCAATTTGCTGTGGAGGAATTTCTTGTAAAAAGGATTGTAACTGAATTTGTCTATTGATAGCAGAATTGAACTCAACGATTTTAAATGCTTTCAAAAATTTTCTTGCATACTGTTTTTGCCTTTTTTTAGTAGCTCCTAAAAATTCAGCATAACTTATAGTACTTATGTAAATGTTTCTAGGTTTTAGTGCTTGAATAATTGTAATGACTTCACTTCTTTGCCTGTACAAATGCACCAAAACAGTGGTATCTAACAATAAGTTTACCATTGATTAATGAATGATATTGGATTTTTTTGTGCTAACTCAATTGCTTTCATTACAGATTCGTATGAACCTTGCTTAGCTATTTTTTTAGTACTAATCTTTTTTTTGGGAGTATTAGCAACTTTTACTTTTGCTTTTTTTTCTATTAAAGCCATACTTGTAATTTAAAAGCAAAATACAAATAAAAAGCCATCTGAAAACTCAGATGGCTAAAATTATATACACATGACTTGATTTTTATTCAGTTTCTGTAGTTTCTTCTTCTGGTTCTTCAGTTAATTTAAGCTCAACATTATTGGCCTTTAAAATACTGTACCATTTTACCATTTTCTTCATATCGCTTGCATAAACACGATCAAAATCCATATCGGGATAAACTTTTTTCATGTAATCGGTAACGGCTTTTGCATCTTTCTCGTTTGGTAAAGTTTCTTTACTAGCATCCATAGCTTGTAATACTTCTACCAAGTTAACGTTATCACGAACGGTATATACTTCAATACTTTCTAAGTGAGAAAAGTTATGAATACGGCTACTTACAAATTTGGTAGTTTGATCTTCTAAACTACGAACAATTGCTCCATCGGTTTTACTGCCAACCAATTCAAATAATCCTGGTAATCCTGTTACCGATATTAATTTACTGTATTCCATTGTTAAAAATTAAGTGGCTGCAAATATAGGTTTGCAAAGCTTATTAGTATGTGAAAAATAAAAGCGTTTTGGTATTAGACAAATTAATGGCTAAAGGGCTGCATTATTGCAGTAAAGAATATTGTTTACTGCCGATTTAAATAGAAGGTTCCTGTTGACTTAAGCAATGAAAACTTCCTAAGCCCCAAATAATTTCAGTTGAATCGATACCAATTACTTCACGGTCTTTAAAACAAGACTGAATTATTTGTAAAGCTTTATCGTCTTTACTACTTCTAAAGGTTGGAACAATTACATATTTATTGGCAATGTAAAAGTTGGCGTAAGCTGCTGGTAAACGTTGCTCATCGTATTCAACAGCATCGGGCATGGGTAATTCAATAATATTTAATTGCTTGCCATTAAGCAAACGCATGGCTTTTAACTGCTTTAAATTGTGTTGCAAAATTTCGTAGTTCTCATCGTTTTTGTTTTCTTCAATTACAGTTAACACAGTGTCTTCGTTTACAAAACGTACTGTGTCGTCAATATGCCCATCTGTATCATCTCCAACTATGCCTTCATCTACCCAAAGAATTTGTTCAACACCATAATAGTTCATTAAGTATTGCTCAATTTGTTGTTGATTTAAATGTGGATTTCTGTTGGGGTTTAATAAACAGGCAGTTGACGTAAGTAAAGTTCCAGTACCATTAAATTCTACTGAACCACCTTCCATTACAATACCAGGATTAAACACAGGAATGTTGTAATGCTTGCCAATTAATGTTGGAATTACATCATCCAAATCAAATGGAGGATATTTACCTCCCCAAGCATTGTAACCCCAATCTACAATGGCTTTTTTTGCTTCTGTTTTATGTAATAAAAATGCAGGACCATGATCTCTGCACCATGCATCATTGGTGGGATGCATAAAAAATTCAACCTTACTTAAATCAACATTGGCTTTTTGTAAATGCCCTAAAGCAAATTGTTTCATTGCTTCATTGTTTACGTTAATGCACACACGTTCACTCAACGCCAAGTATTTTATAAACTCACTGTAGTAGGGATAAATTGTATCGATTTTTCCTGGCCAAGATGCTTCTTTATGTGGCCAGCTAAGCCAAGTAGCATCATGCTTTGCAAATTCTGCAGGAAAATAGTAGCCGAGTTGTTTGGGAGTTGGGAAGTCAGAAGTCCGGAAGTCCGGAAGTCCGGAAGTCTGGGAGTCGGAAGACCGAAGAAAATTATTTGTAACCATATTATTCATAAATAAAAACTATTGTAATGTTTTGCGTAAAGAAACAATCATCACCAATATTTCTTCACACATTTTATAAATTTTATCGAAATCATCTTGTTTAATCAGATTTCTTCTTTGAGCAACAAATATGCATCCAACTACTTCAATATTTGAACGCAGGGAATAGCCTAGAAATTTATTGAATTCTGGATTTGATTGTCCTGTAGAACCTTCTGCAATATTTAAAGCAACTGAATCAGCTGCCCTTTTCATTTGCGAAGCCAAAATATATAACTCTTCTTTTGGAAATCCCTAGGTTACTTCATGAACAACAGCCGTTAACTCAAAAGCTTTTTGCCAAACGATAAGCTTCTCAAATTTGAAAGGCATAAAATTATTTTTAATTGATGAAATGCTACATCTAAACTACCGTCGTAAAAACAAATTTTGTAATAACTCAATTTAATTATTCCTGTCTTTTCAGCTTTCCGACTTTTCTGACTTCGCTGACTTTTCTGACTTTCCGACTTTTCCGACCTCCAACTTTTCCGACTATCTTCTAATCCTCATCAATAAACCTTTTCGTAATGGGCTGATAACTATCAATTCTTCTATCTCTTAAAAATGGCCAATGTGTTCTGTATTGATCTGTTTTTTGAGTATCAATTTCTATAACGGTTGTTTCTTCATTATCGTGAGAGGCTTTATACAACAAGCTTCCAAACGGATTGGCTACAAAACTTCCACCCCAAAACTTCATGGCTCCTTCTTGTTCAAAACCAACTCTATTTACACTTACCACATGCACACCATTGGCAACTGCATGGCTACGTTGAATGGTTTGCCAAGCATTGTATTGCTCAGTATTGGTTGCTTCATCTTGCGATGTTGCCCAACCAATAGCAGTTGGATAAAACAATATCTCAGCACCCATTAAAGCTGTAATTCTACTAGCTTCAGGATACCATTGATCCCAACAAATTAAAATACCTATGTTGGCAAATTTGGTTTTAAAAACTTTGTATCCTAAATCACCCGGTGTAAAATAAAATTTCTCGTAATAAGCAGGATCATCGGGAATATGCATTTTTCTATACTTACCTAAATAAGTACCATCAGCATCTAAAACAGCTGTGGTGTTGTGGTATAAACCTTCAGTTCTTTTTTCAAATAAAGATGCAATAATTACCACACCCAATTCTTTGGCTACAGCACTTAAAGCATTGGTAGATACACCAGGAATTGCTTCTGCCAACTTAAAATTTTCGTAATCTTCTACATCACAGAAGTACAAGCTGGTAAACAACTCTTGCAAACAAACAATTTGTGCTCCTTTAGCAGCCGCTTCTCTTGTTTGCTCAATGGCTTTTTGCAAATTGGCTTCTTTGCTGCCGCTACAGGTCATTTGTACTAACCCTATTTTAACTTTACCCATATTGAAATTTTGAATTGCAAATGTAGTTATGCTGCAGCAAAAGCATTCACTAGAAGTGTAGAATTAATAATTAAACTAAATGATTTGCTGGTATTAATATTTTTTATTTTCTTGTACCACCAACCTACTATTATGAAAAAAACTATAGCAGTTGTATTGAGTATATGCTTAGTTGCATTTACCAATAAAAATAATTTTACAGAACTACACATTTTCGAAGGCTCTTGGCAAATGAAAACTGCTAAAAGTACAATTGGTGAAATTTGGACAAAAACAAATGACCATGTATTAACAAGTAAAGCCTATTATATAAATGGAACTGATTCTATTGTATACGAAAATGTGGTTTTAAGTAAAGTTGGCAATGATATATTTTATACTGTAACAGCAGCCAATGAAAACAATGCACAACCTGTAGCTTTTAAACTAACATCAGCTTTAAACAAAAAATTTGTATTTGAAAATCCTACACATGATTTTCCTAAAAGAATTGTGTACGAATTTATCAACCAAGATTCTATTCATGCTTTTATAGACGATGGTAAAGAAGCATCTGCCAAACGAAGTGATTTTAATTTTAAACGAATAAAATAAACCCTATGCAATCAACAGTAATAACAGTAGAAGAATACATTCAAGCATTACCTGAAGACAGAAAAAAAGCAATTGAACAACTAAGAAAAATAATTAAAAAAAATATACCTAAAGGATTTAAAGAAGGAATGAGTTATGGCATGATTGGTTGGAGTGTACCACATTCAATTTATCCTGCTGGCTATCATTGTACACCAGAGTTACCATTACCTTTTGCAAGTTTAGCTTCTCAAAAAGCTAATATTTCTTTTTATCATATGGGTATTTATGCAATGCCAGATTTATTGGCTTGGTTTACCGAGGAATATGCCAAACTAAATATTGGTAAATTAGATACGGGTAAAAGCTGTATTCGTTTTAAAAACATGGAGAAAATTCCTTATCAACTAATTGGTGAATTATGTTCAAAAATTACCGTTGAACAATGGATTGAATGCTACGAGAAAAATTATAAAAAGAAATAAGAAACAGCTTGTAAGGTTATGTTTTTAGCTACTTAAATAGCTAAGAACATAACCTTTTTTATGCAAAAAATCGTCTTATCAACTTGTCTCATTGGCTTATTAGTTGCTTATAAAAAAGAAACTACATCTACCATCCAATTAAATGAAATAGCCTATACAAAAGCTAGTATACCATTTATGAGCAATAAAAACGGCAAAAAAATGTTTGCTGACAATGCAAAGTATGAA
The DNA here is from genome assembly GCA_943371535.1 of Asaia bogorensis. Taxonomy (GTDB): domain Bacteria; phylum Bacteroidota; class Bacteroidia; order Chitinophagales; family Chitinophagaceae; genus UBA1930. The sequence continues at coordinate 13,282 of CALRVE020000020.1, read as the reverse complement.
GCACAATTGGCTTTAATGTAAAAAGCCCGAGCATGAACTCAGACTTTTATTTGTTTGCAGTATTTTTTACTTATTTAGTTCTAGTAAATTTAATTTCCATTGTTTTCATTTCCTTTCCATCTACTGGGCTAGGACCATACATTTCCATTAAGTGTGTATTATCATCAATTACTTTGTACACTTCTCTCATGGTACAATCATTACCAGAAGCTGGATCTGTACAAGTACCACTAAGTTTTAAGCTTTTAGTAGCCGCATCCCAAGTACCTTCCATTTTTAATAAACCACTACCCATATTATCTATCCAAGTACTAATAAAAACTTTTTTACCATTGTCAAAAGCCATCGTACCCAAACCTTCAAATGGCATACCCATCATAGTACCAGTATATTTTGTTTGTTGATGTAAGCCATTAAAAATAACTGAATTAACGCAAGTTCCTTCTCCTTTCGATGGTGGAGCATCTGGTGCCATCCATGCAGTGGTTTCTGTTTTCCAATTACCATTCCAAGAAGCCATCATTTTATGCTCTTCACCAGGTGTCATAAATGCTTGCCAGTTTTTTGAAGCAGTTGCACTATCTACAGGTACAAATACTTTTTCAGATGAAGTTGAATCAGGCTTTTTAGCAGTGTCTTTGTTAGCCACATTTTCGCAAGCAACCAATAAAATTGTTGCTGATAACAATAATTGAATACGTTTCATATGCAGTTGTTTTGGTTGAGCGTAAAATACATTGCCCTATTTAAAAATGCAAGTTTATATGATGAACGTATGATTAAGTTTAAAAAATTTACAAACCATTCTTCTCCATAAACGCATACAAACCCTGCTTAGCATTTTTAGAAACTCGGTTATGCATAAATTCTGTCCACCCAAAAATCAATCCTTTTAAACCCAATGCTTGTCTGCACCAACGGTAATAATTAAATCCATCACTGTGTTCTACAATTACTCCATCTTGCATTCGCATGTAAGCCTTGCACTTATTGACTACTCTACGATTGGTTTTAGAAAACAAATAAGAAGCCGTCCACTCACAAGTGTAATATTCATCATCATCAGTTTTTATATCACTGAATTGCAACGAAAAATCTTTGGCTCTAGTGCATAGCATTTGCCACATGGCTTTGGTTTCATTGCCTCTTAATAAACCAAAAACAGGATCGTTAAAGGGTATATCATCTACATAACAACTATTCATAGTTGCATAATCTTTTTGCTGAAAAGCAGTATAAAATTTTTCTATGGTTTGAATATTGTTATCCATGTGTTGACTTATAATTTGTAAATGTATAGTAATTGATTATTGGGTGCTTAACTCCTTCAACACATTCTCAATTCTATCTTTTAAATTTTCATAAGAAGTATAACCTCTTGCCAGTAAGTAAAATTTACTTTCACTGGTTTGCATTAGTACACAAGGATAACCTGTAACCTGCAGTTGCTTACACAAAGCAAATTCGTAATAGGCTTTCTCTTTGTACTCCTCACTTTTTAGTTTTTCATAAAAAGCCTCATGCTGAATACTGTATTTTTCTAAAAGATGTTTGTATGATTCGTTATCGGTTAAATCTCTCCCTTCAAAGTGTAAAGCAATTTGTACATCTGCTGCAAACTCAACTTGTCTTTCGGGATAATATTCTTTAAACACACACATAGCAATAGCAGGCTTCTCACTGTTTGGATACCAATCGCTCAAATCAGGATTTTCAAGATGCCACAAATAATCTTTGCCAAATTCCATTCCACTATATTCTTCAACAGTTTTATAAGCTTTTAAAATATAGCTAGCAGTTGCACCAATGTGTACAGGTTTTTCAGGCAAAACCATTCCGCCACTGAGTACTTCAGTATGTATTATATCGTGATAATCGGCTTCAATTTTTTTTATTACCGGACTAAAACCATAACACCAGCCACAATAAGCATCATAACAATAAAATATAGTTGGATTCATAGGGCAAAGATAGGTTTTGCCATGGAGGCACGGAAAAGGCGAAAGCAAAAAGATGAATATTGTTTCATAAGTTGAAGAGTGTCCTTCGACTTAGCCTAGGATACACTTGCAACTAAAGCTAAATAGAATTTCTGCCACTAGTAACCAAAAGAAAATCTTCTTACCAACTTTCTATTACTTTTGCAATTGTCAATTTTTAATTTTTAATTTTCAATTATATAAACATGCCAGGTTTTGAACTTTGGGGCGATGAAGAAAGAAAAGAAGTAAACGATGTACTAGAAACAGGCATCTTAATGCGTTATGGATTTGATGGTCCACGTAAAGGCATTTGGAAAAGTATTGAACTAGAAAAAGCCATTACTGAAACTTTTGGTTGTAAATATGCTCAGCTAACCAGTAGTGGTACAGCAGCATTAACTACAGCTATGGCTGCTTTGGGCGTGGGTGTGGGCGATGAAGTAATCATGCCAAGCTTCACTTTTGTAGCAAGTTTTGAAGCTATTTTAAGTGTGGGTGCAATACCTGTTATGGTAGATGTGGATGAAACTTTAACCTTAAATCCTGACGCAGTTCGTAAAGCAGTTACTGCAAAAACAAAATGCATAATGCCTGTACACATGTGTGGTAGTATGGCTGATTTAGATGCATTGAAAGCAATTTGTAATGAGCATAATTTAATTTTATTAGAAGATGCCTGCCAAAGTATTGGTGGTACTTACAAAGGCAAACATTTAGGAACAATTGGCCATGCAGGAACTTTTAGTTTCGACTTTGTAAAAATGATTACTACTGCCGAAGGTGGTGTTGTAATGACCAACAGCGAAGATGTATATATTAAAAGTGATGGTTACACCGATCATGGTCATGACCATAGAGGCGTTGATAGAGGTGCTGACTTACATCCTTTCATTGGCTACAATTTTAGAATTAGTGAATTGCATGCTGCTGTTGGTTTAGCTCAAATTCGTAAGCTAGATAATTTCTTAGCATTGCAAAAGAAAAATAACAAAGCATTACGCAGTTATTTAGAGCAAATTCCTGAAGTAACATTTAGACAAGTGCCTGAAGGTGGCGATGATAGTTGCAGCTTCTTAAGTTGGTTTTTACCTAGTGCAGAATTGATGCAAGCTTTTGTTGCAGAGATGAAAACTCAAGGAATTTTAGCAGGCAACTTTTATTGGTTTGGCAACAATTGGCATTACATTAAACAATGGCAACACTTACAACAGGCCACAACTTTAAATAATATTAGTGCCGAACAAAAAACAGCTTTAACCAATTTAGCTACACAAGATTTTAGTACAAGTGATGCTGTAATGAGTCGTTGCATTAGCACTGCCATTAGCTTAGTTTGGACAGATGAACAAATTAAAGATAAAGGCGAAAAAATGGTGGCTGCCATTAAAAAAGTGTTAAGTGAAGCCAGCATAATTGTCTAATTTTTTCTGATTTTTTATTTTATAAGCCATGCTTTTTAGCATGGCTTATTTTATGCAACCAACTGTAGAATATAATTGGGGCAGAAATGGCGACGCTCAGCCGATAGCTATCGGCTTCAACAGCAACGCTTCTACCATCTCTTTTAATAGTTTGCTTAAATATTTTGATTTAAAATTATTTGTAATTACATTTAAGCACCAACACTACTACACATGAATACCTTAGCACCTGTTCAAATAAAAGATAGAGAAGTTTTTATGGATGTTCTAAGAGGCATCTCTATACTTGGAATATTTATTGCCAACTTACAATTCTTTGCTTATTACAGTAGCAACAACATAGGTAAATATATTTTCCCTGTTTTAGACAAACAGTTTTCTTTTTTACATGCCATATTTATTGAAGGAAAATTTTATTCGATTTTTAGTTTATTATTTGGTTGGGGCATTGCATTACAAATGAGCCGTTCTAAAGCTGATGATGCAACTACAGTGAAATTTATTAAAAGAAGATTGTGGTTTATGATGCTGTTGGGTGGTGTTCATTTAATATTCATTTGGATTGGAGATATTGTTGCTTTTTATGCCATGCTTGGATTTATATTGGTTGCATTAAGAAGAAAATCGAATAAAAAATTATTGATCATTGGCATCAGCCTAATTCTGTCACCCATTATTCTATATTTTTTAAAAATGAAATTTCTATGGTTAAATGCACCAGCAGGAATTTTATTTGAAGCCAGTAAATATTTGCAATCTCAATTTGCAGGAATTACTAACGGACAAGATGAAACTGCCATAATTAAACAAAGCCATAACCTAATTACCGATGTAAAAGTAAATATGGCAAATGCACCGTTTAGGTATGCCTATTTATTTTTTGTAAGTCGTATTCCAAAAGTTTTAGGCATGATGCTCATTGGTTTTGTAATTGGGCGTAGCGGTATTTACAAAAAGCTCAATGAGTATAAAAAGCAGTTATTCTGGTTTGTGATTATTGGTTTAATGGTTTCTATTCCTGCTAATTATATGTTGGCATTTTATATGCAAAACTCCGAGCATTATTACAATTTAAAAATTGAAGGTTGGTACGAAACCATTGCTTATGCTTTAGGTGTTGCACCATTAGCAATGGTATATGGAATTGTTATTGCCTTATTGTTTCAGCAAAATTTCTTACAAAAAATATTTGTCTTAATTGCTCCAGTTGGTAAAATGGCTTTTACCAATTACATCATGCATAGCCTAATTGGTATTACTACATTTTATGGAATTGGCTTTGGTTATATGCAACAGGTTGGTCCTTTTGCTCTCACCATATTTGCTGTATTAGTTTTTATTGCTCAAATAATTTATAGTACCATTTGGCTACAATATTTTGAGTTTGGCCCAGTAGAATGGGTTTGGCGTAGTTTAACCTATGGTAAAAAACAAAAAATATTGAAATAATTTTTTAGAGTAGTTGTAATATTTAAAATATTGCTGCTACTAATTTGAAAAATTAAAATCATGACAAACTCAACTGTCAACAACAAAAAAGACATTACTCCAATTGTTTCAAAAATTGGTTATGGTGCATTTGTATTGCTAACCATTTATTTTTTAGCCACCAATCAAATCATGAGTGCAGCAAGCAATTTAGGCATTGCATTAATCTTTGATCCATTTAACCAACAACAAAAATGGAATGATAGACCATTGTACCAAAGAGTTTGGTTATTGGTTCATGTGGCTGTAGTTTTTGGATTGTTTATTTATGGAGTTATGCACAAAAGTTAAATCACAACATACTCCAATTGCTTCAAATATGCTTCATTTATACTTGCACCAATACCTGGCGTATCATCAATTTCAACAACGCCGTTGGTTAAATATTGTAAACCATTTTCAATAGGATCTTCTGCCATCATTAAAGGTGTATCTAAATCAAAATGTACAATTGAGTTATTGCTATAAGCAAAATGCACAAAAGCAGTGGTTGCTAAACGACTTTCCATAAAACTGCCTATTTGCATTTTTATTTTGTGCTGATTACCCACTTCAACAATTTTTAAGGCATTAACAATGCCACCACTTTTTCCAAGTTTAATATTGAAATAATCACAGGCCTGCAGAGTTGCTAATCGACTTGCGTCATGTTGTGTACAACAACTTTCATCTGCCATAATTTTTATTGGACTAGCTTTTCTCACTTTTGACAATTCCATGAAATTCCATCTTGCAATAGGTTCTTCGCAATGTTCAATATTATAAGGAGCCAATGCTTGTAAAGTAGCAATAGCTGTTTCAACATTCCAACCTTGATTGGCATCAATTCTTAAAGGAAGTTCATTACCCACTGCTGCACGAATGGCTTTAATTCTTTCAACATCTAATTCGGTAGTTTGTCCCAACTTAACTTTCACTGCAGGAAAACCAGCTTCTTTAAAACGTAACGCATCGTTGGCCATTTTTTCAGGAGAACCAATGCCAACAGTCATATCGGTTGTAATGACTTTATTTTTTGCTCCTCCTAAAAATTGATACAAAGGCATATTGCTATGCTTTGCAGCAATATCGTACAAAGCCATATCAAATGCACTTTTAATGCTGTTGTTACCAAAAATCACTTTATCCATTGCCGCAATACAATCTTCTATTTGCAATGGATTTTTTCCTTTCAAAGCAGTAGCTAAATATTGTGCAACTATGTAACAAGTATCTATACTTTCTCCATTAATGCTCATGTATGGGCTACATTCACCAAAGCCACTAATACCCTCATTGGTACGGATTACAATTAAAATATTATCGGCATTAAACTGTGTACCTAAAGAAATCACAAAAGGCTCTTTAAGTGGAATAAGCAGTTTATAAACTTCAACGGTAGTTATTTGTAACATTCATTATTATTTAAGCAGTGTTGAATCTTGTACCACTTTCATGTTTAATATTTGCTGCATAAATAAAGTAGTTTCTCTTTCTACCCCTTCTACATCATTACTTTTTATTGGGCTAGCCAATACATGATTGCCTGTTAAGGGCATAGCTTTTTGTACTTTTTTATCTTTTGGTGTGGAGAGTTTTACAAACATTTTCTGCATAGCACTCACTTTAACTACATTGTCTTGATGTTGTGCATCTTTATAATAATACAACAATAATGTTGGTTGACGAACTCTTTTAAATGTACTTGGAATCATAGATGTTTCTAGCATTTCTTGTAACTGTACAGCTGCTTCTAAACGATAAGGTTTATTCCAGTACTGCTTATAAACAGGTCGTTCATCTTCGGGGTCGTTATAAAAACTTCCTTTTACCAATCTAGCAATTTGTAAACCCCAATTATTATTTAATATCCAAGCATTGGAATCGTTGATTTCTATATTGGGTGAATACAAAATAATTGCTGCTATATCGTTTGGATAAGCAGCAGCCAATTGTATTGCTTGTGTACCTCCAGTACTTGTACCCATTAAGATTACTTTATTACCCAATTTTTTACCCATTAAAAATGCATCTTTTGCACTTTCCCAATATTTATCGGCTGTCAAATGAGCTAGTTGATCTGCTGTATCTATTCCATGTTCGGCTAAACGACTTAAATATAAATTACACCCAAATTTTTTGGCAATATTTCTATGCACAGGATTGCCTTCTTCTTGGCTAGCAGAAAAACCATGCAAATAAACAATGGAATAATCGGTAACTGTTTTAAGCGAATCATTTAACCAAACAATTCTTGCTTCGTTATTAGGTCTTAGTTTATGTTTTGCTTCATTGGCTTTTACAAAACTGTCTAGCTCATTGGTATTGGTAGGAAAAGGTTTCATTCCTAATCTGTATTTAGGTGTTGTTGGGCTAGGACCAAAATAATATAGAGCAAAAAGTAAAGTAAATACAACAAGCACTTTTTTAAACACCTTCATATACTGGGTAATGTTAGATTGGCTAAACTAAGTTTTTTATGTTTATGTACTTAAATTTTTCTTAACCAATAAGCTACTATAATTAAAATAGGATGTAACACCAATAATCGTATCCAAGCAATTGTTTCAGTTACATAAAATGAACCTAAATAAAAAGGTGCTTTTTGTATCATATAAACATGTGCTGGTACAAATGCCATAAGCATAGCCATTAATAAATAAGCAGCTAACTTTCTGGTTGTTTCAAATAATAAAAGTAAACCCAATACCATTTCTGCTAAGCCTGCTAAAACATTTAGTGAACTACCAAATTCTATTAAATATGGTGGGAAAAATGGTTCATAAAATGATGGGTTGATGAAATGATATAGACCTGCTAGAACATAACTAACACTTAAAATGTATAATCCAATTTTTTTCATAGTAATTTAACAGCTTAGTTAGGGTAATGTTTGACAAAGCTTTTTTATAGCATCAAAATGTATATTAATTACATGCTTCTGAAAAATGCTGCAACACATTAGATTGACCTACATCATTAAAGTCATTTATTTAAGTTCAATGATTTATACAATCAATGAGTAAAGTTATACATTTCACATGTACACATTTGTATCAGTTTTATAATACTATATTGCTATATTATTCATTTGATTAAATTAATTAATTATGGCAATCAATCTCTTAGAAATGGTACAAGTCAACCTCGGATACCCACCATTATTAAAAATAGACACTACTACAGATGAGGTTTTTAAAAATGATACTACCGCAAAAGAAGATACATTTAGTCAAGCTGCAATTCCTGCTGTATTAGCTGCAATGTACCAATATGCAGAATCTGATAAAGGAGCAACTGATATTTTAAACAGTTCTGAAAAAACGGATTGGGTAAAGCAAATTTTTGATGAAAACAGCCTTGCAGTATTAGATACCATTGCTAACTATGCTGATCTATCGAAGGAAGATGTGATGAAGCAAATGAATACAATTGCACATGAAGCAGTAAAAATTACAAAAGAAAATTTAGCAACTGATGCAGGAATAAAGGAGGTGAAAAATTTTTACAAATCACAAATCAATACTATTCTATTGTATTTGCTTCCAACATTGCATATGGGCACTTTTTTACAAAACAATACTTTAGATGATGATACAAATAAAATGGAAGGCCCTATTTCAAGCTTAATGAATAGTATTGGCAATGCTTTTTCTGCTTCAACTACTCAAGACGAAGTAAATAATAAATTGTAAACTGTGTTTAACCTTATTGTAATTAGGGTGCTTTGTATTTTTTTGCGTTTAACAGATTAATTAGGGGGAAATACTGCCGTTAAAGCAAAAATCTAGATGATGTTGTATCATTTGTGTGTTAAATTAAGGAATAAGTTAATCCCAAAATCAAAAACCCATATTAAAACCTTACCTTCGCCGCCAGAAAAAGCTGCCACCCTTTATTATGAGGGATTCTGGCAGCATTTATTTTTAAATTAAATACTCCTCTGGAGTTCGTTAAAAGGTTTTATGGAAATACGCAACATTGCCATTATTGCTCACGTTGACCATGGCAAAACAACATTGGTAGACAAAATTTTACATGCTACAAAAGTTTTTAGAGACAATCAAGAAACTGGCGATTTAATTATGGATAGCAACGATCTTGAAAAAGAACGTGGTATTACCATTTTTAGTAAAAATGCTTCTGTTACTTACAAAGGTGTAAAAATAAATGTAATTGACACTCCAGGTCACAGTGACTTTGGTGGCGAAGTTGAACGTGTACTTAAAATGGCCGATGGCGTAATTCTATTGGTAGATGCTTTTGAAGGCCCTATGCCTCAAACACGTTTTGTACTACAAAAAGCATTGCATTTAAACTTGCACCCAATTGTTGTAATTAATAAAGTAGATAAACCAAACTGCCGCCCAGATGAAGTGCATGATGCAGTTTTTGAATTATTCTTTAACCTAGATGCAACCGAAGAACAACTAAATTTCCCTACTTTTTATGGTAGTGGGAAAAATGGTTGGTTCAACGATAGTTTAACACAAACTGAAGATATTCTTCCATTAATGGATGGTATTTTAAAATATGTTCCTCAACCAAAAGTTAACGAAGGTCCTTTGCAAATGCAAATTACTTCGTTAGATTATTCATCTTTCTTAGGTAGAATTGCTATTGGTAAAGTAACTCGTGGAAGCATAAAAGAAAACCAACAAATTGCATTAGTGCAAGCCGATGGTTCTATTAAAAAGAGTCGTGTAAAAGAATTGTATGTGTTTGAAGGAATGGGCAAACGTAAAGTACAGGAAGTTTTAAGTGGCGATTTATGTGCTGTTGTTGGTTTAGAAGAATTTGGTATTGGTGATACTATTTGTGATATTGAAAATCCAGAAGGTTTACCAATTATTAGTGTTGATGAGCCTACCATGAGTATGACCTTTAGTATTAATAACTCACCTTTCTTTGGTAAAGATGGAAAATTTGTTACTTCTCGTCATTTACGTGATCGTTTAATGAAAGAAACTGAGAAAAATTTGGCTTTACGTATTGAAGATACCGATAGTGCCGATAGTTTCTTAGTGTTTGGCAGAGGTATTTTGCATTTAGGTGTTTTAGTAGAAACTATGCGTAGAGAAGGGTATGAATTAACTGTTGGCAACCCTCAAGTTTTGGTAAAAGAATTATTGGGTAAAAGACATGAGCCTTTTGAGATATTGGTAGTTGATGTACCAAGTGAATTCAGCGGCAAAGTAATTGACCTTGTAACACAACGCAAAGGTGAAATGTTGGTAATGGAAAGTAAAGGCGAAATGCAACATTTAGAATTTGATATTCCCTCTCGTGGATTAATTGGTTTACGTTCTCAAATGCTTACTGGTACTGCTGGGGAAGCTGTTATGGCTCATCGTTTTAACGAGTATAAGCCTTGGAAAGGTGCAATTCCTGGTAGAAGCAATGGCGTACTAGTTTCTAAATTTGCTGGTACAACAACAGCTTACTCAATTGATAAATTACAAGATAGAGGAAGATTTTTTATAGACCCAACTGAAGAAGTTTACGCAGGTCAAATAATTGCCGAACATATTAAGCCAGGCGATTTAAATGTAAATGCGGTGGAAATGAAAAAATTAACCAATCACCGTGCAAGCGGCAGTGATGATAGTGTACGTATTACGCCAAAAATTCAATTAACATTAGAAGAATGTATGGAGTACATTCAACAAGATGAGTGTATTGAAGTAACTCCAAAAAACATTAGAATGCGTAAAACCATTTTAGATGAAAATGAAAGAAATAAGCAAGTAAAAAGCATGAAGGCCGAAATGGCTTAATAGGCTACTTCAAATAGTAAAATATCCCATAGTTAAACTAACTATGGGATATTTTTTGCAAAAAACGTCAACTAACTGACGTTTTTTATATAAATTTCGTCAGTCTATTGACGTAATTATCATTTTTTGAATTCCCCACTTTATTTCTTTTGAATTAAAATGGCAGCAAACTAAAGCTAAAATACCCATTGCTTTTGCAAAAGCGTCCATAAGCTTCTTTTAATTTAGTACATCAAGATAACTACTTACAATGGATTGTACCATAAAAAAAGTGGTTTGCTTTTTTAAGACAAACCACTTTTGTATATACTTCAGCTAGTACTAATCCCTACTAGCAAAACGGCTTAACAATTTCAAAATTTCAATATACAACCAAATAATAGTTACCAATAAACCAAAAGCACCATACCACTCCATAAACTTAGGAGCACCTCTTTCGGCACCTTGTTCAATCATATCAAAATCCATAATTAAGTTTAATGCAGCAATTGCTACCACAAATAAACTAATGCCAATGCCTAAGAGGCTATTATCGCCAAAATTCATAAACGACATTTCTACACCAAACAATCTTAGTAAAATGCTAATCCCGTAGAAAATTGCTATGCCTAATGTGGCCGAAAAAATAATACTCTTAAACTTTTCGGTTGCTCTGATTACTCTAAAATTATACAATAAAAACATGGCAATAGCAACACCAAAAGTTAAACCAATAGCCTGCATTACAATATTTGGATAATTTTCGGCCATCATATCATTAATAACAGCAGAAAGTCCGCCTACAAAAAAGCCTTCTAAAATACCATACAATGGTGCTAAAAATGGAGCCCAATTGGGTTTAAAAGAAATAGCAATAGCAGTAATTAAACCACCAATTGCACCAACAATAAGTAAGGTTTTCATTAATGATGGATTACCTGTATAGTACAATTGCCAAGTATAAGCTGCACCACCAATAACCATCAGCATTAAAAAGCCAAACTTATTGATTGCACCTCTTACCGTCATAGTACCATTTATTTCGGCCTCGGCATTATGACTTTTTTCAAATATTTTTTGTGTTAAAGTGGGGTTACCCGATTTAAATAATTGCATATTCTTTCAATTTTAATGTGTTAAAGATAAATAGTTGCACTAAAATACAGCGTTAAAAATTCTATTTATTTAGATAAGCATATTTATGCAAATAAAATACCAAACTATGATTGTGCATTTTTGGCAGCTACACAACTACTGTATAAAAAAAGGCTACTAAATAAATAGTAACCTTTTTTATAGAAATATAGTACCAAATTAATTATTCAACATTAAAGGCATTACTAGCATTAGCAAATCTTCTCCTTCGCCTTGTTCTGTTGGTTTTACTAACCCAGCTTTTGTTGGTGTAGAAAGTTCAACACGTACATCATCGGTATCTGCAGCACTTAACATTTCAATTAAAAATTTTGCATTAAAAGCAATTTGTAAATCTTCTCCATTGTATTGGCAATTCATGCGTTCATTTCCTTCAAAACTAAAGTCAACATCTTGAGCCGCCATTTGCAATTCACTACCTGTAATACTTAAGGCAACCTGATTGGTACTTTTATTACTAAATACACTTACACGACGTAAAGCATTTTGAAAATCGTGTTTATTTACAATTAAGTGATAAGGATTTTCAGCAGGAATAACTACTTTATAATCCGGAAAACGAGCATCAATTAATCTACAAATCATTTGTACATCGCCGTGGCTTACAAATAAATGATTGCTGTTATAGCTAATGTTTATTTCATCATCATTATCGGGTAAAGCATTTTTTATTAAGTTCAAAGGTTTTTTAGGTACAATAAACGAATCGGTTTTGGTTGCTTTAGCATCGGTTCTTTTATAACGTACCAAACGATGTGCATCTGTAGCAACAAACTGAACCCCATCTTTAGTTAATTCAAAAAATACACCTGTCATTGCAGGTCGTAAATCATCGCCACTTACTGCAAAAATGGTTTTATTAATTGCTGTAACCAAAGCTCCACTTGTCATTGTAAAACCAGTGGTATCATCGGCTGCTGGCTCTTTTGGAAAGTTATCGGGGTTTTCGCCCATTACCTTGTACTTACCATTATCGCTTGTAAGTTCAACACCGTAGTTTTTATCGATATTGAATGTTAAAGGTTGATCGGCAATATTTTTTAATGAGTCCATTAAAATTTTTGCAGGTATACAAACTTTACCATCTATTTTACTTTCAATATCTAATTGCACTCTCATTACTGTTTCTAAATCGGTAGCAGTAACGCTTAGTTTTTTTCCTTGAATTTCAAACAAAAAATCTTCTAAAATAGGCAATACGGTATTGGCATTAATTACACCACTAATTTGTTGCAAATGTTTTAAGAGAGACGAAGATGAAACAATAAATTTCATAACACTTTATTTTGGTTATAGCTAAATGTATAATTACTAGGTTGGCAGCAAACCTAATGTAAATTGATTAATAAATTACTACACAAAAATACAGGTAGCAGGTTATCAACAGAATAATTATTGAATGTGAATTTGAATACTATTTATTAATGGCTGAAGTAATGAGCTGTATAAATCGTTCTTTGCTAATAGGCTTTATTATATAATCGGTAACTACTTCATATTC
>CALRVE020000019.1:0-61415 GCA_943371535.1 Asaia bogorensis | reverse complement strand
GAGAAGCAACAAAAAAATGGACAATGCCCATTCATAACTGGGGACTCATTCTTAACCAGTTCTTAACTATATTTGAAAATAGGGTTCAACTTTAAACACAGCTAAACCCTATTACTTTTAAAACTTACACACTTAATGAAATAGTGTCGTATTTACTAACAATTCACGATTCACCACTTGCGACTCACGACTCACCATTCACGATTTTGATGTAAGAATAGTCATTCTTATTCAACTGACGGAAGTGTGTAGTCTTGTAAAAACTGTACAGCTTTCATCATATCATCATGTAAAATTCTATCGGCTTCATTAAATGAAACTTCTTTTCTAAAATCGGCCACAATAGTTTCTACAAATGCTGAACTTTTTAGTGGTCTTCTGAATTCCAATGCCTGTATTGCTGTTAACAATTCAATGGCTAAAACACGTTCTACATTGTTAATTAATCTCAAACACTTGGTAGCAGCATTGGCTCCCATACTCACATGGTCTTCTTGATTGTTAGACGATGAAATACTATCTACACTAGCTGGTGTACACAGTTGTTTATTTTCACTAACAATACCTGCAGCAGTGTATTGAGGAATCATAAAGCCAGAATTGAGGCCTGGGTCTTTAACTAAGAATAACGGTAAGCCCCTTTGACCAGAGATTAATTGATAGGTTCTTCTTTCACTAATATTGGCAATTTCACTCATAGCAATAGCCAAGAAATCTAAACGCAAAGCCAAAGGCTGACCATGAAAATTTCCACCACTTACAATTAAATCTTCTTCAGGGAAAATATTTGGATTATCAGTAACCGAATTTATTTCAGTTAAAAAAACATCTAATACATTATCAAATACATCTTTACTAGCTCCATGTACTTGAGGAATACATCTAAAACTATAAGGGTCTTGTACTTGCTGCTTTTGTTGATGTGCAATGGCACTATCGTTTAAATAACTTCTCAACGTAGCAGCAGTGGCATATTGTCCTTTATGTTTTCTAATTCTATGTATGGCTTCATGTAAGGGTTCTGTTACACAATCAAAAGCATCGAAACTAATAGCAGCAATTGCATTGGCAAAGGCCAATAATCTTTCAGCTTTGTACAAACAATACATACCATAGGCACTCATAAATTGTGTGCCATTAATGAGTGCTAAACCTTCTTTGCTTTGTAAGGCAACAGGCGTAAATCCTAATTGAGGTAGAATATTTTTTACGGCAAATTTTTCTCCATTCATTCTTACTTCACCCATACCAATGAGTGGTAAACTTAGGTGAGATAGTGGAGCTAAATCGCCACTTGCACCTAAAGAACCTTGGGTGAAAATTACTGGTAAAATATTGTTGTTGTGTAGTTGTAGCAAAGCATTTACTGTGGCTTCTTGTACACCACTATGTCCATAGCCTAAACTTTTTGCTTTGAGCATTAGCATTAAACGAACAATCACTTCTGGCACTTCATCGCCTATGCCACAGGCATGGCTCATAAGTAAATTGTATTGCAATTGCTCTGTTTGAGATGCATCAATTTGTACATTTTGCAAAAAACCAAAACCCGTATTAATGCCATAATACAATTGACTATGATCAGCAGTTTTTTCGTTCAGGAAATTTCTACACTGATTAATTGCTATTGTAGCTTCGTTACTCAACTCTAGTTGTAAGGGTTGGTTGATGAAGCTTTTAATGGTATCAAACGAAAGCCATTGATTATCTAGTAGTAATGTATTGGTATGCATGAAGGCAGGCAATTTGGTGCTGCAAAGTAAATGTTTTCAACTCATAGATAAACTAACAGTTGTTTATTTTTTGGAACTATACTTTTTTGAATTAAAATGTAAAAGTGAATTTGGTTATTAAGTTTATTGTACAATCAAAATGCAATTGTTCACATCTAAAAAAACAAGAAGTATAATTTTTATATTTACATAGCTCTTAAAAGACTTTAGTTTAATTTCCAAAACATTCATTTTTATAAACTATTAGTTAACAAGCGAATTTAAAAAAGAGAGAATAATTTATTGAATAGTAAAATATTTATATGAAACACATAAAACTATTTGAACAAAAAAAAGTAAGAAGTCATTGGGATACCGAAAAAGAACAATGGTATTTTAGTATTGTAGATATCATTGGTATTTTAACGGAACAACCCACTGTTGAAAGAGCAAGAAACTATTGGAAAGTATTGAAAAGCAGGTTGGTTAAAGAGGGAAACGAAACGGTTACAAATTGTAACCAGTTGAAATTAGAGGCTGAGGATGGGAAAAAAAGACTTACCGATGTAGGCAACGTAGAAGAAATATTTCGTTTAATACAATCTATACCAAGCCCAAAGGCAGAACCCTTTAAACAATGGTTGGCAAAGGTTGGCTACGAACGTATGCAAGAAATAAACGACCCAAGCCAAAGCATAGACAGGGCGAGAGAAAATTGGCAAAAATTGGGTAGAAGTGAAAAGTGGATTCAGCAAAGAATGACTGGGCAAGAAACCCGAAATAAACTAACTGATTATTGGCAAGAAAGTGGCGTACAAAAAGGCGATGAATTTGCTTATCTCACCAATATTATTCACCAAGAGTGGACTGGTTTAACTGTAAAAAAGCATAAAGATTTAAAAGGCTTAAAATCTCAAAACTTAAGAGACCACATGAGTGAAGCTGAATTAATTTTTACCGCTTTAGCAGAATTAAGTACAAGGCAAATTGCTGAAACAGAGCAAGCTAAAGGTATTATTCAGAATGCTGTTGCAAGTAAAAAGGGAGGGAAAATTGCAAAAGATGCACGTTTACAATTAGAACAACAAACAGGTAAAAAAGTAGTTACTAGAGAAAACTTTTTACCACCTACTAAAGAAACAAAAAAGCTGAAAAAATAGATTCTTAAGTTTTGAGGTTTCAAATTGAAACCTCAACAAGAATCATTGGCTAATTATAGCATTGCACATTAAAAAAAAGAGAAATGGCTTTTATAAATGTTTAAACCGAGCATAAAAAAAGGGTTTCAGTTTTTAGCTGAAACCCTTGCTGTGATTGTGTGATTCGGATTGGATTCGAACCAATGACCTACTGCTTAGAAGGCAGTTGCTCTATCCAGCTGAGCTACCTCATTATTTAAAGGGGTTACTGAAACATATTTTTTAGTACTACTGAAACATAACTGAAACAATTAACGGCTAATTTGATTAATTAATATTTACAAATGCCAACCATGTTTTATTAAATGGTTTTTACATTTAGGACAAAATTCTTTACCAATTCTACTACTTATTCTACTCCTCAGATAAAGCAATAATTTTAATACAAGGGCATAAATAATTTTGTTTTTTTTACTGCAAAACATATGTCAAGGGACCGAAACCTACAGCATTAGTTGTTCCATTAATTGGCTGTGTAGATAAAGTAGCTTTTAATATATTATCAACATAAATATTACTAATAATTACTCCAGTAGTGGCACAATAATTCTGCCCTAGGGTACCATTAAACTGTAAAATAATTGGTCTTCTAGATTCAGTAAGTGTAATAGTTTTATTCCAAATTTTTCCAGAAATGAAATCATTCATTAATGTTGCATTTTGACCTGTTTCATTTGTAAATAAAACCAAATTATATTGTGGTGAAACAGGAGGAATAATAGGACTAGGTAATATTATTTCATATTTTATAACACTATTGTTAGTAACAGAACTTTCACTTTTTTTAGAACAAGAGAATAGTGTTATACTCAAAGCTAAAATTATTATTAAGAGAAATATATTTTTCATTAGTGGCTGATTTTTTACTGTACTTGTAAGTTTGATTATTTAGGATTAAAAACAGTTTGAATGTTGGTATAGTTTTATTTTTTTTTATTACATTTTCTTTAGACTAAAAGAACTTGTAGCAGGTATTTTAGTTGTGCCATCTATTAAATTACATACAAAGGTTCCTTTAACAAATTTCGTATCAGCTGTTGTAATGTTTAGATTAAATCCAGAATTATCGATTCTGTAATATTTATGGGTTTTTATATTAGTTAAACCATTGTAATATGAAGTTTTTGGAATATAATTTCCTAAAGCATACCCTTGTTTTGTACAACTAATTTCCACATCAAGCTCTTGTGATTCTGGTTGATTATAGCGTGCTGAACCAAAAAATAGATTCTGCATTGATCCTTCTAGTCTCATATTTCAATGTAAATGGGTTTGATACAGAAGTTCCATCTGTGCTACTATCTTTTTTAGAACAAGAAAATAAATAAGCTAAATAATAGTACAGTTAATAATAAGTAAATTGATTTTATTTTTTAATGCTAAAATCAAAAACTTTCATATTATTTTGACCATAAGCTTGCATGTATGGTTTATTGTTATTATTCCCTAAGTATAAGAAACAATATTCACCTGGCTCTAGGTCTTTGTCAAATTTTAGCTTGTATGTATTGGCAGAAACTTTTTCATATTTAAAAGGTGCTAAATTTTTGCTATCAATTGACATATCCATTTGTCCATACAAACTAACTCTTCCTGATACAAACTCCCTCTTATTTTTACTTTTATCTAACTTAATCAATTTAAAATCATTAGGACTAATTGCTTGATACGAGCTATTATTATAACCATAACCCATTTTATTAAATAACTGGTCCAAATAATTGTCTTTATTAGTTGAACTAGTATTTGCATTAGCATCATTTAGACTTTTTTTCACAGGCTCAAAATTGAAATAAAACTCTGGTCTTTTGCTATCAAGTTGATAATTAGCTTCACCACCTTCAATCTGTGATTTATACTTTACATTAAATAATCCGGATTTTGGATTTGTTGTAGAAACAATTGTCGGGTCCAGGCTTGTATAGGTACCGTTTTTAAAAAAGTAAAGCCCAGTTTCTGTGAAAGTATAATTTTTCTCATTAGTATTACTTTTTATGTTTGTGGAGATAATTGCATCTAATTTACTTTGTTTTTGTATCATTAAGTTTATTACGTTGTCACTCACTAAATTTTCTTTTAAATTAATTAATCCATCTACACTTATATCAAAGTAGCATACAGATTCGTTAATTTTTGAAGATATGACAGTTTCTGGTAGTTTACTTTTAGTGAGTTTAATAATAATTTCGTTTCTTAAAGTGTCTATTTTATATTGGGACAAACAAATGTTAAGAGTCAATGTACATGTTAAAAAAAGTATGAGTTTCATATTTTGAATTTTAGTTTTTTTATAAAATATTATCAAGATGTTTTTTGTTTTCTTCTTTTTGAATTGGATTTAATTTTCATTTGATATTTATTTTATAAATTTATTTGTTAAAACCTGAAATTTTAATCTCTTATTGCTTCAACTTTCTTTTTAGAATTTAAACCATAAAAAACAACCAACCCCCCAATTACTAATATTGTAAAAATTGATACAAAATAATTTAGTGCTACTTTATTATTTTCTGCATTTTTTGCATTTTCACATTTTACATATCGTTCAAGTTGAGTTTCATATGATTCATTAAGTTCAATTCCAAAACTAGTCCAACAAGGACTATTTCTTAACCTCTCAAGTTTATCTTCATCTATATTAATAAAGTCAGGTCTAATTTTAATAGCTAAGTCAGATGATTGTGTATATGTAGGGGTAGTAGTTTGGTTTATTGAAGATTGTGAAGATTCTGAATTAAAATTATTAATAAAATCTTTTACCGGATTTGTATTTTGAGGTGTATAATTATTTCTGTTAGAATTTTCCATTTGACGATTATAATTAACAGGCTCTGGAACAACATAATTTAAAGGTTGAGATTTTGGTTGTTCCAATGGCAGTCGATTAATGTTGGGACTACCTAGTATTTCTTCACTTAATATAGAATTAAATGATTGAGCATAACAAAAAAAAGAAATAAAGCTTAAAGAGATTGCAGTAATTATTTTTTTCATTGGTTTATTTTTTTTCAAATGATTTTATAATAAAAATTATTACAAGTGGAGTTGCTAAATAGAAAAACCATTCAGACAAATCATATGCTTCAGTTAAAGAGTATTCAGTAAATGGCCAAAAAAAACGGGTGCCATCTTTATCTGATATTAATAAAAAAGTTGTTTGTAACAATATCCACAAGCTGTATATTGATAAAAATTTTTTGTCTTTCAAAAGTTCATTCATACTTAGTCTTTTTTATTTGTTTTAATTGCTGCTCCAAGTACAAAAAATAATATCATAATAAACCAAAGTATCGGAACAACTCTTCCAATTATTAATCCACCTATACTATTTAAAGCCATAATTCCTCCAAGTACATATAGTGTGTATTTTAGTACTTTCATATTTTAATTTTTTTAATTATTAAAAATGAAAATGACTTAAATTATATAATATTTAGTAACTTAAATCACTTTGAAGATTTTTACAGTTGTCAACAAAATTTTTATTACCAAGTGATAAATTTTTAAGTTCAGCAGCCATTTCAATTAATCCTTTATTATTTAAGATATAACCATAACGATAAATTGATATGTATAATTGAGTTAGTAATTTACTATTTAAACTATCCTTAGAATCATTATCGTCGATAAAATACTTTTTATGTAATATTTTATAAAAACGTTCAGCATCATCGTATTTCTTTGTTGAAAAAAAAATATTACCAAGAGATACGAGAGCAGTAGTATTAAATGGTTCTATATTTATTACTTTTTCATATACTTGTATTGCTTCATTTATTTTTCCTTTTTTATAAAACTTAATTCCGTAATTAAGAAGAATATTAACGTTATTAGTGTTTAAAAATGCCTTATCAATTATAATATCTCCAGCTTTACTTAAAAGTTTGTATATATAAAACATTAAAAAAATTATAAAACCCGTAAATAGACCCTGTGCTATTGGGAAATTACTGTCCAATAATATCATTTTACTTTATTTTAAAATTTCTTACTCACTAGGCTTTTCAGAATTATGCCCCGTTTGAATGGTTTCTGGACACCATTTTTTATAGCTTGTCTAAAAGCTTCTTTTTAGCAATATCATATTCTTCTTTAGTTATAGCTCCTGAATCATACAGCTTTTTCAATTTAGCCAATTCATCAGGAATACTAATTTTCTCATTTTTTTCTTGGACTATTTTTACTTCAATAGGGCTATTATTTTTATTGGTTGGTTGTTTACCTGCATATATAAGCTCTCCAGAGTTAACAGCATTTTCATAATCAATATAGTACCTTTCATTACCTAGTCTTAACTTTTTTCTATTCCATCCATCTATTGGCTCAGCAATAACAGGAGTAAAACTGTAACCCAGTTTTCTACTTCCACTTGATTTTAAATTTACAACTACAAATTCCTTACCTGAATTTGTTGGTGGCATGGAAGCAGTGATATCAAATCTGGGGTTGTACGACTTAATGGCGACAACAGACCTTGATCCTTGAAGAAATGTCTTGTCAACACTTGTAAACAATGTACCAACAGACGACATATCAGTATTATTAGCGTTTACTAAAAAAATATAATTAAAATAACCTCTTTCTCCTGAACCAGCACCAATTTTTAAAACTTGATGACAATAGAATTTGTAACCTGATTTAGTAAACAATGTATCACCTTCATCAAATTGGTGATTTCTTTTTCCTGAATTAAAAGATATTGTATCTCTACTTATATAAATCCTTTGGCTGTTTTGTCCAAAAGCCCAGAGTGTGATTAATGTAAAGAAAAAACTTAATACTTTTTTCATAAAATAGTTTGGTTATAATTTATATTTTTTTTTTGAATGTTTGCTGGACTCCACTTTTTATAGGTAGTTCCTAAATATTTTGATGCAGATCTTTAAATAATTCAGGAATAGTTATTGAAAGTGAATTTGAGATTTTATATACCTGATAAATACTTGTATTTATTTTTCCAAGTTCAATACGACTAAGCTGTGTGTATTCCATTTCTGCATCAAGTGCAGCTTTTTCAATAGATAAACCCTTACTTATTCTAATCTCCCTTATTTTACTTCCAACTTTTTTTACCACCTCATCTTTTTTAAATTTCATATAATAAAAATGTGTTAATAAGTTAGCCTGCACAATGGCAGATATGCCATATAAAACAATGTGATTTTATAATCGTAAAATTTATATTCATAAAATGTTCATAGTCATTGAATTAGAAAAAGAGTTGTGATTTTTTAAAGAAAAAAACTAGTTCAAGGGGTGAGAAAAACTCACGATTCCTTCATCCGCAAAACTGTAATACTTACGTTCAGGTGTGATGATTAAGTGGTCTACAACACTAATATCTAAAAGCTTACAAGCTGCTGCTATCTTCTTAGTAATATCTATATCCTGAGAAGATGGTTTTAATGTGCCACTAGGGTGGTTATGACAAAGAATTATGGATGTAGCAGCTGTTTTTAGTGCCACTCCTAATAGTAGTCTTATATCAACTACTGTGGCTGTTATTCCACCTGTTGATACATGATAAACTCCCAATAGTCTATTGGCTCTGTTTAAATACATTACTAAAAACCTTTCCTGAACGGCTATTGTTTCAATGGGGAAAAAATCTATCACTTCTGTAAAAGCATCTAAAGAAGATATTATTGTTGGCTTTCTACCTATTGCAGGTCTGTAGCTGATTTCTATTTCAGCCACTTGTTCTATTTGTTTCATGTTGTTTAAAATAAATTGTCCGTCCACTTCATTTCTAAGAGAAAAAAAACTGGACGGACAAGGTGAAAAAATGAGTTTACATACTTAGTCCTAATATAATTATTAAACTAAGCTTGTAGTTAAAAAGTAGCAGCTAACTTGAACAAATCATACTGCCACCAGTTGTTTCCTATACGGTAAATAAGTTTGTAACTTTTATGTGGTTGTATTTCTTCAATAATAATCCAACTGTCTTTTTTTAATACATGTGTATCATAAAGTACCTGAGCTCTTATTGGAACAAATAACTGTCGCATAATTCCTTGTGTATTTATTACTAACAAACTTTTGGGGTCTACATAATTAATCTGTGGTGGATCCATCTTGTTGTATTTAAGTGAAATAAAAAAAGCCCACCTTTTGGGTGAGCTTTATCTACTAAGTTTTATTCGTTAATTCATGTTTGACATATAGTCATACAAATCATTTAAATATTCCTCACAGGCATTAATTTCTTCAACTTCATATTCAGTGTTACCACCTTTCAGCAATTTCTGTCTACTAGCTTCTTCTATCATTTCAGGATTTATTCCTGCATCAAAATCTATCTCAAGCACTTCATAAGCATTTCTTGATAATGTGGATTTAATGTACCTTCCTTGAAATATATTTTTATAATAGACAGGACTGCCGCTGAAGCTTATACAGTGTTCCTTAATCTCTGGCTCCTTTACAGGTTCATCAAATAAAGTATTGGTGTACTTTATTAATCTGCCAATTAAAAAAAATGCTATGAGTATTTCTGCTGACATGACTGCAAAATTAAAGTAATTAAACAATGTAGGTTATCCCTTTATAGAGGAGAGTTGATAACATTAATTCAAGAACCAGCTCTCTTTCTTTCCTTCTAAACTCCACTTAATTTGTTCTACCAAATTGTAGGCATTTACTGAACGGTCAATGAAGCTATCAATGTAGGAGGATTTGTTACTTCCTGTAAAAAGATTGTACAACCGCCAGAGATTAATGTTACCATTAGCATCTTTACAAAAGCTTTCATCTTTATAAAAATCTCGAACAACAGCAGACATTTGTTGGTCACCAAAAAGTATTTGTGGAATATCAGCTTTCATTTGTGCTGGTAAGTTATTGTACATTCTTGCTCGTCCTACCAGTTGTGCAAACTGCTGTTCGGTAATACTAAACTCAGTAAGCTTGTTTAAATGGTATACGTGATAGTTGTGGTTGTAGCTTTCCAACAAAGACTTAATTACTCCTTTTAATTGTCCAATCGTTTTAACCTTTACATCACTCATATAACCATTAGTCCATATGCACAGATTGGTACATACCTTATTTTGAAATCCAATAAATACTTTAAAGTGCTGGTCACAAATACTTCGGCTGTACAAATTATCGGTGTTATAAGCTTTAACACCACCAATAGTTAGTGAGAGATTGTTACCACCAATTTCAGCTTGTATACTTGGTATTTCAACAGCAAACATCATACGTTCGTAGTACAATGTTTTTTCCCATTCATACAGCTGATTTGCAGGCTTATCTTTTGCTTCTGGAACTCTGCCTTTGATTGGGTGAGATAGCCTAATGCTGGGCTTTAAAATGTGTTCTCCGATATAAAACTCAGCAGCTAATTCACTTGTAGTATCAATAAATTCATCATGAGAAATTAATGTTTCATTGTCCTTTACAAATACAGGAATGATATGGTGTTTTTTTATTTCTGCTAAAGAACATTCTATAGTGTTAGCTTCGATGAAAGGTTTGCTACTACTCACTTCTATAGGAGCAATAACATCTGGTACAATTGGTACCTCTTCAATAATTTCAATGTAATCCATTTTGTGAAAAGTTTTCTTGGTTAGTTAATTGGGATTTTACTTCTTGATGTATCATGATTTGTCTTTTCCTTCTTTCAAATTCAGGCTTTAATGCTTCTTTGAAATGAGGAAATTCTTGATACAATGCAAGTAGGTCTTTGATTGAAATACAATCGTTAATTCTAACAGAAACATCATCCACTGTTACATCAGGAACACTGTTACACCAATCCAATATGAGTTTGCCGGTGTTGGTTGATATTACAAATGGTTCTTTATCTTGAAACAATCCTGTTCTGTCTTTTGTAGAAAAGGCTTTGTGCTGTTGGTCAAGATCAAAAGCAATAAACATCTCATAGTCAAAACCATCTTTGATCATTGGAGCTGTACCTACTTTCTGTGGGACTTGTCGTCCATTACGTTCAGAAATAATATATTCTGTTTTACTTCTAAGTGTACAGATAATATGACAACTGCTGTTAATAATAGCATCTAAGTATTTTTGATAAATTGGTGTAATACTGTTCCAAGCTGTGAAAGAATTTGGAATTTTCATTTTAGATGTTTCCTTTTCGTGTAGCTGTAAACAACCACCTTGACCACTCCAAGCATTTGTAGCATTATCAATAATTATTACTTCAATACCAGATTGTTCACATAATTTGATTGCTTCAACATACCTATCAGGATGAAATGGAGCTGTTAAGTTAATTACGTTAAATTCTCCTAAATGACTGTACAGTGAGGCTGAATGGGATTCTGTATCTATGATACATATTTTATTTGAATCCTTACAAATTCCCAGAGAGAGTAAAATGGCACTATAGCTTTTTCCTGAGCCACTAGTTCCAGCTATTGAAACTTTAATTTTAGCTTTCTTTCTGGAAGCTTTTTCTAACTTCATGTTGTTTAAATTTTAAAAGTTTAATAAATAAAAAGGGCTGATGGAATTAACCACCAACCCCTTGCTTAACTAACCACCATTCAGCTGCATTCAATAAGTCGTAGAATCTAAGTGTGTGGCTGTGATTAGTTTGTTCCACCATTGTTGCTAGCTTATTAAATTGCTGAATTGTTGGGTTAAGCTAATTCCAATTCCCCAACCTTTGTTTGTCCTATTAGTTCCATTGAACCTTTAGGTCTGTAAGCAAAAATGTGCTGTAATAAAAGCACTTCCCCTGTACGTTTGTTTGTGTACTCATAAGGGTCTGTTTCAACCCTTACAACATCACCTTCAATCTGTTGACCAATCATAGTCTTAGCTATGTTTTCATCAAACGTAGAAGGTATTGAACACTTCTTTACAGTTGCATACATTTTGCCTGTTGTTTGACTCTGCTGGATTTCTAATCCCCCGGTTAATTCTAAAGTGAAAAATTCTGTACCGTCTTTTCTTGTTCTAGCGGCATAGTTGGTTACTGTGACCATGTTTTTAATTTTTTAAATGGTTAATTAATATTGAGCATACACCAACCCAAACAATTTAATGTGCACTACTAAGTTGTTATAGGTGTCCCTAAGGGTTTGGAAGATTAACTTCAAGACTCCAGAAGCCTGTTTGTTTTTTTGATGTCTAGGGTTAGATAAAGTTGTTCCAAATCCTGTAGGAGGGGTGGATGCTGTTCGGAATTGAGTGGGGGTTGGTTGATGAGTAATCAATTATACACTATAACACGAGGTCAAAATTTTGGTATAAAAAATTTTAAGAATTACCTCTTTTAAAACAGAGATTAAACGGGTTATAGCTATTTTATCCACGAAATATTGTGAGAAGTACAGTTGATTATTTCTTTAATTTTCTAGTGTGAGACTTCTTAGCAGTGACTTTCTTTAACCCTTCAGGAGTTGTATTGTAATTAGTAAAATCAGGAGTTGTAATTATATTATTTTGCTTAACATCAAAATCCCAATGTTCACATTTTAAAAATCTAAAACTTTCCGGGAGCATAAATCCATCTTCACTAATCTCTACATCAGCTTGGTCTACTTTTGACTTAGTGTATTTATTTATTTCTCCCCAAGCATTATGTTCTGAATATTCTGTTTTTTCAAATTGGGGTATAAATCCTAATAGTTTTTGATACTCATCTTCTAAAATTAACTTTAATGTACTGGCATGTTGCCTGGTTGTAAGAATGCTGTCATGAATTGTAAAGAGAGGTATATCAGGGTTGATATCATAAACTCTTTTAGCTACCCTGTGCAACAACATTTGAGCTTCTATTTTTTGTAGAATTATAGGAAAGTCATTATACTTTCTTTTCTTCATCAAATTCATTACTGAAGCTTCAACTGGAAACAAATTCTCAAAATCAGCAAAAACAGCCTTAGCTTTTGAATGGGGAACTTTGGGGTTATGATACATCATGTGCATGAACTCCTGTTTGGTTTTAGCCCTAGTATTGAACCTGTCTAATCCACCCTTAGTGAGATGTTTATTGAAGAATTTGTAGCAGATAAACTCATAAAGTTTACCATTTTGTACAAGGTTTTTGAAAGTGTAATTATCAAACCCTTTACTGGATTGGGTTTCAGAAGATTCCTGAAACATAATATTACTAGTATAATCTTCTTCTTTCTGTAAATACTCCCATAATTTATCATCTAACCTCTTCAAAGTCAATCCAGGGGTATAACTCTTCCAGAATTCCTTCTTCAACATAGTAAGAAAATGAAGTGGTTGGCTATTCTTAATATCAAAACCAACTAGCTCCTCTTCATTAAAAGTTAGGAAGTTTCTAAATAAGCTTGGTAGACCTGTTAAGGGAGTATACAATCTACCACCGGTATCATCAATAGAAATGTATTTGTTAGTTTTCCAACTTTCAATTTCGTATTTTATTTTGTAATACCTTTTTAGTACAAAAGCCTCTTGCTTTTTTTGATGTTTCTTTTTGAGATTTCTTTTAGATAATTCTGCAGTAAGTTTTCTTGTATATGTTTCCAGAAATTCTAGAGTTGCTTCTTTGTCTATTTTTAAACCATCATAAGTTATCCATCTTACCAAATGAGCTATAGGTGCAGCTTTGATTTTTAATTCCTCAATCTTTTGTTTTCTGTATTTCCTAATTCTTCTTACAAGAAACTTATCTGTAAGAGTAATATGTTTTATTGGTGAGCTTGCATATCTATCTGATAATCTAAAGCCTAAACTTTCATGATTGGTTATAGAATACTTTTCGTCACATTCTATAATTCCACTGTTCAGTAATCCTTCCAGATATACATAATAATTGTTACCACAATTTTGCTTTAGGGTTTTAGAATACAAGGGGACATAATCCCCTGGCTTATAATTTCTTTTATCAAAGGAAAGTTGGATGATTGAGTGTACAATCCATTTGCAGTTTTGTATCCAATCTTCATCATCAATATGTGCCGGCTTATGTTGAAGTAAAGTTTTCTTATCTAAAGGTTCAGGAGTGATTATGGATATGTTATCATTATATGAGGAGTTGATGAAGTCTTCTACTTCTTTTTTTATTTTAGGTGTAACTCTACTCATAATAATTAGGTACAGCAAAAATATAGACTTGAATTTTGAACAATAAATAATTTATAAAATGTAAGTAATGAATAATGGGAATAAGAAAATTTGATTAAAATGAAATTTTAAAAAAAATTAAAAAATGGAAATGAGCTTATTAAAGGAGTTGATTATTTAGAGTTACAAAACATACTAAAATGGAAGGATAGGAAAGTAGTAATTATAATGAGGTATCTAAAAGTGTATTATAAAAAATAAAATTACACTTCTTGTATCTTACAAATTAATCTTTCCAATCCTTCCTATTTATTTTAAAAGTGATATATCTATATTATTAACTTTAACAAGTTCGTTTACTATAACTTCTTTTAGTGTTATGTATTCTTCACGAGAATTTATTCCCATTATTGCAGGGTTATTTATGGAGTGTTATTAGTTAAGGGCTTTTCTAATTCAATAACTTTATAGGGCTTTTGACCTCCAATGCTAATTTTTTGAAATCCATGTTTTTGTAAAGCCTGTCCAAGTTTTCTTAAAAGAGAGTTGTCTGGTCTTATTTTTTCTTTATCAGTTATATATGTCATGATTTCAACCGGCTGTAAAAGTTGAATGTTATTTTCCATATCATCAGTCGTAGGGGTTCTAAAGTATTTAAGTATCAATTCTTCTTCCATACTTGCCCTATTAAACATGTTGTTGTTATTTTCTATTAGAGCAACATCTTTTTTATCAAAATAAAATGGGAAGCTACCAGGTTTAGATAATTCTTGATTGTATAGATAATATGCCTGACTGTATACCAAATCCATATCAACATTATGCAAGTAATCAATATCCTTACAGTTAACAACCAAATACCTTCTATTGCCTGTAGGGTCTGTAAGAAATTCTACTTCATTTACTGAACCTACAAATGAGGCTCTCCTAACAAAACTTTCATTAAAAATACCATATGCTTTCCTTAGCTTGATTGCAGATTGAGTAATTAATGCTTTCAAACTTCCTAACTCAGTTTTATTTAGATTTTCAAGTTCATCCAAGTTAATGATTAGGTTTTCAGATAGATTAACTAGTGTGTCTTTATTGTTTGGGTTTACTATACCTGAGTATAAATAACCTTCTAATTGTTTTGGTACAAGTTTATTTAACCAAGTAGATTTACCAATACCTTGATTGCCTACAAACACTAAAACATTTTGATTGATAAACTTTGGATTGATAGAACAAGCAACAGTATTTACCAACCATTTTGGAAAAGCTATCTTCCAAAACTCATTATTATCAGCTGTTACAGTATTTAATAACATTCCAATATAATCAGGATCAGACTTTTTGTATTTTGGTAATAATTTAAAATATTCAACAAATGGGTCTTTGGTCGGTATAAAATCAGAATGCAGAATACTTTTCAGCATTGACATTTGACAGGAAACACTATTGTGGTTTAAATCTCTAAAAATGGAGTTTATATCTCTTTCAGTTAAAGGCTCATAATCTTTAGCTCTTATTGTTTTATATTCCGTTCTATCTGAAATAGGATTATATCTAAAGTTGAATTTACTTTTAAGATAACTTTCAATAATTAGTACTTTCTGTTTTGTAGATAATTTTACTACTTTCTTTTCAGCTACTTTCTTTTTGGTAGTTTTTTTCTTAACGGCTTTTTTTATTGCTTTTGCCATACTATTTTATTAATAATATTAAACTAATTCACCAGCATGTAACTCAGCTTGTTCTAAAACAGTATCAATTGCACGTGGTTCATCATCAGGTGGATATTGGTAAAACCTTAATACCCTTTTTACTTCCAACTTCACTTTATCCTTCGCAGATTGTCTGATTGTCCAGTCAATATTTGTACTACGTTTTACACGTTCTACTAACTCCTTTGCTATTATCATCAGCTTTGCATCTCCCATTAATTCTACTGCAGATTTATTCACTGTCAATGCATCATAAAAAGCTTTCTCTGTTTCGGTTAAACCCAAATCTGCACCTCTCTCAGATTCTGTATTTACATCTTTTGTAATCTCTAATAACAGCTCCAACATTTCTAATGCAGTGATACTTTTTCTGTTGTACTGTGATATGGCTTCTTGTAACTTTTCAGTAAAACCTTTATTTACTACAGCATTCTTTTTGAACCTTATTTTAATCTGGTCGGATAATAATTTTTTTAATAGTTCAATAGCTACATTTTTCTGTTTCATATTTTTTACTTCATCCATGAAGTCATCTGAAAATATTGAAACTGTTGGTTTGTCTAAACCAGCTTGGTCTAGTAAATTAATTATTCCATCTGAAGAAACAGCAGATTCTACCATACCTTTTATAGTATCTTCAAACTCTTTTCTTTGTTGTCCTGTTACTGCTAAATCAAATTTTGACAGCCTTGCTTTAACAGCCTGAAAAAATGCAACCTCTTCTGTAATTTCTTTTGCAGCAGTTTCAGATTTTGCTAATGCATAAGATTTACTTAGTGAACTTACTTCTCTTAAATACCTTTCTTTTCCTTCTTCTAATCCTAGTATATGGTCTTCTGCTTCTAAAATAATATTCAACTTTTTACCTGTAGTAGCTGTAAAATATTCTTTGTAATCAAAGCCATGAAACATTTGTTGTACCACTTCTAACTTAGTAAGCATAAAGGCTGCTGCCTCTGTAATATCAATAGCAATGTTTCCTGTACCACTACTTTCTGTATAGGTTTTTAATGCTGCTTTTAAATTTCCTGTTACCGGTACATAATCTACTATCAGCCCACCAGGCTTATCTCTAAACACTCTGTTTACTCTTGCAATTGCCTGCATTAAATTATGACCACTCATGTCCTTATCAAGGTACATAGTGTGCAGAATAGGAGCATCAAAACCTGTAAGCCACATATCTACCACTATTACCATCTTTAGTGTATCATTTGCATCTTTTAAACGGTTGGCAATTTTTGTTCTGCCTAATTTATTTCTGATATGTGGTCGTAAAAATTCCTCATCAGATGAACTGCCTGTCATGATTACTTTTATATTACCTGTATCATCATCATCAGTATTCCAATCAGGTCTTAGTGCAACAATTTCATTGTATAGTTTTACTGCTACAGTTCTACTCATTGCAACCACTAAGGCTTTACCTGCAAATGTTGATTCTCTGTCCTCATAGTGAGTTACAATATCATTGGCTATTAATTCTAAACGTTCTTTATTTCCTACAATAGCTTCTTGCCTTGTTGCTTTTTCTATGGCTTGTTTAACCATGTACTCCGGTATTCCTTCGGCTGCTATGTTTAGCTTGTCATCTAAGTCATCAATAAATAGTTCATTCAGCCTTAGTTTGGCAAATCTGTTTTCATAATAGATAGGAACTGTAGCTTTATCTCTTACTGCTCTTTCTATGTCATAAACATCTACATACTCTCCAAAAACTGCTTTGGTATTTTTATCTGTACTTTCTACAGGTGTACCTGTAAAGCCTATGAATGTTGCATTTGGTAAAGCATCATGCATGTGTTTTGCAAACCCATATCCAATATCTGTACCTATTTCATTTCCATCTTTATCTTTTATATATTTTATTTTAGCCTCAAATCCATATTGTGTTCTGTGGGCTTCATCAGCTATTACTACAATATTTCTTCTATCAGAAAGTTGGTCATATTGTGTAGTGCCATCTTCGGGTAAAAACTTTTGTATGGTAGTAAAAAAAATACCACCAGACTGTCTGTTCTTTAGTTCTTTTATTAAGCTGCTTCTACTATCTATTTGTACAGGAACTTGACGTAATAACTGTGAACAATTAGCAAAGGTTTCAAAAAGCTGTTCATCTAAATCATTACGGTCTGTAATAACCAATACTGTTGGATTGTTTAAATGTTGTACCAGAAGTCCGGTATAAAATACCATTGACAAACTTTTACCACTACCTTGTGTATGCCATACTACACCACCTTTTTTATTACCTCCAACATCACTTGCTTGTGAAGTAGAAATTACTGCTTTTTTTACAGCATAATATTGGTGATAAGCAGCTACCTTTTTTATCACTCCAACTTTTACAATTTTTGTTTTAGCATCTTCAGATGAATACTTTTCAAATACAATGAAATTTAAACTGAGGTCTAATAAGGTAGGTATGTTAAACAATCCTACCATCATAACTTGTAGTTCACTGGTAGTTCTTGCAGCAGTAGTTTTACCGTCTGCTGTTTTCCAACTCATAAACCTTGAAATGTCTGCTGTAATGGTTCCTACTTTAGCTTCTAAGCCATCGGATATTATTTCCAATAAATTGTAGCAGAAAAGGTTAGGTATGGACTTATGATAATTCTGTAATTGTTGGTAAGCTTTATCTATAGTGGCATTACTATCAGTAGCATTTTTTAATTCAAACACTATGACAGGAATACCATTAAGGTAGATGATAACATCTGGTCTTTTGTTCTGACCGTTTTCTATGATAGTGAGCTGATGTGTAACTACCCAGTTATTATTACTTGGGTTTTCTTTATCAATCAACCATGCTTTTACTGTACGTTCTTCTCCGTTCTCTACAAAGGTGGTATCAATGCCTTGGGTTAATAGTATTTGGAAATGCTGATTACAAGCAACAAGGTCTCCATGAGTGTTTACTTGTTGTACATCACGTATTGCTTGTTGTATGGTGGAAGCAGAAAGTTTGGGATTTATCCTCACCAATGCTTCCTGTAAATGAGAGAGTATTAGTACATCAGAGTAATTAGCCCTTAGTGTATTAATGTTGTCAGGGTCTAAATACTCTGGTGCAAGAAAGGTATAACCGTTCTCTTGAAGGGATTCTATTACCCATTGTTCTATATGATTTTCAATGATACGTGTCATACGTGATAAAAATTAAGGTCTACAAAGTATGATTCGTTACTATAATCAATTTTGACAATTTCACTTACTCTTATGCATAGATCTTCGTCATTTAAAAAATCTTCAAAAGTTACATATTTGTTTAAATTGTTTATGAAAATTGGTTTTTTGTTAATTTTTTTTGCAGCTTGTATGTATTTATTAATTTCAGTAGGATAATTATTATTGATATAATGCAGCTTGAAGAATATTTTTTCCAAGTAACTCTTTAATTCCATTTCATTAGCAGATGATTCTGTCATTTCAAAAAGAGAATAGCTATCAATTTGAGTGTCTGTTGCATATGCAGCACTATCAACTACCGTTGGGCTAACAGCACTTACTACTGTATCATCTGCAAACACAATATTTCTTGCATCAATAGAATCAACAATAGTTGTATTCTGATTTTCTGGAACCTGGTTTGTTTTTAAAATAAATACTGCACAAAAAATTCCCAATATGAGTATCATTAGTATTACTAAAATTACTACTAAAAAAGGTTGATTTTTAAAAACAACTTTTGTTATGAAACCATTTTTAACATGTATTTTTTTTACATTCGAGTCATTGTATATTTTAATTACTCCACTTGCTAAATAGTTACTTGGATAACGAACTTCGGCACCTACAGAAATCATATTATATTCATCAATTATGCTGTTAGATTTAATTTTGAGTATACCTGATTCACTATCTAATTGAGAGTTGTAAACTATACTAACTATTTTGCCATTTTCAATTGTAATTTCTTTATTATCAATTTTGATTTTTTTTGAATCTACTATTTCAAGCTGTGCATCAACTACATGTACACCGGTTTTTAATCCATATCCGTAAGTGTCTTCAAAATAATATTTTCCTTGGGTACCAATAGAACTTAAACTATTTTTTGAAATATAAATTTTCTTTAGATAATTGAAAACATCACCATCAGGTATTTTAGCTTCATTGTAAAATAATACCGGTTCTATACTTCTACCTTCAACTTGCATAATAAATAAGGATTCTAAGAAAAAAGCATGTCTATACATTACTCCTTTTTTACCTGAAGGATTTATTTGCAACCCATCTGGGGCATGGTAATCCCATTTGCATTCATCAATTATTCCGTTGGTAGTAATGATCAGCCTACCCCCACGTTTAAACCTGAAAGTTTGAAATCCATTGGTTTCATTGTATAATACCCATGTTTTATCTACAAAACTTTCTATTTTATTAAGTTTTTGTCCGTATTGTTTTAATCTTGGTAAAAGATTTTTTATGTATTTATCCATTTTTTTGTATATATTAATTAAGCATATTCCTTATACTACTATATTAAAAATATTTCTTTATATATTTTTAGAATAAAAAAATAACATCCTTTAGTCCATTTATATATTTTATTTAAAACAATTGAATCTGTAGCTGATTTTTTTATAGCCAATTTCATTGACGCTTTATAAATACTTTTTGTCTTTTCAGATGAATGATAAAAATAAACTATCACTTTAATTGCTACTTCTAAGAGCCATATGATAATATAAAATATTAATAGAATCCAAATTATTAATTTAGCTATTGAAAATATTCTATCACCAAACCCATGATCATAATCAATAATTGGTCTTTCTTTGAAATATCTGCTGTAAATGATTAAAACAGGAATTATAATTAAAGCTCCCCTTTCTTCTCCAAATCCTTTAGAAAAGCCAACGAGAAAATCACTGGTATTATTAATTATATTTCGAAGAAAAATATTTATTTTCATTTTAAATACCTCTCAATAGTTTTAATTTAATGCAATTAATTATTTGTTTGAACTCCTTTAAAAGCAACCTGTAGAAATCTTACTCATTGAATTCTCTACCCATTGTTCTATGTGGTTTTCTATTATTTTAGTCATTTAGATTTCTATATACCGTGTGTGTCCTCAACTTCTTTTAAAACTCTCTTTTTTTCTGCTTCATATCTTAATTTATCTTCTGCTTCTTTTTCTTCTTTGGTCTTGTTTTTATTCCTGAGCATTTCATTTTGATCTTTTAAGTCTATATTTTGTTGATTTTTAAAGACAAGTACCCAAAAACAAATGACAAAAACAATAGTTAGTATTATGTACATTTTAAATAGTTTTTTAATTTTCAACCCTCACTACACCACTCATTAACTTTGGTAAGAGTGTGTCACGTAAGGTTTCTAGTTGTTGTATTTGAGTAAGATTTCTTCCAATTTTATCAAAAAATGGCTTAACTGTTTGATTATATTTATCAACTAAATTAACTGGATAATCAAATGTTTCTAAGTCCATAATATGACTAGGATAGATATGAGGTTGAGCACTCCCTTCTTGTTTATCAAATATTTGAGTTTGCTTTAGTTTTAGCTGGACATAAAAAAAATATATAAAGTTGGTGACAGTTTCATCTATAAAGCTAGAATCAGAAGACCATACTTCAGTGTAATACAGCTTTAAAAAACCAGCGTTTGCTCCTGATGCACTAATTGTAATAACAGGTGATTTAGTATTTGATTGATTATGATAACATGAGGGTTTTAAACCACCAGCTACTACTGGATAAATTCCGTTTATGGCTTCTGATTTTGTAATGTTTTTCCCTTTTTTGGGTATAATAAATTGACCAATTTTTGTTTCTTCCCAGCTTTCCTTAGCTTCCTCTACAAACCACTGCCTAAATAATGTTTCAGCTAACTGCTCCAGTGTTTTATTATTACGGTGCAGCAGGCCTATCTTATCATCCAAACTGCTGAGGACTTCTGCTATACGTTCTTGCTCTGGGAGTGGGGGTAGAAAAAGTTCAAAATCTTCTATCATACTCTTAGTTAATGCTCTTCTAGTTGCACCAACTTCTGAAAAAGTCAAAAGAGTTTCTTTTTGATAAATTAGATTATAAAGTAAATAATGAGGCTTTGCTATTTCTTTATTAGCTCTTATAATTGCAACATGTTGATTAACCCTTGCTGGTAGTATTTTTTTAGGGATTATGCAGCATCTTGCAACACTATCCCCTGTTATATTTAATAATACATCTTCCTCATCCATTGTTACACTCCTTAACTCATATGCTTGATTTTCATCAATAAATGCTAATCCTTGTTCTGAAAATTTAAAATCAAGAATATTTTGACTTCTTACTAATGAAACACCAACATCTTTATAAGATTCTCCACCACCAGTAGGTGTTGATCCACTACCTATTTTGGTTGTTATATTTTTTAATGCAACTGCCTTCCACTCAATCATTCTCCACCTCCTTTAATTTAGATAAGTTTATTTTTATTCTTTCATTAAGTTGAACTTCCTCCTGCATTTGTTGTTCTAATTCTGCATTTAGTTTGGTAAACCTTTCAGTAAAATTAAAATCATCTTCATCATCAGGTAAACCTATATACCTGCCCGGTGTAAGTACATAGTCCAAGACTTTTATTTCTTCTAAAGATGCAGATTTACAAAAACCCGGTATATCGTTATAAGCATCTCTGCTGTTTAACCAGTGGTGGTAGGTTTCACTTATTTGTGCAATATCATCATTGGTAAATTCTCTGGTACTACGGTTTACTAAAAACCCCAGGTTACGTGCATCTATAAATAATACTTCTCCTTTACGTTGTCTGTTTTTACCCCTATTTAAAAACCATAAACAAGCAGGTATTTGTGTATTGAGGAATAACTTGGTGGGAAGGTTTACAATACAGTCTATCACTCCATCTTCCAACATAGCTTTTCTAATTTCATACTCACCACTTTGCTTGGTAGTTAATGCTCCTTTAGATAGTACTACTCCTGCTTTACCTGTAGGAGATAAATGGTACAACATGTGTTGTAACCAACCATAGTTAGCATTTCCTAAAGGTGGTGCTCCATACTTCCATCTACCATCGTTTCTTAAGAGCTCACCACTCCAGTCACTTATATTAAATGGTGGATTAGCTATTATATAATCTGCTTTAAGGTCTGGGTGAGCATCTTTTAAAAAACTACCTTCACTGTTCCATTTTACCTGTTCAGAATCTATACCACGTATAGCTAAATTCATTACAGCTAACCTCCAAGTGGTCTGGTTACTTTCTTGTCCATAAATAGTAATATCATCTATTCTTCCCTGATGCTGTAATACAAACTTTTCACTCATTACAAACATGCCACCACTACCACAGCAGGGGTCGTACACTTTGCCCTTAGTGGGTTGTAGCATATCTATTAATAGCTGTACTACTGAACGTGGCGTATAGAACTGTCCTCCTTTACGTCCTTCTGCTAATGCAAACTGCCCAAGGAAATATTCATACACTACTCCCAGTAAATCTTTTTTACGTGCTGCTTCATTACCAATATTGATGTTGTTGATTACATCTATCAGTTCTCCCAATATCATTTTATCCAACTGGGGTCGTGCAAACTGTTTGGGTAGTACTCCACGTAGTTTAGGATTTTCTTTTTCTATCAAATCCATAGCAGTATCTACATCTTCTCCTATAGTGGGAAGTTTTGCTCTTGATACTAGGTAACTCCAACGTGAGTTAGTAGGCACAAAGAATACATACTTAGAACTGTACACCAATTTATCTTCAGGATCATCGTAGGCATGCTCTCCTTCTTTGTTTAATATTTTGGTGTGCAGTTCCTCAAATGCATCTGCTACATATTTTAAAAATAATAGACCTAGTACATAGTGTTTGTATTCAGCGGCATCTATGTTCTTTCTAAGCTTATCTGCTGCAGACCATAATAATTGCTCAAATGGTTTCTGTTCTACAACTTTTTCTTTCTTTTCTTTAGCCATAATACTTACTGATATATAAATATGTGCTAAAGGTAATGTTAATGACTATTTAATGATATTTTATACCATTATTTATGATTGTTAAGTTGTTGCAGAATATCTGGTAGCAAAGATTTTTTATTATAATTCACCCTGTTTCTTGAATAAATTTCTGTTGTTTTAACTGAAGTATGACCTAGGCTTTTTTGTACCTGATAAATATTTCCATTGGAAGCTTCTAAAGCTAAATCTGTAAAGGTGTGCCGTGCTACGTGTGTAGATAGATTTTTAAAAATACCACAGTACTTGGCAACCTCTTTTAAATACTTATTGATATAGGCTAGTTTATTACCCACAACAATTTCGTTCACTACTTTATCTTCATTAAGTAACGGGAATATATAGTCTCCTGTACCCATGTACTTTTTAAATATTTCCAATAACTCCGGTACAATAGGAATAACCATTTGGGTTCCTGTTTTTTGTTGTTTGAATACCAAACAATTATTAATGATGTATTCTTTTTTCATAGCAATCATATCTCCACCTCGTGTTCCTTCTGAAAGGAAACATGCTAGGAAGAAGTCTCTTGCTAAGTTGACTGAACGTGAGATGGGTAGGGGACATGTAAGCATACGTTTGATTTCATCTGCAGTTAACTTTTCTTTGGTATTATCAGTGTACTTCATTTTTAACTGATTGAACGGACTACTACCTTTATAGAGCTCATATTTTATGGCTTCATTGAGAATAGTTCTTATTACACTAAGATTTGCTGAAATAGTATCTTGTGTGTTAAGGTGCTTTATTTTAAGGTGTAATATGTACTTCTGTAGAAAAGGGTAATTAATTTGATTAAGGGTTAAATTATTACCTGCATATTCTTTCAATTTGTTAAATACAGCTTCGTATCTTCTGTAGGTTCCCAGTTTTTGTCTGCTTTTTATTTCAGCCATTTTTGTGCTGTATGCAAAATCAAAAAAGTTTTGATTGGTAGTATTGGTAAGACTAGCCACTATGTCATCTAAACTAAAATCCTCTGATGTTTGTAGTAGGGTACTATAGGCTGTAATTACTTTTTTTAAAGTTTCCTGTAGTACACTATTGTACGGAATAGATAGGGGATGACTCTTTTTTACTTTTTGATGTACTTTATCCCATGCTTGTATGGGTATTGAAATTCCTGTACCAATTCTTTTCAGTTTACGTTGTTTAGTAATCCTGATTAATACACTACCTTCTTTGCCGGAAGTGTTGCTCTTGCTGAGTTCTAGGTTAAAAGTGACTGACATGTTTCAGTGGATTTTAGGGTGATGCCGGTTTACTGAAACACTACTGAAACAATTGTATAAAAAATAGATTTCTGAAAAAAGTGAAAAACCTCTGAAACCCTTGATTTTATTGCATAAAAAAAGGTTTTACATATTAGTAAAACCTTTAAAGTGATTCGGATTGGATTCGAACCAATGACCTACTGCTTAGAAGGCAGTTGCTCTATCCAGCTGAGCTACCGAACCAATGACCTACTGCTTAGAAGACAGTTGCTCTATCCATCCCTACACAGTGTAGGGAGAGCTACCGAACCATCTGCTTTAGCAGGCGGCAAAGTAAATGAAAAAAAACTAATTGAACAAACCTGATTTTGTTCTTTTTGATAAATTTTATTAAACAGGGAAATCGGTTTTTTTAAAACTAAAAAGAGCTTGTTATTAGCAAGCCCTTTTTAGTTTTTTATTATTTCGATTTTAGTTTTTCAACTAAGCTATCTTTTATTTTTTTATTTCTTGCTTACCTAATGGTTTGCTTTTTGCAAAGTCAACCAATATTGGAGCAGCTACAAAAATAGAAGAGTATGTACCTGTAATAACCCCAATTAACATAGCAAATGCAAAACCTCTTGTAACCTCTCCACCAAAGATGAATAAGATTAAAATGGTTAAGAATACCGTTAATGAAGTCATGATAGTACGACTCAACGTTTGGTTAATAGCTGTATTAATTAACTGTTCTTTAGGCATAGCAGGATACAATTTACTGTCTTCACGAATTCTATCGTATACAATCACCGTATCGTTCATAGAGAAACCAATTACCGTTAAAACAGCAGCAATAAAATGCTGATCTATTTCTAATGGGAAAGGAACAATGCTTCTTGCAAACGAGAATACAATTAATGTTACAAATACGTCGTGCAATAAAGCTACAATAGTACCTACTGAATATCTCCAATCTCTAAAACGAATAAAGATGTACAAGCAAATCATTAATAAAGCCATGATAGCTGCTTGAAATGCTCCAGATTTTAATTCATCTGAAATAGTAGGTAACACAGTTTGAGAACTTTGTTTGTACTTGCTATCAAACTCGGCATAGGTTAATCCTTGTGGTAAATGTTTTTGTAAACCATTGAATAAAGTTTGCTCAACAATAGAATCTACTTTATTACCTGTTTCTTTTATTTTATAAGAAGTAGTAATATCAAGTTGGCTTGAACTTCCTACTGTTTTAATAATAGGAGTTTCGCCCCCAAAAACAGTTTTCAATTCGTCTCTTAAAGCATCTGGATTTACTGGTTTGTCAAAGCGTATAACATAACTACGTCCACCTGCAAATTCAACACCTTCATCAAAACCATTGAAGAATGAAGCTATGCCTAATAACAATACTACAACAGAAATACCATAAGCTACTTTTCTATATTCAATAAACTTATATGAAGCATGTTTAAATACTCTTTTTGAAATTGCAGTAAAGTATTCAAAATGCTTACCACCTTTTTTGCTGGTGTACATATCTGTGATTAAACGAGATACTAAAATTCCACAAAATAAACTTAGTGTAATACCCAACATTTGTGTAGTTGCAAATCCTAGTACAGGGCCTAAACCAAAAGCAAATAAAATGGCAGCAGTTAAAAATGATGTTACGTGAGCATCTAAAACTGGTGCTAATGAACGTTTATAACCATCGTTAACAGCAACACTGTAGCTTTTCCCTTTTAGCAATTCCTCTTTAATTCTTTCAAAAATAATTACGTTGGTATCTACCGCCATACCAATGGTTAATACTAAACCTGCAATACCAGCAGCTGTAAGTGTAAAACCCCAAGAAGCTAAAATACCTACAGTAAATAAAATATTGAGTATTAAAGCAATGTTAGCTACCCAACCTGCAGTATTATAGTAAATAATCATTAATATGAAAATTACTAAGAACGATATTCCAAAGCTCATTAAACCACCGTTCACCGCTTCTTCTCCTAAAGTGGCACCAATTACTTGTTCTTGTACAATTTTAGCAGGAGCTGGTAATTTACCAGTTTGTAAAATTTCTGATAAATCTTGTGCTTCTTTAATGGTATAGTTACCAGAAATTTGAGAACTACCAGTTGTAATAGGTTCGTTTACATTGGGTGCAGAGTACACAAAATTATCTAATACAATAGCTAATGGCTTACCAACATTTTTGGTAGTCATATCGCCCCAAATTTTAGTACCTTCTTTATCCATGGTCATGCTAATAACCACTTTAGTACCTTGATAATCTTGTCTAGCTTCGGCAACATGTTCACCTTCTAAACGAGCTTGACCATTATCTAAAGTTTTAATAGCATACAAGTTTAAAAACTTATTAGAAGTTTTTCCTTTATCGTCCGATGCTTTACCATACATGAATACTAAGTTGTTTGGAAATTTGTTCTTCACCATTTCCATTCTTAAATATCCATTTAATAAACCTGTATCTTTTATGGCAACATAAGACAATGCACCAGGATATGTGTAACCACCTTTAGCATTTTGATATGGCTGATGTTCGCCACCCATGGTAAACAAAGAGCTAATTGGATTAGCATTGTTCTTTTGTTTGGTTGTATCAGCAGCTTTGGTAGTGCTTGAGTTGGTATCCGAAATTTTTCTAGTAACTGTAGTATCTTTTACTTCTTCAGTTTTAGCAACAGTAGTTGCTGTTGTATCAGTTGCTTTAACACCATTCAAATAATCTTGTAAAGTTTTGTCAGCAGTTTCTAAACCTTTTCTTAATTCGTCGTTTTCAACTGTATATACTTCAAAGAATTGTAAGTTAGCAGTAGATTGTAAGTATTTACGAACTCTCTCAGGATCATTTACACCTGCTAATTCAATAGTAATAATTCCTTTAGCAGGATTCTTATTAATATTTGGAGAAGAAACGCCAAATTTATCTATACGAGTACGTAAAATTCTGTACGTATTTTCAAAAGCAACATCTGATTGTTCCTTTAAAAAAGTAAGTACTTTGGTATCGCTATCATCAAACTTAATTGCACCATTGCTTCTAGCAGCAAAATAAGGAGCTAGTTTTCCGTTTGGATTGGCTTTCTTAAATTCTTCATTGAATAAAGTAACCAAATCTGTTCCTGTATTTGCTTTGCGTTTAACAGCTTCGGTTAAAGCGTTATTGAATGCAGGATCTTTGGTATAATTGGCTAAAGATTTAATTAAGCCATCTAAACCAACTTCCATAGTAACACTCATACCACCTTGAAGATCTAAGCCTAATAATAACTCTTGATCTTTTGCACTTTGATAAGTAGTTAAACCAAAGGGTCCAATTTTACTTTCTTTAGTACTGTCTAATAAACGTTGTAAACGAGTAGACTTAATTTGTTTAAGTGTGTCTTCATACAAAGCAATCGCATCGGCATTGCCAGCATATTTTTGTTCGGCAGTTGGATAGTTGTCTTTTAACCATTTGCTTGCTTTAGCTTCCATAGCATTTTCATGGCTTTTTACAATCCATGTAAATGATAATTGATACAAACAAATTAAAATAAGTGCAATCGCAAAAAATCGAACCAAGCCTTTCAGTTGCATATTAGTAACGGTTTTACAAAATTTTATCCCAATTTTTCGGGTGGGCAAAGATAGGGGAATGGAATATTTAAAAATCAGCAAAAAAAAGCCTGTTTAATATTACAGGCTTTATGGGTATAAGTTAGGTTAATTAAGGTAAAACTTCGGTGAGTGTAATATCGAAAAATAGGGGAGAATTGGGGCCAATACTGCCACTTCCGGTACATCCATAAGCTAATGAAGAAGGAATAACCAACTTTATTCGTCCACCTTTTTGAATTAAAGGCAACCCAATTTGCCATCCTTCAATTAAAGATTTTAGCTGCCATCCGGT
The DNA here is from genome assembly GCA_943371535.1 of Asaia bogorensis. Taxonomy (GTDB): domain Bacteria; phylum Bacteroidota; class Bacteroidia; order Chitinophagales; family Chitinophagaceae; genus UBA1930. The sequence continues at coordinate 32,682 of CALRVE020000019.1, read as the reverse complement.
ACGTGATGGATCAGATTGACTATCGAAAGTGGTTCCATTTAACAATTTCCCTGTATAAAAAATAAAAACTCTAGAGTTTAAGGTAGGTGTAATAGATGAACCTGTTTGTATTACTTGATATAAAATGCCCGAACTATGTTCGGTATAAGTAATTCCATTTGCTAAGCAATAATCTATCATTGCTGCTTTTTCTTCAGATGCTGGTTTTTGAACGCAGCCGTTTTCTTTTTCGCAAGAAATCATTGTTAGGCAACTCAATACAGTAAAAACGAGTAGTAATTTTTTCATCTTTTATTTGCTTGTTGTTGTGGTGTTAGACTATTTTATGGGTTAGATTGCTGCGTATTGCTCAATGCTTTTTTCTTTTTAGCCAATAACTCTAAGTATTGTTGTTCTTTTTGTTCCCAATTATAACTTCTGTACATGTAAGCCATAAAAACTGATATAGCTATGATGATGATTACAAAAACAGTTGGATTTAATTTGGTATTTGCAACCATTGTTGCACGTTGATACCAGCCAGAAAATATAAAAACAAAAATACTTAAGCTTACTGCTAAACCTGCAGTTAAGCCAATAACAAAATATTTGGTGTTCTTTTTTTGCTTTAATCTATTGGCTTGCCAATATTCTACAAAGTCTTCTTCCATTTTAGTAAGCATAGGGCAAAAATAAGGTTCTTATAGGCAGTGATTTTGATAAAGCAGATAGAAAAATTTTCGTAACAGTTTAAAGCTGATTATTTTCGTTTCAATTAGACAGGGTTTTTAAACTATAATATTTAAACGAATGCAGATTTTAAAGAAAAACGGAATTATACTTTTTTGGATAATCTTGTTTGTAGATTGTTTTTTTGTTTTTAATGGAAATTGGGGCAGTCATTTTTACACTAAAATTTTATTGATACCCATTTTAGTATTTCATATTTTTTTAAATGCCAGAAAAAGAAAATTCCAGCGTTCAAAAACGTTGATTTTTTTGGGCTTAGCATGTTCTTGGGTGGGTGATATTTTATTAACCCAAAATGGTGATGCTTTTTTTATTTGGGGAATGATTGCTTTTTTAGGTACACATATTTTTTACTCTATTTTCTTTTTTAGAATTCAACCAATAGAAAATACTACGCATTATGAAACTGTAATTGTTGCAGCAATGGTAATGGTTGCAATTAATGTTGGGTTATACAGTTTTTTGAAAGACGACTTGAATTTATTTCCTGCTTTAAAAATACCAGTATACATTTATTCAATTGCTATTAGTATTATGGCAGTCTTAGCTACCAATCTTTTTGCCAATAGAGGTAAACGTAATATGGCAGTTCAATTTTTTATTCCCGGTGCTGTATTGTTTATTATTTCAGATGCTACTATTGCTTTATACAAGTTTAAGTATGTAGATATGGAATTTTTAAGCGTTATTGTGATGATGACGTATGGTTACGCCCAATGTATGATGGCACAAGGGTTTACAAGATATTTGAAAGGCTAAGTGAATTAATGATTGTGAAATTCTTCGTCTTGGTATTCATCCTGATTTTCTTCTACAATAGGTTGTGTTATTGCCGCCATTTTGGGAGTTGGCTTTGTAAATCTTAACCATACAAATCCAATAATCATTGCAGCAATAGAAGCAATCAGTACAGAAATTTTAGAAATATTTTGTTCGTCTACCGAACTGAAAGCCAATGTTGCAATAAATATGCTCATGGTAAAACCAATGCCACATAAAATACTTGCACCAATCATTTGCATCCAATTGGTTTTGCTAGGTAGTTGAGCATAATTTTTACGAACCATAAAGTACGATGCTAAACAAATACCCAATGGTTTACCTAGTAACAAGCCAGCAATAATTCCCCAACTTAAACTTCCATTGAGTGCCTCTGCAATATTGGGTGGAAATACAATTGCAGTATTAGCTAATGCAAAAAGTGGCATGATTAAAAAGTACACTGGAGCATGTAATTTCATTTCAAAGCTTGATAGTTGTTTTACAGGAATTAAAAATGCAAACAATACACCTGCAACTGTTGCATGAATGCCAGAGTTAAACATACAATACCACAATGCTAAAGAGAGTAGCACATGTAATATTCCAAACTTCACTTTTAGCTTATTTAGGCCATAAACTATTGCAAAAATTATTGCACTAAAGATGAGGAATAAGAATTTAATTTTTCCTCCGTAAAAAAGTGCAATAACAACAATAGCTCCTAAATCGTCTATAATGGCTAATGCAGTAATAAATATTTTTAAAGCAACGGGTACTTTTTTACCTAATAAAGAAGCTACTCCTAATGTAAAAGCAATATCGGTTGCTGTTGGTATTGCCCAACCACTCATGTGTAAAGCATCGCCTTTGTTGAATAATGAAAATAAAATAGCTGGCACTAACATGCCACCAACTGCTGCTAAAATGGGCAGTAAAGATTTTTTTAAAGAAGATAATTCGCCACAAACCAATTCTCTTTTTATTTCCATTCCGGCAATGAAAAAGAAAAATGCCATTAAAAAATCGTTAATGACTAATATGAACGAATTAGGCAAATCGAATATCCAAAAATGAAAATGATGATTGGTGGTTCCATCGAAACTAGTTTCCCAAAAATTTCTATAACCATCTGTAAGCTGCGGTGTATTGGCAACAATTAATGAAATGAATGTACATACCAATAAAATAATTCCAATAGATCTGCTATCGTGTAAAATTTCTTTTAATGGATGTAAAAATTTATTCTTAATAGGACCAATCATTCTAGCTGAATTTAGTTACTTAATATTTCAAACTTGCTCTTGGGGCGTTTATTTTCTAACCATTGAAAACCCTTTACTTTAATGGCTTCATGATTTACTTGACGCATAGGATAAGTAGTACCTTCTAACTTGTTTCTAAAAACAACTTTATCGGGTTTGCCATCTGCAAAATACATATCAATAACATCTGAAGCTGCTTTATTTACGCCAAAAAATTTGCCATAATCATCTACACCATAATAAACACTCTCTGCAGGGTTGCCTTTACTGCGTAAATAATTCATTTTTCCATCTACAAAAAAAGCATTGATGGTTTTACCAATTACTTGATTAAAGTAGCCTCCAGTAGCATCGCTAATGGCCATTGCGTTTTCAAAAACTCGTATTTTTTCGGGTTGTTTATTTTTTAAATATAAATAAATAGTATCGCCAGTGAGTTGATTTTCTTGACTCCAAGTAACAGGGTTTTTAAACAATCTAAATACCGAATCTTTTAAACTATAAAACAAACTGTCGCCAACGGCTTGTAACGAATCTGAAAAAATTCGTACATGAGCATAAGCTTCAAAAAATTTATCCGAGCTGCTATCTGTATCGTTTTTAGCAATTTCAAATAAACTATGTTCAACTGTATCTCTAAGATTAGGTACTTTTTTTTCTTTCAACAAATCCGATAGTTTGGCTGTGTACAAAGTATCGGCTCTAATGAATACTGAATCTTTGCCTTGTTTAATTAATAATAGAGGAGCTTGGGTTGCTAATAAAGAACCTTTTTTACGATTAGTTTCTACCTTGTTGGCAATTAAATCAAAACCTTGTGCAGTATCTTTTCCTTTGTACACAACATCGCCCCTGAATTCGGCTAAGCCTGTACTATCTTCAAATGCAACTTCATTGGCTATTATTGTGCCTGAGCTGTCTTCAATTACAGGTCGTTTACCAAAGTAGGCTTTTTTCTTTCTTAAATCGTAGTAACCATCTTTTGTTTTAATGGTTCTTGTATCGGTAATAATTTTTGTGGGCGAAACAAAAGTTGCAATATCTGTGTAGGTATTGTATAAAAGAGTATCAGTATAAATTTTATAACCCGGATCTATTAATACTACTTTGTTTTTAAAATAAATATCTCTTGTTTCGCCAAAGTACGATGCTTCTTTACTGGTTAGAACGGTTTTACCATTTACTACTTTGCCACCTTTAACGTAGGTGCCAATTTTGGTGTTTACATCGTACTCTAATTCGTCTGTTGTTAATACACCTCTACCATCGGTTAAACGTACATTTCTTTTTAAATAAGCTTTTTTTTCTTTACCTAAATATTTTAAATAATCGGCATAAGTATGAATACTGTCTGCATCATTAATATGTACTCTACCAAACGATTCTAATGTATTGGCAACTTGATTTAATACTGCACTATCGGTATAAAACAATGTTTTGCCTTGACTCACTTTTACATTGCCTGCTAATGAAATTAATTGTGTTGCAGAATCTATTTTTTGAAAATTCATTCTATCGGCAAAAAGAATATTCAACTTTTTGCCAGCCTGCAAAGTATCAACACGTTGTTGTGCCAATACTTGAACAGTTACAACGCTTAACAAGGTTGCAATACAAATTGTAAAGAGTTGCTTGAGCATTGTATTATTTAATCGAATCGTTTAAAGGAGCAGTTAATGGTGTGCTTTTATCTTTTTTACCAAATACCGAAATATTTACATAACGTTTGGGATGTGTTTTCAAATCATCTACCAAGGTATTCACACTTCTAACTGTATTGTTTAAGTTGTTGTATAAAGATTTATCGTTCATTAATAATCCCAATGAACCTTCTTTACTATCTAGTTTATTTAAAAGATTGTTGAGTTTATCTATGGCTTTTTGTAGATTGTTTACCGAACCAGCAATATCGGCTTTAGCCAAATTACTAGTAGTGGTTTCTACGTTGGTCATGGTGTTATTAATTTTATTATTATTGGCTGCTAAGTTTTCGGTAAAGCTATTTAAGTTATTCATGCTTTGTGCAACAGCACCATTTTGTTTATTCATCATTTGCTCTAAAGATGCAGTACTAGCCAATAATTTTACAGTAATTAAATTGATATTGCCTACCACATTTTGTAAATTATTCTTAGTGTTATTATCTATAATAGAATTAATGTTTCTTAATACACTATCTAAAGTTTTTACAGTAGTATTAATTTGGTTGGAAACTGGAACTAATGAATTTTTTAAATCGCCCAATAAGCCTGCATTTTGATAAGTCTTAATATCATCGTGATTGGCTAGAAATTCTTTGCTATCGCCTAGTTCAATCACAATACTACTACTGCCTAAAGGATTGGCATCTACATACGCAACAGAGTTTTTAGGTATTTGGTATTCAGATTTTAATTTAATGCCAATACGAATAGTTTTTAGCGATAAATCAGTGTTTTCAATTTCATAAACACTGCCTATTTGATATCCATTTACCATAACAGCATTAGAAATCATGATTCCTTTTGTTTCGGTGAAATTGGCATATAAAAAATTACCTGTTTTAAAAACACTTTTTCCTTTTAAAAAATTAAATCCAAGTATTAGTAAAACTATGATAATAGAAGTAAGAGCACCAACTTTGGTTTCATTCGAAATTTTCATGTAGCAAATCTAAGGTTTCTTATTAAGTTGAAGAATTGGATTAGATGTTAAAAAACTGTATGAATATGCTAAAGCAGAAATTTATTTGGCTGAATTTGGAATACTGTAGATGTTTTTTGAATAAGAACGCCTGATTAGGTTAATTCAATGGAATTGGGATGATGGGATTTATAACCATTTACCATTCACGATTTTAGAATAATGTTCAATATTCAATATTCAATGCTCAATTAATTTTACAACCCTACTAGCGATTCACCACTCACGAATTGCGATTCTTTAATAATATTCAATGCTCAATTAATTTTACAACCCTACTAGCGATTCACCACTTACGACTTGCGATTCTCCAATAATGTTCAATACTCAATTGTTAGAACAAATCCTACTCACGATTCCCCACTAGCGATTCACGACTTACCACTTACGATTCCCTTTTCATAAAAAGTATTCCCCCTTACTATACAAAACACACTCACCTGCAATGGTAACTCTATCGCCCATAAAACCACACCATAAATGACCTTTGCGTTGGCTGAGTTGTACAGCAGTTAAACTATTTTTTTGTAGTTGAGTTGCCCAATAAGGAATTAATGTGGCATGTGCCGAACCTGTTACAGGATCTTCTCCAATAACAGAATTGGGTACAAAAAATCTGGAAACAAAATCAACGGTATCTCCTTGGGCTGTAACAATTATTCCCAAGGTTTCTACCTGATTTAAAAAAGTGAAATCGGCTTTTAGCTCAGTGATTTGAGCTTCGTTTTCGTACACTAAAAAATAATCTCTGCTCTTTAAAATGGTTTTGGGTTCAATACTAAATCCCTTCAATAAATTTTCTGGAACTGTACAATTTAAAGGCATTCTTGCAGGAAAATTCATTTCTAATAAATGCTCTTTTTGCTCTACCAACAAAATGCCACTTTGGCTATGAAATTCAATGATGGGTTTTAAGTAACTCAAATAATTAAAAATTACAAATGCAGTTGCTAAAGTTGGATGCCCTGCTAAATCAATTTCCACTTCTGGTGTAAACCAACGAATATCAAAATTGCCATCGGTTCTTGGTACAAAAAATGCAGTTTCAGATAAATTATTTTCTGCTGCCAGTTGTTGCATGACGGAAGTGGGTAACCAAGTTTCTAAAGGACAAACAGCTGCAGGATTGCCACCAAATAATGTATTGGTAAAAGCATCTACCACATAAATAGGATAGGAAATGGTATTAAGGTTTTGCATAGCCAATGGTGTATTTTATTTGTTTAATTAAAGTGCAAAAAGGGTTTAAGTATAAATTGTCTAATGCTATGTACTCAAAGCGTTTGCCTTTTAAATGCTCATACCCTTTGTTTTTAATTTTCATATTTTCTTTCACTGTTGTTGGAATCGTAATTCTATTATTGGTACATTTTTTTAATGTTTTGGCAATGGCTTCAGAACAATATTGTTTGTCATCGTCTTTTAAATTGAAGTACTTATCGAACTTAACTTGTCTTTTTTCTAAATTTTTGAATTGTTCATTTACACAAGCAATTTCGTTGGAGTTAAGTTGATATCTGAAAATACCAAAGCCTACTTTTCTCTTTGGATTTACAAAACTATCAAAAGGCTCTTTTTTAAAATTTTCGTTGGGGTTTTCATCAATACCACCAATGGCATGATATACCATGATTGTTCCATTTTCAATAAAAGCCAAACCACTGTGAGAGTAGGTTTTATCAACTGTATTAAAATTTTGTAATGATTGGCTTACAAAATCGAAACCCGTTCTACAAATCAAATCTCCATTTTGAATGTATTTTTTTGCAACCTCAATAGAATCTAATGCTTGCTTAAATTTTATGTTATACTCGTTGGTTACTTGTGTTGAAATATCGATTGATATTTGATTTGAATTGTTGTTACAAGCCAACAACAACATAGTTAAAATAACAATATAGTAGCTTGTTTTAATCATCTGGATTACTTCAATTACTAAAATAAGGGTAATGGTGTAGGTGAGTAATAAAAACTATATAAATGGCAATTATTTTTTGATAAAATAGTCAAACAGATATTGATTTAAATAAAAAGCCCTCCAAATTTTGGAGGGCTTTTGAAATATTGAAAGTGATTAAACTTTAAAGTGAGAGAAAGCTTTGTTGGCTTCGGCCATACGGTGTACATCTTCTTTTTTCTTAAATGCAGCACCTTCACCTTTTGCAGCAGCCATAATTTCGTTACTTAATTTATCGGCCATTGTTTTACCGTTTCTTTCACGGCTGTAACGAATTAACCATTTCATGCTCAAAGAAATTTTTCTATCGGCACGTACTTCACTTGGAATTTGGAAAGTTGCACCACCAATTCTACGGCTACGTACTTCTACAGCTGGTGTAACATTTGTTAAAGCTCTTTTCCAAACTTCATATCCATCTTCACCAGTAATTTTAGTGATTTTATCAACTGCATCATAAAAAATGTTGATAGCAGTACTTTTTTTACCATCCCACATTAAATTGTTAATGAAACGTGTAACCAATTTGTCGTTAAAACGACCATCGGGAGCTAAGGGTAATTTTTTGGCTTGTGCTTTACGCATTGTTGTAATTTTTATTTGTTTGACTGAAGATCTTCAAGTATTAAAACTTTACTCAGTCGTAATGAAAAATATTTCTATCCTTTATTTCCCCTTTAGGGGTTAGGGGCTTATTTCTTCGCTTTTTCTTTCTTAGTACCGTACTTACTACGACTTTGTTTTCTATCTTTTACACCAGCAGTATCTAGACTACCACGTACAATATGATATCGTACACCAGGTAAATCCTTTACCCTTCCACCACGTATTAAAACAATTGAGTGTTCTTGTAAGTTATGACCCTCACCAGGAATGTAAGCAATTACCTCAACCTTGTTGGTTAAACGAACCTTAGCTACTTTACGTAAAGCCGAGTTTGGTTTTTTAGGGGTAGTTGTATAAACCCTTGTACACACTCCACGACGCTGAGGACATGCATCCAAAGCTCTTGATTTACTTTTTGCCCTGATAATTTCACGGCCCTTTCTTACTAATTGTTGTATTGTAGGCATTGTACCTGTTTATTTTTTTTCGGACGGCAAAAGTATGAGCCTTCTCGGTAAATTCCAAAATAAAAATTCCAAAAACTAAAATTATTTCTCAAAAACTTATTCTACTTACTTAAAAGCAAGTAGAATAAGCTATTATTTGTATTGAAAGTGGTTAAATTTTGTACATCCAACCATGCGTATCGGTTACTCGATTATATCTAATATCGTTCAATCTTTTCTTTAATTCTGGTGCTGTTTGCCAACTATCTGTATCAAATTGCATTACATATTCTCGATAACGCAATTCTTTAATTAAAGAAATAGTAGCAGCTGTACCTGTGCCAAAAACTTCTTTTAATTCGCCTGATTGATGAAAAGCAATTAACTCATCGATAGTTATTTTTCTTTCGTCAATGGTTAATCCCATTTCTTCTAATACTGTAATTGCACTATCTCTTGTAACACCTGCCAAAATAGTTCCTTCTTCTAAAGATGGGGTAATTGCAGTGTTTCCAACAATAAAAAATACATTCATTGTACCCACTTCTTGCAAATACTTATGTTCAAAAGCATCAGTCCATAAAACTTGATCGTAACCTGCTTTTTTAGCCAATGCTGTAGCCAACATGCTAGCACCATAGTTGCCTGCATTTTTACTAAACCCAACACCACCGGGTGCAGCTCTTGTATATTTTTCTTCTACATAAATTTTCATAGGTGTGTTGTAATAAGGACCAGTAGGACTTAACAATATCATGAATTTATACGTTTCTGACGGTTTAACGCCAATTACTGGATCACTAGAAAACATAAACGGACGAATGTATAAAGAATGGTCTGGCATTGAAGGAATCCAGTTTTTATCTAACTCTATTAACATTCTCATGCCTTCCATAAAAATTTCTTCAGGAACAGTAGGCATTTGCATACGTTCAGCAGAAATATTGAAACGTTTAAAGTTATCGATTGGTCTAAATATACAAGCCTCACCTTGCTCATCTTTGTAAGCTTTAATACCTTCAAAAATAGCTTGACCATAATGTAATGCAGCAGTAGATGGTTCTAGTAATAGTGGTTGATACGGTTTAATCTCTACATTTTTCCACTCACCATTTTCATAATCAGCTTCAAGCATATGATCGGTGTAATATTTTCCAAAAGGAATATTCTCTAAGGTTAAATCGTTCAATTTACTGGTTTCAGCTTTTGTTACTTGTATGTCTAATGTTGCTGTCATAATTGAGGTATATTTGTTGCAAATTAAAGCAAAATTTAAAAACTAACAATCGTTAATATTTATCAGTGGTTATGAATTTTACTAAAAACCCTTTACCCAACTTTGTTTTAGCCGATTTATATAAAAATAATTTATTTGTTATTGATACACCACAACCTCAAAAACAAACTATTCAACCTACAAAATCTGCTACACTAACAAACCATGCAATTACTTTTTTGGGTGAAAATAAAAAACAAATAATTATACTAGTGAATGAAGAAAATGCAGTTCATATAAACGATGATCATTTTGCATTTTTATCAAATATTCTAACTGCATGTAAACTCAATATTGCTGATGTTGCAATTGTAAATGTACATAAGCAAGTAATTAATTTTAGCCGTTTGAAAGAGCAACTCAATTGTATGTATGTTTTGCTTTTTAATGTAAGTACCGATGCTATTGAATTACCATTTTCTATACCTCATTATCAAGTTCAAAAATACAATAACTGTACTTTTTTAAGTGCCAATCATTTACAAACCATGTTAGGTACAACACAAGAAGCTAAAATGGAAAAAAGTAAGTTATGGTTGAGTTTAAAACAAATGTTTGGTATATAATATAAAAAAATACACTTTGAAAAATCTCATTTTTGCTACCAATAATCAACATAAAGTAGATGAAATTAGAACCGTAATTGGTTCTTACTTTACCATTCAAACTTTGCAAGAAGCTGGAATAGATATTGATATTCCTGAACCTTACAATACGCTAGAAGAAAACGCTAGCACAAAATCGAAAACTATTTTTGAGTTAACAAAAGAAAACTGTTTTAGTGAAGATACTGGCTTAGAAGTAGAAGCTTTGAACGGAGAACCTGGTGTAAAAAGTGCTAGATATGCTGGTGAGGGTAGAAATTTTCAAGATAATATTGATAAACTATTATTGAATTTAAACAACCAAACCAATAGAAAAGCTAGGTTTAGAACAGTCATTTCTTTAATACTGAATCAACAGGAATATTTGTTTGAAGGTATTTGTGAGGGGAATATTATTACTGAACAAAAAGGGTTGAGTGGCTTTGGTTACGACCCCATTTTTATTCCATTAGGAAGTGATAAAACCTTTGCCGAAATGACGATGCAAGAGAAAAATGTATTTAGTCATAGAAAGAAAGCTACACAGCAATTAATTGATTTTTTGTCTCAAAATGGGAAAATAATTTCCTAGAATAAGATTTTTTTTCAGCTGCTTGCAACTATTTTACTTTGTATTGCATCTCTAATAGTGAAATGGGTTTTAAAAAGAATAAACAGCTCATTTTTTCGTTTGAATGATTCGAATTAAATTTCATGCAAAACATCAAATTATGTCAACATCGGCTGCAACCCCTCTAAGCAACGAAGTGTTTCAAGAAAACTGGTCCAATCTTCTCAGTAGTACAACAAAAGAGCAAGCAAAAATTTCGTACCTAATGGTTGAAAAAGTAGCGGCACCAGCTTATATATGGGATAAAATTGCCCAACAATTAGATGCAGAAGATGCTGCTTCTTTTATTCCATCTTCATCATGGTCAAATACACAAATTATTGCTACTTTAATCTTAAGTGCTATTGCATTTATTGGGTTATCGTTGTATATGATTTTATAATTAAAGATTCTTTTATTTTGCAACAATGCAAAGAATAAAAATAGAATTACCCGAGCAATTTTCTTTTTCTACTAAAATACAAGTACGCATCACCGATTTAAACTATGGTGGTCATGTTGGTAACGATTCTTTTTTGTCGTTGATACATGAAGCTAGACAACAATACCTAAATCATTATGGCTATAGCGAGCTAAATTTTGAAAACACCGGTTTAATAATGACTGATGTTGGGTTAGAATTTAAACGAGAGCTCAACTATGGCAATATTGTACAAATACAAATGCAAGCAGCCAATTTTGATAAGTTAGGTTTTGATATTTATTATTTATTAGAAATTGTACATCCTGATAAAAATATTGTTGCAGGTAAAGCTAAAACAGGCATGTTATGCTACGATTATGCCAATAAAAAGAAAGTATCGGTTCCATTAATTGCAATTGAAAAGTTGACAGCAAATATTTAAATTGGATTGTGTTAGTTTTACTTCTTACTATACATACTTTTATACTTGTACTAAAGATTGATACTTTTTTTTAAAAATTTCTATATCAAAATTTTCACTTGCATAGAGCCGATTGTTTTTGCTAAATGTTTGTAACTGTAACTTGTTTTCTGATAAGTGAAGTATGTCTTGCATCATTTCATCTATTACTTTTTCTTCATCAATAGTAGATGTGATGTAACCATTTTCTTGTTGAATATGAACAGGCAAATCGCCAACAGGTGTTGCAATAATTGCACAACCATAAGCCATTGCTTCCATTACCACCATTGGAAAACCTTCGGTATTTGATGTAATTAATAATACATGGGCTTGTTGGTATAAAGTTGATAGGTGAGTTACGTCATCTATATTGCCTTTCAGCTCACAATATTGTTGTAAGGTTTGTGGAATAGCATTTGCAACATCGCCAGCAATTACAAATTTGATAGCAGTATTTTGTTGATTTACTTTTGCAGCAATTTTTGCAACAATATGTACTCTTTTTTCTGGAGTTCCTCTGCCAACATATAAAATATTTAATGGGGCTAAATAATCTTTAGTAACTAGTTGTTCAGGCAACTCAATACCATTGCAGATATAGCTAATTCTAAAATTAAATTTTTCAGGCACATGTATTCTTTTGTACTGTTCTAAATGATTGCCAATTCTCACTTTACTAATCATTACAGTTTTATAAATGAAGGGTATAAAAGGAATTCGTATCCAAGAAAAAGTATTGAATGAATGTATCAATTCTATTTGTTTAACAGAACTATTTACCCAAGGAGAAATTTTGTAGCCAAAGTTGCATTGACCGTTAAACACAACAGGTTTATTGATTTGCTTATTTACATATCCTGTAATAATTCCACGATAAATTAAATTTAGAAAGTAGAGCCATTTATTATCTGTAAAGGTTGAAATGTCTTTTATGGCACAACCACTTTTTTCAAATTCTTGATAAAAAGTGTTGTCTGTCGATTTTCTAGTAAAATAAATAATGCAATTTTTATTGCCAACTGCTTGGGTAATTAAAGCATGCACTTTTTCGGCACCACCAGTATGATAAAATGGGAAGAAAAAAAACACTTGATATTCTTTTTTCAATGGCTTTATTGTAGCAATTAATTTACCCAAAACTATAAATGGATAAATAAAAATTGCTTCAAATTTTCTTTTGAGTATGTAGTGCCGATACTTCATTTTTTCAGCCATTTTTTTATGGTTTTTCCAATGCCCATGAATACATCTTGAATTGTAGCAATTACTAATGAACATTCAAATAAACCAAATTTACTTTGTTTAATTCTGCCATTTAAGAATTTATACTTAGTAGTTGCATTGGTAAAAAAGGGATTTTTTTTTCGATGAAAAGAACCCGTAACCGAAGCTGCATGAACTCTATACTGTAATAACTGTTCAGGTATTTTTTCAATAGTATGTTTGTCGCTTAAAACTTGAAGCCACAAATCATAATCTTCGCTATGTTTTTGTTGATATGAGTAACGATATTGCTGAATTATTTCACTACGCATTAATACAGTTGGATGTGCAATACAGTTTTGCCCAACCATTGCCTTTTTAATTTGAGTAGCAGTATTGGTTTGTATATCTAAAGGCCAATTGCCAATAGTTTCATTTAGTTCGTTAATGAAAATAATTTGTGTTGCTACAATTGCTGTTTGATGATTTTTTTCTAGCCAAGAAACCTGTTTTTCTAACCTTGTAGGTAAACAAATATCATCGGCATCTATACGTGCAATGTACTTGCCTTTCGCTAGTTCAAGTCCACGATTTAAAGAGTAGATTAATCCTTTATTTCCATCATTGTTAATGAGTGAAATTCTAGTATCTGTATAACTATGAATAGTGTTGAGTGTATTATCTGAAGAACCATCATTGATGATGAGTAACTCAAAGTTAGTATAGCTTTGATTCAGCAAACTATCTATAGTTGCACGAATATATTTTTCGCAATTATAGGCAGGTAATAATATGCTTACCAATGGGTTCATGACTTGCAAGATAAGGATTGAGTTCATTAAAAAATAAATCCCTGCTACAAATGCAACAGGGATTTATTTTTTGTACAGTTCTATTGAAATATTATTCAACTTTTGTAATCTTAATCATGTTGGTTGGTAAATGTAAATGTACCGGTGTGCTACCTGTATTAATTACCACATCATCGGTATTTAAGAAACCTCTTTCTTTTAAGATATCAATTTGATCAGTAATAATATCATCTACACTTTCTTCTTCATCGTAATAAAATGCTCTTACGCCCCAACTTAAACTTAACTGATTAATTAAGCTTCTTTCTTTAGAGAATATAAACAAAGGCGATTTTGGTCTAAAACTGCTTAACATAAATGCAGTGTAACCACTTTGTGTCATACCTATTAAAGCATCGGCATTTACGTCACGAGCTATTTTACAAGCATTGTAACAAATAGCATCACTGAAAAAAGAAGGAGAGTGGGGTTGAGGCATTAAATCTTGTTCACGATTGTAACGATATTCTGTTTGCTCAACCTGTCGTATAATTTTACGCATGGTTTCTACCACCAATGCAGGATGATTGCCAGCAGCAGTTTCACCACTCAACATTACTGCATCGGCACCTTCAAGTACAGCATTGGCAACATCGGTAATTTCACTTCTGTTGGGTTTTACTCTGTCAATCATGCTTTCCATCATTTGTGTAGCAACAATTACCGGCTTTGCACGATGAATACATTTTCTAATTAACTCTCTTTGAATTAAAGGCACTTGTTCTACTGGTAATTCAACCCCTAAATCTCCACGAGCAATCATGATTGCATCACTCTCAACAATAATATCTCTAATGTTTACCAATGCTTCGGGCTTCTCAATTTTTGCAATGATTTTTGTTTTACTTTTCTTTTCAGTTAGCTTACTTCTCAGTATAACAATATCTTTTACACTACGTACAAAACTTAATGCAACCCAATCGCATTTTTGTTCAATAATAAATTCTAAATCGGCTAAGTCTTTTTCGGTTAATGCTGGCAAAGAAATTTTAGTATCGGGTAAGTTTATTCCTTTTTTAGAAGATAACACGCCACCCAATGTAACCATTACTTTAACATCTTTTTCTTTGGTAATGTCTACTACTTTAACTTCAATTTTTCCATCATCAATTAAAATAATGTTTCCTACTTTAACATCATCGGCCAGGTTAGGATAGCTTACATAAATTTTTTCTAAAGTACCTACACATTTTTCGTTGGTGAAGGTTAAAATATCACCAGCTTTTACTTCTAAATAATTGTTTTCAATTTCACCTACTCTTAATTTGGGCCCTTGTAAATCGGCTAAAATTGAAATATTAAAAGGCTGTGTTGTGTTAATGTTTCTAATATGTTCAATAATTTGAGCTTTGTCTTCATGATTTCCATGTGAAAAATTTAAACGAAATACATTTACACCTGCATTTACTAGCTCTAAAAGTTTATCGTGTGTATCGCAAGCTGGACCAACGGTTGCAACTATTTTTGTTTTATGTGAAATATGTTTTAATCCGGCTTGTTTATCCATTTGTTTATGGAGATATTTACCAATGTTCTTGCTCATAAATATTTTTTTATTTTTAGGTTAGTAGTTCAATCGTTATTTTTAAGATGCTAAGATTTTTACAATCTTCATCCATTCTTGACCAATTTTTTGTTTTTCTTTTACGGCTTTATCTAATGGTGTGTAATGAATTTTATTATTAATTACGCCTACCATTACATTGTTTCTACCCATTAATAAGCTTTCTACTGCATAGTAACCCATGTGGCTTGCAACTAATCTATCTGAGCAGGTTGGAGACCCACCTCTTTGTATATGTCCTAGAACACAAACTCTAACATCTGCCATAGGTAAACGCTCCTTTACAATTTTGGCTACTTGTTCTGCACCACCAAAATCATCACCTTCGGCAACTACAATTAAATTAACTAGTTTTTTTCTTTTTTCTTTTTCAGTTAAAGAGGTGATGATGGCTTCCATATCGGTTTTGGTTTCTGGAATTAAAATATTTTCTGCTCCAGTTGCAATACCACTGTGTAAAGCAATATAACCAGCATCTCTACCCATCACTTCTACAATAAATAGTCTATCGTGTGCATCCATTGTATCACGAATTTTATCAATGGCTTGTACAGCCGTGTTCACAGCAGTATCAAATCCAATAGTAGTATCACTACCTGCAATGTCTTTATCAATTGTTCCAGGTAATCCAATACATGGTATATCAAATTCGTTACTAAATTTTTGTGCTCCTTTAAAACTACCATCTCCACCAATCACCACTAAACCATTGATATTTCTTTTTTTGAGGTTGTAGTAGGCTTTTTCCCTGCCGGCAAATTCCATAAACTCTTTGCTTCTTGCAGTTTTTAAAATGGTTCCACCTCGTTGTATAATGTTGGCAACGCTTCTGCCATCCATTTCTTTAATATCGTCATCTATCATACCTGCATAACCCCTCATTACGCCATAAACTCCTAAACCGTGATATAAACCAGTTCTAACAACAGCTCTGACGGCTGCATTCATTCCAGGACTGTCGCCACCTGATGTTAATACTGCTATATTATTAATCTTTCTTTCCATAAATATTTATAGTTTTTTAGCAATTTTGTTTTGTTATTACTCATTGATTTGCAAGCAATTAAATAACAAACGTTAGTTTGGTTTTTGCACTTTCCAACTGCCAATATTAATCAATTGAATTTAACTGGCAAAACACGAAATTATTAAATGTGTACAAATTACACAAACAATTCAAGTTTAAGGGATAAACAATTCTATTTTTTTAAACAACCCATAATCAAGTTGGTTGAATATATGGTACTTTGCTAATTCAATTATTTATAAAATGACTAAGATACTCATTACAGGAGCTAACGGTTTTTTGGGGCAACATTTGACTGTTTATTTTACAAATCGTTCTTTTTCTGTAATAGCAACAAGCAGAAGTGAATGTAGAATTGAAAAAGAAGCTGCTTTTGAATATGTATGTGTTGATTTATGTAACAAAACAGGAGTAGAAGATTTAATTCATTTTCATCAACCCAATATTATTATTCACAACGCAGCAATGAGCAAGCCAGATGAATGTGAAAACGATCAACCTACATGTATATTAAACAATGTAACTGCTACAAAATATATAGTAGACGCTGCTAATGCTATTGGTGCAAAAGTAATTTACATTTCTACCGATTTTATTTTTGGCGAGGACGGTCCACATGCTGTTGATGCAACACCCAATCCACTCAATTTTTATGGAGCAAGTAAATTACAGGCCGAACAATATGTACAAGCCCATGCATTAAATTTTGCAATTGTTCGTCCAGTGTTTATTTATGGTGAAGTTTGGAAAGGCATGCGACCAACTTTTTTACATTGGGTGAAAAATAATTTAGAACAACAGAAATCTATTAAAGTAGTGAGTGATCAGTTACGAACCCCAACGTATGTTATAGATATTTGTAAAGGCATTGAAGCCATTATTGTGAACAATAAACTAGGGGCATATCATTTAGCTGGGAAAGATATCGTATCTCCTTATCAAATGGCTGTAGCAGTTTGTAAGCATTTGGGTTTAGATGAAAGTTTGATTACAAGTGTAACTTCTGAAACTTTTCCAGAACTAGTGAAAAGAGCTAAAAAATCGGGTTTAAAAATAGACCATTCTGTTCAAGAGTTGCATTACAACCCTGTTGATTTTGCAACAGGTGTAGCATTGAGCTTGGGTTAGCTGGTACAATCATTTTTACGATTATCGATTTATTTTAGAGTCTTTACTAAACAATACCTTCTCTATGTACAAAGATGTCAAAGGCATCAAATGTTATAGAACAAATTTTATTCAACATGTTCGACCCCGTTAGGGAGGGCATATAAAATCAATATTTATTCTCTATTCACATTCCACTCCTTTGGAGTGAAAAACAATAAAATTTCCTCCGTTTCCACATTTTTCATCACATTTTGCCTCAGAAGGCTAAATTAATTGTAGTTATTCAATAATCAAATCAGTAAACCCTTACCTTTGCGGCTCGAAAAAAAGACCAGTTATTTTCTGCTGTTGAAGTGTGCTACGCCAATACAGATGATTAGTGAAAAACAGCTGGTCTCCAAAAAATTAAAAATTTAAAAACAAATACAAGCGTTATGGCCGATTTGAAATTTCAACGCAACTTTGGTATTGCTGCTCATATTGATGCTGGCAAAACCACAACTACAGAGCGTATTTTACGCTACACTGGTATGATCCATAAAATTGGAGAAGTACATGATGGTGCAGCAACAACAGACTGGATGGAGCAAGAAAAAGAACGTGGTATTACTATCACTTCTGCTGCTGTTAGCTGTCAGTGGAAATTCCCAACTGTAAAGGGAGTTGCTGATGCAAATACAAAAAGTTATTATTTTAATATCATTGATACTCCAGGTCACGTGGATTTTACTGTAGAAGTAGAACGTAGTATGAGGGTATTAGATGGTTTGATTGCTTTATTTAGTGCTGTTGATGGGGTTGAACCTCAATCTGAAACAGTTTGGCGTCAAGCAAATCGTTATAAAGTTCCAAGAATTGGGTTCGTTAATAAAATGGACCGTTCTGGTGCCGATTTTTTAATGGTGGTTCAACAGGTTAAAGAAATGTTGGGTGCTAATGCTGTGCCTTTACAATTACCTATTGGTGCTGAAGATAATTTTACTGGTGTGGTAGATTTGATTAAGATGAAAGGTATCATTTGGCACATGGAAACTGAAGGCATGACATTTGACGAAATTGACGTTCCTGCTGATATGGTTGAAGAAGCCAATGAGTGGAGAGCTAAATTAGTTGAAGCAGTTGCCGAATATGATGACAACTTAATGGAAAAATTCTTTGAAGATCCAAATAGCATTACTGAAGATGAAATGCATGAAGCAATCCGTAAGGCTTGTATCGATTTAAGCATTGTTCCTATGATGTGTGGTTCTTCATTCAAAAATAAAGGTGTTCAAACCGCATTAGATGCTGTTTGTCGTTACTTACCTTCTCCAGTGGATGTTGATGATACTGAAGGTGTAAATCCTGACACAGGCGAAACAGTTTATCGTAAGCCCGATGCTAAAGAACCTTTTGCAGCTTTGGCTTTTAAAATTATGACCGATCCTTTTGTTGGTCGTTTAGCATTCTTCCGTTGTTACTCTGGTCGTTTAGATGCTGGTTCTTATGTATTGAATGTAAGAAGTGGTAAAAAAGAACGTATCAGCCGTATCATGAAAATGTTTGCTAACAAGCAAAATCCAGTAGATTTTATTGAAGCTGGTGATATTGCAGCTGCAGTAGGTTTTAAAGAAATTAAAACGGGTGATACATTGTGCGATGAAAAACATCCTATCACTTTAGAGAATATGTTTATTCCAGAACCGGTTATCGCTATTGCTGTTGAGCCTAAAACTCAGGCAGACGTTGATAAAATGGGTATGGCAATTGCTAAATTGGTAGAAGAAGATCCTACTTTACGTGTAAATACCGATGAAGATACTGGTCAAACCATTTTACGTGGTATGGGTGAATTACACCTAGAAATCATCATCGACCGTATGCGTCGTGAATTTAAAGTAGAAGTTAACCAAGGTGCTCCACAGGTTGCTTATAAAGAATCATTTGGACAAACTGTTACTCACCGTGAAGTGTTGAAAAAACAATCGGGTGGTCGTGGTAAATTCGCAGATATTCAGTTTGATTTAGGTCCTGCTGATGCAGAGTGGTTGACAGCTAATGAAGGAAAGCACTTCCAATTTGTGAACGATATTTTTGGTGGTTCAATTCCAAAAGAATTCCACCAATCTATTCAAAAAGGGTTTGAAACAAGCATGACTACTGGTGTTTTAGCAGGTTACCCTGTAAACAACATGAAAGTAAGAATATTTGATGGTAGTTACCATGATGTGGATTCTGATGCAATGTCTTTTGAATTGTGTGCTAAATCTGCATTTAGAGAAGCTGGTCGTAAAGCAAAACCAACTTTATTAGAACCAATTATGAAAGTTGAAGTATTAACTCCAGACCAATACATGGGTGATGTTACAGGTGACTTAAACCGTCGTCGTGGAATGTTAGAAGGTATGGATAGCCGTGCCAACTTACAGGTTATTAAAGCCAAAGTTCCATTAAGCGAAATGTTTGGTTATGTAACTCAGTTACGTTCATTGTCTTCTGGTCGTGCAACTTCTACTATGGAATTCTCTCATTACACTCCAGCTCCAAATAACGTTGCAGAAGAAGTAATGGCAAAGAATAAAGGTAAAGTGAAGGTTGAAGATTAAGCTAGCCTCCCAAACCCCTCCAAAGGAGGGAATTAAAATAAAAAAATCCCCTTTCAGCAATGAATGGGGATTTTTGTTTGATGATGAATTAGTAATCCATTGTACGTCAATCCAACTTTATTCAGCATTTTCTTATTTAGAATATTCACTATGTTAAATGATTATTGTTGACTAGAATATTTACAGATTTACCCGTTCAAACATTTCAATATTCCCCTATCTTTACCCACCTGCCAAAAGCAATAAAATGAGTGTAAAACGTATAGCAATATTTGGTTCAACTGGTTCTATAGGAACACAGTGTTTAGAAGTAATTGCTGCAAACCCAGAACTTTTTTCGGCCGAAATCTTAACGGCTCAAAATAATGATGAGTTATTAATTCAACAAGCATTAACCTTTAATCCAAATTTGGTAGTTATTGGCGACGAAAAAAAATACCAAAAAGTAAAAGATGCATTGGCACATACATCAGTAAAAGTTTTTGCTGGAGAAGCTGCAATTGAAGAAGCTGCAGGAATGGATTGTTATGATATGATGCTGGCTGCAATTGTTGGTTATGCTGGTTTAAAACCCACTTTAAAAGCCATTGAAAATGCCAAACCTATTGCATTGGCTAATAAAGAAACCTTGGTAGTGGCTGGTGAAATTGTAATGCAAAAAGCCGTTGAAAAACGAGTACCTATAATCCCTGTTGATAGTGAGCATTCTGCTATTTTTCAATGTTTGGTAGGAGAGGGAAGAAATAAAATTGAAAAAATTGTTTTAACTGCAAGTGGTGGTCCTTTTAGAGGAAAAAAGCCCAACTTTTTAGTGAATGTAAAAAGAGATCATGCTTTACAACATCCAAATTGGGCAATGGGTGCAAAAATTACTATCGACTCTGCAACATTGATGAATAAAGGCTTAGAAATGATTGAAGCCAAATGGTTATTTAATTTACAGCCAGAGCAAATTCAAGTGGTGGTTCATCCGCAAAGCATTATTCATAGTATGGTGGTTTTTGAAGATGGAAGCATTAAAGCTCAGATGGGTTTACCCGATATGAAGTTACCCATTCAATATGCAATGGCATTTCCCCAACGATTGAAAAGTAATTTTCCGAGATACGATTTTAGAAAACCCGATACATTAACTTTTGAGGAACCCGATTTAAAAACTTTTAGAAGTTTAGCATTGGCAATTGAATGTTTAAATAAAGGTGGCAATATGCCTTGTGTTTTAAATGCTGCCAATGAAATTGCTGTGTATGCGTTTTTAAGAAATAGAATTGGCTTTTTAGATATGACCGAAATGGTGGAAAGAACTATTAATAAAATTCCATTTATAGAAAAGCCAACATTAGAAGAACTGTATGAATGTGATGGAGAGGCTCGTAATTTTGCAGCCACTTTAATTGAAATGTAGAAAGAAGGTAGATGGTTTAGGTAGGGTAAAAGGTAGAAGATAGAAGATAGAAGAAAGAAGGTAGAAGAAAGAGTTTTTGTATTGCTGAGAAGAATAGGAGAAAATCATGTAATTAAATGAATCTTCCCCTCTTGGGAGGGGCGAATAAAAACTTCAATAGAGATGAAACAATATTGGGGTGGGTTTTAATAGCTAATGAATAAATTTTTGAAGAATACATGTCTTCAACTTAGCTCACGAAAAACGCACAACGAAAATTAAATGGAATTCATTAATAGGTAATATAAATTTTAAAATAAAAAGACGTCCTCCTTTAGAGGATAGTGGAATATGAGTTTATTAGCGATTGATTGGAGTGGTGGATTGGTTCAAGCTGGCCAATTTATTTTATCGTTCTCCATTTTAGTAGTACTACACGAATTAGGGCATTTTTTCCCTGCAAGATGGTTTAAATGTAGAGTAGAAAAATTCTATTTGTTTTTCAACCCTTGGTTTAGTTTATGGAAAAAGAAAATTGGTGATACCGAATGGGGTATAGGTTGGGTACCTTTTGGTGGCTATGTGAAAATTGCTGGGATGGTAGATGAAAGTATGGATAAAGAGCAAATGAAATTGCCGCCAGCTCCAGATGAATTTAGAGCTAAACCAGCATGGCAACGTTTAATTATTATGATTGGTGGTGTTACTGTAAATGTAATTCTAGCTATTATTATTTTTATTGGTATCATTTGGGTTTGGGGAGAACAAAATTTACCTGCCAAAAGTTTAAAATATGGTATTGTTGCAGATAGTTTAGGTAAAACAATTGGTTTACAAAATGGCGATTTAATTACCAAAGTAGGCAACGAGCCAATTACCAATGCTATTGATAAAGCTGTATATAGCATGATTGTTTTAAGCGATGCCAAAACATTAACAGTTGAACGTGAAGGCGAAGAAATTCAATTGCCGTATGATAACAATTTTGTTACTGCATTGAATAAAAATAAAGGCGAGGGATTCTTTAGCATTCGGTTGCCATTTATTATTCATGATTTTACTAAACTTTCTACTGGCGAACATGCAGGTATAAAAAAAGGAGACCAAATTATTGGGGTTGATAGTATTACAACTCCATTTTTTAACGACTATCAAGCAGCTATAAAAGGTAGATCAAATAAAAAAATTACACTTACTATTTTAAGAAATAATGATACTTTGAAATTACCAGTAGAGTTGAATAATGATGGTAAAATTGGTGTTCAAAATTTAGGTGATTTAACCAAATTGGGATTTGTAGTAGAAACCAAAAAATACAGTTTTATAGAATCTATTCCTGTAGGATACAATAAATGCTGGAGCAGTTTAGACAAATATATTACAGGTATTAAACAACTATTTAATGGTAAAGTAAACCCTAACGATAGCTTAGGAAGTGTATTAAGTATTGGTAGTGTGTATAGTAAAGAATGGGATTGGCAAAGCTTTTGGACGTTAACTGGTTTGTTTAGTATTATTCTTGCCTTTATGAATATTCTACCTATTCCTGCATTAGATGGAGGTCATGCGTTATTCTGTATATTCGAGATTATTACAGGTAAAAAACCAAGTGATAAGTTTATGGAATATGCTCAAACAGTTGGAATGATTTTATTACTAGGTTTAATGGTGTATGCTTTAGGATTAGATTTCTGGCGATTATTTAAATAGCAAATCTTTCTCATTAAATATTTCAAAGCCCTGAATTTTCAGGGCTTTTTTTATTGAATTTGTATGCCAATTTTCTTCATTAAAATAGAAGCATTTAAGCTTTTGCAAATACCATCTTTAAGTTTGTAATCGAAATATAGTTCTTCATTGGCCACTTGTACATCAAAATGGTAATTGCTGATTGCAGTTGGAAATTGTTGTTGTAATTGAGCCAATTCAACGTCATGCGTTGCAATAATAGCAACGGTTTGTTGTTCAATAAACTGTTGAATGAGTGCTTTAGAGCCTGTATGTCTGTCGAGTGAATTGGTGCCTCTTAAAATTTCATCCAATAAAATAAATACTTGTCTTTCTTGTTTTACAGCCTCAATAATGGTTTGCAGTTTTTTCAATTCAGCATAAAATGTAGAAGTACTTTCAGCTAAATTATCTGCAATTCGCATACTACTCATTAATTCAATGTTAGAAATAGTAAAGGTGGTTGCACAAACAGGAGCACCCATTAAGGCCAATACAGTATTAGTACCAATACTTCTTAAAAAAGTACTTTTACCTCCCATATTAGAGCCAGTAATTAATGCAATGTTTCCAATACCAGTTTGAGTAAAACAATTATTAATACGTTTGCTTTGTTGAATTAAAGGATGTCCTAAGTTGGTTGCTGAAAACTCAAAATATTGGGTACTAATTGTAGGAAAAGAAAATTCAGGTTGGTTAAAAGAAAGTGTTGCTAAACTGATGGTTACTTCTGTAGATGCAATTACTTCCATCCATGCTTCAATTTGATGCTGATTTTTTCTTTTCCATTTGTTCAATGCAATCATTTGTCTAACATCCCATAATAAAAAGCTGTTTAAAAAGAAGAATACAAAAACATTCAAACGCATATCAAATCGATCTAAAATATTTTTGAGTGCTAAAATTTCGATAGATGATTTTGTGTTGTTGGCTTGTAGCAGTTGTTGCAACTGATTGAAATGTGAATTTTTGAAAGATGCTTGTTCTATCCATTTCAGTTGCTCAAATAGGGTAGCTACTTCATTGACTACTTTACCTAATAGCAAATAAGTATTAAGTACTTTTTTGCTTTGAAATAAAGCAAATAAAAAAAACACTGTTGTTAATGAGTAAAATAATGCAGCAGGAATAATACCAACAATATGTAAAATCAATGTACTTATTGTAATTAAAGAATAGCTTTGAACAAACCATTTCCAAACACCCCATAAAAAAGTTGTTTGCGGTTGTTGTAACCAGTTTGTAATTTTTTCTTGTGTTGTTATTTTTAATGGATAGGTTAAACCTAACGCCGAGAAATGTTGCATCCAATTGGTGTTGGTACTAAGCTCTTTTACGGCTGCTTGTTGTAAATAAATAGCTTCGGTTGTTTGTGCTTTTAATAAACGGTTGGCTAATAATAATTTTCCTTGCTCCGAAGTGCATCTGTTTAAATATTGATATAACGATGCTTTGCCAAAAATGTCTAAATCGTTTGCATAAGCATGTAGCATATCTATAAATTCAGTTCCATCTGCTCTAGTTAAATAGTTATGATGAAGTATTTGAATTTCTTCTTCATTAAGCTGAATTAATAGTGTAAGGTGTTCTTGTTGTTTTTTATTGTTGGCACTTAACGATAAAAGCCAAAGGAAAACACCAATGCCCACAAATGCAATAGAAATAAGCGTAATACTATTGCTTTCCCAAAGAAAATAGATTGCAAAAGCAGTTGTTAGAAAAATAGCAAATCGAATCCATGCAATCCATGAACTTCTTTTTTTTAAAGCCAATAATTGATGTGTATATTCAGTAACGTTTGATGTATAAAATTGATGAGGCATGTTTTGTTGCATTAATGGTAACTATTAGGCTGCTATTTAACACAAACAACGTGAAAAAAATGCTAAGTTTGCCAACTGTAAAATTTAAACTGTTTAAACCTTTAAATTTTTGGGGCCGTATTGTGCCGATAGCTATCGGCATTGACAGCAACCCCGATAGCTATCGGGGTCTTTGTAGGTGTAAGCAATATAAATTTTTATGGCAGATGTATATATTTTATATTCCTCAAAGCTTAATAAATATTACATTGGAAGTTGTTTAAATTTTGAGGATCGGTTAAAGGAGCATCTATGTAAAGAATATGAAAATAGTAGTTTTACAGCAAAAGCAGATGATTGGGTTTTAGATATTAGGATTGAGGGATTAGAATATAAACAAGCAAGATTAATAGAGCAGCATATAAAGAAAATGAAGAGTAGAAAATTTATAGCTGATTTAAAAGTTTATCCTGAAATAATAGAAAGACTAATTTTGAAATATAAGGTAGTATAATCTTTTGGGGCCGTATTGGTATTGACAGCAAAGTTCTTTGTAGGTGTAAGCATGCAGTGCGTTGTATAATTAGCACTTTAATCTGAATATACAAAACTCAAATGGCAATACTCAGTATGCCATGGCTGCTTAATCAGTGATTAAGTAACCATTTGGGCCGCCGTACAGGTTTAGCTTTTTTCCATGTACCGCCGCCGACTCAAACCAAAAAAAGATGCTGTTACAATAGGCTGTGCCTGTAACAAAAGTCCCGATAGTCATCGGGAATCCAGCTAAGGAAAAGATTGGTTTGTTGGCTTCCGGTTTTTTCCCTACAATGAATAATCAACTAAGCATGTAGAAAGCTTATGGCGAATTTGTTTGGACACCGGTTCGACTCCGGTCGGCTCCACTTTGTTGTAATAAAAATCCCCTGAAATTTTCAGGGGATTTTTTTATTGATTCATTTTAAAAGTAGTTTTCTAGAATTCGGTTCAGACCGACTGCGTCGTTCCGACCCTTTCATCACTCACGTATTGAAATTCACCTTTCATTCAAAAAAAATCAAGCATCCTCCCTTTCTTTCAACTCTTTAACTTTATTTAAAGCTCATGCTACTATATCACACATCTCTGTAATTGAATTCCCTGAGGTTTTTTACAAGAGGTGAAAATGATTGCAAGTAATGAAAATATGGGTATGTGTTTTTTGTCATGAATTTGTATTATTGGTAGTGTGAATAGCATGAGAAAATAATAATTGCATCTTCCGTTATTTGATAAATAAGTCGGTGTTCGTTGTCTATTCTTCGGCTCCAATAACCTTTAAATTGGTGTTTCAATGCTTCTGGTTTTCCGATGCCTTCAAAAGGGTTTCTTGAAATATCTCTTATCAAATCTCCAATTCGTAAAGCAATTTTTCGATCTTGTTCAATCCATTCCTG
The DNA here is from genome assembly GCA_943371535.1 of Asaia bogorensis. GTDB lineage: Bacteria > Bacteroidota > Bacteroidia > Chitinophagales > Chitinophagaceae > UBA1930. Next base: position 6,191 of record CALRVE020000019.1, on the reverse strand, counting down.
ATACTCTTTAAAAGCTTTTGGAACAAACAAAATATTTCTCATAGCAATTCGTCTGCTTTAATAATGATGGCATTTTGTTTAGTTTTATACTCTTCAATTCGTTCATTCAATTCGTTAGAATAAGCAGGATTACTTAGTATATATTCTGTAGTATCGGCTTCCTGTATAGTTATTTCTACAGTTTTATGAGGGAACATTGTTTTTATTCCTTCAATAATTTCAGCGGTTAATAAGTCTGTATTAATACGTATGGTCGTTTCCATTGCTATACATTTATAAATCCAAATTTAATAAAAAAAGTCGGGTTGATTAACCCGACTTTTTTTATTTGAAATATTTAATTTTTATGTTCAGTATTGAATTAAGCGTTGAAGAGTGCGACGCAACAAAAGTTTCATAGTAGTACGAAAGCTGGTTACATTATATTATTTACCTGCATCCTCTCTCTCTTTCAGTTCTTTAATTTTGTCCAAAGCACCTGCAACCACATCACACATAATGGTGTATAATGCTCCTTGTTTATGGTTGTTATAAATATGTTCCAATGCTAAATTTTCGTTAGCAATTACAGTTTGTGGTATGGCAGGATTTACACTATTAATGCCTTCTTGCAATAAACCAATAATTTCATCTGCAGTACGGCCACGTAAATTTTTATCGCAACGAATAATAATTTCATCAAAGTATTGTGCTGAGATAGCTCCTAATTCTCTAATGTCTTCATCTCTTCTGTCACCAGTTCCACTAATAACACCTACTTTATAATTGTAATCTAATTTGCTAATAAATTCACCTAGAAGCTTTAATCCATGAGGGTTGTGGGCAAAATCAGCCAAGAAAGTAAAATGTTTAAAATGGAAAAAGTTTAAACGACCTGGAGTGGTGTTGCTGCCAGCAATAAATGTTTGTAATCCACTTCTAATATCTTCAATGGTAATACTTTTAAACAAGTAACAAGCCAATACACTTGGTAAACAATTGGCAATATTATGCGTTGCTTTTCCTTCGAAAGTTAGTGGAATATCTTTTACATGACATACCCTAATTTTCCAGGTGCCTTTTAAAATACTTATATAGCCATTTTCATATACTGTTGCCAATCCACCTGCTTTGCAATGAGCTTGAATACGAGGATTATTTTCATCCATGCTAAATAAAGCAATATTGCATTTCAAGCTTTCTCTCATAGCATACACCAAATCATCATCAGCATTCAACACTGCATAACCATGAGGGAAAACAGTTTCAGGAACAACGGCTTTTACTTTAGCCATTTGCTCTAAAGTATTAATACCACCAAGTCCCATGTGATCAGCAGCCACATTGGTTACAATGGCAACATCACAGTTTTGAAAAGCCAATCCATTTTTTAAAATGCCACCTCTAGCACATTCTAAAACAGCAAAATCAACTGTTGGATCTTTCAATACAAACTGAGAGGAGAGAGGTCCTGTACAATCTCCCTTCATCAACAATTGATTTTGAATATACACTCCATCACTAGTAGTATAACCTACTTTTTTACCAGCACTTTTACTAATATGAGCAGTTAATCTTGTGGTGGTGGTTTTGCCATTGGTGCCTGTAATGGCAATAATTGGAATTCTTCCATTGCTTCTATCAGGAAACAACATATCAATTACTGGTTCAGCAACATTTCTTGGCAAACCTTCTGCAGGTTCAATGTGCATTCTAAAACCTGGAGCAGCATTCACTTCTAAAATAGCCCCACCATTTTCACTTACTGGCGTTCTTAAATCAGATGCCATAATATCAATTCCACAAATATCTAAACCAATAATTTTTGCAATGCGTTCACACATCACAATGTTTGCAGGATGTACTTCATCTGTTACATCTTCACTTGTACCACCAGTAGAAAGGTTAGCTGTAGTTTTCAATAAAACCAATTCACCTTTTGGTGGAACTGTTTCTAATGTATAACCTTTTTCTTCCAACATTTTCATGGTGCTGTGATCGACCGTAATTTGGGTTAATACTTTTTCATGACCAAAACCACGACGTGGGTCTTTATTCACTTCATCAATTAAATATTGAATGGTATTTACACCATCGCCTTTTACAGCAGCAGGTGTACGTAATGCAGCACAAATAAATTTATAGTTGATGACTAAAATTCTAAAATCAAATCCTGTAATAAAACGTTCTACAATTACACTTCTGCCATATTTGTGTGCAGCTTCTAAAGCCGTTACAGCTTGTTCCCAAGTAGTAATGTTGGTTGTATTGCCTTTGCCATGATTGCCATCAATGGGTTTTATTACCAATGGATAACCATATTTTTCTACAGCTTCTTTTAAGCCTGCTTCTGTTCTAATTACTGTTCCTCTTGGTACAGGAATTTCAGCAGCTTCTAGTAAGTTTTTGGTTTCTTCTTTATCACATGCAATGTCAACAGCAATATTGCCTGTAGTACTTGCAATGGTTGCTCTAATGCGTTTTTGATGCACACCATAACCCAATTGTACCAAGCTATGTTTGTTCAATCGTAAATGTGGAATGCCACGTTTTGCAGCTTCATCTACAATGCAACCAGTACTTGGTCCAAGTCTTGTATCTTCTCTAATTTCACGAAGTTGTTGTATGTCTTCACTCAAGTCGTATTCAACACCATCTACCAATGCTTGTGCAATTCTTACAGCTGCTTTTGCTGCATACACACCTGCGTCCTCCTCCATATAACTAAATACTACAAAATATTTTCCATCTTCGCCAGTGCCTCTTGTTCTGCCAAAGCCAGTATCCATGCCTGCAAGCGTTTGCAGTTCTAAAGCAATGTGTTCAATTACATGACCCATCCAAGTGCCTTCTTTCACCCTCATAAAAAAACCACCACGTACACTTTCACTGCATCTGTGTTCAATCATGGTGGGCATTAAAGCTTCTAGTCTTTCTAAAAACCCGTCAATGGTATTGGTAGGCTGTTGTTCAAGTTCTTCTAAATCTAATTCCATTTGAATGAGTTTTCCTCTTCTAACACTCCAATAATTAGGACCACGTAATACTTTAATTTGTTCAATTCTCATAATGCAGTTTTTTTTATTTTTTCTTTTTGGTAACCAGCTTTTGCACAAGCACATTTGTATGTAAAGCCTGTACTGAGCGAAGCCGAAGTATCGCACCCTTCAACGTTTGTTACAATGCTGGGCATAGAAATGGAAGATAAGGAAAAAATATATTCCTCCTAAATTTTAATGTGAAAAAGAGGTTGGTTTTACCACTCCGCTCTGGCACTTGGATTTACATTCAACTCACAAAATTCATTAGCCTGATATTTATAATAAGCAGTGATAGCAATCATGGCAGCATTATCAGTACAGTATTCAAATTTGGGTATAAATGTTTTCCATCCTTGCTTTTTACCCATTTCTTGTAAGGCAGCTCTTAACCCACTATTGGCACTTACCCCACCTGCAATACAAATTTGTTTTACACCTGTTTGCTGAACAGCTTTCTTTACTTTCTTCAATAGAATATTTACAATGGTATATTGTATTGATGCACACAAATCATTCAGGTTATTTTCTATAAAACTGGGCTCTTGTTTTTGTAAAAAATACAGAATAGAAGTTTTTAGTCCGCTAAAACTAAAATTGAGTTCAGGTATTTGTGGTTCTGCAAATTTGAATGCTAATGGATTTCCAAGTTTAGCATATTGATCAATTAATGGTCCACCAGGATAAGGCAACCCCAACAGTTTAGCACTTTTATCAAATGCTTCACCTGCAGCATCATCAATGGTTTGTCCAATTACTTCTAAGTCTAAAGGAGATTTTGCTAACACAATTTGCGTATGTCCGCCACTAACCGTTAAGCACAAAAAAGGAAAATCTGGTTGGTTGGTTTCATCAATCAAATTCGCCAATACATGAGCCTGCATATGATGCACAGCAATCAAAGGTTTATTCAATGAAAGAGCCAACGATTTTGCAAATTGAGTTCCAACCAACAAACATCCAATAAGGCCTGGGGCTTGGGTAAAGGCAATAGCATCAATATCGTGAATGGTGAGTGGTGAATGGTGAGTAGAAGAAGCTTCTTTAATTGCTTTATCTACAACCGGAACAATATTTTGCATATGAGCCCTGCTGGCCAATTCTGGTACAACACCTCCATATTGTTCATGTATAGTTTGATTGGCAATAAAATTGGATAATATTTTTCCATCTACACAAACCGATGCTGAAGTTTCATCGCAAGAAGATTCAATAGCTAAAATGATGACTGGGTTCAAAGTGATTTCTAAGTAGTAAGTTGTAAGTAATAAGTTGTAAGTATAAAACTTTAGTTATTTAGTTTTTAGTTTTTAATTTTTTAGTTTTTTCCTTTTAATTTTATTTCGTTCTAATGGCCACTACAGGATTCATTTTAGCTGCAATAGATGCAGGTATAATGCCTGATAAAATACCTAATATAATACAAATACTCAACGCAAGAATAACAATATTGGGAGCAATGAAAATAGGAAAGGGCATTACAGCACTGAGCAATTGAGTTAGAATCCATACAAATAATAATCCCATTAAACCACCCATAATACATAAGAATGCACTCTCTAATAAAAACTCGGTAAGTATGGTTCTGCTTTTTGCACCAATGGCTTTTTTTAAACCAATTTGGCTAGTACGTTCTCTTACAGTTACAAACATAATATTCGCAACGCCAAATGCACCTACAATTAAACTCAATCCTGCAATTGCCCAGCCACCAATGGTTACAGAGCCAAAGAAGGATTTTGTTTGTTCAGCAAAAAAGTTAATATCGTTAAGGCTAAAATTTTCTTCTCCCGTTGGGCTAATTCTTCTAATTTGTCTCATTACTCCACGTAATTCTTCTTGCAAAAATTTCGTTTCCACATTGGCTTTCCCTTGCACAATTATCAATGGACTTGAATTATCAGGATTATAAATACTAGCAAAAAAACGATAGGGAGCAATAATGCAATTATCAAAATCAAAAGCATTGGCAAAGCTTTGCCCTTCTTTTTTTATTACTCCTAAAACAAATAATCTTTTGCTTTGAAAAACAATTTCTTTACCTTCTGCTCTTTCTGCTTTGCCAAATAATTCAATTGCAACATTATCGCCAATGACTACAGCAGGAACTCCTCTTGTAAACTCTGCTTCATTTACATATCTTCCAACTTGCATTTCTAAAGATTGTATTTTACTAAAATCTTCTGAAGCTCCAATTAACTTAATATTCGATAAACTGCTATTCTCAAAGCTAACAATACCTATAGTGCTGCAAGTAAATGCAGTATTCTCCGATAATATAGATTTTGCTTTAATAAATTGCATTTCTTCAAACTTTGGAGAAGGTCTTTTTACATATTTCCACCATGGGTAATCACCACCTCCACCACCATATTGCCATTTATCTATATAAATGCTGTTACTGCCTAACTTTTTAATATCGCCTTGTACTTTTCTTTCTAAACTATCCACTGTAGCTAGCACACCAATAATGCAAAATATACCAATGGTAATCCCAAAAAGTGATAAGAACGTTCTCATTTTATTCACCTTCAATTCTTGCATAGCCATTTTAAAGCTATTCCATAATATATTACCTAACTTAAACATTGTATCAAAATTAATAGAAGCAGCGGAAGTATAAACTTTTATTTAAAAAACATTTTTTATGTCGTTTAGCTAAGCATAAAAAAATATTAAAGTTGTTTCTACAAAAACGAAATAGTTGTTGGGTTGTTCAACCAAAATATTTTTTTTGTGTTTACGTTTTGGTATCGATGCCAATAAAAATAAAATTCTTTTTTAATTGGCATTGGTTGTAGTGTTATTTTTGCAGCGAATTTTTTTAATTACAACTTAGCTGTATGACTTGGAAACAAATGTTCACATCTTCGGTAGGTAAGAAACTAGTAATGGGTTTTACTGGTATTTTTTTAGTTTTATTTTTAATTGTGCATGTGGGTTTAAATGCTTGCATTTGGGCAATGGACGATGGCATGATGTTTAATAAAGCTGCTCATTTTATGGGTGCCAACATTGTACCTCGTATTTTAGAAATTGGCTTATTTGCTGGAATTATTCTACACATTGTACAAGGTTATTTGCTAGAGTTAGACAATAGAAAAGCTAGAAGTGTTAAATATGCAGTAGATTATGGCAATGCTGGCAGCAAATGGTATAGTAGAAGTATGGCAT
>CALRVE020000018.1:0-64099 GCA_943371535.1 Asaia bogorensis | reverse complement strand
GTGCAGTTTTACTATACACATTTGTCCAAGTAGAACCATTATTGCTTGAATATTCCACATTAAAGCTAAAACAAGTATTGTTTGAAGACAATGTATAAGTGTACAATCTAAAACTTAAATCAACTGTATTAGCTGTATTAATTGCACTTAAGTTAACCGTAGGCGATTGAGCATTGCTAGTACTAGTTGTACTTGCAGCTCCATTATTATAATTCACCAGTTTTAATGCATTGGGAGAAGATTGAGAAAATGCACTGTTAATAACAACTGTTGAATTTTTATTGGTTGAAGTTGCATTCCATGTACCAATAGAACCTGTGAATGTTGAATTGATTGGTGCAGCAAATCCGGTATTGAATGTGTTTGGAAAACTTTCATTAGAAACTACTGTAGATGTTGTAGTAACTGTTATAGTAATTACATTACTATAACATGTATAACTACTCACTACAGTTGCTCTTCGATATTGTGTAGTTTGTTGTAATTGACTTGGGGTGAAATTTTGTGCAGTAGCACCAGAAATGTTCGTCCAATTTGCACCACCATCTATACTTTGTTGCCATTGATAAGTTTGGTTTTGAGCAGTTGAATTACTCAAACAATAATCATTAGCAGCAACATGAGTTCCTGTAATTGCTGTTGGAGTATAATTACAAGAACCTGTTTGATTACCAGTAATAGTTCCAGCATTTACAACCAATACAGTTACTTCATTAGAGTAAACTGGATTAGATCCAGTTCCACCACTACAATCTCTCCAAGCCTTACGGCGGAAAATAGTTGTTTTACTAATACTTCCAGATGTGTAAGTTGATGAAGTTGCACCGCTAATATCAATAAACGAACCACAGCTTTCTAACTTTTGCCATTGATATTTAATTGTACCTCCAGTTCCACCACTTGCATTTGCTGAAGACGAAAAAGCTGCAGGGGTAACTGAACTTGCACAGTATTGCTGACTAGTTGCAATTGTACCACCAGACGTTAATGCTGTACAAGTTGCTGTACAATTAATTAAACAAGCTTCAAATGGTTGATAATGCACTTCACCACCATTTAAAACAATATTTTGTGCCACTACTTGTCCTTCGATATTACCAACATGATTTTTTGTAAAATGACCATTGGGAACTAAAACAGAACCAACAACTGTATTTGCACCAGTTAATGTTACTGTGCCGGTATTGTTATAGAAATTGAAGATTACAAATCTTCCAGATGCATTATTGATTGCAGCTAAAGTTGCAGGACTCCAACTAAAACTGCTAGTTTGATTAACGTTAATAACCAAAGGCTGTGTAGCCGATGGTTGATTATGAAAAGTTATTTGTGTAATAGCATTTAACTGGGTACCTGTTAAATTAATTACATTTACCTTATGTGCTGTCAGTGTTAAACTTATACTACCACTACCTACGCTATGTATTTGTAAACTTGTACTACAGGGTGCACTTGCATTGTAAGTAGATAAAGTAGTTGATTGAGCTGCTAAAGTTGTAAATGCTGTATTAAAATCTAAACCATTTGTTCCTGTTGCAGTTGGACTAGTTTGCTGACGTTGTAAGTCAATTCTTGGTGTGCTTTGAAAATCAGTTAAACAAGCCCCTCCAGTATTTTTCGTAATTCTAAGGTTAGTTGTTGCATTATTACAATCAGTATAAAATAGTCTAGAACCTGTAGTTGAACCTAAACGCAAAAAACCGTTGTTTACAACAACAGTTGAACCAGATGTGTAAGTAACACCTCCGCCAATTACTAAACCATAATTACTTGAGTTATTGAATGCGTTTGGATGAGATCCGCTATTGGCCATTGCAACAGTAAAAGAACCATTTAAGGTTGCATTACCACCCATAGCAATTGTTCCATCAGAGTTTCCTGACATAAATGTTACACCTTGCTTAGCAAAAACATTAAAGCCATTAGCAGCTGTAAGTGGGTTTGTATAACCACTTGTTCCGCAAGTAGCTTGTGCTAAAGCTTGGTTATTGCCAATAAAAAAAAGCACTACTAAAAAAATAGAATAAAAAATTCTTTTCATAAAAAGAGTTAATAAATTGTATACGAGCACAGCAACGAAATAGGAAATTCGTAATAGAATATTGGGATATGAGGTTTTTGGATAGTACAACAACTATAGAGTTGCGTAATTTTACGTAGCCTTTTTTAGGATGGATTATCTTAATACAGGCTACAAATTTACACAATCCTTTCAAATGATGTGAGTTATATATAAACGGTTGCAAACTAAGTGGCTAAAAATGTCCATTTTGTAGTATCGTCTATTTTTGGGAAAGGATATTCACATTTTGTATTTTTTCGCTTACTAATCAATTCATAGTCTCTGAGTAAAAAATTGAACTCATTTGAGCCTGATTATCAATACATAATACAGAAAAGTAGAATTTTTACTGGAAAAATAATTGTTTATTCTCTCTCAGAATAGATTCAAATCAATGGAAAAAAATTGCCTACTTGTCTGTTAGGGGTATTTTATTTCTAGGGAATATTTAGAAATTTACCTTTTTTAAAGGTGAATATTTTGAAGTTGAGCCAAATAAAGCTTTAAAAATTAATTTTATTTTATGAAAAAATAAATCAATATGTGAATAGAATAAAGGGATTTTTTGTTTATTTTTTAATTGAAAAAAATATTCACACATGCATAAAAAAAAACAAGCATTTAGATAAAATTTTGTGCAAAAAAAGGCAGATATGTTTTTTTCATATCTACCTTTTGAAGGAAATATTATTTTTTAACTAATTAGTTTCTGCCGCTTTTTCTTTCTTCAATTCGTTGTATTTTTTTCCTCTTTCTTTGCCCATAATTTCTTTTGTTTGAGCATTTTTATCTGCCTTAATAGCTTCCAATTTTTCTTTCTTTTGATCCTCGGTTAAAGAAGCATCTTTTCTTACTTCAGCAGATTTTTTTCCTGCTTCAGCATTAATTTCCATAACTTTTTTAATTTCTTCATCATTTAAGCCTGCAGCTTTATACAATGCAATTTGATCGGCATCTTTTTTTTCTTTTTGCTTTTGTTTTTCTTCCTTAGATAATTGTGGTTTATCTGTACCTGCTTCTGCAGAAACCATTTGTTGTGCATTTCCTACCAATGCAAATGAACCAATCATAAATAATGTGATGAAAACTTTTTTCATATTGTGTATTTTTTTTTGAGTGATAAAATTACGGATAAGATGAATTGAAAATCGTGCCAAAAATTATTTACTAATTTCTGTCTCCTCTTGGTCCTCCTCTTTCTTGCATACGTTTTCTTTGTTCTTCATAAAAGCTAGCAACAGCTTTAACTTGTTCATCGGTTAATGGAATGTCTTTAACCTGTTGATCTCTTTTAGCATTAATTTCTTTGATTTTAGTTTTTTTAGCATCATCATCCATGGTTTCATCTCTTCTTAATTTCCCAGCTTCTAATTGTGCTTCAAAATAAATATCAATTACTTTATCGGCTTGAGCATCTGTTAGTTTTGTTTGCTCCATTAATGGACCTTTGGTTCTCTCTTTAACTCTTTCTTTCATTGCAGCAGGATCGCCACCACCCCATCCTTGGGCAAAAGACATACTTGTAATTACAATAAAACTGAATAGTGCAATAATTTTTTTCATACTGTTTATTTTTTATGGTTTTATGATTGATGAAACAAGATAAAGTTAAATGCAAATAGAAAAATTATTTTTAGGTAGAAATTGGAAATTATTGGCTAATGATTGATTTTGTAATCATTTGAAAAAATATTGACTAAAATATTTACAGATGTACATTTTTTACACAAACCTACTATATTTGCAGCCCTTATCAAAATGGTGAGGTAGCTCAGTTGGTTAGAGCATCGGATTCATAACCCGAAGGTCGGGAGTTCAAATCTCCTCCTCACTACAAATAATAAGCCTTTAACTTCAATGTTAAGGGCTTATTTATTTTACAGCCATTAACCTTTATTACTAAATTTTGTACTTGTTTATTCAACACTACCATTTCATTCAAAAAATAAAAAATTATGATTCACACAAAAGCTTATGCTGCTTACGAACCCTCAAAACCCTTGGCACCATTTGAATTTACTAGAAGAGCAGTTGGTGCTAAAGATGTGCAAATAGAAATTTTATACTGTGGTGTTTGCCATAGTGATTTACATCAAGCAAGAGACGAATGGGGTGGCTCAATGTACCCAATGGTGCCAGGACATGAAATTGTGGGTAAAGTAATTGCTGTTGGAAATGATGTAACAAAATTTAAAGTAGGGGATATTGCAGGAGTGGGCGTTATGGTAGATAGTTGTAAAACTTGCAAAAACTGTAGCAACCATTTAGAACAATATTGTGCTGAAGGCATGACTGGTACTTACAATGCTATTGAAAGAGACGGAAAAACCGTTGCTCAAGGTGGTTATTCAACTCAAATTGTTGTAGATGAACATTATGTTTTAAAAGTATCTCCAACATTAGATTTAAAATCTGTTGCTCCTTTATTGTGTGCTGGTATAACTACCTACTCTCCTCTAAAATTTGCTGGCGTTACAAAAGGAATGAAAGTGGCTGTTGTTGGTCTTGGTGGCTTAGGACATATGGGTGTAAAATTTGCAGCATCTTTTGGTGCAGAAGTAACTGTTTTAAGTACTTCGCCTAATAAAGAAGCAGATGCTTTACGTTTGGGTGCAACTAAATTTGTACTCACTACAGATACAGTTGCAATGAAAGCACATGCCAATTACTTTGATGTAATTTTAGATGCTATTTCTGCCAATCATGATTATACCAAATATTTAGATTTATTAGATATTAATGGAAAATTAATGGTAGTTGGTTTACCATCTGAGCAACCAAAAATTTCTCCTTTTTCATTAATTACCAATAGAAGAAGTATTATAGGTTCTATGATAGGTGGCATGCAAGAAACCCAAGAAATGTTAGATTATTGTGCAGCCAATAATATTGTTTCTGATATTGAATTAATTAATATGCAGAACATTAATGATGCATACGACAGAATGCTAAAAGGTGATGTAAAATATAGATTTGTAATAGATTTGGCATCATTAAAATAATTGCCAAAATCGATAAGTTATTGAATGGAAAACAAAATTGAAGAAATAATCAAATCCTTACTTTCGCCAAAATTTTAAAAATGGAATTACAACAATTAATACTTGAAGCTTGGAGTAACCGTGAATTATTAAAAGACGAAACATATAGCAATGCCGTTCGTGCAGTAATTGAAGAAGTAGATAAAGGCCGTTTAAGAACAGCTTCGCCAATTAATGATGGAGAATGGCAAGTGAACGAATGGGTTAAACAAGCCATATTAATGTACTTTGGTATTCAACAAATGCAAACTTGGGACGTTGCTCCTTTTGAGTTTTACGATAAAATGTTATTGAAGAAAAATTATGCTTCCTTAGGAGTAAGAGCTGTACCACATGCTGTTGCTCGTTATGGTGCATATTTGGCAAAGAATGTAGTGTTAATGCCAAGCTATGTAAATATTGGTGCTTTTGTAGATGAAGGTACAATGGTGGATACTTGGGCAACTGTGGGTAGTTGTGCACAAATTGGTAAAGGTGTTCATTTAAGTGGTGGTGTTGGTATTGGAGGTGTATTAGAACCTTTACAAGCAAGTCCTGTAATTATTGAAGATGGTTGTTTTATTGGTAGCCGTTGCATTGTAGTAGAAGGCGTTATTGTTGAGAAAGAAGCTGTATTAGGTGCTAATGTAGTATTAACACAATCAACAAAAATTATTGATGTAAGTGGAGACACTCCTGTTGAAATGAAAGGCAGAGTACCTGCAAGAAGTGTGGTAATTCCTGGTAGTTATAACAAACAATTTCCTGCTGGTGAATTTGGTGTTGGTTGTGCTTTAATAATTGGCAAACGTAAACCTAGCACAGATTTAAAGACTAGTTTAAACGATGCATTGAGAGATTTTAATGTGAGTGTGTAAAATACATTTTCGAATAAAATAAAAGGTCTGTATGTTTTTCATACAGACCTTTTTTTGGGTGAGTTCTTCTCTATGACTTTACTCTACCAAAATATTTCAACTACTTTCCAAACTTCTTTTTTAAAGCAGCCAACGCATCATTTACATTTAAATTACTTAAGTCTTCTTCTTTCTTTTTAAAATTGCCTTGTGGTTTATTGGCGGTAAATGCTGGCTTTTTGGTTGGGGCTTCCTGTGTTTGTTTAATAGACAGAGCAATTCTTTTTCTTGGAATATCTACTTCTAAAACTTTCACCATTACTTTATCATTCAACTTCAATACTTCGTTAGGATCAGTTATGTATTGATGTGCAATTTCACTTACGTGTACTAATCCGTCTTGCTTTACACCAATATCAACAAAAGCACCAAAACGAGTAATATTTGTAACCACTCCAGGTACTACAATACCTACTTGTACATCTTCTATTTTGTAAATGGCAGCATATTCAAATTGTTCAATTTCACTACGTGGATCTAAGCCAGGTTTGTTCAATTCTTTAAGAATATCTTGAATGGTTAATAAGCCAATATCTTCTTTGAAATACTTTTTAGAATCAATTGTTTTAAGCAAAGTTTCGTTGCCAATTAAAGTTTTTACCTCAACTTTTAAATCGCTGGCAATTTGCTCAACAATACTATATGCTTCTGGGTGAACAGCACTTTCATCTAAAGGATTATTACCTCCTTTAACCCTTAAAAAACCTGCACATTGTTCATAAGCTTTTCCGCCTAAACGAGGTACTTTTAATAACTGACTTCTATCGGTGAATTTGCCAATTTCATTTCTATGTTTTACAATATTTTCGGCCAATGTGCTACCAATTCCACTCACATAGCTCAATAAATGTTTACTAGCAGTATTAAGATTAACACCCACTTGGTTAACACAACTAATTACTGTTGCATCTAATTTTTCTTTTAATCGAAACTGATTAACATCATGCTGATATTGCCCAACTCCAATGCTTTTAGGGTCAATTTTCACCAACTCAGCCAATGGATCCATTAACCTTCTTCCAATACTTACTGCCCCACGTACAGTAACATCGTAATCGCCAAATTCTTCTCTAGCAATTTCACTGGCACTATAAATAGATGCTCCATCTTCATTTACTAAAAATACAGGTAAGTTAAGGTGTAAACTTTTAACCAATTGTTCAGTTTCTCTGCCAGCAGTTCCATCGCCAATGGCAAAAACTTCTATATTATATTTTGCAACCAAATCTTTTAATTTATAACCTGCTTCGTAGGTTTTATTCCCTTCATGAATGTAGATTAAATCGTTATGCAATAAATCGCCTTTGTCATCTAAGCAAACTACTTTACATCCTGTTCTATATCCAGGATCAATCGCTAAAATTCTTTTACTACCTAAAGGAGAACTCAATAATAACTGACGTAAATTTTCGGCAAAAACATTAATAGCTTCTTCATCTCCCCTAGCTTTTAAGGCTGTTCTAAATTCTGTTTCCAAGCTTGGCTGAAGCAATCTTTTGTACGAATCTTTAATGGCTTTTTTCACTTGCTCAACACTACTGTTTAAACTGCCAGTAATGTATTTTTCTTCAATATCATATAAAGCATCTTCTTCAACAGGAGCAATACCAATACGCAAGAATCCTTCTAAAAAACCTCTTAAAATGGCTAATATTCTATGAGAAGGAATTTTATAAATAGGCTCACTAAAATCAAAGTAATCTTTATACTTAGCAGCTTCTTCTTTTTTATCTTCTACCACCTTACTTTGTAAAGTAGCCCTGTCTTCAAACAGCTTACGAAGCTTGGCTCTTATTTCTGCATCTTCATTTACTAATTCTGCAATAATATCTCTAGCACCTTGTAAAGCAGCATCTGCATCTTTCACATTTTCAGTAATAAATTTTTCTGCTTCCTGCTTTACGTCAACCGCTTGTTGAGTTAATAGTAAAATACTTAAAGGTTCTAATCCATTTTCTTTAGCTGTTTGGGCTTTAGTTTTACGTTTGGCTTTATAAGGTAAATAAATATCTTCTAGCTCTACCAAAGTTGTTGCAGCATCAATTTTTGCTTGTAAAGCTTCCGTCATTTTCCCTTGTTCAGTTATTGTTTTCTCAATAAAAGCTTTTCGTTCAACAAACTCTTTCTGGTTTTTAGCTTCTGTTTGAATTTGTTCAATTTGAACTTCATCTAATCCGCCTGTTGAATCCTTTCTATATCGAGCAATGAAAGGAATAGTAGAACCTTCTGCCAATAATTTTAAAACAGCTTCAACTTGTTGTATACGAATATTCAGCTTTGCTGAAACACCTAATGCAAATTCAATCATAATCAATATAATTTAAATCAATAAGCTGGAATTATAATTTTTCCAAACCAAAATAAGGGTAGCGAAAATAGTGGTAGAATAGTAAAGGTGGTGAAATGTAGAGATGAATAGTTATTAACAAAGATTATATAATAGAACCTATGCTACTACCCTTTCTACATCAGATTTTCTTTCAGGAAATTTATTGGCATATTCATATACCAAATTGCGTATAAAAGTATTTTCAGGTAAAATTTCCATGTGTGGCTTTACCGATTCGGTAGTAATAAAGGAAGCTTCTTTAGGTACTTTTCCCATACCTGCAAATTTGCCTCTTTCAACTAAAATGCAGCTTTGCTCATTTCCTGTAACATCATCTTCTCGTATAACAAAACTTGGCAATTGGCTTTCTAAATAAGCAATTGCAGCATTTACTCGTTTATTATAATCGTTCGGTAATTCTCCTTTTAATTCAACTAAAGTTGCACCTGCACTTACGTCAATAAAACATAATTTGGCACAAAGTTCAAATTGATCAATTAATGATTTTAGTTTTTGACGTGCTTCTAATAAACTACTAAAACTGTGTATGGGTTGTAAATGTTTTTTTTGTTTATCAATCACCAAACGCCAATAACCACGGGCATCTTCAAAAACATATAAACCAAATACTTGCTCAACTTTTTTTTGGCTATGATTATAAATTGGCCACAACCTACGTATTTCAATACTTTCTAAAATGGTAGCCATTAATTCGGTACCACAAACTTTATAAGTAATATTATAAATGCTACGTAAAAAATCTTGTTTTTGTTTCGTTGGCTTATTATTGCTAAAATGGCTTGTTACACGTTGCTTAATATCTTTTGCTTTACCCACATAAATTACTTTTCCTTTTTTATCATGAAAGTAATATACACCGGGTAAAGTTGGTAATTCGGCTACTAAATCTATGTCAACATTGGGTGGTAAATATTGAGCTGCATTTTTGCTTTTTATCATTGCTTTTATTTCTCCACTTGTATCATGGGCTAATAAAAGTTCAAATAATTTAGTAGTAGCAATAGCATCTCCTTCTGCTCGGTGACGGTCGCTAATTTCTATCTCTAACTCTCTACAAATACTTCCTAAACCATATTTTCTATATCCAGGAAAAACTTTTCTTGCGGTACGGATGGTACAAAGTTTTGGTGTATTTAAAGTGTATCCTGCTTCTTGTAAATGATGCTTTACAAAACTGTAATCAAAGTTTACATTGTGAGCAACAAATATTCTATCGTTTAATAAATTGAAAATATTCTCAGCTACACTACTAAACTGTGGAGCTGTTGAAACCATTGATTGCGTTATGCCAGTTAAAGATTGAACATAGGGTGGAATAGCAACATTGGGGTTAATTAGTGTAGCATATTTTCCCTCTATTTCTTTGCCATTGTGAAATACAATAGCTATCTCGGTAATTCCATTGCTTGAAGCATGTCCTCCCGTTGTTTCTATATCAACTATTGCAAACATATTTGTTAAATTATGCCTCAAATTAAGTAAGCAATTTCTCAAATTGGCACAGTGTGGAAAACTGAATTCAAGTTGGCTAAACAACAAAATGTTATACACATAGCTTTTGATTTATTCAACTAGAAAAACAAAAAAATCCTGCAATGCTTGCAGGATTTTTTTTATGAAAAATAAAAAATTCATTATCTATTCTTCGATACTTGTATTCTTGCTTGGTTTGCTAAACTCCCATTCTTTTTTATCTAGTTTCTTTTGAGCAGGATACACTTCATCGCAAGTAGCTCCTTCATACAATCTACCATCTTTCATTACATATTTAATGGTGTTTGTATTACGAATATTTTCTAATGGGTTCTTATCCAAAATTATTAAATCGGCTAATTTCCCTTTTTCAATGCTGCCTAAATCTTTATCTAAACCCAATCCAATTGCTCCATGTATGGTAGCAACTTTTAAAGCATCAATGGTTTTCATTCCACCACTTTGCATACTCCACAATTCCCAATGATAACCCAAGCCTTGAAATTCTCCATGACTTCCAACGCCAGCTAAACCACCAGCTTCAACATAGTTTTTCATATTTTTTGCATGCTTTTGAAATACATGTTCTTCTGGCATAAACCATCCTGCTGAAAGTCGTCTTGTCTTTGCAGCCAACTCTTCGTAAGCAAAAAAGTTTTGTACTTTTTTATCGTGATACGGGTTTTCGGTAGCCCAATAATAATTTTCTGCAAATGGCCCACCATAAGCCACCAATAATGTTGGTGTTACAATAGTTTTTGCTTTGGCAACAAACGTAAATACATCTTTAAACAAAGGATAAATAGGTAAAGCATGTTCATGCCCTGGATAACCATCTAAAATTTGGGTCATGTTTAATTTAAAGTCTAACCCACCTTCTGTAGTAGGCATAATACTTTGATTTTTTGCAGCCTGAATAATCCATTGGCGTTGCTTTCTGTTACCAGTTAAATACATTTTAATGTATTTGGTATTAAAATATTTACTGTACTGTTTTAATACACTTTCTGCTTGAGCTGAATCTTTAATATTGTAAAACCAAAAACCAACACCGGGTCCTGTAGAATAAACTCTAGGGCCAGCCATCATGCCTGCATCTACCATATCACTGTAAGTAAGTACATCAGTTGTTGCAGTTTGAGGGTCTCTTGTTGTAGTAACACCATAAGCCAAATTAGTGGCATAAATCCATATTTGATTTTTATGAATTCCCCAATTAGGCCACATGTGAGCATGAGGATCTACAAATCCAGGAATAATGGTTTTGCCAGCAACATTCATCACTTTAACTCCACTTGGTGCTGATAATCTTTTGCCTACTGCTGTAATTCTGTTATTCTCAATTAATACATCTCCATTTTCAATGACTTCGTCACCCTTCATGGTAATTATTCTTGCTCCTCTTAATAGAATACTTGTATTGGGTGTTGCCTTTTTAAAATAAACTTGTACATCTGTTTCAATGGCAGAATATTTTGGTTCTACTTTTTTAGGCATTTTTTTAGCTGTAGTATCTTTTGCAGTAATAGAGTCTCTTAATTTCTTTTCAGCATCGGCGGCTTTTTTTAAAGTTGAATCGGCATTTACTCTTAAGGTTGAATCTTCTATTCTTTTAGCTTCGGCTTTTTTAGCATCTATTACACTGTCTTCAAAAAATTGAGCTCTCTCCACATCATAAGTAAAATGTGTACTGCCTAAACTAAAATGTACTGTTTTGCCATCGTTTTGCCAATAAGGAAATTCACCACCAATTTCAGTTAATTTTCTTGCAGGAAAACCTGCACTGCTTGCATCAGCAACAGATATGTTTTCTAATTTTCCTGTTTGAGGAATGGTCATTACATAAATTTCATTGTTAATTTGAGCCAATGCTTTTTCGCCTGTTGGTGAAATGCTAATCCATGATGCTGCAGATGGACGAACCATTTCTCTCTCTTGAGCTTCATGATCATGTTCAATTAAAATACACTTCATTTTTTCTGGATCTGGTCTGCCCATTTTAGTTGCTATTGAACCATAGGTTGAAATGCCTGTTACTTGTACTATTTTCTTTTCATCAGTTCCATCCCATTTAATAGAAAGTAGTTGACCATTGCCTTGCGTCAGGTATATTCTATCGGGTTCGTTATTTACAAAATGAGGATTGTATCTACCCAAAGATTTTTCAACCACATTAATAGCTCCACCATTAGAGGCTATCCATGCAATCTCATCTTCACTATCGGTATAACCAGGTCCATAAGATTCTTGAAATACCCTTACATTACTTCTTATAAAAACAATTCTATCACCCGATAAATTATATTTTAAATGTTGATATAAGCCTTTATCTTTTGTAAGTTTAGTTAATGCATTGTTCAACACATTTACAGTATAAATATCGCCCCCCTCAGCATCCCAAGTAGAAAATGCAATTGCAGTTCCGTCAGGACTCCAAGTAGGTTGTGCTTCTGTAAAATTGTGATTGGTTAAACGCTTTGGAGTTCCACTTGGATAATCCATTACATATAATCTATTCAACACAGTAAAAGCCAATTGCTTTCCATTAGGCGATGGAACAGCATCTCTAATTTGAGTTGCTTTTTGATAAGCTGTATCTGAAATAGGATATTTAAAATCTAACTGTGGACCTAATTCTAGTTGTACTTCAACGTCAATCGGTATTTCTGAAATACTTTTTCCATCAATAGATATTTTATGAATTTTTCCGCCATAAGAAGCTAGAATAAATTTACTATCAGGCGTAAAAGTCATTGCTGGTAAAACTCCCAATGGAGCAATAGATTCTTGTTCATCTCTTTGTACAGGATAAGCTAACCATTTTTCTTCACTGGTTTGTAAATTACGAATAACTAAACCTGTTTTATCTTCATACCTTGAACCATACACCATCCATTTGCCATCTTTAGATAATGTTGGAGTAAATGCACTACCATAACGAGAAGTAATAGTGGTAGTTTTTGCATTTTTTCTATTATACACCCCAATTTGATATTGTGGTAATTGAGCATTATAATCCCATGCACCAAAACGAGCTGAATAATAAATCAATTTCCCATCGGCACTAACTGCAGGATCAATTGTTTTCAATGCTGCTGGAGCTTCTATTAATTGTGTACCACTTCCACCCTTTTTGTGCATCATAAATAATTTATGCGTACGGCGACCTTTGGAATAAATAATATAATCACCATCTGGTGTCCAGCAAGCACTAGGAAAGTATTGGTTTTGATCAAAGGTTAATTGAGTGGTGTCTTTTTTTTCTGTGTCAATGTACCAAACATTATCGGCACCACTTCTATCAGAAATAAATAAAATCTTTTTTCCATCAGGACTAAATCTAGGATGCACATCATAAGCTATGCCTTTGGTTATAGGAGTTGCTTTACCACCTGTTGTTGGCATAGTGTATAAGTCGCCAAGTAAATCAAACAAAATTGTTGAACCATCAGGACTAATATCAACACTCATCCAAGAACCTTCTTTTGTATTGAAATTTATTTTACGTGCAGGTTTTAAGGGCAAACTTTTATACTGTACATAAGATGCAGTATCTTTTTTAGTGGTATCGGCTAATAAGCCAAAATTGTTATTTATTTCATTTGAATGGATGAATTGTTCACCTATAAAAATGGAAGATATGCCTGCAAAAGCAAGCACAAGTGTGGTTGAAATACGCATAATGTTGAGTTTTGGAGAAACTAAGTTAATAACATAGCTTATTCAATTTTATATTTTTTGAGCAACGGTTACAACTTAACTTCGCCAACTTTAAATAAGCATATATGGCTAAATTATTAGCATCTAACTTAGGAAGATTACGTGTAATTGGTTTTGGAGAAGCCTTTTCTTGGATATTATTATTGGGCATTGCCATGCCATTAAAATATATTTGGGGAAATCCATTAGCAGTAAAATATGTTGGTTGGATTCATGGACTGCTATTTATGGCCTACATAGCAATGGCTTATGTGGTGAAAGAAGAAAAAAATTGGCCCCTTAAAAAATTAGCAATCGCTTTTATTGCAGCATTTTTACCTTTTGGAACTTTTGTTTTTGATGCAAGATTAAAAGCCGATCAAATGGCCAATAAATAATATTTTGTATGTTATTGCATAAAGCCTAGAAGAGCTTATTTTTGTTGTTCAACTTACATTAAAAGGTTTAGTAGTTTTTGTTTATGAAGAAGATAGAATTAGAAATAATAGCTCTTAGTCACAGCATTACACAAACACATTCTTACGCTGTAGTTTTAGGCGAAGTAAATGGTTTAAGAAGATTGCCTATTGTAATTGGTGGTTTTGAAGCACAAGCTATTGCGGTTGCTTTAGAAAATATGAAACCAAGCCGCCCCCTTACGCATGATTTAATGAAAAACTTCATGAATGCTTTTGCCGTTAACCTACAAGAAATCATCATTAGCGATTTGCAAGAAGGTATTTTTTACAGCAAATTGGTTTGTTTTACCGAAAATGATACTGTAGAAATTGATAGTAGAACAAGTGATGCTTTAGCATTGGCTGTACGTTTTGGTTGTCCTATTTATACTTATGAACACATTATTGCCAATGCTGGAATTTTAATGGAAGATAGTGCTGAGAAAAAACGCAAAGGCGAAGCTGTAGGCGTTGAAGAACATGGTGAAAACAGAGACGATTTAAGTGGCATGAGTTTAGAAGAACTACAAACACTACTAGACGATGTTTTAGAACATGAAGATTATATTAGAGCTATCGCAATTAGAGATGAAATCAATAAACGCAAATAATTAATAATTATTAATTTTTAATTGTTCATTACATATGGTAACCTTTCCTAATTGTAAGATAAATTTGGGTTTAAATATTCTACAAAAAAGGAATGATGTTTTTCATGATTTAGCAACTGTTTTTTATCCTATTGAACTGAAAGATGTTTTAGAAATAATACCTGCAAGAAATAGTGAACAACAACAATCTTCTATTCAATTTACAACCTCAGGATTAATGGTTGATGGAAACTCAACAGATAATATTTGTTTTAAGGCTTATGAACTGTTGAAAGCCGATTTCCCAACACTACCACCTATTGAAATGCATTTACACAAAGCCATACCAATGGGTGCAGGTTTAGGTGGAGGAAGTGCAGATGGTGCATTTGCACTAAAAATGCTCAACGCAAAATTCAATTTAAATTTAACCGTTCAGCAGCTAATTGATTATGCATTGCAGCTGGGCAGTGATTGCCCATTTTTTATAATAAACCAACCTTGTTTTGCCACTTCTCGTGGCGAAAAAATGACCCCCATTCACTTAGATTTATCGGCTTATACATTTGTAATTGTAAATCCAGGCATTCATGTAAATACTGGCTGGGCATTTAAGCAAATTACGCCTACCCTGCCTAAAAAATCTATACAAAACATTATTCAACAGCCCATAGAAACTTGGAAGCATGAACTGGTAAACGATTTTGAATTACCAGTTTCAACTGCCTATCCTGCAATCCAAAACATTAAGCAAGATCTCTATGCTAAAGGAGCTGTGTATGCAAGTATGAGTGGCAGTGGCAGTACAGTTTTTGGAATTTTTAAGAAGGGAACTGCAAAAGTGAATTATACTGCAGAAGGTTATTTTGTTAAAGAAATATAAAATCGAAAAATTATACGTTTTAGCTATTATGTAAACCTATGATGCATAAAAGCAATATCTTATTATCTTGAACTTTACTTTTAAGCAAAAATCAGATATTTAAAATAAAAGAATAAGCATCATTGTATTATTCCATTTTTTATTTACATCTGCAATACTAAATTTTCAAACAAAAGTTGATAATGTGTTCTCTAAAAATTAAATTCAAACAACTATTTTAGTTGATTACAGTACCTAAAGAAACTAAAACAAAACTCAACTAAATGAAGTCTAACTTAAAAGCAACTGCACTTCTACTTATTTTACCAGCTTTTGCAGTAGCACAACCTAACCAAGATAGTATTTTAAACCCAAAAGCATTGCTACCACTGATTTTTAAAAAGAACCACTTGGGCATAAGCATAATGCATATTGTAGGTCAAAAATCAACAGTTACTGGCAATTCATTTCCTTACAATCAAGGCTCTACCAGTCAATCTGGTTTGCAGTTTGGTTTGCAGTATCAAATAAATTTCGGGGTAAAGCATTCAATAATTACTGGAGCTATGTTCAATATTATGGGCAGAAACTTTACCTACAATATTCCCAAAGAAAGTTTTGTGCCTACGGCTGATGAAGATGTAAACAAAACAAGGTCTAGTGGTACCTTATCTGCTGTAACCAACTTAGCAGTACCTATATTATTTGAAAAAAGATGGATTACGAAAAAACATTTTTTTTCTGCTTTAGCTGGAACAGAATTGCATTTTAACTTAGATGGAGGAGGTGGAGGATACATCTATCCTTCAGCTAGGCAAAATGGTAATTTTATAACAATAGGTAATATTTTTACAAATAATGATGCAGATAAATTACTACAAGCAGGTGCAGTTGTTGGTGCAGGTTTTGGCTATGTTACCAAAAGAAACAATACCAAAACTTTTAGGCTTATAGGCAAGTTAAACTTTAATGATAGGTCAATCTCAAGCTATACATTAAATGTGCAAAGCCAGCCTACAGTCTTTGGGAATATTACTACTAGAGGTAGCTATATTGGACTTTCCTACTCCTATATGTTTATCAATACCAACAAACGATTAAGTAAAAATATTAAAAAATCATAATTCAGTTCAGCCCAAATTCTACGCTCCTGCTTTACAATCAAACTATATAAAATTCAAAGTTCAACATCGCGTTTGTGAAAATACTCTTTAACCTCTGTGGTAAATTTTTTCTGCCAAAGGCACTATCTCCCTTGCCCCTTTGCCCTGTGGTTAAACCATTGCCGAAGGCAAGTTCAACCCTTCAAGAAAATCTAATAAAAACACTATTTCAATCAAAAACTAACAAACGTTTGCGTATTTTTTTGAAAAATTTCTACTAGAATTCAAAATAATTGGTAATTTCATCGCGGTTGCCTGCCACATTGTTTAAATCATTACGTTATTAGCTTATGATGCTGCAAAACAATTCTGGTGGCTTATACCATCCTTCGTTTGAACATGACAGTTGCGGTATTGGATTTGTTGCCAATATCAAGGGTATAAAATCTCATCAACACATTTCCGATGCATTGACTATTCTAGAGAACATGGAACATCGTGGTGCATGTGGCTGTGAAGCCAATACTGGCGATGGTGCAGGTATTATGTTACAAGTACCGCATGAATTTTTCTTTGATGAATGTGTTCGTTTAGGTGTACACTTACCTGCATTTGGTAAATATGGTGTTGGTGTATTATTTTTCCCCAAAGACATTCGTTTAAAAGAAGAATGCAGAGAAATTTTTTCTCGTTGTGCCGAACATTTAGGCTTAGAAATTTTGGTCTATCGAAAAGTGCCTGTAAACCCTACCAATATAGGAGCTACAGCATTATCGGTTGAGCCTGAAATAGAACAAGTAATCATTATTTGTCCTGATCATATTAACGATCCTGAAGCTTTTGAAAGAAAATTATTTGTATTACGAAATTATGCTAGCCACACAATCAATAGCACAGTTCGTAAAAATAATGTTGGCTTCTACCTTGCGTCATTATCATATAAAACCATTGTTTATAAAGGTCAATTAACTTCTCATCAAGTTCGTGAATACTTTCCTGATTTAAGTAATAAAAGAATGGTGAGTACATTTGGCTTAGTACATTCTCGTTTTGCCACCAATACTTTTCCTTCTTGGAAGTTGGCTCAACCGTTTCGTTACATGGCTCACAATGGAGAAATCAATACACTTCAAGGAAATTTAAACTGGTTAAAAACAAGTGAGAAAGGCTTTACGTCGCCTTACTTTACCAGAGAAGAAATGGACATGCTGTTGCCAATCATTACAGAAGGACAAAGCGATAGTGCTTGTTTAGATAACATGATTGAATTACTTACTTTATGTGGTCGTTCACTACCTCATGTAATGATGATGCTGATTCCAGAAGCATGGGACGGAGACGATAAAATGGATCCTGTTAAAAAGGCATTTTACGAATTTCATGCAGCATTTCAAGAACCTTGGGATGGGCCTGCATCTATATCATTCACTGATGGTAAAATGATTGGTGCAACATTGGATAGAAATGGTTTAAGACCTTCCCGTTACTGCGTTACAACAGATGATAGAGTGATTATGGCCAGTGAAACTGGGGCTTTACCAATTGATCCAGCAATCATAAAAGAAAACGGCAGACTTCAACCGGGTAAAATGTTTGTGGTTGATATGGAACAAGGCAGAATCATTAGCGATGATGAATTGAAGCAAAAAATTTGTTCTCAAAAACCGTATGGCGAATGGTTAAATAAATATAAAATTCGTTTAGAAGAGTTACCAGAACCAAGGGTTTCATTCACCCATTTAGAACATGAGCAAGTGTTCAAATACCAAAAAGCATTTGGTTATTCTACTGAAGATTTAGAAACCATTATTGCACCAATGGCTTTAGAGGGTAAAGAACCTATTGGCTCCATGGGAACAGATGCACCATTGGCAATATTGAGTGATCAACCTCAACATTTGAGTGCATATTTCAAACAATTGTTTGCTCAAGTTACCAATCCACCAATCGATCCAATTCGAGAAAAATTGGTCATGAGCTTGGCCACATTTGCAGGTAACAATGGCAATATTTTAATTGAAGATCCATTGGCTTGTCATAGTGTAGCTTTGAAACATCCTGTGTTGGCTAATCATGAATTAGAAAAAATCAGAAGTATTGATACAGGCATTTTTCAGGCAAAAACTTTGCAAACTTATTTTAGGGCCGATGGAAAGCCAGGATCATTACAAAAAGGTATCGACAGATTATGTCGTTATGCAACAGATGCTGTTGAAGATGGTTTTGAAGTATTGATATTAAGTGATAGAGCTATTGATAGCGATCACGCTCCTATTCCAACTTTATTAGCAGTTGCTGCTGTTCATCATCACTTAATTAGAAAAGGTTATCGAGGTCAAGTGGGCATTATTGTTGAAGCTGGTGACGTTTGGGAAGTGCACCATTTTGCTTGTTTAATTGGTTTTGGAGCAACAGCCATTAATCCATATTTGGCATTATCTACTATCAGAGATATGAAATTAGATGGTAGATTAAAAACAGAAATTGAAATTGAGCAACTGAAGAAAAATTACATCAAAGCTGTTTGTGATGGTTTGTTGAAAGTATTCAGTAAAATGGGTATTTCAACTTTACAATCTTATCAAGGAGCTCAAATTTTTGAAATTCTTGGTTTAAATAAATCTGTGGTAGATAAATATTTTACAGGTGCAACTTCAAGAATTGAAGGCTTAGGTTTAGATGAAATTGCTAAAGAAGCATTGGCTAAACATTACTTCTCATTCAGTAAAAAAGATGTGCCAGTTGAACGTTTACCTGTAGGTGGAATTTATCAATGGAAACGTAAAGGAGAATTTCATTTATTCAATCCGCAAACCATTCACTTATTGCAACATTCAACAAAAATGAATGATTATGCAACGTTCAAAAAATACTCTAAAACAGTCAACGATCAAAGTGAAAAAGCTTGTACATTAAGAAGTTTATTCGAATTTAAACGCAATCGTCCTGCCATTTCAATTGATGAAGTTGAACCAGCAGAAAATATATACAAACGCTTTGCTACTGGTGCAATGAGCTTTGGGTCAATATCGCATGAAGCCCATAGTACCCTTGCAATTGCTATGAATAAATTAGGGGGTAAAAGTAATACTGGCGAAGGTGGCGAAGATGAAATTCGTTACCAACCAATGGAAAATGGCAATAGCATGCGTAGTGCTATTAAACAAGTTGCATCTGCACGTTTTGGGGTAACCAGTTTATACCTGACGGAAGCCGATGAACTACAAATTAAAATGGCACAAGGTGCAAAACCTGGTGAAGGAGGTCAACTACCAGGACATAAAGTAGATGATTGGATTGGAAAGGTTCGTCATGCAACACCTGGTGTTGGTTTAATTTCTCCACCACCACATCATGATATTTATTCTATTGAAGATTTAGCTCAGTTAATTTCAGATTTAAAAAATGCCAATCGTAAAGCAAGAATCAATGTAAAATTGGTTTCAAAAGCTGGAGTTGGAACTATTGCTGCTGGTGTTGCAAAAGCAAAAGCTGATGTAGTATTAATTGCAGGTTTTGATGGTGGTACTGGAGCATCTCCAATTAGTTCAATTAAACATACTGGTTTGCCTTGGGAATTGGGTTTAGCAGAAGCTCACCAAACTTTGGTAAGAAATAAATTAAGAAGTCGTGTTGTTTTGCAGGCCGATGGACAAATGAAAACTGGACGGGATATTGCTGTTGCAGCTTTATTAGGTGCAGAAGAATGGGGTGTTGCAACTGCTGCATTAATTGTAGAAGGTTGTATTATGATGCGTAAATGTCACTTGAATACCTGCCCTGTTGGTGTTGCAACACAAGACCCAGAATTAAGAAAAAGATTCACCGGCGACCCTGAACATGTAATTAATTTCTTCCGTTTCATCGTACAAGAATTAAGAGAAATCATGGCCGATTTAGGTTATAAAACAGTAAACGAAATGATTGGTCAGGTTGAAAATTTAGAAATCAAAGAAAACATCACTCATTGGAAATATAGTAAGCTTGACCTATCTCCTATTTTGTACAGAGAACCAGCTGCTGAGTATGTTGGCTTATACAATACAGAAGAACAAGATCATGGTTTGGCTGATGTAATTGATTGGAAACTATTAGCAACTGCACAACCAGCATTAGAAAATCAAACAAAAGTTTCGGCAAGTTTTTCTATTAAAAATACGGATAGAACAGTTGGAACAATTTTATCGAATGAGTTGACAAAAATTTACAAAAGTGCAGGCTTACCAAATGATACCATTCACTTCAAATTCAATGGTACTGCAGGTCAAAGCTTTGGAGCATTTAATAATAAAGGCATTACACTTGAATTAGAAGGCGATGCAAATGATTATTTTGGCAAAGGTTTAAGTGGTGCAAAATTGATTGCGTATCCATCTAAAAAATCTGCTTTTACACCAGAAGAAAACATCATTATTGGCAATACTGCTTTTTATGGTGCAACTAGTGGTGAAGCGTATATTAGAGGAAAAGCAGGTGAACGTTTTGCTGTAAGAAATAGTGGTGCAAGCGTGGTTGTAGAAGGTGTTGGTGATCATGGTTGTGAGTACATGACTGGTGGAAGAGTGGTAATTCTTGGCAATACTGGAAGAAACTTTGCAGCTGGTATGAGTGGCGGTATTGCGTATGTCTATGATGTACAAGCAAAGTTTGCTGCAAATTGTAATACTGAAATGGTAGAACTTGACCCCGTAGATCATGAAGATATACATGAGCTGAAAGAATTGCTACAGAAGCATTATAACCATACAGGTAGTTCCGTAGCCAAATTTGTGTTAGACGATTTTGATAATCAGCAAAAGAATTTTATTAAAGTATTTCCAAGCGATTATAAAAAAGTATTGCAACAAAAAAAGGAAAATGCAAACCCGGTTAACGGTTAATCAACCCTATCAACGGTTTATCAACCCCGTCAACGGTTTCAAAACCTTGACGGCGGTTTAAAGAATCTCTTCAACATTTCTGTTCAACAAAGAACAAAACGTTGAAGAGTGCGACGCCGACAGAGTTCAATTGAAAAACTGAAGTTGGTATCATAAAAAAAATCAAAGCCACTGGCTTTGAAAAACATAAAATTAAAACGAGTCGCAGACTCGAAAGAGCATAAATACTCCGAAGTCTGGAGACTTCGGATAACAAAATTTTTAACTAAAAATATATGGGCAAACCAACCGGATTTTTAGAATTCAACAGAGAAGCACCAGAAAAAAGAGCAGTAGCCGAACGTATTCAAGATTATAAAGAATACATAAAACCGTATGCCGAAGAAAAGTTAAATCGGCAGGCTGCACGTTGCATGAACTGTGGTGTACCCTTTTGCCACAGTGGCTGTCCATTGGGTAACGTCATCCCAGAATTTAATGATGCAGTGTACGATGGCAATTGGAAAGAAGCATACGAAATTTTAACTTCTACCAATAATTTTCCAGAGTTTACAGGTCGTATTTGTCCTGCACCATGCGAAAGTGCATGTGTGTTAGGCATTAATCAACCACCAGTGGCTATTGAAGAAATTGAAAAACATATTATTGAAATTGCTTTTGATAAAGGTTTTGTAAAAGCCAAAAAAACCAACTTAAGAACAGGTAAAAAAGTGGCAGTAATTGGTAGTGGACCAGCAGGATTAGCAGCTGCTGCACAATTAAATTATGCTGGTCATGCAGTAACAATTTTTGAAAGAGATGAAGAACCAGGAGGTTTATTGCGTTATGGCATTCCAGATTTTAAACTAGAAAAATGGGTAGTTGCAAGAAGAGTAGATGTAATGAAAGAAGAAGGTGTAATTTTTAAATGCCATGCCAATGTGGGTGTAAACATTAGTATCAGTGATTTATTAAGAGAGTTTAATGCTATTGTTTTAGCTGGTGGTAGTACTACGCCAAGAAACTTACATATTCCTGGCAGAGAATTAAATGGTGTTCATTTTGCAATGGACTTTTTAAAGCAAAACAATAAAGTAGTAGCTGGTCAAAATCCATTAGCCAATGCAGCTATAGAAAGTAACATTTTAAACGAAATTGTAAAAGCAACTGGTAAAAATGTGGTGGTAATTGGTGGTGGCGATACTGGTAGTGATTGTGTTGGAACATCGAACAGACAAGGTGCTACATCGGTAACACAATTTGAGTTGTTACCAAAACCACCAGAAAGTAGAACGCCACACATGCCTTGGCCTAGTTTTCCAATGGTATTAAAAACCACTACATCGCATGAAGAAGGTGTACAACGCCATTGGGCTATTGCTACCAAAGAATTTATTGGCGATGCTGACGGAAAGCTTAAAGCATTAAAAATAGTTGACCTAGAGTGGAAAATTACTTCAGAAGGCCGACCAGCTCAGTTTGTTGAAATTGAAGGAAGTGAAAGAGAAATTCCTTGTGAATTGGCTTTATTAGCTATGGGCTTTGTACATCCACAACATGTTGGTTTTATTAACGATTTAGGGGTTGAGTTAGACGAACGTGGTAATGTTAAAGCAACAGAAAAAGCCTACAAAACCAATATTGCCAAAGTATTTACTGCTGGCGATATGCGTAGAGGACAAAGCCTAGTTGTTTGGGCAATTAGCGAAGGCCGAGAATGTGCAAGAAAAGTAGATGAGTTTTTAATGGGGAGTTCTTTATTAGAATCTAAAGACTACTCTATATTGCAACATACACTTGCTTAAAATGCAGTGTTCATCAATATTTCAGGGGTTTAGCTTTAAAAGCTAAACCCTACTTCCAAATAATAAGCTTCCAATTCTTACCATATTACTGCCTTCTTCAATAGCCATTAAATAATCTCCACTCATGCCCATTGATAAGATTGATAATGAAGGTCGTAATACTTGTAGCTCATTAAAAGTAGACTTCAAGTTTTTAAATTCACTTCTTACCAATTGAACATTGTCACTAAAACTTGCCATACCCATTAAGCCAATAACCTCTACTCCTTTCAATTCAGCTATTTCAGCCCAATTGATTTGTAAAAGTTCTTTTTTTTCAAATCCAAATTTTGTTTCTTCTTTTGCTATATGAACTTGTAGTAAACACTGAATGACACGATTATTTTTCAATGCTTGCTTATTAATTTCTTGCAATAATTTCAAACTATCTACACCATGAATTAAATGCACAAATGGAGCTATATATTTAACCTTATTGCTTTGTAAATGGCCTATAAAATGCCAACGAATATCTTTAGGTAGTTGATTGTATTTATCTACCAATTCTTGTACATAGTTTTCACCAAAATCTCGTTGCCCCAGTTGGTACATTTCAAGAATATCGGATGCTGGTTTTATTTTACTTACAGCTATTAATGTTGCTTTATTGGATAATTCGCCAATAATTTTTTGATATGCTATTGTATTTACTGCCATAGAAATGCAAATGTACAATGGAGTTACATACTTAACTTTCTTAAACAAAAAGTGCAACAAATAATTGTTGCACCGTTGGTTTAGGGTTGAAGAGAAAAACTATTTACTAAGTTCTAAAATCATCAATTGCTTTGCAGGCACTTTTACTGATTTTTGTATAGAATGTACATCGCCACTTACTACATCTTTACCATTTTTAAATCCTGTTATTCTTTCGCTAAATCTCTCTATAGTAACTTCTTTTTCACTCTCATTGGTATTCATAATGCACATTACAGTTTGCTTATCATCGTACCTAAAATAAACATATACTCCATCTTCAGGAACAAATTGCATCAATTTTCCGTTGCCAATTGCCGATGATTTTTTTCTAAAATTGGCTATTTTTTTTGTATAAATCTGAAATTCTTTTTCATCATTGGTTAATCCGTTTCCTGTGAATGCATTTTTTGTATCGCCTTCCCAACCACCTGGAAAATCTAAACGAACCCAACCATCGTTAATGCCTTTATCGCCTTTCATCATTACTTCGGTACCATAATAAATTTGAGGAATTCCTCTGGTAGTTAATAACCAAGCCATACCCATTTTAAGTTTACCAATATCTCCTCCAAATTCAGTTGCTATACGAGTTAAATCGTGATTGTCTAAGAAATTACAATTCAAAGAAGCATCTTTATACAAGTAGTCAAAGCTTAATGTAGTGTACAATTTATTTACACCATCCGTCCAACCAAACTTATCTTTCACGGCTGGGAAAATGCCATAAAATAGGGTTTGAAAATCAGTTACCCCCATCAGATTACTTTTAAAAGATGTATTTACATTGTTCTTTGCAAAGTAAGCTTGAGCAGGAACTCCATGTACCCAAGTTTCGCCAAACATGGTCATCTTAGGATATTCTTTAATCAATGCATCATTACACTGATTCATAAATGCTAAATCGTTGTAGATGTAAGTGTCAATTCTCCAACCATCTACTGCAAATTCCTCTACACTCCAAAGAGCATGTTGAATTAGAAACTTTGCCACATAAGGATTGCTTTGATTTAAATCGGGCATTTCTTTTGTAAACCACCCATCGGCAGTTCGTACATAATCTTTTTTTGAACCATAATTATCAAACAATGGCTGATCTTTATAACTCGTTTGTGTAAAACTTGGCCATTGATGATACCAATCTTTGGTTGGTTGATCGACAAATGTGTTGTGCCAAATACCCACATGATTATAGACAGCATCTTGAATTAATTTCATATTTCGTTTATGCAACTCATCAGCTAATTTTTTGTACATAGTTGCTCCACCCAACCTTTTTTCAATAGAATAGTGATTGGTAAATGCATAGCCATGTTCTGTTCTATTAGGCATATCGTTTTCAATTACAGGAGTCATCCATAAAGCTGTTACTCCCATATCTTTTAAATAATCCAAATGATTGATGATGCCTTGAAAATCGCCACCATGCCTATGATATACAGAATCTCTGTTTAAACTTTGGTCTTTTAAACCTTCTACTTTATCATTGGTTTTATCGCCATTGCTAAAACGATCAGGCATAATTAAATACACTAAATCTTTTTGGTGAACGCCTTGTGCAAATGCAGTTCCATTGCCTTTTCTTCTGGATTTTAGTTCCCATTGTACTGCATGTGCTTTACCATTGCTAATGAATTCAATGGCTACATTTCCGGGTTTAGCAGTTGGCAACACAGTTACGTCAAGGGCAAAATATTTTCCATTTTCTAGGCGATGAATTTTATCCAACTTCACACCTGGATAAGTAATTTTTACTTGTTCTTTATTAAAGTCATTGTATTCACCTTTTACCAAAAGTTGCACTTTATTCCACTTCATGCCCACCCACCAATTGGTTGGAAAAACTTCAGCATACTGTGCATATAAATTTTGCTGAATGGTGAATAAAGCAATTAAAATGATGATTGTCTTTTTCATATTATATTTTTACAAACTAAAAATTGTTAATTGTTAATTATTAATTGTCATCGTCTTTCACCCAAAGCGTAAAAATACCAGCCACAATCATACTTGCACCACCAAGAACAATGGTATTCAATGTATTGGCATTAAATAATTTCATGGTAAAAAATCCAAGAATGGTAGCTGCAACAATTTGAGGAATAACAATAAAGAAATTAAAAACACCCATGTAATAACCCATTTTATTGGCAGGTAAGCAACCCGATAAAATGGCATAAGGCATACTTAAAATACTTGCCCAAGCAATACCTACCATTGCCATAGATACTGCTATATAAGTTGGGTTGGTTATCCAACTGATGCTCATTAAACCTACACCACCAATAACCAAACAAATGAGGTGCGTCATTCTTCTATTGGTTTTAAAAGCAATCCATGGAATAATAAAAGCAAAAACTGCAGCCATTCCATTACGGATAGAGGAACAAACACTTAACCAATCGGCACCATCATTGTATTGTTGCTTTACTCTTTCTAATTCAGTTTTTTGCGTTGTATTCAATACCGAATTAGTACTATCTGCATAATGATTTGCCAAGTTGATAGATATTGTTACAGGATTTTGATTAGCTCGATATTCATTAATTTCATTAATATCGGCTTGTAATGATTTTAATTGTTTTTTCTTTTTTACATCTACAGTGGGTTGCGACAAAACCGATTGAATATCTTTTTCCATAGTTTGTACAATAGCTTTATCTACTTTCATATTGTACTTCATGCTAGTAACTGCATTGGTACTGTAAATCCACATAGCAAACAAAGCAAACCAAGTAAAAAATTGCACTAAAGCTAATTGTGCCATGGTTTTGGGCATTTTAAAAATGCCACCAAATGTTTCTTTTACACCATCCCAAAAACTAGCTTCTTTATTTTCTTTTTTAAATGCTTCTAAATCTTCCGGAGGAAATTCTTTTGTAGTAAACACTGTATAAAACACTGATATCAAATAAGCAATTCCACCTAAATAAAAACTCCATTTTACCGAATCAGGAATTTGACCACTTTCAGCAGTATTACTTACGCTAAACCAATTGGTAAAAACCCAAGGTAATAAAGCTGCAATTACACTACCAACGCCAATAAAAAAACTTTGCATAGCAAAACCTGTTGTACGTTGTTTAGGTGGTAATTTATCGCCTACAAAAGCCCTGAATGGTTCCATTGAAATGTTGATAGAAGCATCTAAAACCCATAACATTCCACCTGCAATCCATAAACTTGGAGAATTAGGCATTACAAATAATGCTAGTGTTGCTAAGATAGCTCCTATAAAGAAAAAAGGTCTTCTTCTACCCCAATAAGGATGCCAAGTTCTATCACTTAAATAACCAATAATGGGCTGAACAATTAATCCTGTCAAGGGTGCTGCAATCCATAAAATTGGAATTTCATCTTTATTGGCACCAAGGGTTTCAAAAATTCTACTAACATTAGAGTTTTGTAATTCAAATCCAAATTGAATTCCAAAAAAACCAAAACTCATATTCCAGATTTCCCAGAAACTAAGCTTTTTTTGAGGTGTGGCAGATGTGTGTGCACTACCAACATTTGCAGATACAGCCATAAGCAATTTTTCGTTAGATTTATAAATGTGTAATTATTACACAATGCTAAAATACAATAAAAAAACATCCAACAAAGTGGATGTTCAATTTATTTAAAAATTAAATTACGTAACCGTCAGGTAAAACTGCTCCTTTTTTTACTACTACTATACCATCTTTAACGGTATATAGTAAGTTATCTGAGCTTTGTAAATGTTTTCCCCCATTGATTCTTACATCATTTCCTATTCTACAATTCTTATCAATAATAGCATCTTTAATATAACAGCGTTCACCAATACCAATTTTGGGTATTCCCTTGGTTAAGTTTTCTGCCATTTCATCAATGGTTTCATAATAGTCGTTACCCATGATGTATGCACTATTGATAGTAGTTCCATGCCCAATTCTTGCTCTAATACCTACTACACTATTCTCAATTCTACTTGCATGAATAATACAACCTTCGGCAATAACTGTTCTTTCTAAAGTTGTTCCACTAATTTTTGCAGGTGGCAGCATACGAGGACGTGTATAAACAGTTTTAGTATTATCGAATAAATTAAAAGGTGGAATTTCTTCGGTTAATGCTAAGTTGGCTTCAAAGAAAGAGGCAATGTTTCCTATATCTGTCCAATACCCTTCGTACTGATAACTAGTTACAGTATAATTTGCAATAGAGTCTGGAATAATTTCTTTACCAAAATCGGTAGCATCTGGATGTACATTTTGCAAAAAATCGAATAATACTTTTCTATTGAAAATGTAAATACCCATTGATGCCAAATAGTTTTTACCAACTCGTTGCATTTGTTCACCAGTATCACTTACCCAATCTCCTAAAACATCTGATTTTGGTTTTTCAATAAAAGAAGTAATTAAGTTCTCTTCATTGGTTTTCATGATACCAAATTCTGGAGCATCGGCTGCATCAACAGGAATTGTGGCAATAGTTAAATCGGCATTTTTGGATTGATGTTCTGCCAACATTTCGGCAAAATCCATTTGATATAATTGATCGCCACTGAGTATTAAAACATAATCGAAATCTAAATTTCCAATATGGCGTAAACTTTGACGAACCGCATCGGCAGTACCTTGAAACCAACCTGGATTATCAGGTGTTTGTTCGGCTGCTAAAATATCTACAAAACCATTGCTAAATGCACTAAAGTGATAGGTATTTTTGATATGTTTATTTAACGATGCACTATTGAATTGTGTTAATACAAACATGCGATTGATATTGCTATTAATACAGTTACTAATAGGAATATCTACCAAACGATATTTACCAGCAATAGGAACCGCAGGTTTACTACGTGAAGAAGTTAATGGAGATAAACGTGTACCAGCACCACCTCCTAAAATTACGGCTACAACTTTTTTTCCAATTTCTTTTGACATATAGCTAAACAATTAAGATTTAAGAAGCAATAAATTTCTTTAGGCATTGAAATTAATGTATAAATGAATTGATTGAATGAAATTGAAAAATATTTTTTCAATGACTATTCAACAAATCAAATAAGTATTAAGATTTGAATGATCTATATACGAATTTTAAAGGATTATTACCCGTTACTCATCACTTTTACAGTAAACTCTTTCATTAAACCTGCATCACTGCTTCCTGCATCATAAATACCTAAACTTCTTAAATTGTAATGGTGTAATAAGAGTAAGATTTTTTCTACACCTTGATAGTTGTAATTTCTGCTAGCAGCAATATAATCTTTCACAAAAAATGGAGAAATACCTATGGTAGAAGCGATTGTTTTTTCATCGGTTGTTCCTGCACTAAAAATGGCATATACTTTACTAAAAAAAGAATATAATGATGGGAGAATTAATTGTATAGGTCCGGCTTTGGGATTTTTTTCGAAGTAGTTTACAATTCTTATTGCTTTAGCAAAATCTTTTTTACCAAATGCTGCTTGCAACTCAAAAACATTAAACTCTTTACTAATGCCAATGTAGTTTTCAATATCGTCTTCGTTAATTGATTTTCTTGCTCCAAGATTAACTGCAAGCTTTTCAATTTCATTTTCTAATCGGCTTAAATCATTTCCTACATGATCTACCAAAAGCAACAATGCTTTTTGAGAAATGCCTAGACCATGTTGGCTAATCATTACGTTTGCCCAATTAGGCAACTCATTATCATATAGTTTTTTGGTGGTAAATACTTCGCCTTTTGCTTTTAAAACTTTTGCAAATTTTGTACGAGCATCTACTTTTTTATCTTTATAGCTTACCACAAAAACTGTTGAGTTTAAAGGATTATCTACATAACCTTCTAATCTTTCAATTTCCTTCATGTGTTGGGCTTCTTTCAACAAAACCACTTGTCGTTCGGCAAACATGGGATAACGCCTGCAAGCATTAATTACATCGGCCCAATTTGCATCTCTTCCATAAAAAACAGTAAGATTAAAACTAGCTTCACTTTCGTTCAAAATCTTATGCTCGGCGTATTCAACTATTTTGTCAATAAAATAGGGTTCCTCTCCTTCTAGCCAGTAGATGGGTTTAAAATTTGCTTTTTTCCAATCACCAATAATTTTTTCAGCCGACATGCAACAAAAATAAGTTGCTTATTTACTGTAAAAGGTAAAGTAAGTTAAATGTTGAAAACTCGAATGCATAAGTGAATTGTTTTCAATAGAACTTAACATTCAATTATTCAACTATTACTACTCTTTCATCGGTTAAAAGTGGTAAATCTTTATAACGTAATACAACATTGGCACAAACCACAACATCTCTTTGACAATATTCTACAATACGTTGAAGATTTTTTTCTTGATAGTACACTTCTTGTACTTTACTTCCATCAATATCTGATTTACTAGTTGGAATTTGCAAAACACTAGCTAGTAAATGAAGAGAAATATAGTTTTTGTTGTCGCCAAACTTCCACCAATTTAGTGTATCGAACATTTTTACTTCCCAAGGTTTTCTATCATGTAACCATAAATATTCGGGCATGGGTAGTTGATTAATCATTATTCGGCGACAGATATATGGCAAATCAAATTCTTTTATATTGTGCCCCCCAAACTGAAAGTTTTTATTGTGTTTATACATTTTTGCACATAAGTCTAAAAACTGAATCAATAGTTCTTTTTCATTATGACCGGAGATACTTTTTACTTTTAAGCAAAGCTTTCTATGTTCATCTTCATAAAAATAAGCGGTGCTAATACAAATTATTTTACCAAACTCGGCTAAAATTCCACCTTTCATTTTCCAGCTTTGTGCTGGAGTGGTGTTTTCTGGCACGGTTTTAGAAACTTTATCCCACCATAAGATTTGCCAATCGGGCGACAAATCCTGATAATTTTCAACCATAGGAACAGTTTCAATATCCATCAACAATAAATCCTTAAGCATAATGAGTTATTTTAATTTTATTGTGATGAAGAATCAATTATTTCGTGTAAAAATGAGAAGCAGTTTTAAGAAAATTATTACTACTTTTCTAATGATTACCCTCATAATTATGTGGGTAATTTTGTTGTACTATAGAGAAAATCAACTGAATAATTAAACATGTGAATAAACAGTTGAACAACATTTACATTT
The DNA here is from genome assembly GCA_943371535.1 of Asaia bogorensis. Lineage (GTDB taxonomy): Bacteria > Bacteroidota > Bacteroidia > Chitinophagales > Chitinophagaceae > UBA1930. The sequence continues at coordinate 33,069 of CALRVE020000018.1, read as the reverse complement.
TTACAAAACTTGTTTTTATTGATTCAACACTTAATTTTAATCTAAATTAATAAAATTTATGAGTTACACACAGTATCCAACTGCCAATTCTTCTACACCCAATCAACCAAATCAAAATGAGCCTAAAAAAGACAATCGTAATTTAGTTTATGGTCTTTTAATAGCTGCACTAATTGGAACCTGGGCATATATTATTTACGATAAAAGTAAGGTAAAAGAAGAAAAAATACAATATGTAGATAGAATTACTAAAGATTCTATCGATAGATCTATGCTACAATCACAATTTGATTTATTGAGTATTAAAGCCGATTCAATCTCAATTAATAATCAGCAATTACAAGGTTCATTAGCTGAAAAGAATAGTGAAATACAAAAGCTTAGAAGCTCAATTGCAAGTACATTAAAGAAGAAAAATATTACTGCTTCAGAATTAGCAGAAGCTCAAAAACAAATTGCTGAATTACAAAGTAAAATTGAAGCTTTATATGCCGAAGTAGAACGATTAGAAGCAGAAAACAAACAACTTACTGCAAGCAATACCCAATTAACCGAAGAAAAAAAGAAACTGAATGAAGAAAAAGGTGAACTAGAAACCGATTTAAATAAAACAAAAACTGAAAAAGCAAGAGTGGAAGATTTAGCATCTACTTTACATGCATCTAACATTAATATTGTTGCCATTAATTTAAAAGGTAGCAAAGAGAAAGAAACCACAAAAGCAAAAAGAGCCGATTATTTTAAAGTAAGTTTCGATATAGATGAAAACCGTGTTGCACCAAGTGGAGCAAAATCTTTGATGGTTTCTGTATATCATCCAGATGGTTCAGTTTCTACATCGGCAGGTTCATTTACAGATAGAAATGGAAAAACCATTCAGTACACTAATAAAGTAGATATTAACTACGAACAAGGTAAAAAACAAACCGTAAGTTTTCAATGGAATCCAGGCAACAAATTTGAAACTGGAGATTATAGAGTTGAAATTTATAACAATGGTTTTAAAATTGGAGAAGGTAAAAAAAGCTTAAATAAATCAACTTTCTTAGGTTTATAATTTATTTTAAAAAATGCTCTGAATAAAATGCCCTGATTTTTTTCAGGGCATTTTTGTTTTTATGAATACCTTTAAAAGCATTATTTATAAATTATGAAGAGTAAATCGATTTTTAACGATTGGGGTTTATGGCTCATATTGGTATTTAATGCCTATGCAGTATATCATTATATACAATATCCCAACAGCATACACACGATATATTTTATTTTTTGGATTCAAAGTTTTTTCATAGGTGTATTCAATGTTATTGGTATGCTCACTTTTACCAATAGAGTTGAAAATAGTTATACTGTAAACAATCAACCAGGTAACAGACCAGGTTGTGCAGCAGGATTTTTCTTTATTCATTATGGTGGATTTCATTTAGCCTATTTTGTTTTTCTGATAGTTAAAATTTCAAAAATTAGTGTACTAGATTTTCAATTTATACAACTTTCGTTTTGGGCAATTTTAGTGGGGTGTGTAATGCAATATGTACAAGATAAAAGAAGAAATGCAACTGAAGCTGTAAACATTAGTACTATGTTTTTTATGCCTTATGCAAGAATTTTGCCTATGCACTTAGCCATACTAGCACCAGCAATATTGAATATTTCAGCCCCTGTAATTTTCTTATCGTTAAAAACAGTGGCCGATATAATTATGCATATAGTGTATAGAAATTACTTGTTTAAACAATCAGCAACTGTGTAAAATACTACATTTGCTGCATGATAAAATTGAGCGTAAACATTAACAAATTTGCAACTATACGAAATAGTCGTGGAGGAAATAATCCTAATATTGTTAAAGCCGCAATGGATGCACAAATGTTTGGAGCCGATGGAATTACAGTACATCCAAGACCCGATGAAAGGCATATTACTTACCAAGATGTTAGAGATATTCAACCCATTATTACTACAGAATTTAATATTGAAGGAAATCCAACCGAACAAAAGTTTGTTGATTTAGTATTGGCTGTAAAACCACATCAAGTAACATTAGTGCCAGATGCTTTGGGTCAGCTCACTTCTGATCATGGATGGAATACCATTGCTCATAAAGATTATTTAATAAATATTATTTCTACATTTAAAAGTGCTGGAATTAGGGTTTCAATTTTTGTTGATCCAATTATTGAGATGGTAGAAGGTGCTGCACAAACAGGTACAGATAGAATAGAATTGTACACAGAAGCTTATGCTAAAAATTATTTAATTAATAAAGAACAAGCCATAGAGCCGTATAAACAAGCAGCGTTAAAAGCTCAATCACTAGGATTAGGTATTAATGCCGGACACGATTTAGACTTAAACAATTTACAATTTTTTGCTCAACAAATTTCAGGTTTGGCTGAAGTAAGTATTGGCCATGCATTGGTTTGCGATGCACTGTATTTAGGCTTTGAAAATGCCATTCAATTGTATAAAAGACAAGTACAGAGTAAGCTATAAAAAATATTTTTTTATACGTATAACTTTTTTATTTTTGTGGTATAAACTACTTTTATGGATGCAAAAATAACTTTAAGCTTCGATGCTTCTATTATTGATAAAGCAAAAGAGTTTGCTTATAAAAACAATATGAGCCTCTCAAGGCTTACTGAGTTTTTATACAGTCAACTTACACATACTAACTATCAAACTTTAGAAGATTTACCAGTTGCTAATTGGGTAAATATTGTTGCCGAGGGGCCTGTAGAATATATTACCAAAAGCAAAACCAATAAAAAGCTACAATCAACTTACTACGAATCAAGAAAAAAGAAATCATAGTATTATGAAAATTTTTCTTGATGCAAATATCTTAGTTAGCGTATTAAACAAAGAATATCCAGTATTTACATATGCAGCAAGATTGTTGAGTTTGGCAGATAATCATCAATACCATCTATACAGTTCATCTTCTTGTTTTGCCATTGCATTTTACTTTGCATCTAAAAGAAGCGGAGTAACAGTTGCGAAAAATAAAATTGCACTATTGGCACAAAAAATACAATTGGCCGACAATAAGAGTGAAGATTTGTTAGCAGTTGCCAATAATAAAAAGATTCATGATTTTGAAGACGGACTTCAATTTTATGCTGCAAAAAATGTAGGTTGCACTTGTATAGTTACTGAAAATATTGAAGACTATTATTTCTCTACAATTGAAGTACTTTCGGCTGAGCAATTTTTAATAAAACATGTGTTACCTAAACTCAAATAATTCATTTTAACATTCATCATTTATGAGCTCAAATAATTCAGTTTTAGTAAGCATAATAATGGGCAGCGATAGCGATTTACCTATTATGAAAGCAGCCGCAGAAATTTTAGAACATTTTAATATTGGGTATGAATTAACCATTGTTTCGGCTCATAGAACTCCACAAAGGATGATGGATTATGCCAGTTCCGCAAAACTACGAGGTTTTAAAGTAATGATAGCTGGTGCTGGAGGTGCTGCACATTTACCTGGAATGGTTGCAAGCATTACAACTTTACCTGTCATTGGCGTACCTATAAAATCTTCTAATTCTATCGATGGGTGGGATTCTATTTTATCTATTTTACAAATGCCCAATGGTGTACCTGTGGCAACAGTTGCACTAAATGCTGCAAAAAATGCTGGAATTTTAGCTGCTGAAATTATTGGTACGTTTAATGAAGATGTTTCAATTGCTTTACACAACTATAAATATAACTTACAAAATGAAGTGTTGGAAAAAGTAAAAACAGTTGCTACTAGCTATCATAACAATTACGACTTATAAGTAACAAGTTAACTATCAGCCATTCAGTTTAATTAACTGTTACTTCTATTTTTTTAAGCCTTTCTTACTAAAAATTCATTCATCTTTGTTCATTAACAAAAGATGAACGAATGCTTAATAGACTCATGATAGCCTTAGTGCTAACTATAATTGTATTGGCTGGTAAAAGCCAAACTCCAGTTGCTTTAGCCTCACAAACGAATTTTACTTATACCGAAAACTTTTCAGACATTAATAATTGGGTCTTTAATACTACACCTGCCAATGGTACTTTTACTGCAGGGATTGGTGCACTGGCATGGAATGGTAATGCTTCAGGTGGTACAGGAACTATTCCAACAGCTTCTAGAATTACTGTAAATACTACTGCTTTTCAAATACCACCAACTGGCTCAGGTGGCTTTAGCAGTGGAGTATATAGAAGTAATGAAAGTTTAGTGTTACTATCATCTGGCACTACAGATAATACTAGTTCTGCAACAATGGATTTGAACTTAGACTTCACAAGTGTAAATGCTGGAAATCTAAGTTTCGACTGGGCTTCTATTAATAATTCAACAGGCAACAGAAGCAGCTCATTGAGAGTATTTGCAACTGTAGACGGTATAAATTTTACAGAAATTACAGGAGCTCAAGCTTTAAATTTTACCAATAATAGTCCTACAAGTGGTAGTATTATTAATGTTGCATTACCAACAATATTCAATAATGCAGCTACTGCTAAATTGAGGTTTTATTATCATAATGGTTCAGGAGGAACAACTGGTAGCCGACCAAGATTGAGTATAGATAATATTAAAGTTACTGCTGTACCAACAACTCCTTGTGCTACACCAACAGCTCAAGCTACGAACTTTACACTTGGAACTGTAATTAATAACACCATTTCATTTTCTTTTACACCAGCATCACCAGCTCCACAAAATTACATTACTGTAATGAGCACCAATAGTGTACTCACTAGCAATCCAACTAATTTAACCATCTATAATATGGGCGATGAATTAGGCGATGGCAATGTAGTTTCAATTTCAAATAATTCAACAGTAACCGTTACTGGATTAGATGCTTCTACTACTTATTACTTTTTTGTATTTGCAACAAACAATGCTTGTACAGGTGGGCCATTGTATTTAACAACCAATCCACTTACTGGCAATGCAACTACATTGGCTGGTGCTTTACCTTGCGTTGTACCACCAACACAACCTACTAATTTACAATTCACCAATATTGGTTTAAACTCAATTACAGGCACATTCACGCCTGCTGCTAATACAAATGAATATTTAATTGTAAGAAGTTTATCTTCTACTTTTAGTGGTACACTTAATAATGGTACAACTTATAATGGTGGAAATGTTTTGGGTAATGGTTCTGTTGTTACACGAACAGCAGGCACTAGCTTTACAGCCAATAACTTAACAAGTGGAACCATTTATTATTTTTATGTATTTGGGTTGAACAATCAAAATTGTACAGGAGGACCAATTTATAATGCTACAAATCCACTTAGCAATAATGTTTCAACTGTTGCATTACCAGTATGTGCAATACCTACTTCACAGCCAACCAACATTAGCATTACACCAAGTAACACAAGTCTAAACGGCTATTTTGCTCCAACTTCAAGTGCCGATGGATATTTAATTGTAAGATCTACCAGTTCTACATTATCAAGTAATCCAATAAACAACACCAATTATACTGTTGGTAATAGTTTAGGTAATGGTACAATTATTCAAACATCTAATTCAACATCATTTATTGACAATGGACTTACGTCGTCCACCACTTATTACTATTTTATATTTGCAAAAAATAGTAACTGTACAGGTGGTACAAAATATCTTACTACCAATCCTTTAACCATTAGCGTTACGACTACATCAGTTGCTGCATTGAATTATTATTATGGCAATTTACATGCACATTCTTCTTACTCAGATGGTAATCAAGACAATAATGCATTAACTCCTGCCGATAATTATGCTTATGCAAAAAACTCTTTGTGCATGGATTTCTTAGGCATCTCAGATCATAACCATGCAACAGCGGGTATGAAAATTGCCGATTGGCAACCAGGCTTAAATCAAGCAGCTGCTGCCACAACATCTAGCTTTTTAGCATTGTTTGGTATGGAATGGGGAGTATTAAGCAATGGGGGTCATGTACTTATTTATGGCACCAATCAATTGATAGGCTGGGAAACCAATAATTACAATGTATTTGTACCTAAAAGCGATTATGTTGGTACACCTGAAACTACTGGCACCACTGGATTATTTAGAAGTTTAATTAATTTAGGTGGCAATGCTTTTGCTACGTTTGCACATCCATCTTTTTCAGACTTTAATAACCTAAGTAATTTACCTTACAATTCAACTGCTGATAGTGCTGTAGTGGGAATGGCCATTGCAAGTGGTCCTGCTTTTAGTACAAATACAACTTACTCAGATCCACCATCTTCGTTTTCGTATATAGATTATTATACTAGAATGTTAAGCAAGGGCTATCATATTGGACCCATAATGGACCATGATTCTCATTATACCAACTTTGGCAGAAGCACCAATAATAGATTGGTTACAGTTGCACCTTCTATTAGTAGTAATCATTTTTATAATGCTATGTTGAATAGAAATTTTTATGCAACAGAAGATTGTGATACAAAAGTGATGTTTACCATAAATAACCAATTAATGGGCAGCATCATTACAAATGTTTATTCCCCTGCTATAAGTGTGTATGCTATAGATCCAACTAATCCAAGCATTACTCCAACTATACGTTTAATGTATGGTATTGCTGGAAGTGGCATTCCTGCTATACAAATCAATAGTATAAATGGAAATACTCTTACATACACTGATTTTGCATTAACCAACGGTCAGCAAGCATACTATTATTTGGATATTACCATTGCAGGTAATAGAACTATCACCTCTCCTATTTGGTACACAAAAACTTCAGTTGTTCCAGTTCAGTTAATTTCATTTACGGCGAATTTAACCAATACAAAAAATGCCCTTATTCAATGGACAACCACCAATGAAATCAATAATCAATTATTTGTAATTGAAAAATCATTTAATGGAAATGAGTTTTTTGCATTTGATTCTGTTGGAGCACAAAATTCAATTACTACTGTTAATCAATATTCAATTGTAGATCATTCGATCATTGAAAATATTACTTATTACAGATTGAAACAAATTGACAAGAATGGCAGATTCACCTATTCAAATATTATTGCAGTTAATCCTAGTAATAACAATATTAATAGTGTAAAAGCTTATCCAAACCCAGTAACCAATCATTTGAATTTACTCATTCATGCTACTCGTAATAACAAAGCAGCTTTAATGATTACAGATATTACTGGAAGAATCGTATTGCATCAACAACTTGAAGTAATCAAAGGCAATCAAAATAAATTGGTTGACGTAAGTCAACTAACAGCTGGAAGTTATTACTTAACTGTATTATTAAACAATGAAAAAATTACACAGAAAATACAGAAATTGTAAAGAATAATTTTTTATACTTTTTGGGAGCAGAACTTTTAGTACAAGTTCTGCTATTTTTTTTAATATACTACCACATGAGTTTGTTTTATAACGCCCATTACAAATACACTTTGTACGTTACCAATATTATCGCCTTGGCTTAATTTATTTACATGAAAATTATAGTAAGCATCCATATTTTCAGCTACTACTTTCAACATAAAATCAAACTCACCTGAAATATTATAACACTCAATTACTTCATTCAATTCATTCATTTGTTTAATAAACTTCAGTCCAGCATTTTTACTGTGTTGTTTTAACGATACATAACATATAACCATTAAAGCTTTGTTTACTTTGCCATAATCTACCAAAGCTGCATATTGTTTAATTACGCCAGCATTTTCTAAACGTTTAATGCGTTCGTGCACTGGAGTTGTGCTTAAATGAACTTTATCGGCTATTTCTTTCACCGTTGTTCTTGCATTTTGTTGTAACAAAGCCAGAATTGCTAAATCGGTTTTATCTAAAGTATAATTTGCAGTAGTTGTTTGTTCTGTTTGAATGGTTTTTGGCATGGCTGAAAAGAATTAATTACTATAAAATTGACACAATTTACATCTTTATGCTGATTTTTTGATTAATTACATTACTTTATTCTAAAAATATATCTTCGCCATTCAAAATTATTAATCAAATGTCTACATTAACAAAATCAATCGATTTTAGCTTACCATACAAGGTAGCTGATATTAGCCTTGCAGAATGGGGCCGTAAAGAAATTCGTTTAGCCGAAGCTGAAATGCCAGGTTTAATGAGTATTCGTTCAGAGTATGCTGCGTCTCAACCTTTAAAAGGTGCAAGAATTGCAGGTTGCTTACACATGACCATTCAAACAGCTGTTTTAATTGAAACTTTAGTTGCTTTAGGTGCAGAAGTTAAATGGAGTTCTTGTAATATCTTCTCAACACAAGATCAAGCTGCTGCTGCAATTGCTGCTGCTGGTATTGGTGTTTTTGCTTGGAAAGGTCAAACACAAGAAGAAGCTGATTGGTGTATTGAACAAACATTATTTTTTGGTGCTGCCGACAGACCATTGAATATGATTTTAGATGATGGTGGCGATTTAACCAACATGGTTTTTGATACTTACCCTGAGTTAGTTGCTAACATTAAAGGTTTATCTGAAGAAACTACCACTGGTGTACACCGTTTATACGAAAGAATGGCAAAAGGTACTTTACCAATGCCTGCTATCAATGTAAACGATAGTGTTACTAAATCTAAGTTCGATAACAAATATGGTTGTAAAGAATCTTTAGTAGATTCTATTAGAAGAGCTACAGATGTAATGATGGCTGGTAAAGTTGCTGTTGTTGGTTCTTATGGCGATGTAGGTAAAGGTTCTGCTGCTTCTTTAGCTGGTGCTGGTTGTAGAGTTATAGTTACTGAAATTGATCCAATTTGTGCTTTACAAGCTGCAATGGATGGTTTTGAAGTTAAACCTATGATTAAAGCTGTAGCTGAAGCTGATATTATTGTTACTGCTTCTGGTTGTAGAGATTTAATTACTGAAAAACATTTCAGATTAATGAAAGACAAAGCTATTGTTTGTAACATTGGTCACTTTGATATTGAAATTGATATGGCTTGGTTAAACACCAACTATGGTCATACAAAAGATACCATTAAACCACAAGTTGATTTATACAATATTGATGGTAAAGATGTAATTGTATTAGCTGAAGGCCGTTTAGTAAACTTAGGTTGTGCTACTGGTCACCCAAGTTTTGTAATGAGTAACTCTTTTGCTAACCAAACTTTAGCTCAATTAGAATTGTGGACTAACCACGCTAATTACGAAAACAAAGTATACGTTTTACCTAAACATTTAGATGAAAAAGTAGCTCGTTTACACCTTGCTAAAATTGGTGTTGAATTAGATGAGTTAACTACAGAACAAGCTGCATACTTAGGTATACCACAGTTTGGTCCATTTAAGTCTGATGCTTATAGATACTAAGATTAGTACATAGTCAATAGTTCAATAGACGATAGTAAAACCCACTTCTTTTTTGAAGTGGGTTTTTATTTTTAGCTCTACAAAGTCTCCAAAATTGACAATATTCAAATTCTTTCGATATTAAACTCAGTATAAAAAACAACATTATAAAGCTTTATACAAATTCAACTCAATTAAGTGTACATTCACTCAGAGCACCATACAAATATTTTGCTACAATCAAAATGTTCTTTTGTAAGTCATCTTTTTGTGTACTTCTTTTTATTGTTGTTCTTTTATCTAACATAAAGGCAGAAGGATTTAGTGCTACAATTAAGCAACAGAAAGCAGCCAATTTATTTTTAGACAGTATTCAACAACTACCAAAAAGTGATTTTTGGATAAATATAAATTCAGCTTTATTTCTAAAAAACTTAAGAAGAAACATTAACCAACCTCAACTCATTTATGGAGGAAATAATACTAATTTTTGTGGATATGCAGCTATGAGTTATAGTTGTATTACCAACTATCCTTTAGCTTATGTAAGGTTTATGATTGAATTATATAAGAACGGAAAAGCTCATTTTAATACAGTGTATTTCACTCCTTCATTTGCAATAAGAAAAGCTGCAGGATTATTAAAGTTTAAAGGCGAATTAGATATTAATTATGCCGATCAAATTTGGTTTTTAACATTGGCCGATCATTTTAAAGGTTATTTAAATTGGATTAATTTAAACTACCAACTAGGAGATGAAGACAAACTTTGGGCCGCTACCAACTTTGCTAAGTTCAATAGAATGCTTCGTAAAATGTGTACTGTAAAAACACATTCTGTGGGCTCCGACTTATTAAGACCAAGTATAAAAAACATACCCGATTTCTTAAATAATAAGCTTGCTGTAGGTGAAGTGTACGTTTACTTAAACAACACTATTCTGCACAAGAAAAATCACAACAAAATACGCAAACGAATTCCTACACATTTTGTGTTTTTACTGAGCATTCATGAAAAAGATGGTTTAATAACATTCACTTATTGGGACTATGGTTTTAAAACTTTACAACAACTACCTGTTCATATAGTAAAGAAAATAATTTTTGGAATTACGTGGACTACCAAAGAATAATGATGAAGAAAAACAGAAAGCATATCATTTATTTTTTTCTACTTATCTCAATTGCAAGTTGTGCAAGTATTCCTAAAAATTTTCCAGCTAAATATTACAAAACGCATGAACAAGAAATTATTCAAATAGAAAAAATTTTCAACCAAATAAATAAAACAACTTCTTTTACTGTATCATTTACAGAAAAGACTTTTAACTATGTAAATGTTGAATTAAAAACTGATTCTTTAAGATACATTTATGAATTTAATTTAAGTGAAAACAACTTATCTGATACCCTTTACAAATATGGTTACGACACAACTCTAGCCATTTCTTTAATTAAAAAAATGCAACGCATAAAATGTACATGGATTAATAAATTGGATTACTATATAGATAATAACAAACAAAGTTTGGTGTACATGTCTATCAGAGCATCTGCATTAACCCTGCCATTTGAAAGTAAAAAATATTACATCCTTGCATTTTACAAGCAGCCACAATATTATGATGCCCAAGGAAGATTATTACAAAAAAGAAACAGAAAAACTTTACGAAAAATAAACTATGAAATCTTTTGGCGAATTAATGATAAAGTTTGTTACACTGTTTCCTCTTCGTTTAGATGATTGGCGAGTTTTGGGTTATAAGTTTTAAGTTGTAAATTATGGGGTTGTAAGTTTAGAGTTTATGTCTTCAACTCACAGCGATACTCTTTTTCTAAACTACAATCCTCCCCTACCCATTCTTGAATTGACATTAGTTATTCCAACCAATTCATCATGTCTACCACTTAATGAACGGAAGTAAACAAAAATGGTATAATCATTCTCAGTTTCCCAAAAATTACCATCTGTTATGGTAACATCGGGTGTCGATTTTTTGTCTTTTACATCCTTAGTTACATAAGTATAAGAATAAAAACCTTGTTTTAAAAACACAGATGTTTGGTACACTCCATCATCATCATTAAAGTTCAGTTTTGCTTCTGTGCTTAATCCGTTGGTAAATGAACCTAACAAATACACTTCTTTTCCTACAAATGCTTGTTGATTATCTGGCACAAAAGTAAAATGCACATTGGCATACTCACCTTGCCAAAATGGGTTAACATTTTCAGCTGTACTGATATTGTACCAACCATTCATATCTCTAAAAAAAGTATACCTCAGTTGACTTCTACTTGCATCAGGTTTTACAAACACTTCATTGGGTTGCTGGGTTTTAATTATTTTATCTACCCGTTCACTTTCAAAACGAAAACTTCTTAAATCTACCCAACGATATTCTTTACCTGCCGGAAATATACAATCTTGTTCGCCATTATATTCTAGCACATTACCTCTAATAAAAGCTGGATTAATACTGCGTACCAAATTATCGTACCTATTGTTCTGCATTACTACCAACTTTACTTGCTGTTGTGGATTAATTGGATTTAACTGCGTTGCATTTACACTTATTTGTACTCGTTGATGTGTTCTAAACTTTTGATTATCGAATGGCTGCAATATTTGTGCTGCAATATTTGCTTTGTTCTCTACTACATAAAACTTCTTTGTAAATGCCAATTGCCTTACATCGCCATTTAAAAAAACCTTCAACATATAGTTACCACTTTTAGTTGGTACACTTCCTCTCTCAGGCAATAAAGCTTGGTAATGAACATATTTAGTTAAAGCAATGGAGGCCACACGATATTGAGATATTCGGTTTTGTGTAAAGCCTTTGATATAATCAAACGGACTTAAATTGGCTTCTTCCCAATTTTCATTACACAATTGAAAAGTATAAAAATAGTTTTTAACATATCCATCTAAATCATCAAAATGTAATTCAATAGCATCGCTAGAAGATAAGTTGAGCATGGGCAAACTCAATTGGTTATTTTGCTGATACAATTGCACCGTTTTAATATTAGGCATTAGTATAGCATCGCTAAGGCTTTCTTGAGCTATTAAAAAATTACTGAGCAACAATGTTAAAATGGTACAATATTTTTTCATATTCATCATTAAATGTAAAATAAAAAAGCACAACGCAGTATAACAAAGCTATACAATAACCAATTTGTTTTATGTAGTGCTTCACTGTAGTTTTGAACCTTTACCAAAATTATGCCATTGAACCTTTCTGTATTCATAGCAAAAAGAATAGCTTTTAATAAACAACAATCTTTTTCCAGATTTATTATTCGGCTATCTATTACTGCAACTGCATTAAGTGTTGCTGCTATGATTATTACGTTGGCTTTTGTAAATGGTTTTCAACAAACAGTTGCTGAAAAAGTATTTAGCTTTTGGGGACATGTAAGAGTACAACATTTTTCAATTAATAAATCGTTGGTAAGTGAAGAAAATCCCATTCAACAAAACGATACAGTTGAAGCTACTTTAAAAGCTCACCCTCAAGTAAAACAAGTACAAATATTTGCTACAAAAAGTGCAGTAATTGAAAAAGATAAAAACATAGAAGGTATTTTATTAAAAGGAATAGATTACCATTACGATAGTGCTACTTTAAAACAATTTATGTTGCATGGCCGATGGTTGAATTTTTCTGATAGTATGTACAGCCCTGAGATTATTGTTTCGGCTACCATAGCCACTGAGTTATCTATTCATGTAAATGACACAATAAGAGTATTTTTTGTATCGGCAGATGAAGGCAATTCGGCATATAGAAAAGTAAAAGTTGTAGGTATTTACAAAACAGGTATTGAAGAATACGATAAACTTTTTGCTATTGGCGATATTCGTTTAATTAGAAGATTAAGTAATTGGGAACACAATGAAATTGGGGGTTACGAAGTTTTTTTGAACAACTATACTACCATGAACGAAGTAAATGATGCACTAGATTTACCTACTGTTTGGAGTAGCAAAACCATTAAAGAAGTACATCCAAATATTTTTGATTGGCTCAATATTCAAGACGTAAATAGAAATGTAATGTTTGTTGTAATGGCAATTGTAGCAATCATAAATTTAATTACCTGCTTACTTATTTTAGTGTTAGAACGTATACGAATGATAGGCATTTTGCAAGCAATAGGTTGTACCAACGCTACCATTGAAAAAATATTTTTATACCACGCTTCAATGATTACAATTGTGGGAATTGGTATTGGATTAGTAATTGGTGTAGGATTATGTTTATTGCAGCAGTACACCGGATTAATTACATTAGATGAAAGCAATTATTATGTTTCAGTGGCACCTGTAAGTATGGTTTGGTGGCAAATAATTTTGGTTTGCGTTATTACTGCTTTAGTTTGTTTTCTTGCACTTACCATTCCTGCATTAATGATAAGAAAAATAAAACCTGTAAAAGCCATTCAATTTAGATAAGATGAGAAATAATAATGCCAGTAGCAACTGCTGCATTTAAACTTTCGGCTTGTCCAATTTTAGGTATCGTGATTGCATGTTGAACAAAAGGCAAAATATTTTCTCTAATTCCTTTTCCCTCATTACCAATTACCAAAATGCCTGTTTGTATTTTATTGGTTTCATAAATACTTGTTCCATTTAACAAAGCTCCATAAACAGGCATTTTTGATTGTTCAAGTACAGCTTCAACAACATTTCCATACCAAATATTCAACCTGCAAAAACTACCCATTGTACTTTGTACAACTTTATTGTTATACAATTCAGCAGTATCATCGGTGCATAAAATATTTTCAATTCCAAACCAATCCGCTATTCTTATAATGGTGCCTAAATTTCCAGGATCTTGTATTCCATCTAATAATAAATTCATTTTCCCTTCAACCTTTGGCAAAATATTGGGCTTTTGTTGTACAATAGCCAATACTTGATTGGGGGTTTGTAAGCTGCTCATTCGGCTCAATTCTTGTTCTGTAACTAGTGTAACTATATCTAGTTGATTCATTTGAGCTTGAATCCAATGTTCGGTTGCATAAATTTTTTGAATTACATAATTACTACTCAATAATTCTTCTAATAGTTTGGGTCCTTCGGCTATAAAAACACCTTCTAACAACCTTTGTTTTTTGTGGCATAAAGATTGAATATATTTGAACTCATTTTTACTTACCATTGTGTATGAATTTTAAACGATCCGTTTTAGTATTACAGCCTTTGTTTAGTTTACTTACTGTAATATTATTATTGAATGCTTGTTCGCCCGTTAAAAATTTTCAGCCCAATAAGCCGTTTGTTTTTGCCAATAAAATTGTGGTTAACGGAAATCTGTCCAAAGATGAGAAAAAAAGGTTGACCACCGAATTAGAAAATTATTGGGATGATAGTTTAAGGGCGAGAAAAGTAAGTGAAATTAAAATTTCATTCAGGCAAGCACCTATTAGTAAAGTTTTACGAAATCCTCCATTATACGATTCATCAAAAGTTACTCGTAGTAAAGCATTTATGAATGCTTATTTAAACTCACAAGGCTATTACTATACTAAATTAAATGATTCCTTTTTTATACAAACACCAAAACGTTATTCAAAAAGGAATCAAGGGCAGTTGCGTACAACAGTAATTATTAAAATTGATTTAGGTAATAATATTACCATCGACTCTGTTAGTTATGCTTTAGTAGATACAACACATCGTACAACAAAAGATTCAATGCTTCAACAATTGGCGATGCAACAGTTTCCTAAAACACAATTAAAAAAAGGGTCAACTTATACTAAACAAAAAATTTCCGACGAGCTCGATCGTTTAGTTACTTGGTTTAGGCAAAATGGTTATTATAAATTTACTAGAGAACATATTTATGCATTGGTAGATACTACGAATGAAAAATTATTTAAACTAACCTTAGACCCCATTGAATTAGCAAGAGTAATTACGGAAGCCGAACAAAAAAGAAAAGAAAACCCTGAATGGGATATTTTTATAAAGCAAAGACCAACAAAAGATACCACCATCTTAAATAGGTACTATGTAAACAATATTTATTATTATCCCGAAACAAAAATTATCGATTTTCCAGATAGTTTAATGAGCAGAAAATGGAATAATGTAATTGTTGGGAAAAGAAGTGGATTAACCATTAGAGCAGAAAAAGGTTTATTTAAACTAAGGCCATTAAGAGAACATACTTTTTTGCGAAAAGATAGTATTTATCATGAAGATGTATACTTAAAAACCATCAATACTTTTTCTAGAATTCCTGCATGGCAACAAGTAGATGCAAAAATTGTAGAAAATGGTAAAGACTCACTTGATTTGCATTTCTTCTTAATTCCACAAAAAAAATATCAAACCAATTATAACTTAGAAGGCAGTAGAAACTCAGGAGATTTTACTGCAGGTAATTTATTAGGCGTTAGTTTAAGTGCAACTTTAAACAATAGAAATGTTTGGAAACAAGCTATTCAAAGCAGTACCAATTTAAGAGGTGGTGTTGAATTAAACTTATTGAAAGTAACCGATACAAGTAGTGCTAAAGATAATTTAATTCAAACCTTACAATTTAGTATATCGCATAATTATAGTTTTCCTCGTTTAATTATGCCTAAGTTTATTTCGAACTTAAAAATATTTGATAGAGCAGAAAATAAAAGAACATTATTATCGGCAAGTTTGGCTTACACCGAACGATTTGAAATTTTTAGATTGCGTTCTGGCAACTTTAACTTGGGTTACGAAGGACAAGTGAAAAATGGAGATGTGTATTTATGGAAACCAATTAATTTAGAGCTTTATAGTATTGATACTTTGCCTGGCTTAATTAAACTTTTTGAAACCAATCCATTTTTAAGAAATTCATTTAATACAGGTAATGTAATAGGACTTGGTTTAGGTGTTATTAATTTTAATAGAACTAGAACAAGTTTAAAAAATCCAAACAATACCCATTTAATTAGATTGGGTTTTGAAGAAAGTGGATTATTGACTTCTGTCGTCCCTGCTTTAGAGGATAAAGTGTATAGATTTATTAAGTTAGAAGCAGAATATAGATTAAGCCAAAAAAAATTAAAAAGTGAAATGGCTTACCGAATTTTTGCTGGTGTAGGTATTCCTTTAGGTGGTCAATCGCTTCCATTTTTTAAACAATATTTTGCTGGAGGCCCTAACAGTATGAGGGCTTGGAATTTGAGGCAATTGGGTTTAGGTTCATCTATTTTAAGTGATACTATTTCATCTACATCGTTTAGAGATAGATTTGGCGATATGCAATTAGAAGCCAATGTTGAGTATAGATTTAATATTGCTACTATAG
Source organism: Asaia bogorensis (assembly GCA_943371535.1). GTDB lineage: Bacteria > Bacteroidota > Bacteroidia > Chitinophagales > Chitinophagaceae > UBA1930. Next base: position 16,439 of record CALRVE020000018.1, on the reverse strand, counting down.
GTGGTTTTAAAATTGGCAGTGCATTATTTGCCGATATTGGTAACGTTTGGAACTTAAAAAAAGATGCCAATAATACCAATGGAGAATTTTCTTTAAAAAGATTTTATCAAGATATTGCTGTTGGTGTTGGTACTGGTTTAAGATTTGATTTTTCGTATTTTCTTATTCGTGTTGATTTTGCTTATAAAGTAAAAGATCCAGGTAGGTTAACCAATAACGGTTGGATGAGTATTCAAAATTTTAAATGGACAGAACAACGCAACAACATTAATCGAACAGAAATTAAGAATTTTGGATTTCAATTAGGTATTGGATTGCCATTTTAATTTTATTCCACCATTAACTTTTTACCATGAATCATATATTACTTTTTGGTGCAGGCAAATCGGCAACTGTGTTAATTCATTATTTAATGCAATTATCAGCCGAAAAAAACTGGATGGTTACTATTGCCGATAGCAATGCAACTTTATTATCTGAAAAAGTAATACCCAATGAACTCATTCATTCAGAAATTATTAATATAGAAGATACACAAGATAGACAAGCTCTCATTGAACAAGCTACAGTAGTTATTTCTATGATGCCTCCAAGCTTGCATTATTTAATTGCTACAGATTGCATTGCATTAAAAAAGCATTTATTAACGGCATCGTATATTGATGAAAAAATAAAAGCCAATGCAGCAACTATTAAAGAAAATAATTTATTGTTTTTGTGTGAAATGGGTTTAGATCCTGGCATTGACCATATGAGTGCAATGAAACTAATTGATGAAATACATGCAAAAGGAGGAATCATTACTTCTTTTAAATCTCATTGTGGAGGATTAATTGCTCCTGAAAGCGATAACAATCCCTGGCATTATAAAATAAGCTGGAATCCAAGAAACATTATACTTGCAGGTAAAGCAGGTGCAACTTATAGAAGTGAACAAAAAAACATTTCGGTAACCTATGAAGATTTATTTAATACAAAAAACATCATAGAAACACCAAATGGAATTAATTACGCCTATTATGCAAATAGAGACTCTTTAAGTTATATTCCTTTATATGGTTTAGAACAAACACACGAATTTTTGAGAACTACTTTACGTCATCCTGAGTTTGTTTTAGGCTGGAAAAATATTATTGACTTAAAACTTACCAATGAAGAAGCGGTGTATGAAACCAATGGAATGACAATTGCTGAATTTTTTAAAGTGCATTTTAAAAAATATGGTTTTGAACAATGGATTGCTGAACTAATTGATAAAAAACTTTCGCTTACCCATCAAATGATGGAAGAAATTACCAATTGGATGAAAGTAGAAGAACAAGCATCAGAAGTTGGTGAAACAGTGAATGAAGAATTTTTATCGGTAGATGAACAAGGTAATTTAAATAGTTCAAACATTAATGTAAGTGCAGCTAATCTTGCCAATAATATTCACGAAGTAAATGTTAGTTTACAGCAATTATTTTTCTTGGGTTTAGAAGATGAAACATTAATAAATAAAGGTCTTTGTAGTGCAGCCGATATTTTACAAATGATTCTTGAAAAAAAATTATCGCTAGAACCAAGCGATAAAGATTTAGTGGTAATGATGCATGAAATTGAATACACACTCAATAATCAACCACATAAAATTACTAGTACATTAGAGTTAAAGGGCGAAAACAGCAAACTCACTGCAATGGCAAAAACTGTTGGACTTCCGCTAGGTATTGCAGCAAAATTAATTGTAGAAAATAAAATTAATTGTACAGGCTTGCATATTCCTACAATTAAAGAAATATATAAGCCTGTTTTAGAAGCACTGAAACTTGAAGGAATTGAGTTTATAGAACAAGAACATTAAGGCAATACATAAGCCTTTACATCGTCAACAGATATTGATTTTCCTGAAAGAATGATTAAACGTTCTACCACGTTTCTTAGTTCTCTAATATTGCCTGTCCAATTATGTTGTTGTAATGCTTCAATAGCTTTTTTATCAATTGTTTTTTTTGCTTGACCATATTCGGTAGCAATGTCTTCTAAAAATTTATCCACCAATAAAGGAATGTCATCTCTACGTTCATTCAACGATGGAACATGAATTAGAATTACCCCTAAACGATGATATAAATCTAATCGAAAGTTTTTTTGCTGTACCTCTTCTAGTAAGTTTTTATTAGTTGCTGCAACTACTCTTACGTCAACCGAAATTTCTTTATCACCTCCTACTCTTGTAATTTTTCCTTCTTGCAAAGCCCTTAACACTTTTGCTTGAGCCGATAAACTCATATCGCCAATTTCATCTAAAAACAATGTACCACCATTGGCTTGTTCAAACTTGCCAATACGTTGTTTTATTGCACTAGTGAAAGAACCTTTTTCATGACCAAACAACTCACTTTCAATTAATTCTGATGGTATTGCAGCACAGTTTACTTCAACCAGTTGTTGTGTATTTCTATTACTTTTTTCATGCAACCATTTTGCAACCAATTCTTTACCACTTCCATTTTCTCCTGTAATCAGTACACGAGCATCGGTTGTAGCCACTTTATCAATAGTGTTTTGTATTTTTTGAATAGCCTCACTAGTGCCTACAATTTCTTGTACTTTACTTACTTTTCTGCGTAAGGTTTTGGTTTCTTTTACCAATATATTTTTATCGGTTGCATTGCGTATGGTAATAAGTAATCTATTTAAATCGGGTGGTTTAGCTATATAATCAAATGCACCTTTTTTAACTGCGTCAACCGCTGTTTCAATGTTACCATGACCACTAATCATAATAATGGGCACTTCAGCATTTAAGGCAGTTGCTTTAGATAAAAATTCAATACCATCTAACTTTGGCATTTTAATATCGCATAAAATAACATCATAATTATTCTCAGAAAATTTTTTGAACCCTTCTTCTCCATCAGCGGCTTCATCAACTTGATAACCTTCATTTCCTAGAATATCTTTCAATACATTTCGTATCGATTTCTCATCATCAATTACTAAAATATTCGCCATACAATCAATTGTTTAAAATTCTTGTTGCAAGATAGTGTTTGTATTAGTTGAAACGGATATTAATACCTGTGAAAAAGTTTCTAGTTGGTGCTGGATTATAAAATCTTCTTCCTGCTGCATTAATATCGTTACCTAAACTATATTGTTCGTTTAACAGATTATCAATTCCAAAAAAAACATTCATATACCATGCCGAACTCTGAATGGGATAACTAAATTTTGTTTGCATTAATCTATAATCTGTTGCAAAAGCATCATTTGCATCGGTTAATGGAATACTTGAAGTGTAGTTGTATTGAATAAAACATTGAAGTTTATTTTTAAAAAGAACATCTATAGATGTAACATGAATGTTTGTAGGAACTCCAGTTAAAGCATTACCTGAAAAGTCATTATTTCCTACAACATAATTAGTAAAAGCATAAGGCTGAAAACTGTTGCTATTATTGAGTTGTATAGATTGAATAAAAGTTGTTTTACTGCTGAAAACTTTATATTGAATGGATGTTTCAATTCCTTTTTGTAGTGTTTGTCCAGAGTTGATAAAGTATTCTTCCCCAGCCAAATTATTTCTTCTTACAATGGCATTGTTTAATTTAAAATGGTACAATGCAATATCAAATTGCAGTTTGTTGTTCAATAAATTTCCTTTTACACCTGCTTCAAAATTCCACCCATATTCTGCTTGTAAATTGCTATAAAAATTGCCGTCCGATGGCTTTACTTCTGCTAATGTTGGGGGCGAAAATCCTTTAGCTGCAATACTATACAAAGAAATATTTTTATTGATTTTGTATGATATTGCCACACGAGGTGTAGTAATCATTTTGGTAGATGATTCTTTTTTTGAGTTAGTATTTACAGTATTCAATCGTTCATAACCATACCACTGTTCATTTGCACTTACACCTATTTGCAAATTCCATTTTTTATAATTGATGTTAAATTGAGAAAATACAAACCATTGATTGGCCTTAACAGCATCGTTCAATAACAATGAATCGGCTACCCCATTTTTGTTGGTATAATTTTGAATTGAACTGTTGTTTATTAAATATTCAAAGCCTGTAATCCATTTTAATTGCAATTGATTGCAACGCTTGGAGTAAATTAATTTAGACTGAATTGCTGTATTTTTTTCATTCCTCATTTCATAGTTGGTAATAAATGGATTCTTAAAATCAGTTCTTCCAAAAGCCAATCCAGTATTCAATTCTAGCTCATTATTAATAGTAAAATTGTGATTCAAACCTCCAAAAAAAGTATTGTTATACACTGCTGTTTTTTGTTGAATTGCACTTGGTAATGTTGCTGTTGCCTGACGAGCTAAAGTAGGATTAAGTAACATTTGTTCTAATGTAATTCCACCTGGCGTTTGGTAATTTAATGAAGTATAAAAAGCCGAAACTTCTACTAAATGCTTTTTTTGTTTAAACGATATATTATACTGAAATGTATTTTTATTTAAAGCCGATTGTTGTCTATAGCCATTGCTTTCAACATGACTTTGAAGCAATTGCATAGCAATATTTTTATGTTGAAATTTTAATTGTACATGTTGAGATATTAATCCAAATGAACCAGTTGTTAACCCTGCTTCAATAGATGAAGTTTTTTTATTGGTGAATGGAAGATTAGATTGAACCAATACAACCCCACCAGTACCTGCACCATAAACACTTGCTGCTGGCCCTTTAATTACTTCTATTCGTTGAATATTTTGAAGCTCGAGTAGGTTAAAATAAGTGTTTCCTCCACCATCACTCAATGGTAAATTATTCCAATAAACTTTTATATTTCTAACACCAAAAGGGCTACGCAATAAACTACCTCTAATACTTAAACGAAGACTACCCGGACTTCTTTCTTCTAAACGAACACCACTAATGGCATTGAATGCAGGTAATAGGGATTGATTGGTTAAATTTTGCAAAGTAGTTCTATTCAAAATTACAATAGCTACAGGCGTTTCTTTCCATTGTGCATTGCTGTATAATGCTTGTACAGTAATACTTTCAGCTCTCTTGCTATTGAGTGTATCAATAGCTTCTTGTGCAATTACAATGCAGCTTGTAATGAGAAAAAAAATAACGAATAAACTTTGCTTCATTGCATCAAATGTACAGTTACAAAAAGTAATTGTATGTATATGTTCAACTATAGAAAGAGAAATTAGTTAATACTTTTTAAGCTTTACTACTCTAAGCATTTGAATAATTACAGCAATGAAAATTAATGCAAAACCAATGTAAAAAGTATTGCTTAAATCTTTGTTTTCGTGATATATAATGAACGCTAAAATAATACCATATACTGGCTCTAAGTTTAGTGTAAGATTTTGTGTAAAAGCCGATATTTTTTTAAGAGCTTGTAACGATAAATCCATAGCTAAAATGGTGCAAATCCAGCTTAGTAACAATAACCAACCCCAATCGCTGAGCGTTGGATAAAGCTGTTGGGTTGGAAAATAATGCAAGTATAGAGGCATGAATAAAGTTAGTACAACTAAGCCACCACCAAGTTCATACAACATCATAGTTTTAGGTGCAACACTAGCCACTACTTTTTTGTTAAGTATTGAAAAAACTACACTAAATAATGCTGATAAAACGCCCAGAATAATGCCAGTTCTAAATTGTGTATCAAAATGAAAAATGAGATAAATACCAGCAATAGCAATTAAGCCTAGCAATACTTCATAAACAATCAATCTTTTGTTCAGTAACAATGGTTCTAACAAAGCAGTCATTACACCAGCAGATGATAAACAAATTAAAGCAATAGAAACATTGGCATACTTAATACTTCCATAAAAAAATACCCAGTGTAAGGCTACAATTGCTCCAATACCAATTAATTGAAGTATTTGCTTAAAAGAAATTGATACAATCTCTTTTTTCGATTTCATTAGAATAAACAAAGAAACAACAGTAATAAGTAATCTGTACCAAACCAATAACCCTTCATTAAGCTGAATGGTTTTACCAAGTACACCTGTAAATCCCCAAAGAAAAACAGCAATATGTAATTTAATAAGTGCTGCTTTCATGATTTGTAAAGTTTCAAGTTGATGAATACGAAACTTGTAATATTATTTTTTATAAATATTCTTAAAGAAACTCTGCCATTGAATTTTTAATACACCTAAAACGCCTTCTTTAATAATGCCTTTACTCATTTTACTAGCACCAGCTTGCCTATCAATAAATACAATGGGTACTTCAACAATATTGAAACCTAATTTCCAGGAAGCAAATTTCATTTCAATTTGAAAAGCATAACCCACAAAACGAATTGCATCTAAATTAATGGTTTCTAATACTTTTCTTTTATAACAAACAAAACCTGCTGTAGGGTCGTTCACATGCATCCAAGTAATTAGTTTGGTATAAATGGCTCCTCCACGAGAATAAATATGCCTATCTAATGGCCAATTTTCAATTTTTCCACCAGGCACATACCTGCTGCCAATAGCAACATCTCCACCACCAGTTTTACAAGCATTATATAAACGAATTAAATCTTTTGGATTGTGGGAAAAATCGGCATCCATTTCAAAAATAAATTCATACCCTTTTTGAATGCACCATTTAAATCCATGAATATAGGCAGTACCTAAACCTAATTTTCCTTTACGTTCTTCTAAAAAAAGCTGTTGTGGATATGTAGTAAATAAATCTTTTACAATTTGTGCAGTACCATCTGGGCTTCCATCATCAATTACCAATACATGAAAACCTTCGTTTAAAGAGAATATAGCTGCTAATATATTAGCAATATTTTCTTTTTCATTATAAGTAGGTATAATTACAATTTTTTCCAAAATCTAAAAGGGGGTAAATTTTTTAAAGCCCTAAAATAACAAATAGAAGAATACTGATAAACTATATATTTTATTATGCAAGAAAAAAAATGGGTATTATGCCTTTTTTAACAATGTACGATTCAAAATTTCGGTGAATTTTTGCTTGGTATTCATAGCAAAATCACCTTTCATCATCCAATCATAATATTGAGGTTCTTCTTTTAATACTTGTGTTACAGGTTTACCTTTATGCTTACCAAAATTAAAAACTTCAATTCCGTTTACCTTAATAAATCTTCTGGCAAAATCAACCAAATCATCCTCACCAGTAAATTTTACAATGCTTTCTACTGATGTACCAATTTGAGGATAACGTTCTACTTGTGCTTCTAATACTTCCCAGGTTGCAGTTGCATCTGCTTCTGCACCATGTGCTCCTTCTAATGTTTTGCCACAATAAAATTTATATGCTGCACTTAAAGTTCTTTGTTCCATCATATGAAACACTTTTTGTACATCTACAAATTTTTTACCATCTATAGAATAGTTTATATCAATTCTCAAAAACTCTTCTATTAACATCGGCATATCAAAACGATTGCTATTATAACCACCAATATCGCAGCCTTCTAAAAATTGTTTTAACTCGTTGGCTACTTGCTTAAATGTAGGTGCATCTTTTACCATTTCATCGGTAATACCATGTATATCTGATGAACTTTGAGGAATAGGTATTTGTGGATTAATCAATTTACGTTTAACTTGCTTTGTACCTTCGGGTAATATTTTCACAATGGCAATTTCTACTATTCTATCTGTACTAATATTTATACCTGTGGTTTCTAAATCTATAAAAGCTAATGGACGAGTTAATTGTAAGTGCATGAAAAGTTTTTAGTGAAGCGAAAGTAAAGGAGATTTAGGTTTAAAACTCAACTAATCGACAGATACCTGAATGTTGTAGTAGATAATACAAACAATTAAGCATTCATTTTTTCGTGTGCCCATTTTAGTACAATAGCTAGTTGTTCTTCCCGAGTAATATTACTGTTATCTAAAACAATTGCATCAGCAGCTTGTTTTAAAGGACTAAACTCTCTAGTGCTATCAATATAATCTCTTGAAACAAGATTTTCTTTAACTGCTTCTTTGTTTACTACATCGCCTTTAGCAACAAGCTCTGCAAAGCGTCTTTCAACACGAACATCAACATCGGCAGTAACAAAAACTTTCAATTCGGCATCAGGAAAAACAGTGGTTCCTATATCTCTACCATCCATTACAATACCCTTCTTATCTCCCATTTTTTGTTGTTGAGCTACTGCAAATTCACGAACATGTTGGTTAGCACTCACTGCACTAACATGCTGACTAATTTGCATGTCTCTAATAAGCGATTCTACATTTTCATTATTCAATAAAATATCACTACTACCTTTAGATTCAACATATTCAAAATCTAAATGAACATGACGTAAAGCATCCATCACTTTTTGTTCATCCTGTAAGTCAATATTGTTTCTGAGAAAGTATAAAGTAATGGCTCTATACATTGCACCACTATCTACAAATACATAGTTCAATTCTTTGGCTAATTGTTTAGCCATTGTACTTTTACCACACGACGAAAATCCATCAATTGCTATAATAATTTTTTTCATGACTTATTAAAATTTCACACGAAGCAACAAAGAATACGAAGCTAACAAAGACTATAAATCGAATGTTTTCAGTCCTTTCCTTACAAAAATTCTTTGTGAACGTGGTAACCTTAGTTTCTTTGTGTGAAACAATGAAACTAATATTTAGCTAAAAACGCTTTTACTTGATTTTGAGTTGCTTCGCTCAAAGGCGTTACTGGTAAGCGTAATATATTTTCAATTAATCCTTGTTCATACATAAATCCTTTTACGCCGGCAGGGTTATTTTCTACAAACAATAAATCGTAGGCTTCTAATAAACGATAATGTAATTTTCTCGCAGCAGCAAAATCACCCTTCAATCCCAATTGAATCATTGCGGCAAAATCCTTTGGAAATGCGTTGGCTGCAACACTAATTACGCCATCCATTCCACAAGCTAATTGAGGTAAAATCAACGCATCATCGCCACTTACCACTAAGAAATCTTCAGGGCGATCACGTAAAATTTGCATTGCCTGATTCATATCGTCACTAGCTTCTTTAATACCAGCAATATTAGCCACTTCATGAGCTAGACGCATAGTTGTTGCAGCTGCTAAGTTTCTTCCTGTACGGCCAGGTACATTGTACAATAAAATTGGCTTAGGGCTAGCTTCTGCCAATGCTTTATAATGTTGAAATAATCCTTCTTGAGAAGGTTTACTGTAATAAGGCGATGCACTTAAAACAGCTACTGCTTTATCTAAAGGATATTCATTTAAATCTTTTACCAAACTATGTGTATTGTTGCCACCAATACCTACAACCACTGGTACACGACCATTTACTTTTTCGTATGTATAATGAATAATGTCAAACTTCTCTTGTTTATCAATTGTTGGTGTTTCACCAGTTGTGCCAAGTGTAATTAAATAGTTTACGCCACCATCGATAACGTAATCTATTACTTTACCCAAAGCATTAAAATCTACATGGTTATTTTGCTTGAAAGGAGTGATTAATGCAACTCCAGTACCACCTAATTGAGAACGTAAAGACATTTTTTATTTGAAATTTTTATTTGAAATTTAGATCCAATTAATGTTCAAATTTATTCTTCAGTTGAAGAGTGCGAAGCCACTGTAGTAGATGAAAGTTTCCAAAGTTGGTTACCAAATAATAGTTCCCCTCAATCAGAAATTTCAAATCAGAAATCAATGATTCTTACAATGCAACTTCATCAAAGAAGCCCATTTGCTCATACTTTTCTATTCGTTTATTGATACGTTCTTGCGGATCCATATTTTTAAACTCATTCAAAGCATTGATGATGCAATTTTTTAATCTTTCTGCAGCATCATCATAATCCCAATGAGCACCACCATCTGGTTCACTTACAATTTCATCAACCAAGCCAAAACCCTTCATATCGTTAGCAGTTAAACGCAATTGCTCGGCAGCTGTTTCTTTTTTATCCCAGCTACGCCATAAGATGGAAGAACAACTCTCTGGAGAAATCACGGTGTACCAAGTGTTTTCCATCATCAGCATTTTATCACCCACACCAATACCCAATGCTCCACCACTTGCACCTTCACCAATAATTACACAAATAATAGGCACTTTTAAACGTACCATTTCGTAAATATTACGTGCAATAGCTTCACCTTGTCCACGTTCTTCAGCTTCTAAACCTGGAAATGCCCCAGGCGTATCAATTAAGGTAACAACAGGTTTATTAAACTTTTCGGCCAAACGCATTAAACGTAATGCCTTTCTATAACCTTCAGGATTGGCCATACCAAAGTTTCTTAACTGACGAGTTTTGGTATTGATACCTTTTTGTTGACCAATAAACATCACAGTTTCGCCATTAAGTTCAGCAAAACCACCCACCATAGCTTTATCATCTTTTACATTTCTATCGCCATGTAATTCAAGAAAACCTGTGGTCATCTTTTCGATATACTTTAGTGTATAAGGTCTATCTGGATGACGACTTAGCTGAACTCTTTGCCAAGGTGTTAAATGCTGGGTTATTTCTACACGTTTATCAATGATAGATTGCTCTAATTGTTGCAGTGTGCTGCTATAATCTATTTTTGGATTTTTCTCAGCCAGCTTTTTCGTTTGCTCTATTTGCTCGTATAACTCTTTAATTGGCTGTTCAAATTCTAAGAATTGTCTGTTAGGGTATTTAGGCATACAATTTCTATTGGGGCGTAAAAATAACGCTTTGATGGTTTAGGTGCATCAAAAAGAATGCAAAGCTGAGTTTTGTGGAAAAGAATAGCTAATAAACCAATTTTTTCACGAATTTGACATTAAGGATTTTATAGAAAATAAAAAACCGAGTAAGATTTGTTACTCGGTTTTAGTTATTGATTTCAAATTGCTTTTTTAAGTAAAAGCATCTTATTTTTTTTGGTTTGAACAAATCCCGCAACTAGGCCAATAGCAATTAGAAAGGCAACACCAGAATCAAGTGGGATTTCACCTAAATCATCTATATCACCACCTGGACCACCTGGATCTGTTTCAGGTTCAAATGGATCTGGATTATTTGGGTCAACAGGCCCCGGGTCGAAAGAACCTGGTTGGTCTATTGCCCCCCCATTATTAAATATTGTACCACTTTCGCCATTATCGCCTTGTAAAGTATTATTGCTATTTCTTCCAAATTGTGCTACTGTTATTGAGTAATTAAAAACTACTAATGAAATACTAAAGAATAAAATTGAACCTATTTTAATTAAATGCTTCATGTTGTATTATACGAGTTAAACTTAGAATTGGGTTGTTTGAATGAGAATATTATTCAGCTATCATAATTTGCTTTACTAACTTCATTCCGCTTTCATTGGTTAATACTATTGAATAATTACCAATTGGTAATTGCTGTTGTTTAAAATCTACAACTATAGAAGCATTTGATGATGCTTGTAATAAGGTTGATTTTTGTAACATTAACTGACCACTTTGATTAAATAATTGAATACTGTAATTACCTTTTTCTATAGTTGCTAATTGAACAGTAAAGGTTTTGCCTTTAACTGGATTAGGATAAACAATCAAATCGGCACCCTTAGCATTCAAATTAATGGCAATTGTATTTGTGTATTTAGAAGAACCATCTTTATTTATGATTTTAATTCTATAATACCATAAACCACTTTTAATGTTTGCATCAAAATAGTTATAACTATTGTTTGATTCATTTTTTGCAACTACTGATGCTTGTTGAATAAAATTAGCAGCATCGATAGAACGCTCAACTTCATAAGATTTTAGCTCAATTTCGTTTGTTGTTTGCCAATTCACATCTATTCCATTATTCTTAGCTACAGTTTGAAGATTAATAGTAGATAGAGGCAATGCTGCGTTATTGCGGAAAACTATTTTAAAACGATTGGCATTCACAGCAGCATTTGCTGTTAATGCTGTAAACGTAACATTGGTTGTATCATTAGATTTTAGTAAACGCTCAGTATTAGTAACTGCATCAACCAAATAGGCTAATTTATTGGTAGAAAAATTTCTTGTATTTACACTAAAAGTATAACTAGCATTATTGGCCAACTGCCATAAACGTAAATACATTGTATCGCTATCATTTGGTAAAGCCTTGGTTTCAATACTTAAATTAGTTGCATTTTTTAATATTGAAATATTTTCTGTAGTGTTGGATAGCTTTCTAGCATCTGCATCATCTATATCATTGGTTTCGTTCTCATTAAATACTGCCACACAACCATCAACATTTCTTAAACCAACACCAGAAATTTGTCTTAATAAACCAAACGATAATTTGTTAATTGGTGTGTTTGCTGTTCTAAACACATTGGTTTTATTGGCTGTGTTTTTATTGCTTTCTGAGATAACCAATTGTGGACTAGGAGCTGTTGTTTGAACAAAGAATGCTTGTCCTGATTGAATGTATTGATCTACATCTGAAGCACCATTGCTGTTAACACCAGCTGTATTACAAGTGACATATGCTCCGTTTGTACCAATTGTAGGATCGAAAACAGTATAGCTTGCTGAAATATTAGTTCTAGATACTAAACTCCAATCAATTGCACATAAATAAGGATTGGCAATTAAACTATAATCGTTAGCGGTATTATTAATATTTAAGCTGTAAGATGAACTTAATACACTATTAGTTATTCCACTAGTTGTATAAGTTACTGTACCTGATATTGGTGTACCATTTGCACGAATCACAGTTGCCGCATTCATAGATGATTGTGAAGTATATAAATTGACAGTTCTATCACCTCTTACAAAAGCTCTATAACCTTGATACACTTCAGGCTTAGTTGTTTTTGTATTTGAAACTCCAGAAGACCAAACACCATTCACGTAAGTAAATAAAGATCTTGCTCCAGTTGTTGTTAAGTCCATTCCTGTTGTTGCATCATTTCCACCTGGCGAAACACCAGATAAGCCTGTAATATGAATTCCTCTATTTGGAGTAGATGAAGCACTTTCTTGCCAAGTTTCAAAAAAGTTTACACCACTTGCCGTATTTACACCTGGCCCAAAATCTCTATAAGCTCTATTACCTTGAGGTATAAAGCGTTCAGTTGTAAAACTACCACCACTGCTAAAATCCAAAGTACCAGTAACTTCTGCAAGTTGAGCAGTATTGGCAATTGAAGTAGACTTTAATGTTACTATTCTACTATTTACAATAAAAGTACCATTGGTAATCGAAAGTAAATTGGTAATTGCTACATTACTGCCTAATGTGATACCTGCACTTGCACCTGTTCTGTTTAAAGTTAAGTTATTCAATAATGAATCAGTTACAGCTGCATTAAAACGTAATGTTGCATTACCTCCTGCAGTGCCCCCTACAATTAAATTAGAGGTAGAAGAACCAGCTAAACTACCTGTCATACTTGTTGCACTTTGTAAGGTTAAAGTGTTACCATTAATAGCCAATATACCTGCTGCATTAGAGACAGTAAGTGTACCATTTACTTGAATGTTGCCATTCATGGTTTTTGTGCCAGCATTAGAAATGGTAAGATTGTTGTAAGCGGTTATTGGAGCAGGAATATTTTGTGCAGCAGATCCATTATAATTGATTGTAGAACCAGTTGTTACATAATTACCAGAATTTGCAGTAAATGTTCCAGCTATGGAAATTGAACCACTCAGGGTATTACTTCCGGATGATGTGGTTCTTGTAATAACATTGTTATAAGTTCCAGCTGGCAAAGTTTGTGCGGCAGTAGCACCAGCATTCAAATGTACCGTACCCTCCCAAGTTACATTTGAGGGTAGTGCTGCCCCTGAAGTACCAACAGTTCTGACAGTTCCAGTACCATATTGATTCGTAAATCCTGAAACATTGACTAAGTTTACATTCGCTGTTATGGTTAACAAAGCAGATCCATTAAGTGTTAGATTACCATCAATATTAATTTGACGTTGACAGGTAGCTGTAACACCTGTGTTTAATATTAGATTAGCAAAAACTAGGTTAGGATATAATGCGTTCCAAGTTTGATTAGCACCAAGGGTAATTGTAGAACCTGCAGCAATACTTGGATTATCAAAAATATCTCTATCCATAACCAAAGCACTATTGTGAATGTAATCTCCATTAAGAATAAAAGAGCCATCTCCTGGAATACTAATATTTCTTGTTGCTGCTACGGTTAGACTAGCGTTTATTTCTATTTGAATTCCACAAATACCATCTGGGGCATTTACAACCCAAGTACCAGTAGAAACAGTCATGTGAAATCCGTCAGTAATAATAAATAAATCTCCCTCTTCGAAACTTGGAGGATTTGCCCCAGTTCCATCTCCAACATCATCCCAATTTTCAAGATCCAAGGCTTCGCCACTTGCGTTAGAATAATAGGTTGCTCCTTGTGCAAGAACTGTTTGTTCAACTCCAAAAATAAGTATTAGTAAAACAAGGAGTTTTAAAATTTTTATCATAAAACAGTATTAAGTTTTTTAATTAGTTGTATAAGTGTCAACCTATACTTAACCGTATATCAAGCATTCAATAGGGGGAGTAAATAGTCAATTTTCTTGTTGAGGTTAACGATGCTTTTGCTGTCTTTATTGCTGCTTCATTAAAAGTTCATCGTTGTAAATTCAAATAATTGTTATTCATTAAACAAAACAAGAAAACTAAACAATTGCAATAGTACAATTTTTATATGATTTTTCTATTATAATTTATGTAAAATTAATACAATAAGGTAATTTTTGCCTTGAGGAGTTATAAACATTCCCTTTAAAATGGGGATTATGTGGTAGAACTGTCAGAAAAAAAGTGGAGAAATAAGATATATCTGTAAACTAAGAATAATTAGTTTATTCTTTGCTTTATGAAAATTCAGAACCTGATTTTTGTTCTTTTCGTGCATTCATTACAGCTAATCCACCTAATAAACCAAGTATTAAAAGAATCGATACCCCACTATCTAAAGGTATTTCACCTAAATCGTCAATATCTCCTCCAGGACCACCTGGATTAGATGCAGGGTCTAATGGGTCATTTGAATTTCCATCAACTGGGCCAGGATCAAAAGTTGCTGGCTCTGTTGCTACGCCACCCATGCCACTTGCCCCACTTCCTCCTAAGTCTGGTTGTAAAGTATTTGTGTTGTTATTTTGTGCAATTGCTTGGTAGCATAAACAACTTACAAAAAGTATAATAAATAAAAATAGTGTTTTAATTTTTTTAAACATTCAATTGCTTTTAAAGCTTTTTAATTCGTTGCAAAACTATGGGTTTTATTTTTAATGCAAAATCTCAAACAATTAGTTGTAGCAATATAAATGTTACAATCTTTATATAAAAAACATAGTCTTGAAAAAATATGTTGATGAGTTCTCAATTTTTCAAATTAAATATTGGATTTGTATAAGTTATAAAGGGGGGATAAAAGCTACTACTTTAAAAACCCTATTACTTTTTGTAAAAGATTTTTTTTATTGTTATCAGTGCTGATTTCATTTGACAAAAATGGTTGTAAAAAATCTACTTCACTTGGACTTATCCAATCTTTTAAACCATCATACCAAACTAAATCATTGATTTTTATACCTTTTTCTTTGATATAATCTAAAGAATAAGGTCCATACATTAGCTTTTTCTTTTTAAGAATATAAATTTTCTCCATTTTATTTACTCTATACTTAAGCTTAGATGCAAATAATTGCAAAAAAGCTGTACAATGTTACAGATTAGTATTTAATAAGCATAATTTTCTACCTAGAATACATTGAAAGAGCTATATCAAAACTCTATTTTTTTAATTCAATAATTGCTTTTTGTACAACACTATCAGTAATATTCATTGCTTCAAAATAACCTTGATTTCTAAACAGTTGCTTAATTAGTAAGCTTTTAAATTGCTGCATAATGTATGTTCTTGATACGGTAGCAATATTGTTTAATTGAACACTGTCCTTTGCTGCAAAAATAACCAACTTACTCCAATCATTCTCATTTACAACAAACTGATTAACAGCATCTTTAGGGGTTTTTATCTCATTAAAATAACTCCTATTTTCTATAAAGTAATTATATACAAATTTGCTCATAGTATTTTTTCTAAACAAAGTGTTTACTTCTTTAGTCATAAAATTGGTATCAGCCGACACAAAAATATCTGGTGTAATTCCTCCACCACCATAAACTGTTCTACCTGCAGGCGTTTTAAAGCTTGTACCTGCATTTTTTAAAGAATCGCCTTTCACCAATTCACCATCATTATACCGTTCTAATAATTCTTCTTCATATTCTTTACGAGACTTATTGCTGTATGGTTTTTGAATATTTCTACCCAATGGAGAATAATATCTAGAAATCGTTAACCTTAATGCTCCACCATTGCTCAAACCAAACTGCTGTTGAACCAAACCTTTACCAAAGGTTCTTCTACCAATAATGGTTGCTCTATCCCAATCTTGCAAAGCACCTGCTAATACTTCACTTGCACTTGCACTTGTTTCATCAACTAAATTCATCAATTTGC
>CALRVE020000017.1:0-65949 GCA_943371535.1 Asaia bogorensis | reverse complement strand
ATAATTTTTTTTCTTTGTAGTGTAACAAAATTTGTTTAACAGCGTATAACACTGTACAAGACAACTATTTTTAGAAACATTCCGACTGTTTATGACTGAAAAAAATTACAACGACTGTGTAACTCAATACGCCGATAACGTATTTAGGTTCATTGTTAAAAACTTAAAGCATGAAGAAGATGCTAGAGATATTGTACAAACAGCGTTTGAAAAAATGTGGCGTAATCGAGAACAAGTAGAAAACGATAAAGCAAAATCGTACTTGTTTACCGTTGCTTACAACCAAATGATTGATCATATTAGAAAAAATAAAAGAATTGTTTTAAACGAAGAATTTAAAGAAGAATCAAAAATTGGTTATCAAACTTCTAACAATACCAAACAAGTATTAATGGAAGCACTGAGCCGTTTGAACGAAACACAAAAAAGCTTGATTATGTTGAAAGACTATGAAGGCTATAATTATGAAGAAATTGGTAAAATTATGAACCTGAATGAAAGCCAAGTTAAAGTATACCTGCATAGAGCAAGGTTAGCTTTAAAAGCTTACTTAGTGAAACCCGAAAATGTGTAAAAAATCTGCCAATTCATTCAAACTCAATTACGTTAAACCATGAACATTAACCACCATAATTACGAAGAATTTTTTCTACTCTACATCGATGGTGAATTAAACTCCAACGATGAGCAAATGGTAGAAACTTTCTTGCAAAACAATCCAGATTTGCAAGATGAATTCAACATGTTATTAGATACAAAGCTAGAAGCTGATGAAGTAAGTTTTGATAAATCTGCTTTATACAAAAACGAAGCAACCGCCATTAATTCTTCCAATTACGAAGAAAAGTTTTTATTGTATGTAGATAATGAATTAACAGCTTCTACCAAAGCCAATGTAGAAACCTTTGTTTTACAAAACCCTGCATTACAAACAGAATTTACGTTACTCAAAAACTGCATTTTACCCAACGAAACTATAGTTTGCCCAAACAAAGAAAGCTTGTACAAAAAAGAAGAAAAGCCTGTAGTGTTTATGTGGGTAAAACGATTATCGGTAGCTGCTGCTTTTTTATTGTTTGCAGTAATGGTTTGGGTGTTGAGCAACAATACCAATACTACTGTAGTTAACAAAACATCTGTTGCAGTAAGCACAAAAAATAATGAAAAAAATATTGGAACACCTGTAACTTCTGGCAGTACACAACCGTTAAATACTGAAACAACAGCAACTACAACCAATAACAATAAAATGCCAATTGCAATACCCAATGAGCAACAAGTTGTAAATAACATAGGTATGCAACCTCAAAATAAAGTAGTAGAAACAGTTGTTGCAAATAAAAAAGAAGAAACAATTGCAAGTACTCAACAAAGCAACTCGGTACAAAAAAATAATGAAATTGCTGGAGTAATAAATACCACAATGCAAACAGAAAATCCAATGAATGTAGTAGTTAAAAATACAGATGTTGCCAACAATACTGTTAAAACAGTACACAAGCAAGCACCTGTAAATACTGTACAAACCATTGTGTACAAAACACTAGAAGAAGATGATGATATGACCGCTTCTAACAATACTGTTTATGTTGGCAATATTCAACTAAACAAAAACAAAGTAGATGGATTAATGAAAAAAGCAAAAGGCCTTTTTGCTAAATCTAAAAAACAAATAGACGATGGCACTCAAACAGCCATTTCTAACACACTCTAAAATTTAAAAACGCATAAGATGAAAAAAATTGTAATTGCAGCAACCATACTGCTGGTTGCCCAACAAAGCTTTGCCCAAAAAGATAGTACTACTAGTAACACTGATACCATTAAAGCAGGCAATTTTGTGATTATTAAGAAAAAATCTAGTGGAAGCGATGGGAAAGATGGGAAATCTGGTATTAACATTCATATTGGCAAAAGCGATGAGAAAAGAAAAAATAACAACGTAAGTACCAATTGGTGGATTATGGATTTAGGTTTTACCAACCTAACCGATAATACCAATTATACAACAGCACAAGCAGGTAGCTACTTAAGAACTTTAAATACAAATGCAGGCTCTGTTACACAAAACAGCATGCGTTTAAATGCAGGTAAAAGTTCTAATGTTAATCTTTGGATTTTTATGCAAAAGATGAATGTATCTAAACACATATTGAACCTTAAATATGGTTTAGGATTAGAGATGTATAATTTTAGATACGATAGAAGCGTAAGCTATAGAAAAGATCCTGCTCCATTTGTGTTTAACGATACTATTAGCTTCTCAAAAAATAAATTATATGCAGGTTATATTACTGCCCCTTTAATGATAAATATTGACACAAGGCCAGGCAAAAAAAATGGCTTAACCTTTAGTGCTGGTGTAAGTGCAGGTTACTTAATTGCTAGCAGAAATAAACAAGTTAGCAACGAGAGAGGTAAAGTAAAATACAAAGGCGATTTTGATTTAGAACCTTTTCGTTTAGCTGCTATTGGAGAAGTTGGTTTAGGTCCGATACGTTTATATGGCAGTTATAGTTTAAATAAATTACATAGAACAAGTACAGGGTTAGATCAAACACCATTTGCATTTGGAGTTAGATTTAGCAACTGGTAAAATTCATTCTAAAACATAACAACCATCTTTACAAAAAATCACCAAGCAAACTAGCGTGGTGATTTTTTGTTGATCATTATTTAAACCATTTCAGTTTTTAAAAACCGTTGCCAATCTTCTAACATTTTTCCTTTTAATACTCTTGGAAATTTATGCTGGCCGCCAATTTTGCCTTTTAACTTCATAAACTCCATAAATTGTTCTTCGCTCAATACTTCTAAGAACACTTCTTTTAATGCACTGTTTCTTTCAACAGCATAATCATCGTTCAATGCTTTTAGGTGGTCGTCTATGCTCTTTGCTAACATAGTTGTGTCAACCTTATCATTACAAGCTACATACCATTGATGTGCAAAAAAGTTTCCATAAGGTACACCTGCAACAGTAAATTCTGGAATAGAAATATTGAATGATTCGCTTGCCAACTGTATGGCTTTATTCATGTTTTCAACACTCAAATGTTCACCTACTAAACTTAAAAAATGTTTGGTTCTTCCAGTAATTACAATTTCACTATTTTCTTTATCTACGAATTTTACAGTATCGCCAATTAAATAACGCCAAGTGCCTGCTGTGGTGCTAATAAGTAATGCATAATCTTTGCCTTCTTCAACTTCGTGTATCATCAAAGCTTCTGGATTGGCAACCATTTCACCATCGGCATCAAAATTTTTATCGTCAAACGGTACAAACTCTAAAAAAATATGTTGGTTGGTTACCAACTTCATGCAATGCATGTTTTGTTTGTCTTGATAAGCAATAAACCCTTCGCTAGCTAAATACGTTTCTATGTAAGTAATTGGCTTGCCCAACAATTTTTCAAATCCCTTTTTATAAGGTTCAAAACTTACCCCACCATGTACAAAAAATGCTAGATTGGGCCACATATCATGTATGGTGTTTAGTTTATAACGTTCAATCACCATTTCCATCAACATTTGAATCCATGCAGGTACACCAACAATAAAACCAATATCCCATTGTGGGGCTTTATCTACTATTTCTTCTAACTTTTTATTCCAATCTTTTTCTTTGGCAATTTTTTTTCCGGGTTTATAAAATGGTTGAAACCAAATAGGAGCTTTTTTTTGCGTTATACCACTTAAATCTCCAGCATAATAACCACTGCCTTTTTGCAACTCTGTACTACCGCCCAATGTTAACCAGCCTTTGCCAATAGATTTTACAGGTATGCCTTCGTAATTTCTTAAACTCAGCAATTGTTTAATCATCACCATTTTATTACCTCTCAATAAATCGTTGGTAATAGGAATGTATTTGCTAGCTGCTTCACTAGTGCCAGATGACAAAGCATAATACTTTATTTTTCCTGGCCAACAAACATCGGGTGTGCCTTCTAAAGTTTTATGCCACCAATTTTTATAAATGCTATTGTAATTAAACGTAGGAACAATTTCTTGAAATTTTTTTCCTGGATGTTTGCTCATTAAAATTTCATCGAACTTGTATTGCTGACCAAATTGTGTAAACCTAGCCTTACGCAATAATTTTTTCAGCACATTAATTTGTTGCCTACGAGGATTATTTTCGGGTAAACGTAAAGCCTTTGCAATCGTTTTAGGAAGCTTGATGTCTAAAATGGCCATCGTTTAGCTTTAGTTTTTTGGTGAAAAAAGTATTTTTAAAAGTAGGCAAAAATACTTGTATTTAGTTATAAGAACTTAACCTCCTAAGCTTTTATAGTTTTGAATAATAATTTTAACATCTAAATGCCATTCGTAATTTTTTGCATACACATCATCTAACTTACTTAAGCTATCGTTGTTAAGTGGATGTTGTTGTTGATAAGGCAAACCAAAATGTGTAATGATAGGCGTTTGTACAAAGGGTAATTTTTTTTCTGGAACAATATATCCTACCCAAGTTTTCTTGCCTAACAATACTGTAACTGCATTATGTAAAATAGACAATCCTGTTTTCAATCGAACCAATTGATAAGGAAATGAGATTAATAGCAATATTGCAGTAACCAAATCTACTATACGTTTCATACGTTTTTGATAAGGTTGTGCCAACTGAAAAAACCCATCGGCTGTAACAATTTCTCCTGTAGTTGCTTTAGAATCGCTTCCAATAATACATTGACTATTTTTTGCCATAAAGCGATAGTTAATGTGCTTAGGCAAAATTTCTAATGCGGAGATTATTTGTTGAAAGCTGAGAGTTCCTTCACAAAAAATTACTTCTCTAATATTTAAATGCGTTACTAGATTTTGCAAATTGGCAAAATCGCCAATAGCGTTTTCGGTATCGCCATTGCTTTTTATTCTGCCTAAAATTCTTTCTTGTATGTTGGCTTTCGTCATCACTTGTACTACAGCATTGTATTCTTTTGAAGAACCCACAATTACAGTTTGCTGAAACTTTTTATCTTCTGTATCGGTTTCTTTAATCCATTTTAATTCAATCAATATCCAACGTACAAATGTAATCATTAAACCTGCAGCAATTCCGCCTATTAAAATTACGCCTCTTGAAAATCTATATTTTTCGGGCAATAAAGAATAGGCTGCTAATAAAATTACAATGGCTGAAATTGAAGCCAACAAAGCTTTTGAGGGTTTATACAAATTATCGTACATGCCAGCTAGTGCTGCAGCTATTAAAAAAATGAGTGTAAACATAGGCATGGTAAAAT
Source organism: Asaia bogorensis (assembly GCA_943371535.1). GTDB lineage: Bacteria > Bacteroidota > Bacteroidia > Chitinophagales > Chitinophagaceae > UBA1930. The sequence goes on along the minus strand of CALRVE020000017.1, from coordinate 60,694 downwards.
CTAGAACAGCTTCATTAAATCCACCTCCATCTCTTACCAATTTCACCCAATATTTTTCTACCAACCATAGGCTACTATAAACCACAACAGCATCGGTAATGGCCATTCCCCATTTAGTCAATAATCCACTTAATAAAGATATCACCGCCCTTGCACCTATAGCCAATTGTATTAAAAAAGAAAATATAAATGCCTTACTGCCACTATAATGTTTATGTACAAAAATGCTCATTGCCTGATAAAACATGCGTACATAATTGAGGCTGCCTTTTTTGGTGCTTTCTCCTTTAAAATGAATAATGCTACTGTTAGCAAAATAGAAATTTTTATATCCTGCTGCTTGAACACGATAGCTTAAATCTACATCTTCGCCATACATAAAAAAGGTTTCATCAAAACCAGTTACTTTTTCAATTACTTGTTTACACAACAGCATAAATGCTCCTGCTAAAACATCTACTTCGTGATTATTATTTTCTGATAAATGGCCCAAAGCATATTTATTGAAAACCGATGATTTAGGAAAAAATGAAGCTAACCCAACCAATTTGAAAAAAGAAGTTAATGGCGATGGAAATGCTCGTTTACTTTCTGGTAAAAAAATGCCTTTGCCATCAAGCATTTTAATGCCCAAAGCTCCACAGTTGGGTGTTTGCTCAAAAAAAGCAATACATTTTTCAAAGCAATCTTCTGGTACAATAGTATCGGGATTTAAAAACAATACAAAATCGCCTTTTGCAATAGCCAAAGCTTGATTATTGGCTTTTCCAAAACCCACATTTTCTGTATTGGCAATAAATTGAACTGTAGAAAATTGGGGTTGCAGGTAAGCAATACTTCCATCGGTTGGGCAATTATCTACTACAAAAATTTCGGCATCTATATGTTGCACTGCTTTTACAACACTGTGCAAGCATTGTTCTAAAAAATACTTTACATTATAATTCACTATGATAACCGATAATTTCATGCACTAAAAAAGCAACCGCTTAATTTTTAGAGTGGAAACATACTTTGTATTTGCGATGTAGCCAAAAAACAGCTTAATGTTGGTTAAGCAGTTATATTTGCGTATGTTCAAAAACACTCTCATTAAAGCCACAGAAGCAGCTGGCGTTGTTATAAAAGAATACTTTGACAAGCAATTTACCATTTCAAACAAAGAAGGTATTAATAACCTAGTTACAGAAGTAGATCACAAAAGTGAAATAGCCATTTTTGAAGTCATTAAACAAGATTTTCCTAGCCATTATATTTTGAGTGAAGAAGCTGGAGAAATGGCTCAGGATAGTGAATATAAGTGGATTATTGACCCCATTGATGGAACTGTAAATTACGCTAATGGCATACCTATTTGTTGTGTAAGTATTGGCTTAGAAAAAGCAGGAAAAATGATAATGGGTGCAGTATATAACCCTTTTATGAACGAATTTTATTTAGCCGAAAGAGGACAAGGTGCAACGTTAAATAACAAAACCATTCATGTTTCTAATAAAACAGAAGTAATTAAAAGTTGCTTGGTAACTGGGTTTCCTTATACTTATTTAGATGAACCGAATGGCCCGTTGCAAGTGTTTGAGAAGTTTATTCGTAAAGGAATACCTGTACGTAGATTGGGCAGTGCTGCAATAGATTTATGCTGGGTTGCTGCTGGCAGATTTGATGGTTTTTATGAACATAAATTAAGTGCATGGGATAGTGCAGCAGGATTTATTATTGTAGAAGAAGCTGGAGGAAAAGTAACTGATTTAGATGGCTCTTATTACAACCCTTATCAACCAGGAATAATTGCTAGCAACGGATTAATACATGATGAACTAATACGAATTGTAAATGGTGGAGCAATTTAAATTTTCACACAAAGAAGCAAAGGATACTAAGTACACCACGTATTAGTAGAAAGATAATATTGGCAAAAATGTATTAAGTACCTGTTTAGTAGAGTTAAGTACAAATGATTTAAGATTAAAGCCACATCAAATCTTCGTTTCGTTGTAACCTTTGGAGCGTTGTGTGAAACCAATTTGGATGAAATAAAAATATATGGAAAACAGAACAGAAATAGCATCAATGGGAGAGTTTGGTTTAATAGATCACTTAACCAAAAATTTTGAAATTACCAATGCTTCAACTTTATTGGGCGTTGGCGATGATGCTGCAGTAATAGATCATTTTGGTAAACAAACTGTAATTACTACCGATTTATTGGTAGAAGGCATTCATTTTGATTTAATGTACACTCCTTTAAAACACTTGGGTTATAAAAGTGTAATTGTAAACTTGAGTGATGTGTATGCTATGAATGCAACCCCTACTCAAATTACCATGAGTATTGCATTTAGCAACCGTTTTAGTGTTGAAGCTTTAGATGAATTTTACGAAGGCGTATATGCTGCTTGCGAAAAATACAATGTTGATTTAGTGGGTGGCGATACAACCTCTTCTCAAAAAGGATTTATTATTTCAGTTACAGCAATTGGCGAAGTTGCTCCAGATAAATTTGTAAAAAGAAGTACTGCACAAAAAGGAGATTTAATTTGTGTAAGTGGCGATGTGGGTGGAGCTTTTTTAGGCTTAACCATTATGGAACGTGAAAAGAAAATTTATTTAGAAAATCCGCAAATACAACCCGATTTAGAAGGCGAAGATTATATTGTTGGCCGACTATTAAAACCAGAAGCCAGAAAAGATATTATAGATTTTTTTGCAGCAAATGATATTACACCTACGTCAATGATGGATGTAAGCGATGGTATAAGTAGTGAAGTATTACATTTATGCAAACAAAGTAATTTGGGTTGTAGAGTGTATGAAGATAAACTACCAATAGACGATAAATCGAGGCAAGCAGCTTTTAAATTTGGTCTTGACCCAACTGTTTGTGCATTAAACGGGGGCGAGGACTATGAACTTATTTTTACTTTAAAGCAAGAAGATTACGATAAGATTACTTTAAACGAAGAAATTGCAGTAATTGGTTATATGGCCGAAATTGAAGAAGGCTGTAAAATAATTACTAAAGGTGGCAATACATTTGATATTACTGCACAAGGTTGGAATGCTTTTGTAAAACAATAAGTTTGAATTGTAACTATTCAATGAATAATAAAATAAAGAACATAAAAGGTAGTTGTCTTATATGGCTACTGCCTTTTTTGTTTTTTACAGCATGTGTAAGTACCAAGCAATCTAATTACACTTTCAATCATAAAAAAAGTGCCGAAAGCTTAAAAGCCGATGTTGTTTTATTGAAGAAAATACTAGAAGCCAATCATCCTTCTTTGTATTGGCATACTTTAAAAGATAGTTTAGATACTTATTTTAATAAAGCCATTAACAGCATTACCGATTCATTAACTGAAGTTGAATTTAGAAATACAGTTGCTGCTGTGGTTGCTCAAATTAAATGTGGACATACAACAGTTAGGTTTTCTGCCGATTATTTAAAGTATCAACCCAAACATCGGTTTCCACAATTTCCGTTATACTTAAAAGTATGGGACGATAGTTTGGTGGTATTAGCCAACGCCAATCCAAAAGATAGCATTTTAAAAAGAGGCACTATTGTTACTGCTATCAATGGTAAAAGCAATAGGGTTTTATTAGACCAAATGTTTGCTGTTATTAATACCGATGGCAACAGCAACAACTTCAAAAACCAATTACTCAGTAATAATTTTTCGGCTTGGTATCAAACTGTATTTGGTTTAGATACTGCTTATACAATTGAATACATAGATAGCAATTCTCAAAAAGCTACAACAGTTATTAAAAATTTTAAACCTGTAAAAGATACTACAGCAAAGGTTTTACCTACAAAAAAAGATTCTACTATTGTTGTTTACAAACCAACTAGAAAGCAAAAAAAACAAGCCAAGTTATTTGCCAAAAGAAGCATGCAAATAGATAGCAGCATTAATACTGCTTATATACGTTTAACTACATTTAGCAGTGGAGGATTAAGAAGATTTTTCAGAAAATCATTCAAAAAAATTAAGGAGCAAAATATTGAAAATGCAGTAATTGATTTAAGAGAAAATGGTGGTGGAAGTGTAGGATTATCAACCAAACTCACCAAGTACTTAGCAAAAAAACCATTTAAAAATGGCGATAGTGTTTTTGCAATTAATAGAACTTTTCCGTACAAAAAACATATCAAAAATTGGTGGATTTATTGGTTTCCTATGAACTTTTTTGCACATAAAGAAAAAGATGGCAACATTCATTACAGAAGATTTGAAAAACATTATTTCAAGCCACAAACCAAAAATCATTTCGATGGAAATGTATATTTAATTCAAGGTGGTATTACTTTCTCTGCTTCTACCATGTTTATTGGAGCTTTGAAAGGACAAGACAATGTAACTATTGTTGGAGAAGAAACGGGTGGTGGTTATTACGGTAATTCTGCTATGCATTTACCTACCATTGTTTTACCCAATAGTAAACTTAGAGTAGTGTTGCCTTTGTACAGATTAGTAATGGATAAAAACCGCCCTAAAGGAAGAGGCATTATGCCCGATATTGAAATTCCTCCTTCATCTAATGCCATTAAAAAAGGCTATGATATTAAATTAGCGGTGTTGAGAAAAATAATTATAGATAAAAAGCAACAACAATAATTTTAGTAACCCCGTCAACTGTTTTCAGACGGTTTTAACAACTTTTCTCTCTCAATCAACCAGCCAACGAGGCTTTAAGCCGTCGTCGGGGTTTTATAGTTTACCCCATCAACGGTTTTCAACCTTGATGGCGGTTATAACCAATTTCTTTTTATTCATCAACGGCCAACGAGGCAGTTAGCCATCGTTGGGGTTATAGTATTTTTACCCCGTCAACTGTTTTCAACATTGACGGCGGTTATAACCAATATTTCTTTCCTCAGTCAACCGCCGACGAGGCTTTTAGCCGTCGTCGGGGTTATACTATTTCATTAAGTAAGGCTCAATAATTTTTTTCCAAATGGCATACCCTTCTGGTTTCATGTGCAAGCGATCTTGTACATAGAGTTCTTCTCTCATTTGCCCTTGTGCATCTAACATGGCTTTATAAACATTAATAAAATGGGCTTTCTTCTGCTTTTTTAAAAAGCGTTGTATTTGTTGATTGGCATCTTGTACTTTTTGTTGAATACCAGCTCTACTAGGGCTAGGCTTTATAGAAATAAAATCAATAGTTGTGTTTGGAAGATTGGTTCTAATCATCCAAAATAAAGTTTTAAATCTAAGTACTACCTCATTGGCTGTAATACTATCAGCAGCTGCTAAATCATTTTCGCCACAGTATATTAAAACTTGTTTTGGCTTGTAAGGAATAATAATATCGTATGTATATCGCATTACATCTACCAAAGTAGATCCTCCAAAACCTCTATTTAAAATAGGAAAGTTTGGAAAAAAAGTTTGTACATCTTTCCATTTGGTAAATGAAGAACTTCCAATGAGTAAAATGGGCTGTTCAATTGGTGTTTGTAACGAATCTTTTTTCTTAAATGCAACAATATCTGACCAAAATTTAGGTGCAGTTTGAGCATGCAAATGAACATTGCATAGAAAAGAACAAACTGCAAAAAAGAGTATACATTTTTTCATAATAGTTGAATAAAGTTGAACCTAAAATTTCGAATTTCATTAAATTAAGTAAAGCTACTACTATATGGGGTTTAAAAAAATTTGAAGGATTTTTACAAAATAAAAAACCTGTACACATTGCTGGTACAGGCTTTATATAAATTGAGTTGTATTGTATTAACCTAAAGCTACTCTCTTAAAGCTTAACACTTTTAAATCGGCACTTACAGATTTTAAATATTCAGCAACTGTTTTACCACCATCTTTTACAAATGGTTGAGCCAATAATGTTTGCTCTTTAAAGAAAGCGTTTAATTTGCCTTCTGCAATTTTTGCAATCATTTCATCTGGTTTACCTTCCATTTTAGGATCGGCTTTCATGGTATCAATTACAATATTTCTTTCTCTTTCTACCACATCTGCAGGTACGCTATCAGCATCTACAGCTACAGGGCTTAAAGCTGCAATTTGCATAGCAACATCTTTACCAGCTTCAGCAGCTTCGGCACTTAAAGAAACCAAAACACCTAAACGGTATGCACCATGAATATAAGAAGCAACATAAGGAGCTTCTACTCTTTCAAATTTTACAATACCAATTTTTTCGCCAATTGAAGCCAATTTATCATTTACTAAATCTGATACTTTAGCACCATTTACAGTTACTTCGTTTAATTCGTCTACGGATTTTACGTTGTTGGCTACTGCAGCATCGGCAATGCTTTGAGCAAATGCAACGAAATCGGTATTTTTAGAAACGAAGTCTGTTTCGCAAGAAATACATACAACATAACCAACTTTATTATCGGCAGTTGTTTGTGCAATTACTACACCTTCTTTTGCTTCTCTATCGCTACGTTTAGCAGCAATTTTTTGTCCTTGTTTACGTAACCAATCGATAGCAGCTTCAAAATCGCCATTAGATTCGGTTAATGCTTTTCTACAATCCATCATACCAGCACCTGTTGCCTGACGTAATTTATTAATGTCGGCTGCTGTTATTGCTACTGTACTCATTTTATTTTCCTTTTTTAAAGATTATTTGTTTTTGTTGACCAAGACTGTGCCGCAAAAGTAATTGTACCAACTTGTCAGTTCTTGTTAAGAAAAGATGAAGTATGTACTGTAGTACATCCCGATAACTATCGGGAGTGCGACGCAACTGGTGTTGAAGTATATTATAAAAGATGGGTCAATAAATCAACCAGCATTACTGAATGACTAATTGACCCAACTTATATTGTACAATATTATTTTCCTGCTGGACGACGAGGACCTGGAACACGACGCTTAGGAGCACCAGCACCTGGAGCAGCTGCATCTGTTGTACCACGACCACCACGACGACCACGACCACCTTCGGCTTGAGCTTCTTGCTCTAAACGGCGGGCTTTTGCTTCGTTTTCGTTGTTGTTATCGTCTTGAGAATCATCTTCATCTTTACTTGCTAAACGCTCTGCCAAACCTTCGGCAATAGCAGCAGTTAAGTAGTTGGTAATAATAGCGATTGATTTTGTAGCATCATCGTTTGCTGGAATTGCAAAATCTACTTTATTAGGATCGCAATTGGTATCTACCATACCAAAAGTTGTAATACCTAAACGTTTTGCTTCGGCCAATGCAATATGTTCAACACCAATATCTACTAAAAATAAAGCAGCTGGTAAACGACCCAATTGTGCAATACCACCTAATACTTTATCCATTTTATCTTTATCACGAGTTAACGTTAAACGCTCTTTTTTGGTTAAGCTTTCGGCACTACCATCGTTCAACATTTTTTCAATGCTTTGCATTTTCTTTACGCTTTTACGTACTGTGTTGAAGTTGGTTAACATACCACCTAACCAACGCTCAGTTGCAAAAGGCATGTTTACACGTTTTGCACACTCAGAAACAATTTCTTTAGCTTGTTTCTTTGTAGCAACGAACATGATTTTTTTACCACTTTTTGCAATTTGTTTCATTGCAGCAGCAGTTTCTTGTAAATGATCTACCGTTTTATTGAGATCTATAATGTGAATACCTTTCTTTTCTGCAAAGATGTAAGGCAACATTTTAGGGTTCCACTTCTTTTTTAAGTGACCAAAGTGTACACCAGCTTCTAAAAGTTGTTGCTGAAGTGAAGTATTATTTTCCATTTGTGATTATGATTAAAATTTTTAGAAAATCGTTTCTTGTCTCTCGTTGCTCGTTATTTGTTTCTCGTTAAGAGGCTGAAAATTTAAGCAGCCAACGAGAAACCAGAAACGAGAAACGCATTATCTCTTGCTGAACTGGTAGCTTCTTCTTGCTTTTTTATGACCAAATTTCTTACGTTCAACACTACGTGGATCTCTTTTAAGTTGACCAGCAGCTTTTAGTACAGGACGGAACTCAGGATTCACCTCTAATAATACTCTAGCAATACCTAATTTAATAGCTTCTGCCTGACCCTTTAAACCACCACCTTGTGCATTAACCACAATGTCAAACTTACCAACAACATCGGCAGTTTTTAATGGGGCTTCTACTTGGTTTTGTAAGTAAACCAATGGGAAATATGCTTTATAATCTTTATCGTTTACAGTTATTTTACCTTCGCCTTTGCTAATAAACACACGTGTTACTGCTTCTTTACGGCGACCAACTGCGTTTTTTTGTTTTTCCATTATGTATGTATGATTTGAAATTTGAAATTTCTAATTTTTTAAAGAATTAGAAATTAGCAATTAGAAATTTAAAATTTTAATTCTTTTGGTTGCTGTGCAGTGTGAGGATGTTGATCGCCTACATACACAAATAATTTTTTATACATTTTACGACCTAAACGATTTTTTGGCAACATACCTTTTACGGCACGCTCAATTAAAACTTCAGGACGACGACGTTGTAAATCTTTAGCAACTTCTTCTTTACGACCACCTGGATGACCAGAGTAAGTATCGTAAATTTTTTGATCCATTTTGTTACCGGTAAGTTTTACCTTATCGCAATTGGTTACTATTATATAATCTCCACAATCTACGTGAGGAGTATAATAGGCTTTGTTCTTACCTCTAAGAACTGCAGCAATTTTGCTGCACATACGACCAACGGTTTGATTAGTACCGTCCACAACGTACCAGTTGTGCTTTACGGTAGCCTCGTTCGCATGTTTGGTAGTGAAATGTAATTTGCTCATTGTAATTTCTATTTAAGGTTTGTTCAACGCTATCCCGTTGAATTTTTAAATTGGGTGGCGAAGGTAGGTGTGTATAAGTTGAATTACCAAAGTTTTTGGATACTATTTTTTATTGAACCTTTATAACAAATTGATTATCAATAAAAAATTTGTTCGTTTATTTTTATAGATACTTGAAATGGGCTAAAATATTGAGTTTTTTGCTTACTATTTATTGAAAAGCTTGCTATTGTTAGTGGTTAAAGTGGAAGGTGGAAAACAAAATCGGCTCACAAAATTGTGAGCCGATTTTGACAAACTAAATTTTATAGTTGAACTTATACAAAAGGAGCTTTTACCACTTTTGCTTTTACTAAGTTGTTTCTTATTTCAATAAAAATTTCACTATCTAATGAGGCATGTTCACTAGCTACATAGCCTAAACCAATTGCTTTGCCTAATGATGGTGCTTGTGTACCACTAGTTACTTTGCCAATGGTATTACCTTGAGCATCTTTTATTAAATAATCGTGCCTTGGAATACCTCTTTCTATCATTTCAAAACCTACTAACTTTCTTTTGATGCCTTCGGCTTTTTGTTGTTCAATGATGCTTTTTGCGGTAAAATCTTTGGTGAATTTTGTAATCCAACCTAAACCACCTTCTAATGGAGAAGTTGTATCATCTATATCATTTCCATACAAACAATAACCCATTTCTAAGCGTAAAGTATCTCTTGCTGCTAAGCCAATGGGTTTAATACCTAGTTCCATCATTTTATTCCAAATAATATCGGCAGCTCCATTTTCGTCTCTAAAATAAATTTCTACACCTCCAGCTCCTGTATAACCAGTTGAACTGACTAATACATTTTCTACACCAGCAAAAATACCTTTTGTAAATGTGTAGTATTTTAAATTCATAATATCCATTTCGGTTAATGGCTGTAACAGTTTGGTAGCATTAGGCCCTTGAATTGCCAGTAAACAAGTTTTATCGCTAATGTTATGCATCTCAACATTATTGGTATTGAATTTTGAAATCCAATTCCAATCTTTTTCAATGTTACTGGCATTTACCACCAACATATACACCTGATTTTCTTCTACACAGTATACAATTAAATCGTCTACAATTCCACCTTGTTCGTTAGGTAAACAACTGTATTGAGCTTTGCCATTGGTAAGTTTACTTGCATCGTTGGTAGTAACACGTTGAATAAGGTCTAAAGCATGTTCCCCTTTCAAGATAAATTCTCCCATGTGGCTTACATCAAATATGCCCACGTTGTTTCTTACAGCTGCATGTTCGTCATTAATACCTGTATAAGAAATGGGCATATTGTAGCCAGCAAATTCGGCCATTTTAGCACCTAATTCAATATGTTTTTGAGTAAACGGTGTGTTTTTCATTGCAAACAATTTATTTGTGTTGAGGCACAAAAGTAAGGCTGCTCAATGGCTATAAAAAAATTAATAAAAGCTAACTTTTATGAATCAAAAAGTTTATTGAAATAAAAAACGCAACAGCTTTTTAATTGCTGTTGCGTTTGATTGATTGTTATAGAAGGTTTTAACTATTGTTCTATTTGAAGTTTAACCTCGTTACATAAGTTTTTTACTTGTGTGTAAGCTGCTTCACTGTTGTTTTGCTTATTAAATTTTATGTTGATCTTTCCAGAAGAAAGTTGTAAACGAATTTCGTCTCCTCCGTTTATAAAAATGGTTTCATTAACATAATCGTCTTCTATAGCAATGTTTGTGTAGCCCATTAAGTTTTTGTTTAAACATTGTTTAACCCTTTCGGTTTTATTTCTATTAAACTTTGCTTTAAACTGATAGTAAGAGTTGTTATCCTTAATAGTAATGCTAACTCTATTTGAATTTAAGTTACAGCTGCATAGTAACAATAATGCAAATGAAACCAGTATTAACGGTAATATGAATAGGTTTTGTTTGTGCATACGAATATTGTTTTGCGATAATACCATTTTATTTTATATAAAAAATTAGTTATAAATGTTTGATAGCTTTTAACACACCGTCTTCATCGAACATAATTAAATAATAGTTCTTGAACTTGTATTTTAAAGAAGGACTTTTTATATTAAGCTCCAACTCTTTATAACCAAGTACTGCTGAATTTGCATTTAAAAATTGAACAGTATTTTCTACCATATTATTTTTTCCAGAGCTATTAATTGAATCAGCAACTTTTGTAACATATTCATATGCTTTTGTTTGTTTTATTGCCGTTGTGACTTTTGCTTCTAAATTTTTACGAGTAATAAACTTGTATAAGTAAACGCTTGAAACAGAAACGAATAATAGAATGAAAAGCCATATTATTTTTTTCATGTTTATTATTTATTTGTTTGAAATAAGAAGGGAAGAACCCCACACTACGATTAATACGGGGTTCTTGTATTCCCAACTTCAACCAAGGTTAAATGCTATAACGTAATAATAATAAGTTATTGGTATTAATTTTTTCTTGTGCTGTATTTTTCACAGGCTTTGTTTCTTTAGCAGGTTTTGTTGGCTGATATTTATAAGTTGAACTATCTACAGGTGAAGCATTTTCTAATTCTTGTTTTAACTTTTCGGCTTTACGTTCTGCTTCTTCTAATTCTTTTTGAATTTCTTCTTTATTTTTTTTGTATTGGTTCAACTTGTCTTGATAATCTTCATCCTCGTCTTCATCTATAGTTAATTTACCAGTTCTTTTTAAACCATCAGCAGTCATAATATATTCTACATCATGTTTCCAACGTTGTTCTTTTTCATCATCGCTATACCAATCGTAGTCAAATTCGTTATCGTTACCAAAACTTACTCTATTATATCGACCCCAGCCCCAACCTGAGGTTTCTTTAATTATAATTCTTTTACCAACTGGTACAGCTATTGTTATTAACACGTTTTGATTTCTAAACTTTTCTTGTGGTGTAATTCTTATTCCTTTTTCTAAGAACAATGTGCTATCCACCTGATTAATATTGTATTGAATATTACTCACTAACTGATTGGCCACTTGCTTACTACGACCATTGCTAAACTTTACCATTTTTACTGAGAAGCTATCTGCATTGGTTTTTACCACTCTTATACGAACATTTCTTACAAATACAGTGTCTTCGTCTAATGATGCAAAAGGCTCAATTTCAAACCAATTGTTTTTATAATACGTTCCAAAAGAATTGGCTTTAATTTCTAATTTTTCAACTCTTGCATTAGATAATTGAATGGATTCTTCTACAGGAGTATTTCTATATTTAAATTCTTTACTAATAGATGCCACTAAACTTACCACACAAACCCAACCTAAAATCCATAAGCCAGAAAAGCTCCATCTAATTAAGTTGCTATTGCCTTTCATTTTGGTAATTCTACGAATAATGAATACTACAATTCCAACTACTGGTACCCATATAAACAATAGCAATGTTCCCCAAGCAAATAAGGTTTGAGCACCATCGTTTAACAAGTAAGTTTTTGCTGGCAATAATCCTGTAAATACCACACCTAAAGAAAATAATGCTGCTACCACTGCAAATAAGATACAGCCTAAAATAAAGTATGCAAATATTTTAACTACCACGGTAATAAAGTGTCCTAATCCTCCACTTTTTTTACGAGCAACATTGCTGGCTTCATTGGCAAATTGGGTAGATTTTTCTCCAACTGTTTGGCTAAAGCTGCTTGCTTTTTGACTAATCTCTTCTCCAAATTGTTGTGCTCTTTTGCCAAAGCCTTCCATGTCGCTTTGAATGGTATTTTTTATAGCATTTAAATCTACTTTTTCACCTTTCATTTCCAACTTATCGGCACTGGTTTTTGCTTCTGGTACTACCATCCAAAGTATAACATATACAAATAAAGATCCAGGACTAAACGATACACTTAAAAAATGAGGGAAATCCCACCAACCCCAATTTCCCCAACGAAATACAAAAGAGAAAAATGGAATTAAAAACAATATTCTAGGAATCCAAACACTTACACCAAAGTAGTGACTTAAGCCGCTACAAACACCTGAGATTATTTTATCATCGGCATCTCTAAACAATCTTTTACGTAAGCTTCCTATTACTTGAGTTGCACTACTTGGTACAGCAACCCATAATATTAAGTAAGGAATAAATGTTACGCCACCGAAAATAACAAACAATATTCTTACTACTAATGGATCTAATCCAAAATAATTAGCTAACCCACTACATACACCCCCTAAAAACTTTTTATTTTCGTCTCTATATAACTTTTTAGTTTCTTGTGTTGTATAAGCATGTTGTTCGTGCTGATAATTTTTTTGTTGTTGCTGCTCTCCTCCTAATTGAGATTGAACGTTGGCTTCCTCAGCTTCAAAATCTTCTGGTCGGCCCATACTATCAATAATTCTGTTTACATCATCTTGAGTAATACAGGTGCCGCCTTTTTTTAAGGTTTCGCCAAACAATTCGGCTATTCTGCCTTCTATATCATTAATAATTTCATCTCTACCTTCTTCGTTGGCAAAAAACTTTCTCAAGCTTTCTACATAACGGTTAAGAAGTTCAAAGGCATTTTCTTCAATAGGAATTACTCTGCCCTGAAAGTTTATATTGATTACCTTTTTCATTTTCAGTTCTGGTTTTGTGGTTAAAGTTGGGTGTTGTTATCCGAGTTAAAAGGCTGTGTTAAAGCTTGTACTGCATCGGCCAGTTCGTTCCAGGTTTTTTCTAATTCGTTGTAAAAAGCTAACCCGGTTTCTGTCATTACAAAATACTTTCTGGGTGGTCCGCTATTACTTTCAACCCATCGGTAAGTTAAGTAACCTGCATTTTTTAATCTGGTGAGCAAAGGGTATAAAGTGCCTTCTAATATATGCAGGTTAGCAGCTTTCATTTTATCTACAATATCACTTGGGTAAACTTCTCCTTGGCGAATGATTGATAAAATGCAAAACTCTAGTACCCCTTTTCGCATCTGGCTCTGTGTATTTTGAATATCCATTTTGTTTGGGTTTTGCTTTCCTTAAAAAAGGAAGTGGTTAATGTAGTTTTATTACTAGCAGCTGAATTATGCAAACATTCTTCTTGCAACTCTCACTCTTCTTGAGTTTTGTATTTTCCATAAATCAGCAGCACTAAATACACGATTATTTACTTGAACATCTAAAGCAATTGTTTCTTTTACTACTGTTGTTAAGCTCACTAATTCTTTGCTGTTTAACTGGCTTAATAAGTTGTTGTTTTGAGTTTTCATGACTAAGTATTTTTTATGTTTTTAAATTTTTTGTTTTCTGTCAATTTGTTGGCTTGTTTTTCATTGACAACACAAAGATGGAGTTTTATTTGGTACTATGCAACACATAGTACCATATTTTTTTTAGTAGTGTGCAAGGAATAATAATATAGAAAGCCATTAAATACAGTATTTATAGGGTTTTCAGCCCAAAATACACAAAATGGAGAAATAAATTTTTGTGATGAACGGTAAAATAGATGGATGAATGAAGGCGGTTTTTAAATCCATAATTTTAACCCAAGCAAATGAGTTATAAAAATATACGCCCAAACCTGCACTGATTGAAAAAATTTACAGCGAAAACCTGCAAATAATGTATTTTACTTGCTTAAAATAGATTTTGATGAAGAAGTTTATGTATTTGGCAATGATTGTTGTTGTAATTGCCTGTGGCAAAAAATCGGTTGATACCAACACAATTGTTGTAACACCCCCACCACCTCCTCCTGCTGTTATTGCTCCACCACCTTCATTAGGATTTGTTGTGGTTGGATATTTCCCAAGTTATAGAGATCCTGCTGGTGTTGCAGATGTTAAATTTAAAATGTGCAATGTAGTTTGTTATGCATTTGCCAATGTAAATAGTGCAGGTGGTGTTACACTTGCTAGTCCAACAGTATTAACTGCTGTTCGTACTAAAGCTAAAAATAATGGAGCAAAAGTGTTTATTAGTTTAGCAGGTAGTACAACCGATTGGAAAAATATGGCTAGCACTGCAACGGGAAGAACCAATTATATAAAACAAGTAATGAATATTGTAAGAACCTATCAATTAGATGGAGTAGACGTAGATTGGGAATTTCCAAGCACATCAGATGGTACCGATGTTACTTATACTGCTTTAATGAAAGAACTGAGCGATAGTTGCCACTTGGGTTCTAAATATTATTTAACTGCTGCATTAACTGCTGGCAAATATGTAGGTGCTTACACCAATGCAATAAAAACTGAATTATTAACTGGTAGTTATGTCGACTTTTTTAATATCATGGCTTACGACGATTTTAACACTACTGTTCCATTTAGACATCATAGCGATTATACACTAGCACAAGTTTGTTTAAATTACTGGATTACTACTAGAGGAATGCCAAAAGCGAAAGCTGTGTTAGGTTTGCCAGCCTATGGAAGACCAAGTGGTATAACGCAAACTGGAACTATTTTAACCTATAGTGCTGTATTAGGACAAGTAGGCATTACTGCTGCACAAACAGATAGTGCAGTAGTTTCTGTTACAGGGTTTAGCAATTACAAAATTTATTATAACGGTATGCCTACCATTAAACGAAAAACCATGTTGGCAAAAAATACAGCTGGTGGCGTAATGATGTGGGAAAAAGGACAAGACACCAATGATGGATACTCATTATTAAAAGCAGCTTGCGATACAATTGGCAGGCCATATTAAACTTTTACAAGTATTGCCTATCTTACCAACCCAATAAGCAATACAAAATGATTCAAGACGATAAAGATTTACTGAATTTATTTAAAGAGCCTTCTTCAAAAGAGAAGGCTTTTACGCTTATAGTTAAAAAGTACCAAGAAAAATTATATTGGCATATAAGAAGATTGGTAATTACACACGACAATGCAAACGATGTGTTGCAAAATGTATTTATTAAAGTTTGGAAAGGATTAGAAAATTTTAGAGAAGATAGTCAACTATACACTTGGCTATACAGAATTGCTACCAACGAAAGTTTAACTCTACTTGATCAACAAAAAAGAAAAGCTTCTACTAGTTTTAATGATGTTGAAAGTGATTTAAGCAACTCCATAAAAGCTGATAGTAATTTTGACGCCAATAGGCTTGAATGGAAACTACAGTTGGCTATTCAACAATTACCTGAAAAGCAACGGGCTGTGTTCAACCTTCGTTATTACGATGAAATGCCCTACGAAGAAATGAGCAGAGTTTTAGAAACTAGTGAAGGGGCATTAAAAGCAAGCTACCATCATGCAGCAAAAAAAATTGAAGATTATATATTAAACCGTTAAACCACTTATAGTAAATTTTGTCTATCATTCACTCATGCAAGAAAAAAGTACACATATAATACAAGAATTACAAGAAATTTCACCGGTCGTTGCTAACCTAACACTACAAAATGTATACACCGTAATGCCAGATTATTTTGATAATCTGGCAAGTGAAATTTTGCAGCAAATACGCACAAACAAATTATTAGAGCAAGCAAAAGGCGATATTTATATTACCCCAAATGGATATTTTACCACATTTCCTATTCAAATGCTTCAAAAAATAAATGATACACAAAGTGAGTTTTTAGAAGTTGAGAACGAACTATTGGCCATTGCACCAACGTTAAATACAATAAACAAAACCAATATATATTCGGTTCCTAACAACTATTTTAATAATTTGGTACAAACAGTAACAGCTTCTCAAAAAGCAAAAATTGTTTCTATTGTTCAATTAAAAAAATGGGTTGGCTATGCTGTAGCTGCAATATTTATAGGAGTTTTAGCAGTAAGCATTGTTCGTAGTATTTCGCCTACTACACCAGAAATAAATATTGCAAAAGAAGTTGCCAAAACCAGCGAAGAAGACATTGAAACTTATTTAAGTACAACTCCAATTACTGATATTTTTGCAACAACAACAAATATTGACGATACAGAATCGGTAGGATTATTTGAGGCAACCACAACCGAAGAAATAAAACTGTATCTAAACGAACAACCCGAAATGGTAGAAATCACCAATTAACTCTTTTATCAATTAGTACACCATGAAAAAAAAATTATTTCTATACATCTTTGCAATAGTGGTTAGTGTAACAGCAATTGCACAACCACCTAGAAATTTAGAAAGAATCGAAGCCTTAAAAGTGGCTTTCTTTACTCAACAATTGCGTTTAACTGCTGAAGAAGCTCAAAAATTTTGGCCGGTATATAACAGCTATTTTGAAGAAATAAAAAAAGCTAAACATGCCAACCGAGAAGATGAATTGGTTTTTCAAGAAGAAGCATTGAACATCAGAAAAAAGTACAAAGTTGAGTTTAAGAAAATTTTGGTAGACGATGCAAGAGTAAATAGGGTGTTTAAAGTAGATTCTGATTTTAGACATGAGCTGCAAAAAGAATTACAAAAAAGAATGCAGCAAAGAAGACAAAGACCACAAAGACCAGAAGAGGAATAATTATCAACCTAATTTAACTAGGTGTTTTTCATAGGTTAGCAACGGCCAGCTCTATTTAGGGCAGGCCATTTTTTTTGACATTATTTCACAGGAAATAGCACAAAAAAAGTCCCCAAACATTCACTTGTTTGGGGACTTGTATTTTACAATTGTTCTAATTACAATAACATTCTTAATGGCTCTTCTAACAAACTTTTTAAAGTTTGTAAAAATGCAGACCCTGTTGCACCATCAACTACTCTATGATCGCAACTTAAAGTAACCTTCATCACATTTCCTGGTACTACTGCTCCATTTTTTACAACAGGCACTTGGCTAATACCACCAACTGCCAAAATACATGCATCGGGTGGGTTTATAATTGCAGTAAACTGATCTATACCAAACATCCCTAAGTTAGAAATGGTGAATGTGCTGCCTTCCCAATCGGCTGGTTGTAATTTTTTATCTTTTGCTTTTTGAGCATAATCTTTTACTTGTGCAGCAATTTGAGTTAAGCTTAAACCATCAGCAAAACGAACTACCGGCACCAATAATCCTTCATCAACTGCAACAGCAACACCAATATTTACATGATGATTGTAACGTATTTTATCGCCCAACCAACTGCTATTTACTTTAGGATGTTGTTTTAATGCAACAGCAGTTGCTTTTAACACCATATCATTAAAGCTAATTTTTGTTTTACCATCGGCATTTAATCTGGTTCTTGCAGCAACAGCAGCATCCATATCAATACTCATGGTTAAATAAAAATGCGGTGCTGTAAATAAACTTTCGCTTAATCTACGAGCAATGGTTTTACGCATTTGGCTAACAGGCACTTCATCAAAGCTTACAGTTCCAGCAGCATAAGTTACTGGTGCAACTGTTTTTACAGGCTCACTCTCTGCAACAGGAGCAGCAGATGCTACTGAACTAATTGTAGTGGTTGGAGTATAAGCTTCTACATCGGTTCTAGTAATTCTTCCTCCATCACCAGTTCCTTTTACATATTTTAAATCAATGCCTTTATCGGCAGCTAATTTTTTGGCCAATGGAGAAGCAAAAATTCTTCCTTCATTTACCACTTCTTGTGTTGTTGCGACAGGTGATGATGCTACAACTTGTGTTTGAACTGCTTCTACTTTCGGACTTTCTGTCTTCTGACTTTCGGACTTCTGACTTTCGCCATTTGCCCCACTTTTAACAGCAGCAACAATTGCATTAATATCTAATCCTTCTTTACCAATAATGCACAACAAATCGTTCACTTGTATTTTTTCGCCAGCTTTTGCACCTTGATAGAGTAAAACTCCATCTTTATAACTCTCTAATTCCATGGTGGCTTTATCGGTTTCAATATCAGCCAACACTTCGCCTTTTTTAACTACATCGCCTACATTTTTTTGCCAACTAGCAATTACACCTTCTGTCATGGTATCGCTTAAACGAGGCATTAATACCACTTCTTCCATTGCACTAACATCAATTGTAGATGCAGCAACAGTTGTTGTTTCTGTAACGGTTGAAGCTTCTTTTTTTGGAGCTTCTATATGTATTGCAGCAGCACCACCACTATGTTGTGCTACCAAAGCAGTTACGTCTTCTCCAGCATTACCAATAATAGCCAATAAATCGTTCACTTGTAATTTTCCACCATTAGGTGTACCAATATGCAATAAAACACCTTTTTGATAGCTTTCCAATTCCATGGTAGCTTTATCGGTTTCAATTTCTGCTAAAACATCGCCTTTATTAACTGAATCACCCACTTTTTTATGCCATGCTGCAATAACTCCTTCTGTCATAGTATCGCTTAAACGGGGCATTAAAATAACTTCTGCCATAATATTATCAATTACTCTTTTAAAATTGAGCCGTGAAAATACAGTAAAATGAAATTGTGGCAATTATTGTATCGTTTTTTTGTTACGCAATCGACTGATTTTTTAAAAAACACTTGTTAGTTTTTGTAATAGTTTATAACCTCTTGAATAATGCTTGCCTTGTTAACACATATGAATAACTTTTTAACCAATTAATATTGCTACATCCACTCACAATCTTCAAATTTGCATATCTACTAAGTACTTTACATTTCTACTTCGTATTCAATCAATATATGTCGGTTTATAATCAAAGCAGAAGCAGGGTTATACAAATTATTTTTGTGGCTGTGTTTATTATCATCACTGGTCAGCTAATCAACCTCCAAGTATTTTCTTCTGAGTATAAAATAATGGCCAATAATAATGCCATTTACAGAAAAGTAATTTACCCCGATAGAGGTATTATTTTCGATAGAAAAAAAAGAGCTATTTTAGAAAATATTGTAATGTTTGATTTAATGGTTACACCTAGTGAAGCCAAGGGTGTAGACACTATTACCTTATGTAAATTATTACAAATAGATACTGCAGAATTTAAAAAAAGAATCTTAGATGCACGATTTAAAAATACAGCTGTAAAACCCAGCATTTTTGAAGCTTTATTAAGCCAAGAGATGTACGCTAAGTTGAACGAAAATATTTATCGTTTTCCTGGATTTTTTTTACAAGAAAGAAGTGTGAGAAGCTATCCATATAATACTGCTGCTGCATTGCTTGGTTATATTGGTGAAGTAGATACTTCGTTTTTAAGAAAGCATAGAGAAGAAGGTTATGAAATGGGCGATTATACAGGTTTAAATGGATTAGAAAGAACCTACGAAAAAGTACTCATGGGTCAACGTGGTATTAAGCGTTTTATTAGAGATAATAAAAGCCGTATTCAAGGAAGTTATGAAAATGGGTTATTTGATACTTTACCCATTGCTGGCAGAAATTTATATACAAGCATAGATATTGAAGTACAACAATTGGCCGAAAAATTATTGCAAAATAAAATTGGTAGTGCTGTTGCTATAAACCCAAAAACTGGAAGTGTAATTGCAATGGTAAGTAGCCCTAGTTACAACCCCAATACATTAACAGGATCTGAGAGAAGAAGAAATTTTGGAAGAATGTTAATGGATACTGCTAGGCCATTATTAAACAGAGCTATTAAAGGTCAATATCCGCCGGGTTCTACATTTAAACCTTTGGGTGGCTTAGTTGCATTAGATGAAGGTTTAATTACACCATCATTTGGCTTTGGCTGTGGTGGTGCATATTATAACTGTGGTAAAGCAGTAAAATGTACACATGCTGGTGGTGGTCATGCTGCTAATTTAAGACTTGCATTAGCCAATTCATGCAACTCATACTTCACTCATATATTTAGAATGGCAGTAGATAATCCTAATTATGCTAATCCACAAGCTGGTTATATTAAATGGAAAGAATACATGAATGCTTTTGGTTTGGGAGTTCCTTTAGGTATTGATTTACCAGGTGAAGTAAAAGCCAATATTCCTGATACAGGAAAATACAATAGAGATTTTGGTGGCTTTGCACGTTGGAAAAGCTGTAATATTTTAACGTTGGGCATTGGTCAAGATAGAATGACAGCCACCCCTTTACAATTAGCTAATTTAATGTGCATTATTGCCAACAAAGGCTATTATTATACACCGCATTTTGTAGATAGTATTGAATATGAAAGTATAGAAGACACCGCTTATTTATCGAAATATAGAAAGAAACATGAAGTAGTACATATTGCCGATAGTATGTATCAAGCTATAAATGATGGATTAGAAGATGTAACCATTTATGGTACTGCTGCAAGAATAAAAATTCCGGGTGTAAAATATTGTGCAAAAACAGGTACTGCCCAAAATCCACATGGTAAAAACCATGCTGTGTTTACTGCGTTTGCCCCAAAAGATAATCCTACCATTGCTGTTGCAGTAGTAGTTGAAAATTCGGGTTATGGTGGTACTTGGGCTGGCCCAGTTGCTGCTTACATGATTGAAAAATATTTGAACGATACTTTAACAACTGAAAATGAAAAAAAAGTAGAAGCATTTTCAAAAGTTGATTTAATACCAGCAGCTATAAAAAAATGGTACTTTAGAAAAGATTCGATTCGTTTAGCAAAAGAACGAGAGAAAGAACTCATAGAAAAACAAGAAGCCGAAGCCGATAATGCCACCAATGTAAAAACAACTTTCGATCCTGAAGCCGAACCTAACAAAAAAGGCAATGGAGAAACAGATACCATTCCAGAAAAGTCGCCTATGTTAGCACCTAACGAAAAGAAGAAAAAGAAAGATAGCATTCAACCATGAGTAGAAACACACATAAAACATCGCAAGGCATAGATTCAATTATCGTGTGGTTGTATGCACTTTTAGTAGCTATTGGCATACTATGTATTTTCATGGTTGAGTATAAACCCGGCATTAATGTTTTACAATCATTTTTAGGCGGTACAACCAGTTATAGCAAACAGTTTTTTTTTACAGGTGTATGCATTATTACTGCAACTTTTATTTTATTGAGTGATAGTAAACTGTTTACTGCTTTTGCCAATTTGTTTTATGCATTTGGTATTTTATTAATGCTAGCAACATTTGTTTTAGGTAAAAACATTAATGGTAGTAAAAGCTGGATTCCTTTAGGTGGAGGTTTTAACTTACAACCTGCCGAATTATGTAAAATATTTACAGCATTAGCATTGGCAAAACTTTTATCGAGGCAAGAAACAGATTTTACCAAATTAAAATCCCAAGTCATTGCTGCAGTTATTGCATTAACCCCTGCTGCTTTATCTATTGCTCAACACGAAATGGGTTTGGCCTTAGTATATCTTACTTTTTTTATTGTAATGTATAGAGAAGGCTTACCTCCTGGATTATTAATTGTAGGTTTTTCATTTGCGGTTTTAGTAGTAGCCACTTTAGTATTAGAACCCAATACACTAGCAATAATTTTAACCACATTAGCAGCATTAACCATTTATTTTTTACGCCGTCAAATTAAACGTCAAAAAAAATTACTTACCATTATTATTACCATTTGGGTAGTATGTGTTGGTGTACAACGTTTTGCTGTGCCCTATATTTTTGATAATGTTTTTGAGTGCTATCAAAGTACTAGAATTTATAGCATGGTGGGTAAAGATTATGATTGTAGCTCAAATAAAAACGTTTCTACAAATCCTAAAAAGCAACAACATAAACCCGATGATTATAATGTACGCCAAAGTAAAATTGCAATTGGCTCTGGCGGAGTAATTGGTAAAGGCTTTTTAAAAGGTACACAAACAAGGGGTAAATATGTACCAGAACAAAACACAGATTTTATTTTCACTTCTTTAGGAGAAGCTTTTGGCTTAGCTGGTTGTTTAGGTTTTTTATTGTTGTATTTATTTTTATTATTACGAATTGTATTTATTGCCGAACGACAACGAAGTACTTTTAGTAGAGTATATGCTTATAGCGTTGCAAGCATTTTGTTTTTCCATATCACCGTAAATGTATGTATGACGATTGGTTTATTTCCCATTATTGGTATTCCATTACCATTAATTAGTTATGGAGGATCATCTTTATTAACCTTTACAGTTTTAATATTTATTATGCTACGTTTAGATGCCGATAGACAAATGGTATTAAGATAAAATCAGTTTAAAATAAACTTCCTTGAACATTTTCGCTTTCTAAAAACTGATTAATAAATTTAGGAAAAGCCAATGTTTTCAACTCTTTTGAAGGTAACCAAGTATAGTTTTTTAATCCTACTGGTATGGTTGATAATTTTACTTTAATAAACTGTCCACTAATTTTTTGATGCGTTAATTGTTGATGCATTACTCCTGAAATAAAACTAATTGTAGCTTTTTTAATGCCCAATTGTTCTTGTAAAAATGCTTGTATCAATTGTTCAGTCCATAAAGTTGAAGATTCATTTTCTACAACATAAAACTCAAATAAATTTTGCCAAACATCATTATGCATTCTTTTATGTACTAAAATGGTATCATTACATTCAATAATAAAATAACTTAAAAATCTATTCTTTTTAGTTAATATTTTTTCTTTTATTGGTAATTGATTTACCAACCCTTTTTTAAAAGCAGTACAATTTTGTTGTAACACACAACTGCTGCAATTAGGTAAAGCTGGCTTGCAAACAGTTGCACCAAAATCCATAATTGCTTGATTGAATTTTCCGGGTTCTACCTTATCCAATACTTCATTGGCCAATTGTGTAAATAACTGTTTTCCAATAGTATTATCTGTAGCAGTTTCAATTCCAAAAAAACGAGCCAATACCCTAAAAACATTACCATCTACTACTGCATAAGGTAAATTATAGGCAAATGAAGCAATAGCAGCAGCGGTATAAGGTCCAATGCCTTTCAAAGCCAATAAATCATCATAAGTATTTGGAAAAACACCATTCAATTCATGCACGATTGTTCGAGCGGTGAATAATAAATTTTTACATCGGTTATAATAGCCTAAACCTTCCCAAAGTTTAAATACTTCTTCATCCTTTGCATCAGCTAAATCTTGTATGGTTGGATAGTTCACAACAAATTTTTCGTAGTAATTCAAGCCTTGTTCTACCCTAGTTTGTTGTAGTATAATTTCACTTAACCAAATTTTGTAGGGATCTTTAATACCTTTCCAAGGCATTATTCTATTATTGTCATTTTCATGCCATTGCATGAGTATTTGTTTAAAAAAAATGGTTACTGCTTTGTTCATAGAATAACAAAAAGAATAAATTAGCGTTATAATTTTGACATTTATTTTTAGAAAACCACTTTCTTTAATAAATCGTTCAACTTGCTAACCGTTCGGTGTCGAAAATACTCAACAAAGTTTTCTTGCATAATTGAAATTCTTTGTTTTACTTTATGAGGCCTAATTACGATTGCTGAACTAAATGAAAACATTTTAAACCATGAGAAAATCTGACCTTATCACCAACATCTCCGAGAAAACAGGAATACCAAAGGTTGATGTATTAGTAACTATTGAAACCATGATTAAAGAAGTAAAAGAAAGCCTTTCGGCCGGACAAAACATTTATATCAGAGGTTTTGGAAGTTTTATTACTAAAAAAAGAGCTTCCAAAATTGGTAGAAATATTAAAAAAAATACGGCTGTTCATATTCCCGAACATTATATACCTGCATTTAAACCAGCAAAAGAATTTGTTGCCGAAGTTAAAAGCAAACACTTACCACAGTAACTTTGCACAAATATTTTAGACGTGAAAATTAAACAACTAATTGTAGTTGGTGGTGGCTTATTGCTATTTACTTCACTTTTTTTCTTTGGAAAAACCATTCCTCCGAAAGACAAAAAAACAGTTACCGCTCCAGCAGAAGAGGGGCATACAGATGCTCCAATAAATTTCAGCGATTTATTAATTAAAGCAAAAGCCAGATTAACGGCACAACAAAGTGAAAAAGTAGTTTCACTAGAAAATATGGTTGTTCGTGGCGATATTAAAGAACAACAAATTCATACATTTCATCAACTAGCCAAGTTTTGGAGAGATAGTGCAAAAGTGTTTGAACCATATGCATATTATACTGCCGAAGCAGCAAAGTTGGAGAATTCGGAAAAAAGCCTCACATTTGCCGCCCAGTTGTTTATAGATAATCTTTTTGATGAAGGTAATCACTCCATGCAAGCATGGTTAGCCAACAACGGGAAAGTTCTTTTAGAAAAAGCTTTGGAGTTAAACCACAATAACGATAGTAGCAAAATAGGTTTAGGTGCATGTTATATTTTAGGCAATATTTCCGATCAGCCCATGCAAGGCATTTTACCAGTTAAAGAAATTGCCGAAAAAAATCCTAAAAATTTATATGCTCAGTGGGTGTTAGCTTTAGGGGGCAAAAAAAGTGGTCAGTTCGATAAAGCAATAGAACGTTTTTCTATAATTATTGAACAAGAACCCACCAATTTAGGAGCCATGTTGCACCTTGCTGAGTGTTACGATTTAAAAAGTGATACCGCAAATGCTATAAAATGGTACAAAATGGTACAATCTATTATACCAAACCCCGAAGCAAAAAAAGAATTACAAAACCGAATTGATATGCTAAGCAAATAGCATATTAAATATATTCTTCTTTCTATTTTGATAGAAAAGAGATTGAGAAAACCATATTTTTTTAACAGATTAAATTACTTGGAGTTATGCCTTGTGGTAAAAAGAGAAAGCGTCATAAAATTGCTACGCACAAACGTAAAAAACGTTTAAGAAAAAATCGTCATAAGAAAAAGAACAAATAGTTCTTCTATTTTATTGAAGGCTATAAAAGCCTTTACCAGTAATTAGTTGCAGAAAGTAGTAATGCTTTCTGCAACTAATTTCTAGTATAAAGCACTTACAGTTTTTGCCATATTCTTCACGCTGCAACTTTACCTTTTCTTACCTTATTCTTCTTGGCAATTACTTATTGGTGAAACTAAAATTTCCTGATTTTTTATTGGGAGGTGATTGTGTATCTTAAAGTTGCAAATTTTTGTGAATAAAGAATTAATTATAAACGTAAGCCCAACAGGTGTAGAAATTGCTTTGTTGGAAGAAAAAAAGTTGGTAGAACTACACAACGATAAAACTGATGCCAATTTTGGTGTTGGAGATTTGTATTTAGGTAAAGTTAAAAAATTAATCCCCGGTTTAAATGCTGCTTTTGTAGATGTAGGTTTTGAAAAAGATGCTTTTTTGCATTATACCGATTTATCGCCCTTTGCAAAATCTATTTTAAAATTTACCGAAGAAGCAATGGTTGCAAACGGAACTCCTTTCGATTTTTCAAAATTTGAAATTGAGCCCGAAATTGTAAAAACCGGAAAAATTAATGAGGTTTTAAACGGCAAACCCAATGTATTGGTACAAATTTTAAAAGAACCTATCGCTGCAAAAGGACCAAGATTAAGCTGCGAAATAAGTTTACCTGGCCGTTTTGTTGTGGTAACTCCTTTTAACGAAATAGTAGCCGTTTCTAAAAAAATACATTCTTCAGACGAAAGAAAAAGGTTACATAAAATTGTAGAAGCCATACGCCCCAAAAACTTTGGTGTAATTGTACGTACAGCAGCCGAGGGCAAAAGCTCTCAAGAACTGCATCAAGATTTGTTAGATTTAATACAAACTTGGAATACCATACAAAACAACATTAAAGGAGCTCAAGCACCTACAAAAGTGTTGAGTGAGCAAACTAAAACTACTAGCATTTTAAGAGATTTGCTAACCGAAGATTTTAATAAAATAGTGGTAAACGATAAAAATATTTATAACGATACCAAAAACTATATTCAAAAAATTGCTCCCGAAAAAGCCGAAATTGTTACTTATATCAACAACGGAACACCTTTATTTGACCAATTTGGTATTACCAAACAAGTAAAAGGAGCTTTTGGCAAAACAGTAAACTTAAACAGCGGAGCATATTTAATTATTGAACACACTGAAGCTTTACATGTAATTGATGTAAATAGTGGCTATAAAAGCGTAAGCAATAACCAAGAAGAAAACGCTTTACAAACCAATTTAGAAGCTGCAGAAGAAATTGCTCGTCAATTACGCTTAAGAGATATTGGAGGCATTATAGTGGTAGATTTCATAGATATGAAATTACCCGATAATCGCAGGAAGTTACAAGAATCGATGGATGAGTTTATGAAAACCGATAGAGCAAAACACGCTGTATTGCCAATTTCTAAATTTGGGTTAATGCAAATTACCCGTCAGAGAATGAGACCAGAGGTAAATATTATTACTACCGAAAACTGCCCAAGTTGCACAGGAACCGGAAAAATTAGCAGTAGTTTACTCTTAGAAGATGAAATTGAGAAGAAATTGGTGTATTTAGTTACCCACTCTCACAAAAACCTCACTTTATCGGTTCATCCAATTGTATACTCTCACCTTACTAAAGGTTGGTTTACCTCCATCGCAAAAAAATGGAAACGAAAACATGTTATAAAGCTAAAAGTGATAGCAAATACGAGTTATGGAATGGTTGAATTTCATTTTTTTGATCATAACGACGAAGAAATTAAGTTCTAAAAACAATACTAAAAACGAAGAAACACATTGATAATCAATGTGTTTCTTCGTTTCAGGCAAAATACTTACAAGTTTTAAAAGAAATGAATAGCAACTAATGTTGGTAGCCAAAGGGGCTTAAAGTTTTTCACATCTATAAAAATTTATTTTGCAATGTGCCCTAAAATTGTAATTTAGCAATGGAATTTAATGGGTTAGTAAGTAAGAGGGTTGGCAGAAATGCTAACCCTTTTATGTTTTTTAAACCGTTGGTTCAACAAAAAAATTCAAATAGAAAAAATCCATCGCATTTAACATTTTCAACTAAAATTTTACACTCATTTTTCTTGTATACAACACAGAAAAAATAAAATACTTGTCTTGTTTTTTTTCTAAAAGTAGAAAACGATTTTACTTTCAACTACAATTATTTTTTTCTTCATTAATTTTTGAATGTTCAATTTTTCAATTCACCCTTCATCTTTCTTACTCAATTATCTTTACGGCATGGCAAAAATTAAAACATCTTTTTTTTGTAGCAACTGTGGTTTCGAAAGTGCAAAATGGTTAGGCAAATGTTCGAGCTGTAACGAATGGAATACTTTTGTAGAAGAAGTATTAGATAAAGGCAACAATAAAGAAAATTGGAATAATTATACCGATGAAAAAAAACAAAATAAGGTTGTTGCATTACAAGATGTACGTGTTGTAGAAGAAAAAAGAATTGTTACCGATGATGCCGAATTAAATAGAGTTTTAGGTGGTGGTATTGTACCAGGAAGTATTGTTTTGGTTGCAGGAGAACCTGGCATTGGTAAGAGTACTTTGTTTTTACAACATGGTTTAATGATGAAGAATTTACGAGTGTTGTATATAAGTGGAGAAGAGAGTGAACAGCAAATTAAAATGCGTGCCGATAGATTACAACAACACAATAATAATTTTTACTTACTCACTGAAACTAGCACCCAGACTATATTTCAGGAGATTAAGAAATTGAAACCTCAGTTGGTAATTGTAGATAGTATTCAAACTTTGCAAAGCAATTTGATTGATTCATCAGCAGGAAGTGTATCTCAAATAAGAGAAACTGCAGCCGAGTTTCAACGCTTTGCTAAAGAAACCAATACACCTGTTTTTTTAATTGGGCACATAACAAAAGATGGTTCTATTGCTGGTCCTAAAATTTTAGAACACATGGTAGATACTGTGTTGCAATTTGAAGGAGACAGACATTATGTGTATAGAATTTTAAGAACCCTAAAAAATCGTTTTGGTAGTACTGCTGAACTTGGCATTTATGAAATGACTGGCGATGGAATGAAAGTAGTAAGCAATCCAAGTGAAATATTGATTGCACAAAGAGATGATCAATTAAGTGGTAGTGCAATTGCTGCAACATTAGAAGGTATGAGACCACTACTTATAGAAGTACAAGCATTGGTTACACAAAGTGTGTATGGCACACCACAAAGAACAGTAAGTGGATTTGATTTAAGAAGGCTTCAACTTTTACTAGCCGTTTTAGAAAAACGTGGAGGATTCATGTTTGGCACTAAAGACGTTTTTATAAACATTGCAGGTGGTATAAAAGTAGAAGATCCATCAATAGATTTAGCAGTGATTTGTGCCTTACTTTCTAGCTATGAAGATGTGGCTTTACCACAGCATATTTGCTTTGCTGGAGAGGTAGGTTTAAATGGAGAAATTAGAGCTGTAAACAGAGTTGAACAACGCATTGCCGAGGCAGAAAAATTGGGTTTTGAGAAAATTTTTATTAGTAAATTCAATAAAAAAAGCTTTAACCCAACCAATTTTTCAATAGAAATTGCCATGATGGGCCAAGTGCATGAAGTTTATCAAGCTTTATTTTAAAAATCTCCAAAAAAACAACTCAATTAATGGCTTTTTTCTAAAGCTTCAACATGTGTAATGCTATAATTTTTAGCAAGCAAGTACATATAGGGTTCAAACATGTGGTGCACAAAATAATTAGCTCCTGTAAACACAAATTTTTCTTTGTACGAAGCATCTGGCATTAAAATAATGGGCGTACCCGCTGTCATGTAATTGCTACTACTTAATAATGCAGGTTGTTGAAATTGTGGTAATGTTTTTTTTACAAACGAATAAAGCTTGTTACCTAAATACTTTTTATAACGCTTCATGGTTTTGGTTGATGCATTATCCATTTTATTGTAAATACTGTTTAAATAAAGTCTTACAAAAAATTGTTGCCCTTTCAATATTTTTTTTGCATCCTTTACTGGGTTTACTTCATTAATATCTTGTAAGGTTTGCACAGTTAATGGAGATTCTGGCACCCAATCTTCTGTATTTACAATTCTAAAGCCAAAACCGTTGGAGGTAATAAAATCAAAATCGTAAGCATAAAATAAATTGCCTGGCTTTGGTGCTGCACTTGCATAAGTTTTAAAACGAAGGTTGGGATATTTGTTTTTGTACTTATAATGCAAATAAGAGGTTGCTAAAAAAGATAATGCTCCACCTTGGCTATGACCAGTAACAATAAAATTTTTAACGCCTTTTAGTATTAAGCTATCAATACAATTATTAAAATAAGGCGATAAATGTGCAATACCCAACATCCAACCAACATGTACAAAAGCTTTATCACTTTCGGCAACGGTATATTCAAAATTAGTGCTATCGTTAATTTGCAAATTGCCTTTGGCAGCAATCATTGCCGAGAAAAAGTTGGCTAACCAACTTTCTGGTTGTGGTACTGTTCCTCTTAAATTTAAAATAGCTGTATTATCGTTACGTAAATACATTTCACATTTATTTCTTAATCCAACTTCTGGCGAAATAAATAATTGTTGGTATTTATAATTCAACAACTTTCCATTACTTAGTTTAGCAAATCCAGTATCTGAAAATCCTTTAAAACAAAAGTTTAATATATCGGCATATTCAGCTGGTTCAAAACCTGCATCAAACCTTTGAGCTTTTGCAATTATACTTTGTAGTTGGAGTACTGCAAATACAATCATTATTTTTTTCATACAATACTTTATTTTTCTTTTACTGCAACTAAATTAAACTGTTTGCTATGATGTAATACATGTTTGTAATGCAATAAAATCCACTCTTCAAAATTCAAAGTACCAAATACAGGATGTGTAGTTACTGCACCTTCGTTTTCTTGAAAATAATTCACAAATTGGGCTATTTGTTTGTTCAGTTTTTCTATTGCAATTGCTACACTTTCGTTTCGAATAGCTAAAGGTTCGGCAGGTATAATTTGTTCAGGAGCTTTGGTATTTTCTCTAAATTCTTTATCGCTCAATAAAAATTCTTTTAGTTTAGGTAAATGTTCAATGGGCGATAAGCAAGGCAATTGAATAGAATTATTCGATACTTTAAAAAAATCGGTCACATGTTCTACCATTTGTTGAAAGTTCATTTTGCCCCAAAGTGGTTGAGCAGTTGTAGATGCTTGTTGTATTAATGCAGGAAATGTTTGTGTAATAAATTCTAACTTTTGTGTATTCATATAGCAATTGTATATAGGCAATAAAAATAATAAAAAATCCTACTAAATAATTAGTAGGATTTGCAGTTGGTATTGATTGCTAAAAAGGTACAATCAGTTTGTATACTTACACAGACATTCTTTTTTCAATTTCGTTGCACAGCAATGTAAATATTTCTTCTACAGTGCCTTCGCCTTTAATATTTACAACCTTATCAAACTTTGCATAATAATCGGCAACAACTTTTGTTTTTTTCTCGTATTCAGTAATTCTTGCTTTAATTACTTCTTCGTTGGTATCATCGCTTCTGCCACTTGTTAATCCTCTATTTAATAAACGTTTTATTAGTTCTTCTTCACTCACTTGTAAGGCTAAAAAAACACCAATTTCAGTTTTTTTTAATTGTAATAATTTATCTAATGCTTCACTTTGAGCTTCGGTTCTTGGAAAACCATCAAATAAAAAACCTTTTGCTTGTGGGTTTGCATCTAGTGCACTACTAATCATGCCTATTACAACCTCATCGGGTACAAGCTGACCTTTATCCATGAAGTTTTTTGCTTCTAATCCTAGTGGAGTTTTTCCAGCAATTTCACTACGCAATAAATCTCCGGTACTTAAATGCTTTAACTGATACTTAGCAATTAGTTGTTCACTTTGCGTACCTTTTCCACTGCCAGGAGGGCCAAACAAAATTATATTAAACATGGGGCTTACTAACCTTAGGTGAGTTACAAATATACGGGTAACTGTTAAAAATATTTAACACTTATACCGAAATGTTATTTTGTAAGCTATTATAAATGCTAACGTTTATAAGTTTGTTCAAACTTTTTAATGAGTATAAACGTAATTAGCTAATAAAGAAATAACATGTATATATTTAATTTAATTATTACAGCACTTTTATTTGCATTAAGTAGTTGTAATGCACAAAACAATCAAAATAAAAAAAATACCATGGATAGTACAAAAAACAACAATCCAGTTTATTCAAAAACAGATACTAGTAAAGTTGTATTGAAAGAAGATGAATGGAAAAAAGTATTAACGCCTGAACAATACTATATTGCTAGACAAAAAGGTACAGAAAGAGCATGGACAAGCAAGTTTGAAAATTTTAAAGAAGCAGGTACTTATTATTGTGCAGCATGTGGTAATGCTTTATTTAAAAGTGATACCAAATTTGAGAGTGGTTGTGGTTGGCCAAGTTTTTACGACCCAATTAGTAAATCTTCTATTATTTATACACCAGACAATTCACATGGAATGGAAAGAACTGAAGTGCAATGTGGCCGTTGTAAAGCCCACTTAGGTCATGTGTTTGAAGATGGTCCGCCACCAACAGGTTTGCGTTATTGTATTAACGGCGTAATTTTAGACTTTGAAAAAGCAAAAGATGCGGAGAAAAAGTTTAATAAGAAAGATTGAGAAAGAGGATAGAGGACAGAAAATAGAAGGTAGATAACAGATGATACAGGGTAGATGGTTTAAGGGAGAAGATAGATGGGTTAGGGTTAAAGGTGATGAAAAGAAGAAGATTGATATAGAGTTTTTTAATTACAAAATATGGCTATAAGAATATTTATAACAGGTGGAACTTTTGACAAGGAGTATAATGAACTAAATGGCTCATTGTACTTTAAAGACACTCACTTGCCTGAAATGCTTAAACTTGGTAGAAGTAAAGTAGAGGTTGATATTAGAACCTTAATGATGATTGATAGTTTAGAAATGACCAATGATGATAGGCAATTAATTATTCATCAATGTAAAAACACTGAGGAAGAAAAAATCATCATTACACATGGTACAGATACCATGACAGATACTGCAGAATTATTAGCCCAAGAAATTACCAATAAAACCATTGTTTTAACAGGTGCAATGATTCCGTATAAATTTGGGAGTAGCGATGGATTATTTAATTTAGGTAGTGCCATTGCTTTTGTACAAACCTTACCTATTGGTGTTTATGTTGCTATGAATGGACAATACTTTAAAGCTGGCACGGTAAGAAAGAACAAAAAAACTGGTGCATTTGAATCTATTTAATTTTCAAGAATTATATTCTTTTATTTCTATTAGAGTAAACTGCTTGGCTATGCTAAAGCTACATTTGTAACATGAAAATTATACCACTTTCAGAAGGCACATTTACCATAGATAAAACTAAAATATTTGTTCCGTTTAATATTGAGCAAGATAATTTACAACAACGCCCAATTGGTAGTTTATTAGTAGAGATTCAGCCATTTGTGGTAATTACAAAAAAAGATATTATATTAATTGATACAGGTTTAGGTTTTTCAACAAATGGTCAGCTTCAGTTGCATCAAAACCTTATTGCAAATGGCATTCAGCCAACCAATGTTACCAAGGTTTTAATGAGCCATTTACATAAAGATCATGCAGGTGGTGTAAGTAAAAGAGATCATATTGGCAACTACAATTTAAGTTGCCCTAATGCTATTTATTATGTGCAACAACAAGAGTTTAACTATGCCATGGAAACTGGTTATCCAAGTTATATGACAGACG
Source organism: Asaia bogorensis (assembly GCA_943371535.1). Taxonomy (GTDB): domain Bacteria; phylum Bacteroidota; class Bacteroidia; order Chitinophagales; family Chitinophagaceae; genus UBA1930. The sequence goes on along the minus strand of CALRVE020000017.1, from coordinate 27,563 downwards.
AGTTTGCCATTTTAGAAAATCATAGTCAAGTAGTTTGGTTAGATGGCAATGGAATAATTGATAATTATATTCGATACGAAATAACCTCGGCTCATAGCAAATTTCATCAAGTTTTTTGGATTGAAGAAGACCATGAAATTGCATTCTTTGGTGGAGATGACGCACCTCAATTGCAGCAAATGAAAAGCAAGTTTGTTGCCAAATACGATTTTGATGGTAAGAAATGTATGGAATTAAGACAACAATGGTGGCAAAAAGGCAATGAAGCCAGTTGGCAATTTTTATTTTATCATGATATAAAAACACCAGTGTATAGTAAATAATTAATCCCTGTTTTTCTAGCCAATATTATCTGGCAAAGTAGAAGTCTTTATGTCAATAACATAAGTGTTAGACCATCTGTCGTGCCATGGAAAACAAGGTGTCCCTAATGCACTAAAGGCATTGAAAGGAACGGCTCTACTAAATCCACGAATAAATGCTGTACCAAAACTTATGGTTGTACCATCTTGATTAACTGCTCTTGTTCTAGTAATAAATTTTCCAATACTCCTTCCCTTCAAAAGACCTTCCATTATTCCTCCATAAATACCAAAGAAAACTAAACTAATTAATCTATCTGTTAACGAACCCATTGGCGATTCTGTATCTAAAGATTCAATTGTTTCTGGGCTTGATAATGCTATTAAAATACCAATAACAATAGCAATTACATAAAAAACTATTACATCAATAATATAGTTTGCAAACCTTTTACTTGAGCTTGCTTGTTCTAAATACAATTCATTATCTACCAATAAATCTTTTTGACCGTATTCCATTTTTTAAACTGTTTTAATTGCCACTAAAATAAGTAGAAAATATATACAGTAAAAATATTATTGTAAAAAAGGATTATGCAAAAGTTCGTGCCCAATAGTGGTGCTTTGGCCATGACCATTATACACAACAGTTTCTTTAGGCAATACAACTAATTTTTCTCTAATGCTGGTTAACAAAGTTTCATGATTGCCACCCGGCAAATCTGTTCTTCCAATACTTTCATAAAACAACACATCGCCACCAATTACAAAATTTTGTTGCTTACAATAAAAGCAAATACTACCTGGGCTATGGCCTGGTGTTAACAAAACGTTCAACTCATCTTCATCTAATTGAATAGTATCTGCTTCGTTTAAAAAATGTAAAGGACCATCGTAATTATTAAATGGCAAACCCCATTTTTGTCCACTTGTAGGGGCATATTGCAACACCAATTCTTCATTTTTATGAATGAACAATTCAATACCAAAAGTTTCGTGTACCCATTTATTGCCAAAAACATGGTCTAAATGGCAATGCGTATTCAATAATTGTACTGGCGTTAAACTGTTTTCGGTTAAAAATTGTTTTAACTTTTCTTGTTCAGCAGTAAAATAACAACCGGGATCTATAATTAAAGCCTTACCTGAATTGTTGTAAACAACGTACGTATTTTCTTGAACCGGATTAAAAGTAAAAACCTTAACATGCAACATAACTGTTTTTTTAAGTAAATAATATGTAAATGCCTAATTTTAGCAAGTGTAAAAACAAAGTTCAAAATTCAAGCTTTTGTATGCAAATGAACATCAATAAAAATATCCGTTTTTTTTTCTGTATAATTATTTTAATTCCTTTTTTAGTACAAGCACAAGTTAATACGGTTGAGTTTGGAAAAAATAGAATTCAACATAAAAAATTTAAATGGAAATTTTATCAATCCGAAAACTTCAATACCTACATAGCCCAAGGTGGTAATGAGTTGGGCAAATTTGTTGCACAAGTAGCCGAAGAAGAATTGCCAGAATTAGAAACTTTTATTGAATATTCTTTACAACGCCGTGCAAACATTATTATTTATACCAATTTTGAAGATTATAAACAAAGCAATATTGGTTTAGGAATAGATTGGCAACAAGCAGGTGGATTAACCAAATTAGTAAACAACAAACTAGTAGTTTTTTTTGATGGAAACCACAGCCACCTAAGATTACAAATTAGAGAAGGCATAGCAAAAGTGTTAACTGATAATTTATTGTTTGGAGATGATATTGGCGAATTTGCTAGCAACCAAGCATTATTAGATTTACCTAAATGGTTAACCGATGGTTATATTGCTTATGCTGCCGAAAATTGGAATACCCAAAAAGACGATGAATTAAAAAGTGCAATACTTACAAGTGAGTATAAAAACTTTTATCATTTTGCTTATGCCAAGCCAACCCTTGCAGGGCAAGCATTTTGGAATTATATAGCCGAAAAATATAAGAAAGATAATGTTACTTACTTTTTGTATTTAGCTCGTATTTATAAAAACCTTAACAACGCTTCTTTAAAAATTTGTAAGAAAAAATTTAAAGAGGTATTAGAAGAGTTTATGACATATAAACAAGATAAATATTTTGAAGATATACGTAAACGTAAAAATGCACCAAAAGGAAAACTCACCATTTCGGAAGATGTAAGTAAAAACGATTACTACAATTTTCAAGTAAATCCAAACCCAAAGAACAATGCTTATGCGATGGTGGAGTTTAAAAAAGGCACTTACAGCGTTATTTTAAACGATAATTATTACGATGTAAGAAAGCTTTTAACCAAAGGGGTTAAAGTAATGCAAGGCGATCAAAGTCCTAATTATCCTGTTATGGCTTGGGATGGAAAAGGTACTAGATTATTGGTAATGTATGCCGAAGATGCAAAAATTAAAATGTTTGTTTGGGATTATGTTGCCAAGTACAAACGCTTTAAACAAGTGATTGAAGGGGTAGATCAAATTGTAGATGCCTCATTTATGTTAGATGCCAATACTGTTATTTTAAGTGCAGTTAAAAACGGACATACAGATATTTTTATTTATAAAATTGAAGAAAATAAATTAGAACAAGTTACCAATGATATTTACGACGATTTAAATCCAACGTACGTAAGTTTCCCCAATCGTTCAGGAATTATTTTTTCATCCAACCGCCCAAGTGGAGATGCACCAAGTAGCGATACTGTATTACCTAGTAGACATAGATTCAATGTTTTCTTAGTAGATATTTTGAATAAAAATGCTGTAAAACAAATTACACAATTGAGTAATTTAAAATATGGTAATGCAACCTATCCAATGCAATACAATGTAAATCACTTTACGTTTGTTGCCGATGAAAATGGAATTGGTAATAGATACGCAGGCTTCTTTTCAACCCAAAGAAATGGCTTAGATACTTTATATTACATAGGAGAAGAATTATTACGTAACCCAACACCCAATGAGTTAGATAGTACATTATCTGCTTGGCGAAAACAAGAAGCCGATAGTATTAGTTATTTTCAGGTATATAAAGATTCAACCTATACGTTTCCTATTACCAATTACCAAAGTTCATTATTAGAAACAAGAATTGCCGGTAATAATGGTTTAGTAAGTGAAGTAAGAAGAGAGGGAGATTATAAATTTTTGTACAAGTTGAAAGTAGATGATAATTCGTTGAACAGACGAAACATTAATCCTGCTTTAACCAACTACATGAAAGTATTTAGGCTGCAAGATAAACAACAACAAGGTAAAGCCAATTTATACAATAAAGGCAAGGGCACTGTTGCAAAAGACACTACCAGTAACCCTCCTAAAAAAGTGTTTCAAACAGGTTTTGAAGACGAGCAGCCCGATACTGCAATTGCTATTGTTGATGAACCAACAGAAGCAGTAAAAGAAAGTGCATTATCTAAAATGCGTTTATTTAATTATAAACTCAAGTTTAGCTCAGATTATATAGTGAGCGGTGTAACCAATAATGTTTTGGTAAATCGTTATCAAATTTATGGTGGTGGCCAAGGTCCCATACAATTAAATAATGGTAACGATATTAACTGGAGTTTTAGAGTAGGTATTAGCGATTTAATGGAAGATGTGAAATTTATTGGCGGCTTAAGATTTGGTCAAAACTTAGCCGATAAAGACGCCTTATTTTCTTTTCAAAATTTAAGAAAAAGAGTTGATTGGGGCTTAACTTATTACAGAAGTACGATAAGCAATTTTTTTCCTGCTGGTGGTTACGATAATAAATTATTTACCAATTTATATCAAGGAAATATTTCTTATCCGTTTGATGAAACCAAAAGAATGAGTGCAACCATTGGTTTTAGAAGCGATAGAGGTGTTTTAAAATCGGCCGATTTACTTACACTTGGAGTTGAAGATACTGTTACCAAATATGTATTATCTCGTTTAGAATATGTGTACGATAATACATTAAACCCAGCTCAAAATATTTGGAAAGGTTTACGTTATAAAGTATACATGGATTTTAATTTACCCATGAGCGATGGCGTAAGCAAAAACTTCAATTTTAATTTTGGATTTGATGCAAGAAAGTACACCGAAATTTATAGAAACTTTATTTGGGCTGTAAGAGCAGCAGGTGATTTTAGTTGGGGCGATCAAAAAATTGTATACTTTTTAGGTGGTGTAGATGGATGGGTTGGCCCTAGATTTAATAACACAAACCAACCAGCACAAGATCAAACCTATGCATTTCAAAGTTTAGCAGTAAACATGAGAGGTTTTAATCAAAATGTAGCCAATGGAAATAATGCGTTTGTATTAAATAGTGAATTAAGATTTCCAGTATTTGCCACCTTGTTAAATCGCCCCATTAACAACGCATTTTTACGCAACTTTCAGTTAACGCAGTTTATAGATTTAGGTACTGCTTGGAATGGTAAATTCAATGGTATTGAACGTCCGTCAACCATTTATCAAGAACCAGGCAATCCAGTGAGTGTACGTTTAAAAGCAGGAGGTATTGGTCCGTTTGTAGGTGGTTATGGCTTTGGTGCAAGAAGTACTTTATTGGGCTATTTTATGAAAGCCGATTTTGCTTGGGAAATGAATGGCATATTTAAAGGAAAACCTATTTTCTATTTTGCTTTAGGATTAGATTTTTAATAAGAATTGATAGGAACACGGATAACACGGATTGGACAGATTTTTACTGATTTATTTTTTGTGTTTCTGTGCCTTGGTGGCCAAAAATAGAAACGGATTTATTTGCTTCGCAAATTTTGGATGGGAACGCTGATGGTGCTGATTGAACGGATTTTCACAGATTTGCAACCGATGTTCATCCCCTCCTTGGAGGGGCAACTATTTACACTTCTAGATTGTAATGCTTATTGGGTTGGGTTTAATAGAAATACAAACTAAACTCTTTTCTGTATTTCAGAACCTCCATAGCAAATTAAAATGGTAAAAAATTATTGAAGCAATTAAAATGCAATATCTAAAATATAGAGCCCATCAATTATTTACAGGAACAGAAATGTTGGGCAACGATTTTGTTTTGATTGCACAACCGAATGGTACAATAGAAAATATTGTATCTGTAGAAAATGCTGGAGATGATGTTCAAGTGTTAGACGGAATTGTATTACCCGGTTTAATAAACACCCATTGCCATACAGAACTAAGCCATTTAAAAAATTGCATTCCACAACATACAGGTCTTACCAATTTTATTCTACAAATTGTTCAGCATCGCAATTCAGTAGAAGCAAACATTACAACTGCTATTCAACTTGCAGAAGAAGAAATGTTAGAAAATGGCATTGTTGCAGTTGGCGATATTTGTAATACCCATTTCAGTGTTCAACAAAAACAATCCACCAAATTACATTGGTTTAATTTTTTAGAAGTAGCAGGTTGGCTACCCGATATTGCTCAAAAAAGATTTGAGCAAATGCAAGCAATGAAAAGCCAGTTTTCAACGCTTAATTTTCCTTTTTCAATTGTACCACATGCTCCATATTCGGTTTCAAATAATTTATGGAACTTATTACAAACAGAGTTTACCAATAAAACCATTAGCATACATAACCAAGAAACATTGGCAGAAGATGAATTGTTTAAAAACGGTACAGGACAATTCATTAACATGTACGAAGCAATGAACATTCATAATACCTCTTTTCAGCCATCAGGAAAAACGAGTTTACAATCATACTTCGCTAATGTAAAAACTGCAAAAAATGTATTGTTGGTACATAATACTTTTACCAACGAGGTTGACATACAGTTTGTTCAACAAGCTGCAACTGCAAATAGTCAGATACCTTATTTCTGCCTTTGTCCCAACGCTAATCTATATATTGAAAATACGCTACCCAATATTGAATTATTTAGAAAAAACAATGTACACATTACATTAGGTACAGATAGTTTAGCAAGCAATACAGCTTTAAGTATTATTGAAGAAGTAAAAACCATTCAGCAACATTTTCCTTTAATTCCATTAGCCGAAATTTTGCAATGGGCAACACTCAACGGAGCAAAAGCATTAGAAATGGATACTTATTTAGGTAGTTTTGAAGCAGGCAAAAAACCAGGCATTGTTGTATGGAATGATACCCAAATAAAAAGATTGGTTTAGTACATTACACGATTTTCTTTTTTACTTTACAGATTTCTTCATTTCTTATCTTCTTCAATTAAAGCAAAAAAGCACTTTTTTAAACAAAATTTTACAACCCAATATATTTTTTTGTAACTCTTTACTTTGTTTCATAAAAAAAAATTATTTTAGGCGTAGCAAAAAATCATTAGCCACAAAAAATTAATTTTATGAGAGGCGTAAACAGAGTAATGCTAATAGGCAACTTAGGCAAAGATCCACACATGGATTATTTGGAAGGAAACATTGGCGTAGCAAAATTTCCATTAGCTACCACCGAAACGTACAAAGACAGAAATGGAAAGCTCATTAGCCAAACAGAATGGCATACTGTTGTACTTTGGAGAGGATTAGCAGAATTGGCACATAAATATTTACATAGAGGTAGTTTGGTATATATTGAAGGACGTTTAAGAACAAGAAGTTGGGAAGATAAAGAAGGCAATAAAAAATTTGCTACAGAAGTAGTAGGCGATAATTTAATTATGCTTGAAAAAAGAGGCGATGGACATGCACCCATCAGTAGTGAAAATGGTGAAGGTTTTAATAACGACGATTTGCCTCCTTTAACCGAACCTGGAGAAACATTACCTTTTTAATAAACAAGTTTAGGTACATTCGTTTCTATAATTATGTAAAGCAATTTTTGCTTTATCATTTTTCATTTAAAAAAAACATTTTGGATTATCATTCGGCATTATTGAATATTACATTTGGAGCCATTATTAATGCTCAGGGCACAACTATACTTGTGGTAATATTAATGTGTTTATTGCTTTTTTCGTTTATGATGAGTGGTGCCGAAGTTGCTTTTTTTTCTCTCACCTATAAAGATATTAATACCCTAAAAACCAAGCAACTACCAGCTTATAAACGTGTGGTAGATTTATTAGAAAATCCTAAAACTTTATTGGGCTCTTTATTAATTGCCAACAGTTTTGCCAATATTGCTATTATTATTATTAGTAATTTATTAATTGATAATTTAATCAATTTTAATGCTACCTTATATTGGGTAGAGTTTGTAATTAAAGTAGTTATTGTAACCTCTATATTGGTTTTGTTTGGAGAGGTTATGCCCAAAGTAATGGCAACACAAAACAATATTCGTTTTGCAAAAGATGTTGGTGCATTGGTAGAAGTAGTAGACTATTTATTTAGACGAATGAGTAGTTGGCTAGTAAAATACAGCGATATTATTGAAAGAAAATTAGCCAATAAAGGTGTTGGTGCAAATACACATGATGAGCTGTATCATGCAATTGATATTACCCATACAGGTTCTAACGAAAACGAAAAAAATATACTCAAAGGAATTTTAAAATTTGGCAATACAACGGTGAAGCAAATTATGAAAACCCGTTTAGATGTGCATGGTATAGATTATGAAACCAATTTTGAAAATTTAATACAACAAGTAGGCGATTTACATTACAGTCGTTTACCTGTATACAAAGAAGATCTAGATCAAGTAGTAGGTATGATTCATACTAAAGATTTAGTACCCTATTTAGATCATGCAAATAGTTTTGATTGGCACACTATAATGCGTCAACCATATTTTGTGCATGAACAAAAAATGATTGAAGACTTATTAAAAGAATTTCAAAGCAAAAGAATTCACTTTGCAATTGTAGTAGATGAATTTGGTGGTACAAGTGGTATTGTAACCTTAGAAGATATTTTAGAAGAAATAATTGGAGAAATAACCGATGAGTTTGATGAAGAAGATGCTGGTTATAAAAAGTTAGATGATTATAATTACATTTTTGAAGGCAAAGTAATGATTAACGATGTTTGCAAGTTTATGCAATTGCCTTTAGAAACATTTGATGAAGTAAGAGGCGAAAGCGACTCTTTAGCAGGATTGGTGTTAGAAATTGCAGGCATTATACCAACAACATTACAAGTAGTGCCTTGTGGCGATTTTGAATTTACCGTTTTAGAAGTAGAACGCAATAGAATTAATAAAATTAAAGTAACTATTAAACCTCAGTTACCAGAATAATTCAATGAAAAAAAGAGTAGCAATAATTGCACAATATATATTTATAGTTGTAGGTGTTATATGTTTATTTGATGCTTGCAATAGCCCATTTACACCCAAACCCAAAGGTTACTTTAAAATTGATTTACCCAAAAAAGAGTATAAAAAATTTAACGAACCTGGCTATCCTTATTCATTTGAATATCCTGCTTATGCCGAAGTAGTAAAAGACAGTTTATTCTTTGGTGAAAAAACAGAAAACCCTTGGTGGGTAAATATCAACTTCCCACAGTTTAATGGTAAAGTGTATGTAAGTTATAAAGTAATTGCCAATAATAATTTTAATGCCTTGGTGAACGATGCATTTAAACTCACCGGAAAACATTCGCAAAAAGCATATTCAATAGATGATTCGGCTATTGTAACACCAAATGGTGTGCATGGAATATTTTTTAAAGTAGGAGGAGATGTTGCTACAGCCAATCAGTTTTTTTTAAGCGATACCAATCAACATTTTTTACGTGGTGCTCTATACTTTGATGCAACACCCAACGAAGACTCTTTAAGTATTGTAAATAATTTTTTAATGGAAGATGTAAAACATTTAATCAATACATTTCAATGGACCAATAAACCAAATTACAAAGCTACTCCAAGTAATAGTAAAACTACACCAACTGTAGTAGGGTTAAATAGCAAGCAATAAGAACATATTCTGTATTATGTTTTAACTTCGATACATGCAGCAATTCTTCAGCCTATTGTTTCTACAAAAAATTAGAACTCATTCGTTCGGCTGCATAATCATTGTTCTATTTTTTTTATTCATCCAAAATTGTATTGCACAACCACCTATTGGTTTTTGGAGAGAACACTTACCGTATCAAAATGCTATACAGGTTGTACAAGGCAACAAATTATACTGTGCTACTCAATATGCAGTTTTTAGTATTGATGCCGATGGTGAATTAGAACGTTACAGTAAAGTAACTGGCTTAAATGATATTGGTATAAACTGCATTGCATGGGATAATAAAACTCAACAACTCATTATTGCATACAATAACAGCAATATTGATATTGTAAAAAATTCAATCGTAAAAAACATAAGCGATATTAAACGAAGTAGCATTGTTGGTAATAAAAATATTAATCATATTTATTGTGATAATGGAATAGCTTACTTAAGTACAGGCTTGGGAGTTGTAGTAATTGACTTAGCTAAATACGAAACCAAAGACACTTGGATTATTGGTTCAAATGGTAATCAAACCAATACGCTTGCATTAACTAAAGATGCTAATTTCTATTTTGCTGCTACACATGAAGGATTGAAAAGAGCAAATCTAAACTCAAACAATTTAGCCAACTTTTCTACCTGGCAAAGTATAAGTGGCATCAATGGTTTAAGTAATGGCACCATACAAAATACAGTGAATTGTAATAACAATATTGTTGTTCAAAAAAATGATTCGCTGTTTATTTTAAATGGAACTAGTTGGAGTTTATTCTATTTCGAAAACAATTGGCAAATTGAAAACATTCAATCATCGGAAAATAAAATTTTTGTTGCACAACGATCTACGTCTGGTGCAAGTAGAATTCTTCAATTAAATACAGCTGGTACGATAGAAAAAAATATTGCACAAGCTGGTATTATTTCATTTCCAAAAAATGCTATTGGTGTAAACGGAGTTATTTGGATTGCCGATTTTTTTGGTGGATTATCCAAATACACCAATACTTTTCAGCAATATATTCCAAACGGAACCTTAGGTTTAGCAAGCGGAAGCCTGGTTTTTAACAACAATATTTTATATGCTGCTGCAGGCTCGGTAAATGATGCTTGGAATTATTTGTACAACAGAGATGGAGTTTTTATTTACAAAGATGGCAGCTGGACCTATGAAGGTTATTTCAACAAACCCATTTTAGATTCGGTTTTAGACTTTATTTCACTAGCTGCAGATAAACGAGACAAAAGTCTTTGGGCTGGAAGTTACGGTGGCGGTTTAGTACATTTTAAAGACAATAACATCCGCATTTACAAAAACAATAACTCCACTTTACAAGCAGCCATTGGCGATGCAAACAGTTATAGAATTAGTGGCTTGGCTTTTGATGCAAACAACAATTTGTGGTTAGCCAATTATGCTGCTCCTCAAAATTTACAAGTAAGAAAAGCCGATGGAACGTTTAAAGCATTTACTATTCCATTTGCACATTTTGAAAATGCAATTAGTCAGTTAGTAGTAGATGATGCCAATCAAGTTTGGGCTGTAAGCCCTAGAGGCAATGGTGTTTTTTGTTATAACTATGGCAATAACATTGATGCTTTAAATGATGATCAATGGAAATATTTGAGAGCAGGTTTGGGGCAGGGAAATTTACCTAGTAACAATGTATATTGTTTAGCAAAAGATAAAAATGGTTTTATTTGGATTGGAACCGATAAAGGTGTTGCAGTAATACAATGTGCTACAGAAATTTTTACTCAACCTTGCGATGCAGTAAAACCAATTGTGCAGCAAGGTGCATTTGCCGGATTTTTATTTCAAGATCAAGAAGTGCAATGTATTGCAGTAGATGGAGCCAATAGAAAATGGATAGGCACAAAAAAAGGATTGTGGCTGGTTAACGCCGATGGCGATAAAATTATTTATCAATTTACAGAAGATAATTCACCATTGTTGAGTAACGACGTAAAGCAGTTGGCAATTAATCCAACAACAGGAGAAGTTTTCGTTGCTACATTTAAAGGCATTTGTAGCTTTAGAAGTACAGCAACCGAAGGTGGAGAAACAAATAGTAATGTATTGGTTTTTCCTAATCCCGTTCCCCCCAATTTTTCAGGTACCATTGCCATTAAAGGATTGGTCAATAATGCCAATGTGAAAATTGTAGAACCCAATGGCAGATTGGTTTTTGAAACAAGGGCTTTGGGTGGACAAGCAGTTTGGAATGGTAAAAATTACAAAGGCGAAAAAGTGGCTAGTGGTGTTTATTTGGTATTCGTAAAAGATGATACTGGTATAGAAAAAACGGTAACTAAAATTTTTATTTTAAGTGGAAAATAAAAAATGAATCCTGCTTTTTGAAAGAAGCACATTAAATTCCCTCAGTATCAGGCAGCTCTTCTACCATTTGTTTTTTCATGGCTTTGTTTACAATATAAACGCCTAAAAGTGTAATAATTGTTCCTATAACTAATCGGGCTGTAATATGTTCATTCAATAACACAGTGCCAATAGAAATGGCTACAATAGGGTTAATATAAGCATATAAAGAAGCCAAAGCAGGTGGCAAATGTTTCATACTATAAATAAAAGCTACAAATGCTAAAATAGAACCTGCACCAATTAAGTAAGCAATTGCAATCCATGCATTTGTAGGAATGGTTGATAAAGGAATAAATTGATGGGTTGACAACGATATAACAAACATCATTACACTACCAAATAACATTTGCCAACCTAAACCAAAATACGGATTGATATTTACTTTTTGGCGAGCAATACTAATGGTACTATAACTCCAAGAAATAGTAGCAATAATGGCTAAAGACAAACCAATAAAATAACCATCGGGTTGAGTGCTAAAAGCATTTTCGTAAAATACTACACCAATACCCAAAATGCCTAATAGTATACCAATTATAGCAAAGCGATTGATATTTTTATTATTGTAAAAAAAGTATTCAATTATTACTACACATAAGGGATAGAGTGCACCAATGAGTGCACCTAATCCACTTGGAATATATTGCAAACTCCATGTACTAAAACCATTGGCTAATACAAAAGTGAAAATCGAAAGAAAGAACAACTGCTTCAATTGTTGTTTGGTTGGCAAAGGCAGTTTTCGAATAACAGTAAAAAAACCAACAAATAAAACTCCACCAATAAGCTGACGAACAGCTGCCAATTGTAATGCAGGCATTGAATTTACTCCAAACTTCATAGCAACCCAAGTTGTACCCCAAACTATGGAAGTAATAACTAAGGCTAAATATGCTTTTTGTTTGGAACTCATTTTTTTATTTCACACAAAGGAACAAAGTTTATGAAGGATATTATTTTCACCCTTTGCAACTCTACAAACGCTTCCCTTCTGTTGTAAATATTGTATTAGTGTTTAAAATGTCTCATACCAGTAATTACCATAGCTAATTGATGTTCAACTGCATAATCAATACTGTCTTTATCTCTTATACTTCCACCTGGTTGAATAAAGGCTTCAATACCTGCTTCATGAGCAATACTTACACAATCGTTAAATGGAAAAAATGCATCGCTTGCCAACACTGCACCTTGTAAGCTAAACTTAAATTGTTTAGATTTTTCTATTGCCTGACGTAAAGCATCAATTCTTGAAGTTTGACCACAACCTTTTCCTACCAACTGTTTATTTTTTACAAAAGCAATGGCATTACTTTTTAAATGCTTACAAACAATATTGGCAAAAACTAAATCAGTTTTCTCGGCTTCAGTTGTAGTTCTTCCGCCAACTTCTTTCCAATCTGTATAATTACCCTCATCTAATTGTTGTGTTAAAACACCGTTGAGTAATGATTTTGATTGCACATTAGATGTATGTTTTATGCTATTGAGTTGCAATAAAATTCTGTTCTTTTTCGATTGTAAAATACTCAATGCATCTGCATCAAATGCAGGAGCAATGAGTACTTCAAAGAAAATTTCATTAATGGCTTCAGCGGTTGTTTTATCTATAGTTCCGTTGGTTACCAATACTCCACCAAAAGCACTTTCTGGATCGCCAGCTAATGCTGCATCCCAACTTTCTTTTACTGTAGTTCTTGCTGCTATGCCACAAACATTGGTGTGCTTAATAATGCCAAAAACAGCCTCATTAAATCCCTCTAAAGTATCAACTTGAAATTCGCTGATAATTTGTACAGCAGCATCAACATCTACCAAGTTGTTATACGATAATTCTTTACCATTTAGCTGAGTAAACAACTCGGTTAAGTTGCCATAAAAAACAGCCGATTGATGTGGGTTTTCACCATAACGCAACACTTGTTTTTGCGTACTCGTTTGTATGGCTGTATTAGAAGGGTTAAAATAATTATTAATAGCAATATCGTAATTCATTACTACCTGAAAAGCTTTAGCAGCATAGGCTTTACGCTGTTCTAAAGTAGTTGTTCCTTCTTGTGCAGCTAAAATATTTTCTAAGGTTGCATAATCGTCTTTTGCTGCAACCACTACCACATCTTTATAATTTTTTGCAGCAGCTCGTATCATACTCGGACCACCAATATCTACTTTTTCAATAATAAGTTTTTCATCATTGGTAGATTGTAAGGTTTCTTCAAAAGGATATAAGTCAACTATTACCAAATCAATTTCTGGAATTGTATAATCCTTCATTTCCTGAATGTGTTGTGCATCATCTCTTTTCCCTAAAATTCCACCAAACACAACCGGATGCAATGTTTTTACTCTTCCTCCTAAAATAGAAGGATAAGTAGTTAAACTTTCTACTGCAACACAAGGAATTTGTAAATCTTCTAAAAATTGCTGTGTTCCACCTGTACTATAAATAGTAATGCCTAATGAATGTAATTGTTGTGCTAATGAGGCCAATCCATCTTTATAAAAAACTGAAATTAAAGCCGAAGAAATTTTTTTTTGCATGATATAAGTTAAAGGCTGAAAAATAATCCTGCAAATGTAAATAGTTGATATTGATAATTGGGGCTTAAAGTATTGAAAGAAGCTGAATTGTTATAAGAATGAATAATTAATCACCCTTAAATACTATTTAATTGGTACAACTCAATTCAAACGCACCTTGCGTTGCAGTTGAATGATATTGTACGCCTAAACTATCGGCATCTTTTTTCCAATAATTTACTTTCCAAAATGGATTAGATGAATCGAAAATATATTGATTACAATCAAACTGTTGTATCAATTTAGATAAATAGATTCTAGGATTTTGGGTGAGTATAATGGCATCTACTTTAATTTTTGGTATGCTAGGTTGCAAGTTTATTGCACTATCAATAACCAAAATATTCTTTCCATTACAACTAATTAAATTGTTGTTCAATACAAAATTATTTAGTTGATGCGTAGGTGTTATTCTATGTAAAACCCTCGATGGTTTTATATGAAAGTTTCTTAAAAAGCCATCTTCGGTTAGAATAGAATCGCCAATGAATTGATATTTTCTACCTTCAATTAAATCTATTGCTGTATGGTTGGGAACATTATATACTACTAGCTTTTGTTGTTGATTTCGTTGTATAAAATCGGCACTTCTTAAAACTATAAAAAGTAATAAAAAAGATAATCCTACTAAACAGGCTTTGGTTTTCTTTTCTATTAGCCAACCAGCAAAACCCAATATTACACCATACAATACGCATGTTTGCACAATACTAATTTGTATAGATGGCCAAACCACAAATGGAAGTTGATTGAAATGCTCTACAAACATATTCAAACACCAAATTGCTTTTTCAATAACATATCCTAATGCGTTTGCAAAAAATGGAATAAATGAGAAAACCAATAAAAATATTTCAGCATATAAAATTAACCCAGACAATGGTACTGCTACAATATTGGTAAATAAAAACAAGTTTGGAAACTGGTGAAAATGATACAATACAATGGGTAAGGTTAATATTTGTGCTGCAATAGAAACAGCACTTAAACTCCATAAGTTTCTCAAAAATTTATTTTCAAAATAAAGCCAGTGATTAATGTGTTTTTGAAATAGTACAATACTTAAAACTGCGGTATAAGAAAGTTGAAAACCTACATCCCATAAATTAAATGGGTTATACACCAATAAGCAAAATGCCGATAAGGCTAAGCTATTATAAATATTTGCTTTTTTACTATTCAACTCTCCTATCACAATAAAAGTAAACATTATAGCACTTCTTAATATAGATGGAGCAGCACCAGCTGTTAATGTAAATAACCACAACACCAATAAAATTATGATTGGCTTTACTATGCTCACCCATTTACGTTTACCAAATGGTATAAATAGTTTTACCAATAAAAAATAAATCATACCCAAATGCAATCCACTTATAGCAATAATATGTACTACACCTGTATTGCTATAGCTTTGTGTGAGGTCTCTATCTAAATCGTCTCTATAGCCAATTATTAGTGCTTCTGCAATTGCTAACTCGTTTTTTGCAGTTATATGTTTACGCAGAATAGTTAATACTTTTTCTCTTGCTTTAAAAAGAAAACCAGTGATTGCTGTTGTTTCGGTAGTGGTTAATTCAATAAAATCTCGATCATTTAAAAACGCTTGGTAATGTATATTTTGAAACGAACAATATCTTGCATAATTAAACCCTCCCGGATTACCTGCATTGATAATAGGAACCAAATTGCTAGCTATAATTATTTGATTGCCATAACCCAACACTGGCTTGGTACTATCTTTTTTAAAGTACAATAAAATATCTCCTTCAATAGGTTGCCAAATACCATTTATTAAAACTGCATTGGCCTTAGCCAATGCTTTATACGATTTTTGTTTTACAACAATAGGTTCTTGTAAAGTAACTTTTATTGGTAATTTTTGCTGATAGTATTTGCCAATCCATTGTTGATGATGCTCTATGTTTTTTTTATAACTAATGATACCTCCCAAGCTTATGAAAATAAAAACTATTGCAATGCCCGATAACCAACTAAATACAAATTTTTTAGTAATACCCAATAGTTGATAGATACCTAATAATACAAAACCTAATACACCTAGCCCAAAAAATGGAGCGACAGAAATGGTTAAATGATACTGTAATAAAATGCCTGCAATAAGTGGTAACAATAAACGAAAAATAGGTATGCTTTTGTAAATGGGTTTATTGTATTTGCGTTTTGGCATAAATGGATGTTGTTAGTGTGCCACATCCTAAAAGGTGTGGTAAGCGGTATTTTATTGTATCAAAGTTTTTCTTTGCTCCAAATTCATTTTACAATATAAAATAAAATATAGTATGAATAATAAAATGAATATACTATTTTCAAATTACGGCACAAAAAAATGCCACAATATTTTTTGTGGCATTTCAATTAAAATATATTTTATTATCTACTCAAGTGCATACTTCTTTCTTTATACAAAGTTCTAAAGTATGGATCTCGTAAGTCTTTAATAAAACGAATGGCTTCTCCCGTACTTTTCATTTCTGGACCTAATTCTTTGTTTACACCAGGAAATTTATTGAAGCTAAAAACTGGTTCTTTTATAGCATAACCTTCTAACTTTTTCTCCATCGTAAATTCAGTTAGTTTGGCTTCGCCCAACATTACTTTGGTAGCAATATTTAAATAGGGAATTTGATAAGCTTTAGCTATAAAAGGCGTTGTTCTTGAAGCTCTTGGATTGGCTTCAATTACATATACTTTACCATTTTTGCAAGCAAATTGTATATTGATTAATCCTTTTATATTCAATGCTCTAGCAATTTTTTCGCTGTAATATTCCATGGTTTCTACCACCAATGGAGTAAGATTAAAAGCTGGTAAAACAGCATTACTATCGCCGCTATGAATTCCTGCAGGCTCAATATGCTCCATTACGCCCATTACATGAAAGTTTTCTCCATCAAAAATGGCATCTACTTCGGCTTCTTGGCAGCGATCTAAAAAATGGTCAATTAATATTTTATTATCGGGAATGTGTTTTAAAATGCTGATACAAGCTTTCTCCACTTCATCATCATTAATTACAATTCTCATTCGTTGACCACCCAATACATAACTAGGACGAACCAACACCGGATAACCTACTTTATTGGCCACTTCAATAGCTTCTTCTGCAGTGTAAGCAGTACCATATTCTGGATAAGGAATTTCTAGTTCTTTTAATAAATCACTGAATCGTCCACGATCTTCGGCAATATCCATATTATCGAAGCTGGTACCAATAATTTTAATGCCTTTTTCGTGTAATTTTTTAGAGAGTTTTAAAGCGGTTTGTCCGCCCAATTGCACAATTACACCTTCTGGTTTTTCTAGCTCAATTATTTCCCATAAATGTTCCCAATAAACGGGTTCAAAATAGAGTTTATCGGCCATGTCGAAATCGGTAGATACTGTTTCTGGATTACAATTCACCATAATGGCTTCGTAACCACATTCTTTAATGGCCAATAAGCCATGTACACAACAGTAATCAAACTCAATTCCTTGACCAATTCTATTAGGACCACTACCTAAAACAATAATTTTTTTACGTGAAGATGAGATGGACTCGTTGCTCTGTAAAGTGTTGCTCATTTTTTGAAGATTGAGCAAAAGTAAGGGTACTGAAAAAAAATACGAAGATTATTTTTTGCCTACGGCAAAATTATTTAACCACAGAGCAACAGAACAAAGGAGTTACACAAAGAGTTAAAAGAAATTTTCTGTGATTTCTGCGAGTCACATTTATTTGCCTTTGGCAAATTGTTTAACCACAGAGTAGCAGAGCAAAGGAGTTTCACAGAGTTTGTTATTCATTTTATTTTGTGCAGTTGAGTCGTTGTGGTTTATTTCTGCATTTACTATAAAATATTAAAGCATTTCATTAATTCACCAATTCGTTAATACGCTAATCCGCCAATTAAAAACCCTTTGTACACTTTGTATTCTTTGCAGCTTTGTGTGAAAAACTATTTATACTCCATAGTTGGATGCCTTTCAAAATCATGTTTGGTTTCATCAAAAATGAAACGATAAGTTACCATTCGTCTATTTTGACTTCCCCCTAAGCTTTTATAAATATTCACCATTCTTGGGTTCCAATCGCCTGCCCAGCCCATTTCATAAGCATCGTACCAACCTTTATGTTGCATATTATAACCACATGCTTGTATTAAAAAACTATCTACTCCTAGTGCTTGATATTTAGGTACAACTCCAAAAGCCAAGCCTGTTAACTTTTTACACTGACCCGTTTTTTTCATCCACAATAATCTAAGCTTATTAATCAATGTAAGCTTTCCATTAAAATGTTTAAAATACTGATTTACATCTGGAATATTAATAAACATAGCAATGGGTTCTTCTTTATAATAAGCAAACCAAATTACACGTTCGTCCATAATGGGTTTCATGGTTTTAAACAATTTCATTACTTCTTCTACCGTAATTTCTTTTGCTTCACCATGTTGTGCCCATGCTGAGTTGTAAACTGTAGCAAAATCTTGAGCATACTTATTTAATTGATTTAACTCAACATGCTTGGCTGTATAATCGGCTTTTGCAGCAAACTTTTTATATCGTTCTTGAAAACGAGGAGGTAAATCGTCGTTCACACTCATTTTATACCAATACTGATTGTAATAATTGTTGAAACCATAGCCATCAAACAAGGCTTCATAATAATCAGGATTAAAAGGCATTCCATAAACAGGTTCATCATCAAAACCTTCTACCAATAAACCCCACCATTTGTCTCTGTCGCCAAAATTTATTGGTCCATCCATTGCCTCACAACCTTTGCTTTGTAGCCAAGCTTTAGCTGTATCAAATAATAAGTTAGCTGCTTGTTGATTATTGATACAGTCGAAAAAACCTACAGCACCTGTACTAAAATCGGTGCCTTTGTTAATGTATTTTGTATTGGTAAAAGCTGCAATACGACCAATCAGTTTTCCTGCATTGTCTTTTAAAATCCATCTTTTGGTTTCGCCATGTTGATAGTTTTTATTTTTTTCGGTAGAAAAAACATCGTGAATGTCTTTATCTAACGGACGGATATAGGCTGGATTGTGTTGGTTCATTAACACATTTACTGTAATAAAATCTTGTGCAGTGCTTGTATTATTTACTTCTATTAATTGCATAACGATTGGCTTGTAGTAAAACGAAAATACAATTTCAACTTATTCAGCCGAAAACAATTTAGCTGCTAGTTTTTCATCGTGTTTATAAATGTCTTTTCTAAAATTCAATTTTCCATTTACATCTACCCATGCTGTAAAATAAGCAATTAATACAGGTATAGGTTGTTTTAGGGTAACCCATTTTTCTGTAGTTAAATTCATCACACTATCTATAATATGGCTTTTCCAAATAGTTGCAGTATCGGCTCTTAACAAATATTGAGCAAACTTTTTGGGTTCTGCCAATCTTATACAACCATGGCTAAAACTTCTTTTGGTTTCGCTAAATAAATTTCTATTGGGGGTATCGTGAAAATAAATACTATGACTATTGGGAAATAAAAACTTTACCAATCCTAAAGAATTGTTTTTTCCAGGTTTCTGCCTAACAATGGGCAAACCATTACTATAACCAGTTATTTCCATGTTTTTGTTGCTAATGTAGTTTTTGTTTCTTCTCATTGCTGGAGCAATTTCACTAGCTACAATACTACTCGGAACATTCCAATACGGACTAAACACAATGTTTTGCAATTTGCCCGAAAAAATGACTGTATTATGTGTTGCTGTGCCAACAATTACATTCATTTCAAATTGTTGTTTGCCATCATGTATTACATGCATTTTATACTCTGGAATATTTACTAAAATGTACGCTGTATTTTGTTGTGGAGGCATCCAACGCATTCTTTCTAAATTAATTAATATTTGTTGAATACGTTTATTAGGCAATACATTCAACTCATCTATCACTTGTTTGCCAATAACACCATTGGGTGTTAAGCCCATTCTTTGTTGAAAAGATTGTATGGCTATTAGTAAAACTGAATCGTAATAAATAGATGTGTCTTTTGAAACAGCATCGCCCAATAATTGTAATTTTTGTTTTATATAAGGAATGATAACCGATGAGTCTTTTGGCTTAATTGATTTTTTGGGCACTACCAATACTTTCCAATCATATTTTTTTGCTATGTTATGATACAATGCAATATTGGCTTGTAGTTTTTTATATTGTTGATTGAGCAACGCAAACTGTTGGGTAATGGTAGAATCTGGCTCTAATGTAGATTGTAAAAATGCTTTTAAATCAATTTTTTTTCTTGGAATATACCAACCTAAATCTTTTGTGTTGATGTTGCTACCCTTATACATTTTTGTTGCAAAACGAAAAAACTGACCTGTAATAATGAGTTCTTTTTTTGCTTGTATTTCTAAGGTATCTATTACTTCAATATTTTGCTGAATGCTTAAATAACTTTTGGTGAATAAAGAACTGTCTTGCAAATCGGCAACAGTAGTTGCTAAAAGGTTTAAAAAATCTAACGTGTGTTGATTGGCTCCTGCTTTATCAAACCATGCAAACTCGTAATTTCTATCGGCATAAAAATCTTGATATTGTTCAGTAAAAACTTTCAGCTCTGTTTGTTCCTTTATAAAATTTTCTAGCTGAATACTATCTAAAAAAAGTTCGTTAAACGAATTGGCAGAAGTAATACTTGTATCTATTGTTTTCTTTTTTGTAGAAGAATTATTGGTACAACTGGTAAAAACTGCTGTAATTACCAGCAGTATAAAAATTAAATAGTTTTTCATGTGTAAGTGAAGGTAACCTTTATTGAAGCATTAATAAGGTTGCTGCTATAACACCTGCTGTTTCAGTTCTTAATCTTGTATTTCCAAGACTAACAGCCGTAAAGTTTTTGCTTAAGGCTAATTCAATTTCTTGTGGAGTAAAATCGCCTTCGGGTCCAATTAAAACAAGTGTATTGGCTTTAGCTGCTATTTTTTGCAGAGGCATTTTTTCATCATTTTCACAATGAGCAATTAATTTAATGGGTTGAGAAGCAAATGAAATTAGGTTTTCGGCCAACATTGGTTCGTGTAAAATAGGTAGCCAAGTTTGTTGGCTTTGTAACATAGCAGCAATTAAAATTCCATTCAATCTATCGTATCTAAAATGTTGCTTTTCGGTTCTATGGCATTGCAATAAATGAATGTTAGAAACGCCCAACTCTGTTACTTTTTCTAAAAACCACTCTAACCTATTGGTGTTTTTTAATAGAGAAATGCCAATACTAATTTCAATAGTTTTCTTTTCAAAAAACTGTACTGATTGTATTTGTACAATGGTTTGTTTTTTATCGGCCGATTGAATGATTGCTCTACACAACAAACCTTTGCCATTGGTTAAATGCAATGCATCGCCAACTTTCATTCTTAGAACTTGAATAGCATGTTTTTGAGAATCGGTAGTTAACGCAAATAAGTTAGCATCTTCAGTTAACAAGGGTTCGTAAAAAAAGGGCAATTGCATATTGCAAAGTTATGTTTCAAATTAATCGAACACGGCAACCATAATTCCTTCTTCTAAAGATGACATTGCAGGTATATTCATTTTCCTTCCATTAAAATACAGTTGAATGGACTTACTGTTAGCAGGTAAAAAAACATCTACCATATTCATAAAAGGCAACATGCCAAAACCTGCATGTTTGTTGGTACTTGATTTTCCATCGCCATCATCATACAAGAAAAACGCAATAGACGTTTTTTCGGCTGTTGCAAATTTTTTATCAGTAAGATTAATTCCATTTACAGTTAAACTATCTCTTCCATTAATCACAGCTTTATTGGCACTAAATACAGCTAATACAGATTGATTATCATTGGCTGGCAATTGTTGAGCAATCATTCCTGTCATGCCTTTATTACTCAAGGTTCTTAAATACACTAAACTATTATTGTGGGTAAACGGTTCTCTAAAATAATGTACAGCCCTTTTGGCAGTGTCGGCAGACTGCACAACAAACTCATAATATTCATTAGGTGCAGCAATAAACCCATTCCAATTACCTATAAAGTCGGTTGTAGTGGTAAAAATGCTTTTGCTATTTTTTCGTTTACCTTCAATAGCATTTATAGCAAACACAGTTATTGTTGCATTGGCTTCGGGTTTATTTTCACCAAAAGTTACTACTCTACCACCAACAGTAATTTTTTTAGGTGTGCTTGTTTTTGCAGTTGCAGCGGCAGCATTATTAAAAAACTGAAACATGGCATCAAAACTTTCTTGGCTAGTAGCAACCTCATAATGATCTTGATTGGTTAACGCTGTGTTGTTTACACCATCAATATTTGCACCTCCTGTTATTTTATCTTCTAATGAGTATAAATTTAATGTTGGTACTGTAGGTGGAGTTTTCATTTTACCGCTTCCTACATGTACATAATGAGCCACTTTTGCGGCATTTTGCGTTTGTTGTAAATAATTATAACAAACACCTCCACCTGCCGAGTGGCCTACTAAATTCACTTGCTTAACTTGATTAATTTGAAGAAGATGATTAATAATAGAATCTAACCCAACACCATTTCTGTTACCCATTGCAATTGTATTCCAATCTACCACTGCCAACATATTTTTGGTGTAGCCTTGTTGTTCAAAACGTTGAAGTTGTAAGACCCAAGTATCGCCACTTGCCAACATACCATGTACAAAAACTATAGGAAGTGGTTTATTTTGATTTACTTGAGCATAATTATAACTTGTAATAAGTAGACAAATCAATAAAAAACAGTGTTTGTTCATACAATAATCATTAAGTAATGCAGTAGTTGAAAATAAGGCAATTTATATTCAAATGCAACCTTTATACATAAATAAACATCTAGATTACAATTCCATTTTCTTCGAAAAGCTACAAATAATCGTACAAGTTCTCAAATGAAAACCAATTGTTCATTAAAAAATGCAATTGTTACATGCTGAAGTCTATTGTTAGCTTTCCTACAGATAGTAGTTTATTAATTAGTAAGCCCAGAAACCAACAATCCGAAAGATTGGTTACTTATTATGAGTTGTATAAATTAATTAAACATTTAAACGGCTCTATATTAAAATGTGGAATTACCAACGATGAAGCTTTTAGTTATTTCTCTTTTTTTAAACAAATGAATCAGTATAGGCAACAACCATTGGTTGCGTTTGAAAAAAACCCCTCTCTTTTTGAAGTTACTAAGTTTAATAATGAAGTAGAAGAAGGTATGGCTGTAAAAAACATTTACACTAAACATGTAGGTGCTGCACAGCAAAATTTGGTTGAAAAAGGAGTTACTGAAAA
Organism: Asaia bogorensis; assembly: GCA_943371535.1. GTDB lineage: Bacteria > Bacteroidota > Bacteroidia > Chitinophagales > Chitinophagaceae > UBA1930. Next base: position 4,115 of record CALRVE020000017.1, on the reverse strand, counting down.
AATTGAATTTGTACCAGGCATTTTAAGTAATTCTATCCCTGAATATTTAATTCAAAATCCCGAATTAAAAATTGCACTCTTAACTATTGATATAGATGATTATGAAAGTACCTTAACTGCTATGCAATACTTTTATCCAAGAATTGTAAGTGGTGGTATTTTAATTATGAATAATTATTTTAAAAAATCGGCCGAAAACATGGCTATTCAAGAATACTTTGTTGGGCAAGAAGTAATTATTCGTCATTTTTCGTTAGAAAAAGGACCGCATTACATTGTAAAATCTTAAAAAGGCAAAATAATTTTAGAAAAACTTATAAAAAGGCTTTTCTATTCAAATACAACCCCATACCTTTGCCGTCCGTAAAAAATTAAAAGTTATGAACGCAGCAGTTCAATTTGTACACGAGCAGTTAAGTGCTAAGAAAGAATATCCAAAGTTTAAAGCTGGCGATAATATTACTGTTAACTATAAAATTATAGAAGGTGGTAAAGAACGTATCCAAAGTTTTCGTGGAGATGTAATTAAATTACAAGGTGTAGGTGCAACAGCTACTTTTACTGTACGTAAAATTTCTGATGGAGTAGGCGTTGAGCGTTTATTTCCTATTTTATCGCCAAATATTGATTCAATTTTATTGAACAAAACTGGTAAAGTACGTAGAGCTAAATTGTTCTACTTAAGAGAAAGAAGTGGTAAGAGTGCAAGAATTAAAGAAAAACGTTTCTAAAACAGAACCAATACTTGAAAAGCGGAATTTTGTTCCGCTTTTTTTAATGCATTTTATTTGCAGTAAGTTTTAACTTCTAAAGCACTGCATTTACCTTAGTTTTGTACTCTTTTAAATTAATTATATGGGTAATTTAGGTTTTCAAGAAATATTAATCATAGCAGTAGTAATACTTGTATTATTTGGTGGCAGAAAAATTCCTGAATTTATGCGTGGCATAGGAAAAGGAATTCGTGAGTTTAACGATGCCAAAAACAATGTAAAAAAAGAAATTGAAGAAGGCATTAACGAGAAAGATAATAAGTCTTCTTCATCTGCTAGCTAAACTATTATTCCACTTTAAACAATCGACAGCCTTTGTTTACGTTTAGTACAATCAAAGACTATCAAAATAATTTATTGCACAGCACAACTACTTGTTTAGAGGCTGTGCAATATTATTTAGAGGCTATTAAAGCCCACCAATCGCTCAATGCTTATCTAGAAGTTTTTGAGCAAGAAGCTATTGATACTGCCATTGCTTTAGATGCCAAACGCAATGCTGGCAAGCCTTTAGGCAAATTACATGGCGTTATTGTTTCTATAAAAGATGTTATTTGCTACAAAGACCACAAAGTTTCAGCAGCATCAAAAATTTTAAACAATTTTACTTCGGTGTATAGTGCTACTGCTGTAGAAAAACTACTTGCAGAAGATGCCATTATTATTGGCAGAAATAATTGTGATGAGTTTGCGATGGGCAGCAGCAACGAAAACAGTGCTTTTGGAAACGTTCAAAATGCACTTGACGTAAGTCGTGTGCCAGGAGGTTCTTCTGGTGGCTCTGCAGTTGCTGTACAAGCTGGCTTATCTATGATTAGTTTAGGAAGCGATACCGGTGGAAGTGTAAGACAACCAGCTGATTTTTGTGGAATTGTGGGTTTAAAACCTACATATGGTAGAGTGTCTAGATATGGATTAATTGCTTACGCCTCTTCGTTTGATCAAATTGGCATTTTTGCCAATACTGTTGATGATGCAGCTTTAACACTAGAAGTAATTGCAGGTGAAGATGATTTTGATAGTACTGTTTCATCTTTACCAGTACCCAATTATTCCACACAAATTGATAGCGAAAACAAAAAATATAAGATTGCTTATTTCAAAGAAGCACTTGAAAATGAAGGTTTAGACCCCGAAATAAAGACTCAAATCAACTCGTTTATCAAAATTTTAACAGAAAACGGGCACACTGTAGAACCAATTGATTTTCAACTACTTGAATACGTTGTGCCTACTTATTACGTTTTAACGACTGCCGAAGCAAGTAGCAACCTTTCTAGGTTCGATGGTGTACGTTTTGGGCATCAATCCATACCTAAAAATGCCGATTTAATTGAGCTCTATAAAGCTAGTAGAAGCGAAGGTTTTGGTAAAGAGGTTCAACGACGAATTTTGCTGGGAACATTTGTATTAAGCTCAGGATATTTTGATGCCTATTTCACTAAAGCTCAACAAGTTAGACAACTATTGAGTACTAAAACCCAATCAATTTTTAGCCAGTACGATGCCATTATTTCTCCAACAGTTCCCAACACAGCTTGGAAGTTTGGAGAAAAGAGCAACAACCCTACTGAAATGTACCTAGCCGATATTTATACAGTATTTGCTAATTTGGTTGGAATTCCGGCAATTTCCATTCCTCTCTTCAAACACAGCAATAACATGCCTTTTGGACTTCAAGTGATGGTTTCTCACTTTAATGAAGTACTTTTGCACCGCCTTAGTAAAAACTTCATGCAATTGAAATAGGCATTGAGGAAGTTTAAAAAAATTGTTTTCTATCATTCCTCAACACTCCTACTCTTAAAAAAGAGAGGTTAAAAGCAGGGTTTAATTTTCTTTATTATTAAGATTACTACCCAATTCCAAACCTGCTATTTATTAACGAAAAAAAGAGGATCAAGCACATGCAGTGGTTACATAATTATTTGGGTTATACCAATAACACAACAAAAGTTTACATTATTGCAATTTTTATTGTGATACTGGGCTTTGGATCGGCTTCGTTTGCACATATTAACGGCAACGTTTTTGTTTTTGCAAAACCAAGCGATACTACAAAATCTACCAATTCTTTAATAGACAACTTGGCCGTTAAAAAAAACGAATTGTACTATTTAAACGCTACAACAGCTCCATTAAACCCTTTAGCTGTTGGTTTTGTACAGCAATATTTAGCTAAGCAAGGTGGTAGTTTTGAGAAAATGAAAAACTGGGGCAAACCTTACTTCGATTTATACAATCAAATTTTGCCTTTGTATGGCATACCGTTAGAGCTAAAATATTTAAGTGTAATTGAAAGTTCTTTAAACCCAGGAACCATTTCTTGGGCTGGGGCTGTTGGTCCTTGGCAATTAATGCCAGATGAAGCTCAACGTTTTGGTTTAAGAAGAACCGCTTATACCGATGAACGAATGGATTTTTACAAAAGCACCCATGCTGCTTGTAAACTCATTAAAGAATTACACGAAACTTTTGGCGATTGGTTATTGGTAATTGCTGCTTACAATGGTGGCGTTGGTAGAGTAAAACAAAGTATTAGAAAAGCTGGAGGTAAAAAAAGCTTTTGGGATATACAATATTATTTACCTGAAGAAACACGTACTCACGTAAAAAAATATATTGCTACGCATTATTTTTTTGAAGGAAGTGGTGGATGGACAACCCTCACTGCTGCTGAAACAGAAAAGCATTTAGCCTCATCGGCTTTAGATACAAAAGGAGCAACCTTAACCAATGATGAATTGCAAAGTACTGCTGTTGTTGAAGTTGGTGGCAGATATTTGTCGGTTATAGTTTCTAATTATTTATTGATGGATATTGAGCAATTCAATAAATGGAATCCCAACTTCGATAGAACTTTGGCTGAAGGTAAAAAATATACCATGCGTTTAACGAAAGACAGAATCACTGTTTTTGAGGCGAAGAAAAGTCAAATTTTATTAGAAAGTGTGAGGGCATTATTAAACGGACAAGCAACTGTTGCTTCAAAATAATGGATATAAAAAATCATTAAAAAGAAGTTGTCTTAAAAGTCTCATTGAGTAAACAATTTCCGCTTCGCAGAATAGAATTTTGAAAACGACATAATTGCCACGGATACACGGAAAATCACGGATTGGCTGTTATGATTATTCTAAAACTCCGTGCAAATCCGTGCATCCGTGGCAATAAAAAATCTATTTGTTTACAAATGGTTTTTATTGATTTACAATATTTGTCATTGGCAGAGTAAACAATTTTTGCTTTTCAGAAAAGCACTTTGAAAATGACATAATGGTCACGGATACACGGAAAATCACCGATTGGCTGTTATGAATATTATAAATTCCGTGCAAATCC